>JBPCPW010000015.1:0-13128 GCA_050998755.1 Candidatus Dormibacteria bacterium
CATGGTGCGTCCTGAAAGCTGTATCAGTCCAACGGGTGAGAGTCCCGTCCGGGGAGACACCGGAGTCCCTGGTAGCAGGCCCCAGTCGGGCGGCGAGAGCTTCCCGGCCGAGCGGGGCGTCAAAAGCCTCTTTGGAGGGAGCAAGCACGCGGTCCGCAGCGTTATAGCGAATCCTGCAGCCTCGTCAGATTTACAACGGGGGAGCCGAGCCGATCATGTCACGGCGAAGGCCACGTCCGGCAGGTCCAATCCGGGATCGCCTGCAGGGTCCCTCCGGGGTATGGGGAGCGGAACGTGTGCACGGAGTGGTACGGAACAGGAGAGACCCGTCTGCGCAGCCTGGTCAGCAAAGACCTCTCGCATAAGCCGATGGTGAAAACGAGGGGAGCGCAGCGGGAGTCCGACGGGGTCGTAGTACCGATGATGGGCACGCATGACAACGTGCCCGTAGGGAAGGACCCCGACTTTGGTCGTGCTGACCACGGAGGTAAGCGTCAGGGCATGGTTGAAACAGTTCGACCCAACTCCCCCCATGGGCATAAGCCCACGGACCACGCGCGAGAACTCCAAAGCCAGCTAGGGATGGAAGCCAAGTGGTTGTCAGAGACCCATCGGCCCGCCGACTACGCGATGGGGATGACCTCCCCGGAGCTGGCGGGAGGATGGTGCTTCTGGCCCCACGTACCTCCGTCTCGAAGGCCATCGGTAAGCCGTGTGCGGGAGAACCGCACGCACGGTTTGAAAGGGGAAAGAGGAACCGGGCCAGCAATGGCACCGCGCCTCTAACTACCAATGGATCTCCCGGCCGGCCTCGGTAACCGCCTCGTCGCGACCCTGCACACGGTGCATGGCGAGCACGCCGGGCACCGGGCCGCCCACGCCAAGGGCAGCTGCTGTGCGGCGACATTCAGGGCGACATCGGCGGGTGCACAACTGACCCGCGCCGCCCACTTCCAGGGGGGCGCGATACCGGCCACGGTGCGATTTTCAAACGGCAGCGGGATACCCGCCTATCCCGACTATGCGCGCAGCGATGGTCGGGGCATGGCAGTGAAATTCCGGCTGCCGGGAGACGCGCACGCTGACATGGTGGCCCTCACCCTGCCAGTGTTTTTCGCACGGGATCCCGAGAGCTTCATGGATTTCCTGCTGGTCACACGCCCTGATCCCCAAACCCGTCAACCCGACCTCGCGAGGATCGGCGCTTACCTTGAGCAGCACCCCGAGACCCAGGCCGCTCTCGGCGCCGCGATGGCTACCGACCTTCCCGCCAGTTACCTGCGGGTGCGTTACAACGGGATACACGCGTTCCGGCTGGTGAGCAGCTCCGGCCAGGCGACCTGGGTTCGCTATCGCTGGGAACCCGAGCTGGGTGAGGCCAAGATCAGCTCCGACGAGGCGCGGAGTGGGGGCCGCGAGTATCTCCAGGACGAACTCCGGGCAAGCCTGACCCAGGGAGCGGCGGCTTTCGGGCTGGTCTTCGTCGTGGCCGCGCCGTCCGACAGCCTCACCGACCCCACCAGCGCCTGGCCGGATGACCGGGAGACAGTCCTCGCCGGCAGACTCGAGGTCACGGCGGCGGAGCCGGCGGAGGCGTGCGATTCCCTGATTTTCGATCCGACGAGTGTTGTCGACGGCATAGAGCTCCCCGCCGACCCGATCCTCCACGCGCGATCGGCGGCCTACGCGGTGTCCTACGCGGCGCGACGGGGTATGACCGCGCCACCAAGCACCACCTCCATGCCCGACGCTCCAGCCGCCGCGGGCAGGCGGGCGAAGGCCGCCGCCGGGGACGTCGCACCCGGCGCCATCAAGGCGGTTGACGTTGATGGCGCCCGGGTCGCAGTGGCCAATGTCGACGGGACCCTGTGCGCCTTCCAGGACACCTGCCCTCACCGCGGGTGCTCCCTTGCAGACGGGGCCCTCGACGGCAAGGTTGTGACCTGTCCCTGCCACGGCAGCCGGTTCGATGTGATCAGCGGTGAGGTCCTCAAGGGCCCCGCTAAGGAGTCCATCGCCACGTTCACCTAGGGCGTGCCGACGGCGCTTCTAATATCCCTGCTATGCTGTCGATGAGCAGGCATGAAGCTTGCCCACGTCTCCAACGTTCCTTGAGCCCGGCCAGCGGCCGGTGGTCGTTCGGTCGACGAGCCCTACAGACCTCAAGGACAGGAGACCAGATTGCAAGACCGAATCGGAGTACAGGAGTTCTGTGCTTCCACCCTCGCCGGTGAATTGATCGCGCCTTCAGGCGCGTACCCCCGGCGAACAGCCATCAATGGTCCCTCATTCGAAGGACCGCAAACCTATAAGAGGTACCCACGTTGAGTTTCTCGGACCGGACCCTTACCTGTCGCGACTGCGGCCAGAATTTCACCTTCACCAGCGGCGAGCAGGAGTTTTACGCCTCTCGCGGGCTCACCAATGACCCCGGCCGCTGCCCTGACTGCAGGGCAATTCGCCGTGGCCAGGGCGGTGGCGGTGGTGGTGGTGGCGGCGGCGGCGGCGGCCGTTCGCGCGAGATGTTCGACGTGATCTGCTCCAACTGTGGCAAGGAGACCCAGGTCCCCTTCCAGCCCACATCTGGCAGGCCCGTGTACTGCAGCGACTGCTTCGCACAGCAGCCGCGCCGCAGCTACTAGGTCGCCGGGCGGATGGCTGTTCTACGCGTGGACGAAGTCCTCGTGCCCGGCCAGGTGGCCACGCTCAGGCGCAGGCTTGAGTTGCTGGTGCCTGACCATGAGCGTCTATCCGCGGAGCTGAAGGTCCTGGACGAGCTCGCCGCCGAGTCTTCGGTGGGGAGGGACCCCAAGGCCACAGCTGACCGGGCCACGCGGCAGGCGGCCAAGATCCGACTGCAGCTGACCGCGGTGACGAGGGAGATGGAGAGCCTCCAGAGCCTTGTCGACGCGCGTCTCAACCAGGCCCAGAGGCGCAAATAGAGCACCACCTGGTTCCGCCAGGAGCCTGAAGCTGTCCGCCCAACCGGGCGGACAGCTTTTTGTTTAAGTACGCTTCGCCGGTGCAGATGCCGGGCGCGGTCCACTCCGCCTACCTCTCGGGACCGCTGGTCTACCGCGACTACGGCGGCGAGGGTCTGCCGCCCGCGTTGCTGGTCCACGGGATCGGTGGTGCCGGTATCAACTGGATGCTGCTCGCGCCGCGCCTCATCTCACGGTTTCACGTGATCGCGCTTGACCTGCCTGGCTTTGGTGAATCACCCCTGGCGGGGAGAGGGGCCGGGCTGGACGACCAGAGCGAGCTGGTGATCCGCTTCATCACCGAGGTTGGTGGCGCCCCGGCGCTTCTCGTCGGTCACTCGATGGGGGGCCTCATCACCATGATGGTCAGCGCCGCGCGCCCGGACCTGGTCCACCACGCGGTGCTGTTTGACCCCGCGTTTCCGCCCACCCGCAGCCCCGCGCCCGGGCTGCCGGCGAGAGTCCTGGACGTCCTCTCCTCAGCGCCCTCCCTGGCGGGGGGGATAGGTCGGGGGTTGGTTGGGCTGCGTGGCGCGCACACCATGGTCCACGAGACCTTCCGTCGGACCTGTGTGGATGGCGATAGGCTCCCGAGCGACTTTGTCGCCGCGCACGTCGCCGCGGAGGCAGCCAGGATGCGGATTCCGGGCGCGTACGTTGGCTACATGCAGGGGTGGCGTTGGTTTCGCGATCACTTCCGTGGCCCGGAGAAGCTCGAGGCGATGATCCGAACGATTGGGGTACCCACGCTGGTGATCCACGGTGAGCAGGACCCGGTCGTGCTTCCCTCGGCGGCCCACCGCCTGGCCGAGCTGCAGCCGTCGTGGACCATGAGGTTCATGGAGAACGTGGGCCACAATCCCAACTTCGAGGCGCCCGACGCAAGTGCCGGCGCCATCCTCGCGTGGCTGGACGGGGCTCCGCGCAGTACGATGCCGCGGTGACCTCCGCGCCGCCGCCGACCGAAAGCCCCCGCCCTGCCAAGGAGCTTTTGTCAGTCGAGAACGTGACGGTGCGCTTCGGCGGCATAGTCGCCATACAGGACGCCTCGTTTGGAATTGCAGAGGGCGAGATCATGGGCCTCATCGGGCCGAACGGCGCCGGCAAGACGACTCTCTTCAACGTCGTCACGCGCTTCTATCGCCCAACTGCAGGCGACGTCAAATTCGATGGGCGGAGCCTGCTCCACACGCCCCCTCACGACATCGTGAGGTTGGGTGTCGCGCGCACCTTCCAGAACGTCGAACTCTTTCGAACCATGACCGCGCTGGACAACGTCCTGGTGGGTAACCACGTGAACGTCCGGGCCCCGTGGATGGCGTCTGCACTGCAGCTGCCGGCGGCGAGGAGGTCGGAGCGGGAGGCGCGCCAGGCGGCGATGGAAGCACTGGATGAGGTTGGTCTGGCGGCGATCGCGGGCCGTCCGGTCGCGGGGTTGCCCTTCGGGAGCCTCAAGCGGGTTGAATTGGCGCGAGCCCTCGTCTCCCGGCCGCGGCTCCTGCTGTTGGATGAGCCTGCCGGCGGCCTGAACCATGAAGAGGTCGCCGAACTTGGACAGCTGATCCGCAAGATTCACGACGACTACGGCGTGACGCTGCTTCTGGTTGAGCATCACATGAACCTGGTCATGGGCGTCTCTGACCAGGTCGTGGTCCTGAACTTTGGCCGGCGCATCGCCATGGGTACACCGGCTGTGGTCCAGGCCGACCCTGCCGTCATCGAGGCCTACCTGGGAGCGGAAAGTGGCGCTGCTTGAGCTCAGGGATGTGACCGCCGAGTATGGCCCGATCAAGGCTCTCCACGGGGTCACGCTCTCCGTTGAGCAGGGTGAGATCGTCGCTCTCCTTGGCGCCAACGGCGCAGGCAAAACAACAACCCTGAGGGCCATATCCGGAACCGTGACGAGGGGTGGGGATGTCAATTTCGACGGCCGCTCGCTGAAGGGGGTCCAGGCCCAGGAGGCGGCCCGCCGGGGCATCGGGCACGTTCCGGAAGGGAGGGGCACGCTGGTGCAACTCTCGGTCTGGGACAACCTCAGGATGGGCGCCTACACTCGTCGTGACGGCGAGCAGGTCAAGAAGGACTATGAGGTCGTCTTCGGGCAGTTTCCAATCCTCAGCGAGCGGCGCAACCAGACCGCGGGGACCCTCAGCGGAGGCGAGCAGCAGATGCTCGCCATCGCCCGTGCGTTGATGGCCAGGCCCAAGCTGTTGCTCCTGGATGAACCCTCATTGGGGCTCGCACCGCTGGTGGTGAAGGGGATCTTCGAGATAATCAGCTCGATCAACCAGGCCGACGGGGTCGCCGTCCTGTTGGTGGAACAGAACGCCAACCTGGCGCTGAAGATCGCCCACCGCGCCTACCTGCTGGAGACGGGCAGGGTCGCGGCGCAAGGCGATGCCGCCAAGTTGGCCGGCGACGAGTCGATCCGCCGCTCGTACCTGGGCTACTGACGGTGACCTTCTTCCTGCAGCAGGTTGTCTCGGGGCTGGCCGCCGGTGGCGCCTATGCCAGCCTCGCGCTGGCCCTGGTGCTGATTTACAGCGCCATGGGGCTGGTCAATTTCGCCCAGGGTGAGTTCGCGATGTTCGCGACTTTCATTGCCTACACCCTGATGGTTTCCCTCAAGGTGCCCTACCCGATCGCCTTCGTCCTCGCGGTGGGAATCGCAATGGTGGGTGCGGCGGCGATTGAGCGCTTCATCGTCCGGCCGTTCGAACGGGGGCCGCAGCTCAGCGTGGTCATCGTCACCCTGGCGTTGCTGTCGATTGTCAATGGCATGGCAGGGTTCCTCTTCGGTTATGTGCCGCGCGCGTTCCCGACGCCGTTCCCGCAGACGCCGGTGGTCATCGCGGGCGTTTTCATCAGCATCCAGGACGTGGGTGTGATCGGCGTCAGCATCCTCGTCCTGGGTCTGATCTACCTGCTCTTCAATCGCACAAAACTGGGGCTGGCGATGCGGACCGCATCGCTGTACCCCGACTCGGCCCGCCTGCTCGGCGTGAGCGTTGGCGGAATGTTGGCAATTGGATGGGGGCTGGCCTCAGGCGTTGGCGCGGTCTCGGGCATCCTGCTCGCGCCGGGGCTCTTCCTCGAGCCGAACATGATGCAGCAGGTCGTCATCTACGCCTTCGCCGCCGCTGTGCTGGGTGGTATCGAGAGCCCGCTCGGGGCGGTCGTCGGCGGACTCCTCCTGGGTGTTCTGCTGGCCCTGGTCGGAGCCTATATCCCGGGGCTGCAGGACCTGCGCCTGGCAGTCGCCCTGGCGCTGATCGTGGTCATGCTGGTGGTGCGGCCCACGGGTCTCTTCGGCCACGCGCACACCAGGCGCGTCTGATGCTGGCGAGGATCCGGGCGCGCATCGATCTCCTGGTCGTCGGGCTGGTTGTTGCGGCGGCGGCCATCGCCCTTCCATTCCTGCTTCCCGGCTTCCAGACGCTGGAGGTCTCCTACGCCCTGGTCTTCGCTATCGCCATCCTCGGGTTGAACGTCCTGACCGGGTACACCGGCCAGATCACGCTGGGACACGGCGCCTTCATCGCCATCGGCGCCTATGCCAGCGCGATCGTCCAGACCAAGTTGGGCATCAACTACCTGGCCTCGATCCCGATCGCCGCCGCGGTCTGCGGGGCACTGGGTTTCGGGGTTGGTATCCCTGCGCTGCGGCTGGAGGGGATATATCTAGCCCTGGCCACCTTCGCCCTCGCGGTGGCAGCCCCGACGATCCTCAAGAGTCATGCCCTGGAGCCGCTCACCGGGGGCGTCAAGGGGATCATCCTGCCGCCGGTGACGTCCACCACCGATCTGCTCACCGACGACCAGTTCTTTTACATGATCTGCCTGGCAATAACCGCGGTGCTGTTCTTCCTGGCATGGAACATCCTCCGCGGGCGTACCGGACGCGCCTTCCGGGCGATCCGTGACGGCGACCTCGCGGCGGTCTCCTTCGGCATCAACCTCGCCAGCTACAAAACCCTGGCCTTCGCGCTCTCCGCGGCGCTCGCCGGGGTCGCAGGGGCCCTGTACGGGATCGCGACCGGGTTCGTCAGCGCGGACGCCTACCCGTTCCAGTTGTCGATCGGGTTGCTCGTCGGCGCCGTCCTGGGGGGTCTCGGTACGCTGGAGGGCGCCGTCATCGGCGGGTTTTTCGTGGTTTTCCTGCCCATCCTCGCCCAGCAGGCCCTGGGCGCGATCAACAAGCAGGTGGCCAACGCCGCGCCGACGGTCACCCAGGGAATCCTGCTGCTGGTGGTGATGCTCGTTGCCCGCCAGGGGGTGGCCGGGCTGGTGCGAACCGCTTATTTCCGGGCCCGGCTGCGCCTGGGTGGGGGAGGGGCAAAGGCCGCACTGGCTGCACAGGAGGCCAAGCAGGCCGGGCCGCTTTAGGTCACAATCGGAACCCTGACCTTTAACCATTTCGCCGTGGGCGGGTATCCCGGTCGCGTAGTAGCCACAGTGGAGGTGTCCGTTCAGTGAGAAGTAGTTCAGTTCTAAGCAGGATCGTGTTGGTCCTCGCGGCTGTCAGCGTGGCCGCGTGCGGTGGCACAACCAGCAGCGGCCCGGCGGCCAAGACCGCGAGCGACGTCGGGGTGACGGCCAGTCAGATAACCCTCGGCGGGACCATCGCGCTGAGCGGGCCGGCAGCGGCCTACGGCACCATCGCCAAGGCCAGCAACGCGTACTTCCAGTACGTCAACGACAACGGCGGCATCAATGGTCGAAAGATCAAGTACAACTACCTCGACGACGGCTACAACCCGGCCCAGACCGTCCCGTTGACCAAGCAGCTGGTCGAGGGCTCCGACCCCGCTTTCGCCATGTTTGGCGGCCTCGGAACGCAGGCCCAGCTCTCCGTTGAGCCCTATCTCAACACCAAGAAGGTTCCGCAGGTCTTTGTGGCCACTGGCGCGACCCAGTTCTCAGCGCAGAAGGATAAGTACCCATATACGTTCGGCTGGCAGCCCACCTACCAGGGTGAGGCCCTGATCTACGCCAAGGCGCTGCTGAAGCTCTCGCCGACCCCCAAGGTGGCGGTGATCTACCAGAATGACGACTACGGCCAGGACTACCTCGCGGGCCTGAAGAAGGGCCTCGGCGACAAGGCGTCATCGATCATCGTGGCCACCCAGAGCAACGAGGTCGGTGCTCCGGACGTGAAGTCCCAGATCGGCACGCTCAAGGCGTCGGGAGCCGACACCCTGATGGTCTTCGAAACGCCCAGCCCGGCGATCAAGAGCGTCGCCACGGCAGCCGCCTTCGGCTGGCACCCGACCATCTACCTCAACTCGGTGGCCGCGCCGGTGCCGTATGTCAAGGCGGCACAGGCGGCGACGAAGTCGGCCGCAGCGGTTGATGGGATCCTCAGCGTCAACTACCTCAAGGATCCCCTGGACCCGGCCAACGCTTCAGACAGTGGCGTGTCCCTCTACAAGACGGTGCTGTCCAAGTACTACCCCGAGGGCAAGGTCGAGGACTCGTTCAACCTCTACGGCATGGCCGTCGCGTTCACCATGGTCGACGTCCTCAAGAAGTCGGGCGACAACCCCACGCGCAAGTCGCTGGTCGCGGCGCTCAACAACTTCAGCGAGGCGGACAACCCGTTCCTGGCCAAGAGCGTGGTGGCCAAGAACAGCTCAGCGGACCACTACACGATCACCCAGGAGCAGTTGATCAAGTTTGATGCGACCCAGGGACGCTATATCGCCCAGGGTGACCTCATCGACGTTCGGGGAAAGATCAGCTACCCCTGATCCACTTCAAGCGATCGAGGGGGGCGCCTACGGGCGTCCCCCTCGATCGTTATCTGACCAGTCCCCGTCGGGCGCGCGCGCGATCGGCTTCTGAGAGCCACTTCTTGCGCAGGCGCACCTTCTTCGGGGTCACCTCGAGCAGTTCGTCATCCTCCAGGAAGTCGAGGCATTGCTCCAGGCTCATCTTGGTCGCCGGCGTGAGGCGCACCGAGATGTCTGAGGTGGAGCTGCGGATGTTGGTCTTCTTCTTCTCCTTGCAGACGTTCACCGCGATGTCGTCGGTGCGTTTCTGCACGCCGACGACCATGCCCTCGTAGACCTGCTCGCCGGCCTCGATGAAGGTCGTGCCGCGCTCCTGCGCATTCGCCAGACCGTAGGCCACGGCGGTGCCCGCCTCAGACGCCGTGAGGGCGCCGTTGCGAACGCTCGAGAGGTCGCCCGCCCAGGGGCGGTAGCCCAGCAGCAGAGAGCCCATGATGCCGTTCCCCGCGGTCAGGGTGAGCATGGCGTTGCGGAAGCCGATCAGCCCGCGGGTCGGGATCTTGTACTCCAGGCGCACGCCACCGCGGTCGTCGTAGCTGATCTCAAGCATCTCGCCGCGCCGGCTGCCGAGGGCTTCGGTGACCGCGCCGACGTAGTCCTCGGGCACGTCGATGGTCAGGTGTTCGACAGGCTCGTGTCTCTTGCCGTCGATCTCCTTGACGATGACCTCGGGACGCGACACCGCGAATTCGAAGCCCTCGCGGCGCATGGTCTCGATCAGCACCGCGAGGTGGAGCTCGCCGCGCCCGCTGACCAGGAAGCGGTCGGCGGACTCCGTCTCGTCAACCCGCAGTCCGAGGTTCACATCGAGTTCTTTGAACAGCCTCGCCCGGAGCTGACGCGAGGTGCTGTACTGCCCCTCTCGGCCGGCGAAGGGGGAGTCGTTGACCGCGAACGTCATTCGCACGGTGGGCTCCTCGATGGCGATGCGCGGCAGCGCCTCGGGGTGCTCCGGGTCGGCGATGGTGTCGCCGATGGTGACGTCTTCCAGGCCGGTGAGGACAACGATGTCGCCGCAGCGCGCCACGTCGACGTTGTCCTGAAGCAGGCCGCGGTGTTGCAACACGCTGTTGATCTTGCCCCGGGTCTCACCACCATCAGCGCGCAGGATCAACACCTGGTCACCGGGCCGGACCTCGCCACGGAAAACGCGACCCTCGGCCTGGCGCCCGGTGTAGTCGTCGTAACCGAGGTTGGCCACCAGGATCTGCAACGGCCCGTCCTCGAGCACCGGCGGCGGCACGTAGTGCAGGATCGCCTTGAATAGCGGTTCGAGGTTGTCCTCGAGGGCATCGGGCGACGTACCCGCCTTCCCCTGGCTGGCGATGGCGTAGAGCACGGGGATGTCCAGCTGGTCGGCATTCTCGGCGAGCTCCAGGAACAGGTCGTGGGCCGCCGCAAGGGCGCGCGCGGGGTCGGCCAGGGGACGGTCCAGCTTGTTGATCACCAGGATGGGCCGCAGGCCGACTTCGAAGGCCTTGCGCAGCACGAAACGCGTCTGCGGCATCGGGCCCTCGGCGGCATCGATCAGCAGCAGGCAGCCGTCGGCCATGTTCAGCACCCGCTCCACCTCGCCGCCGAAGTCGGCGTGGCCCGGCGTGTCGATGATGTTGATGGTCACGTCATGGTGGCGGATCGCGGTGTTCTTGGCCAGGATGGTGATGCCCTTCTCGCGCTCCAGCGCGTTTGAGTCCATGATCAGGCGCCCCATGTCCTGGTTGTCTCGGAATGTGTGTGACTGCTTGAGAAGGGCGTCGACCAGCGTCGTCTTGCCGTGGTCGACATGGGCGATGATCGCCAGGTTGCGGAGATCGTGCCGGATCGCGGAGTTCACAGCGGTGGGCGCCTCGGGCGCTAGCGTGCTGATGCTGCGCGCCGGGGCCGCGGGCTGAAGGATCGCTGCCCACCCCGGCCACCGCCGGCACCGCGGGCAGGACGCTCGGCAGCCGCCGCGTGGTCCGCGGCGGTCCAGTGCTCCTCGCGCGGCAGATCAGGCGCGCCACCCTTGCGGAGGCGCTGCCACTTGCTCTCATCCTGAGGGGTCAACAGGGTGATCGCCACCCCGTCGGCGCCCGCCCGGCCGGTTCGGCCGATGCGGTGGGTCAGCAGCTCGGCCGATTCGGGGAGCTCGTAGTTGATGACCAGCCCGAGGTGCCGAACGTCGATGCCGCGTGCGGCCACGTTGGTCGCGACCAGCACGTGTGACTTCTTGCTGCGGAAGCGGTCGAGCGCACGCTCGCGCTGTCCCTGCGTCATGTTGCCCTCCAATGCCTCGACCTCGTACCCGGCCTTGCGCAGCTGGGAGAAGAGCTTCTGCACGCCCCACTTGGTGCGGCCGAAGACCAGGGCCGAGCCGTCACGGTTGTCGTCCAGCAGGCGGCAGAGATCATCGAAGCGGTTGGCCTGGGTGGTCTCGAACAGCCGGTGCTCGATGACACCTTCATTTTTCGGGTCGAATGCAACCGCGACCTTGATGGGGTCATGGAGCTCTTCGCGGACAACTCCCTGCACCCATTCCGGCAGCGTGGCCGAGACCAGGATGGTCTGGCGGTTGGTGGGAAGGTAGGAGAGGATCTTCATGACGTCGGGGGCGAAGCCCTGGTCCAGGAGCTCGTCAGCCTCATCGATCACCACGATCGAAACGCCGGAAACATCCAGCTTGCCGTCCCAGATGAAATCCATGACGCGCCCGGGTGACCCGAAGACCACCTGGGGCGACTGGCGCATCTGCACACGCTGGGCGTCGTAGCCGACTCCGCCGATGAGGCAGGCGCAGCGGAAGCCGTGCGGTGAGAGCAGCGCATCGGCGACGTCGGCACCCTGGGTGGCCAGCTCGCGGGTTGGGCACAGTACCAGCGCGACGGTGCGCTTCTTGTCGTTGAGCTTCTCGCAGAGCTCGACGATGGGGATGACGAAGGCCGCGGTCTTGCCGCTGCCGGTCGGCGCCTGGATGAGGCCGTCACGACCCTGGATCAGGGGCGGGATGCTCTGCTCCTGGACCGGCGTGGGGGTGGTGATGCCCATCCCCTTGAGGCCGGCAAGGGTGGGCGCGGTCAGGCCGAGCGAGGCGAAGGACTGGGTGGGTGTGCCGGTGCGCGGCACGGTGACTATGTCTTCCATTGGGGTCTCCAAGGGTTTCCTTGAGTTGTGGTTTGGTCTTTCGTCGGCCACAACGGCACCGGCAGAGCCGGGCTCAAGGAACGTTGGAGACGTACGCGCGATACCTGGACAGTTGTCCAGACGCGAAATTCAGTTTGCAGAAGCATATCAGACCATGGCGCACCGATGTTCGCCAGAGGCCGGTCGCGGCCGGTCAGCGTTTACCGACCGTCAGGAGACGCCCATCCGCAGCGCGCCGTCCAGCCGGATGACCGAGCCGTTGAGCATCGGGTTCTCCACAATGTGTCGCACCAGCGCCCCGAACTCGGCAGGATTTCCGAGACGGCTGGGATGGGGAATGCCCGAAGCCAGTTTCTGCACCGCCTCGGCGGGCAGCCCGGCCAGCATCGGCGTGTCGAAGGTCCCGGGCGCAATGGCCATGCACCGCACCTGGTGGGCCGCCAGCTCGCGCGCTATCGGCAGGGTCATGGCGACGACGCCGCCCTTGGAGGCGGAGTACGCCGCCTGCCCCACCTGGCCCTCGAAGGCCGCGATGCTGGCGGTGTTGACGATCACCCCGCGTTCGCCATCGATCGGCGGCTCAGCGGCGATGGCGGCCGCGGCGAGACGCGTCACGTTGAACGTGCCGACGAGGTTGACCTCGATCACCGAGCGGAACGCCTCGAGCGGGATGACCCCCTTGCGGCCGAGCACCTTGCCCGCGCGTCCGATGCCGGCGCAGTTGACCGCCACCCGCAGCCCACCGAAGCGCGCCTTGGCGAGCTCGATAGCGTTGCTGACCTGGGCGTCGTCGGTGACGTCCGCGACGCAGAAGGCGGACCGGTCGCCGAGGCCCCGGGCCAGGTCCTCGCCGGAGGATTGGGGAAGGTCAAGGATCAGCACGGCGGCACCGGCGGAATGGAGGGCCTCCACCGCGCCGCGTCCCAGTCCCGACGCGCCGCCCGTGACCAGCGTGGCCAGCCCTTCGAGGTTCACGGCCGGTGCATCTCGCCCAAGAGCAGGTTGTACCAGTCGTTGGGTTTGAAGTCCCAGCGCTTGTCGATCTTGGGCAGGTGGGCCCCGTAGGCCACCAGCACGTTGTAGGTGTCCTGCATACAGTTGTGGAGCACCAGGTTGAAGAAGCGCCTTGAGACCTCGGCCTCGGCGGCCCGCGCCGCCGACACGCCGGGGGACTGGACATCGAATTCCCTGTAGGTGTCGTAGTTCAAAAGCGAGAGGCGCGGGTTGGGGTCCTC
>JBPCPW010000054.1:0-19798 GCA_050998755.1 Candidatus Dormibacteria bacterium
GTTTTTGTGGGAGACCGGGGTGGCAGCCCCTTTGCCCCCCCCCCCCCCTCTTTGTCCCCCCCCCCCTGCCGCCAGCGCCTCGCCGGAGAGCGCCGTGCCGCTGGAACTCTCTTTCACAGTCTCGACATCATGACAGCATTGGACTCACTTTTTACAACACGTTACAGCTTTGTTACAGCACCATAGAACACCCACCTTCGCCCTCACCTGAGAGTCGGCTGAGGACCGAGAGGACCTCGTGATCCTGTCTGGCGACCCCACCCTGTCGCGCCACGAGGTGACCGTCGTCGACGCGATGTCCTAGCAATAGGCACCGATACTCGTCACCCATGGGGACCAACCGCACCGGCGCCGAAAGTGCCCGCCTCGCCGAACACCCGACCGGCCGCTCCCCCTGGCGTAGGTGGGGCCCGTACCTCAGCGAGCGCGCCTGGGGCACCGTCCGCGAGGACTACAGCGACGACGGCGAAGCCTGGGATTTCTTTCCCCATGACCAAGCCCGCTCGCGCGCGTATAGGTGGAACGAGGACGGCCTCGCCGGTATCTGCGACGACCGCCAGGTCCTGTGCTTCAGCCTCGCGTTCTGGAATGGCGCCGACCCCATCCTCAAGGAGCGCATCTACGGCCTGAACGGCAACGAGGGCAACCACGGCGAGGACGCCAAGGAGTACTGGTTCTACCTCGACTCCACGCCCACCCATTCATGGATGCGCTGGCGCTATCTCTACCCGCAGCGCGCCTTCCCCTACGCCGACCTCCTCGACCAGAACCGCAATCGCACCAAGTTTCAGCCGGAGTACGAGCTGCTCGACACCGGCATCTTCGACGGCGACCGCTACTTCGAGGTCACCGCCGATTACGCCAAGCGGGGCGCCAACGACATTCAGGTGCGCATCAGCATCCGCAACGCCGGCTCCGACCCCGCCGCCATCGACGTGCTCCCGACACTCTGGTTCCGCAACACCTGGTCGTGGTCGCTGGACCAACCCCTGCCGTCGATCACCGTCAGCGACGGCGCCGTCCTTGCGCGGCATCATGAACTCGGCGCCATGACACTTTCGGGCAGCGGCGCCCCCGACCTGCTCTTCTGCGACAACGAGACCAACCGCGAGCGGATCTTCGGCGCGCCCAACACCTCGCTCTACCCCAAGGACGGCATCAACGACCACGTGGTCTTTAGCGCCGCCACCGTCAACCCGGCGCAGAGCGGGACCAAAGCGGCGCTCCGATACCACTTAACAGTGCAGCCCGGCGAGACGCAGGTCATCGACCTCCGGCTGTCCGACTCCGGCGGCGCCATAACCGGCGACTTCGACGGCATCATGCGCACCCGCGAGCGGGAGGCGGATGAGTTCTACGCCGGAGTCATCCCGTCAACCGCCGGCCCCGACGAGGCGATGGTGGCGCGCCAGGCGCTGGCCGGGATGCTCTGGTCGAAGCAGTTCTATCACTACGACGTCGACCGCTGGCTCAAGGGCGACCCCGCCGAACCGCCGCCGCCCGCGGAGCGACTCACCGGGCGCAATGCGGAGTGGACGCACCTCGACAACCGCGACGTCATTTCCATGCCCGACAAGTGGGAGTACCCCTGGTACGCCGCCTGGGACCTGGCCTTTCACTGCGTCGCCCTGGCCCACGTCGACCCCGAGTTCGCCAAACACCAGCTGATCCTTCTCTGCCGCGAGTGGTACATGCACCCCAATGGCCAGCTGCCGGCGTACGAGTGGAAATTCAGCGACGTCAACCCGCCGGTGCACGCGTGGGCCGCGCTGCGCGTCTTCGAGATTGCCGGCGACGACGACCACGAATTTCTCGAGCGCATTTTCCAGAAGCTGCTGCTGAATTTCACGTGGTGGGTCAACCGCAAGGACGCCACCGGCGACAACGTTTTCGAGGGGGGCTTCCTGGGGCTTGACAACATCGGCCCATTTGACCGATCCGCGCTGCCTCCGGGGGTGCGGCTGGAGCAGTCCGACGGCACGGCCTGGATGGCGATGTACTGCCAGAACCTGCTGGCCGTGGCCCTGGTCCTGGCCGAGCACGACCCGACGTACGAAGACATGGCGATCAAGTTCTTCGAGCACTTCGTCCTCATCGCCTCGGCGCTCAACGACAAGGGACTGTGGGACGAGGAGGACGGCTTCTACTTCGACGTGCTGCGCCCGCAGGGTGAGGCCCCGCGGCCGGTGCGCGCGCACAGCATCGTCGGACTGACGCCGCTGTTCGCCGTCACCACGCTGGGCCCCGAAACCATGGGCCGGCTCACCGAGTTCACCCAGCGCACCGATTGGTTCATCCACAACAAAGAGGCGGCGATGGACGTCGTCGACCATGTGCACCACCCGGACCACGACGGCTGGCGGATGCTCTCAATCGTCAGCCCCGAGCGGCTGCGCCGGGTCCTGCAGCGGATGCTCGACCCCGAGGAGTTCCTCTCCGACCACGGCATCCGCGGGCTGTCCAAATACCACGCCGCCCACCCGCTGGAGTTCGACATCGGCGGCGTCATCGCCCGCCTGGACTACGAGCCGGCGGAATCTACCAGCGGGCTCTTCGGCGGCAACTCCAACTGGCGCGGGCCGGTGTGGATGCCCATCAACTACCTGCTGGTCGAGGTGCTGCGTACCTACCACCGCTACCTCGGCGACGGCTTCCAGGTGGAGTGCCCGACGGGGTCCGGGCAGCTGATGTCCCTGGACGGCGTCGCGGATGAGATTGCGCGCCGGCTGGTCGGCATCTTCACCGAGCAGGACGGCCTGCGGCCGGTGTTCGGTGGCGAGGAGCGCTTCCAGTCGGATCCCGCCTGGCACGATCTCATTCCCTTCCACGAGTACTTTCATGGCGACACCGGCGCGGGTCTTGGAGCCTCGCACCAGACGGGCTGGACCGGGCTGGTGGCGGACCTGGTCATCCGGGGGCGCCACGCGGGGTAGATGTCCACCGCGTGTCCACGCCGGGGCGGCACGATTTGGGGCATGTTGTCGTGGTGACTGGAGCGCCCATTACCCCGGTGACACCGTGGCGCTGACCGACCAAAGAGCAGGGTGCTGCACTCCATGTAGTAGTATGGTGCTACATGCTGACAGTACCGGAGCTGGCGAGGCGGATCAATCGCGATCCCGAGACGGTACGCCGGTGGATTCGGACCGGCAGGCTGCGGGCGCGGCGTGTCGGGACGCAGCATGTGGTCGACGAGGCTGACGTGGCGGACCTGCTGGACAGCACGGTGCTGCGGGTGCCCGACGCCTGGACCAGTACCGCGACCGGAGAGCCGATGCCCGACCTCGTCGCCGCTTTGCGCGCATCCCGCTCGGGCCATTGACATGCTGGTCCTCGACGCCGCGGCCGGCGTCCAGGCGCTGCTGTCTCAGCCCGGCCTCGCGGACCCGACCGGGGACAGGTTCATTGCACCCAACCTCTTCTGGTCAGAGGTCACCTCGGTGCTGCACGAGCTGCGCTGGCGCAGGGCCATCTCCGATGAACTCGCCGACCTGGCCTTCGACCGGCTGAAGAAAGCACCGGTCGACCGCCGCCAACCCGCGAATCTCCACCGCAGGGCATGGGAGCTGGCAGACGCGATGGGTTGGGCGAAGACCTACGACGCCGAATACGTCGCGTTGGCGGCCCTGCTGGACTGTCCCCTGGTGACGACCGACGCCAGGCTGGCCCGAGCGGCGGCACGCCAGGTCACCGTCATCGAACCGGCGGATGTACCCGGCCTTATATAGGCCTGATGTCCCCCGGCTGCTGTATGCTGTGCTGTATATGGCGGCGACGCGCACCCAGGTCTACCTGACCACCGAGCAACGCCGGCGGATCGATGACCTGATCACCCGCAACGGCCAGAGCCTGGCCTGGGTGATCCGCGAGGCCCTGGACCAATACCTGGCGGCGCCGGGTGCGGACCGACAGACCGCCCTTGATGCCACCTTCGGCGCTCTGCCGCGATTGTCGGTCCCCTCTCGTGAGGAGTGGAATCGTTTTCCCGCTGGTCGGACTGCGCTGGGGCTGCCGTCCCATCAGGCGGCGGAGGATGTCCCGGCCTCCCGTCGCCGTCGAGCCTAGGTTGGCCACCATGCCCGAGGTGCTCGTCGACACCGATGTCATCATCGATCACCTGCGGGGTCATCGCCGGCTTCCTGACGACGTCGTCGCCGCCTACTCCACGGTGACCAGGTGCGAGCTTTTCAGTGGAGGGGACGATGCCGCGGTCATCCGAACCCTGCTCGACGCGCTGGTCGAGGTGGATGTCGATCGCGTCGTGGCCGAGACCGGGGGCGCCATCCGCCGGAAGCACGGTCTGACCGTGCCTGACGCCCTGGTGGCGGCGACGGCTCTCGGCCTCGGGGTTCCCCTGGTCACGCGCAACGCCCGGCATTTTCGGGCCGTGCCGGGCCTACTCGTGAGGCCGCCGGGGAAGTAGCGCTATCCATCACAGCCGGCTGCACCCCGCGTGTCCGACCGGGCGTCAGGCGCGAAGGATGTTTACGGGTTCATCACGATGTCATCGCCGATGTCACCGTTATCGGCGCTGGTCAGGGTGCCGGTGGTTCGTGAGGAGCCGCCGCCGGTGGCCACGAAGGTATAGGTGGTGTTGGGCAGAAAGGCGCTGATGCCCTTGATATTGCCCTTCGAGGTGGTGCCCCGGGCGACCTCGCAGCCGTTGAGGTAGAAGACCACGGTCACCCCGTCCAACTCCTTGTCGTTTGGACCCCGCACCTTGCCGCCAAACCCGCCGTCGCCCATCGCCGGGTGGCAGGATGCGGGCGGGGTTGGCCGCGGCGTTGGCGTCGGCCTCGGCGTCGGAGGTGGCGGAGGTGGCGGTGGCTGGTTGGTGGGCGTGCCCGTCGGCGCCGGCTGCGGGCCTGGCGGGGGCGCGGAGCCGCCGCTCGGACCCGGGCCTGGTGGGGGTGCGCTGGAATCAGCGGGCGCGGACGTCGGCGCGGTCGCCGGCACCGGGTTGGCGCCGGGGGGCGCATCCGTGGGCGCGATGGCCGCGGGCGTCCCTGGGGCGGCCGTTTCGCCTCCGGGGTTGGCAAGCGCGGTGGTTCCCGACGCCGGGCGGTGGTCGCTCATCTGCTGCGTCACCGCCTGGGCGTCCAGGCCGGCCACCACGCCTGGCGTCCCGTTGCCGTAGTCTGCCGAGGCCGAGGCCGCTTCGCCCTCGTAATTGAGGGCGCGGGCCAGTTGGCGGTGAGCGTTGAAATCGCGCGCCGAACCCACCGCGTAGCCGCTCACCGTGGCCACCATCAAGGACAGCGCGTACCCGCCGACCAGGCCGACCAGCAGCAGCAGTACAACCAGCGTCCGCCGCCGGCGACGGTCGACGTCTACTGTGCCCACTTGAGCTCCTTGGGTGCCTGGGCCATGGTGCCGGCAGGCTCCGGCGCGATCAGGCTGTCCAGCACCGTCAGCGATACCGGCTCACCTGGGGAGGGCACATCGGCGGTCCCGACGGGGGCGCCGCGGTAGGTCAGCATCATCTGCTCCAGCCGCTCCCGGCAGGCGATGAACACGGCGACGAACGAGGGGTCGAACTGGGTCCCGGCCTTGCCCTCGATCTCATCGGCCGCCGGCTGGAAGTCGAAGCCGCGCCGGTACGGGCGGTCGGAGGTCATGGCGTCAAGGGTGTCGGCCACCGCCACCAGGCGCGCCAGAGCGGGGATCTCCGGCCCGGCCAGGCGATCGGGATAGCCCATCCCGTCATACCGCTCGTGGTGGTGGCGGACGATGTCCAGGACGTCACGGTCCCAGTTCAGGTGCCGCAGCATCTGCTCGCCCACCGCGGCGTGGGCCTGCATCGCGGTACGCTCGCCGGCATCCAGTGGGCCGGCCTTCTGCAGGATCGCGTCGGCGACGCCGATCTTGCCGATGTCGTGGACCAGGCCGCCACGCCGCAACACGTCGATCTGCTGGCTGCTGAAGCCGGCGGCGCGCGCCATGACCATGCTGTATTCGGTGACTCGCAGGGAGTGACCATGGGTGTAGGCGTCACGAGCATCGATTGCGGATGCCAGTGTCTGGACCGTGGCCTCAGCACTCTCCTCCAGGAGGTTCAACTGCTGCTTCAACTGCTGGGTCATGCTGTTGAACGAGCCGGTCAGTGTGCCGATCTCATCGGTGGTGGTCACCGGCGCCTGGTAGTCAAGGTTGCCCCCGGCCACCTCCCTGGTGGCCTGGACGAGGTTGTTCAACGGTCGCGTGAGCAGTCGCGCGACGAAGATCCCAGTGCCCAGGGTCAGGACGAAGACGATCGCGAACACACCCACCAGCAGCGCCGGGATGTTCACCGAGTTGGCCGCCAGTGCCGATGCGGGAACCACCACGGCGGCGTACCCGACGGTGTCATGTCGCAGCTTCCAGGGGACGAAGAACACCTCGCCGCCCCCTGACCCGGGCATCACCTTGTGGACGAAGTCAGGGTGCGTCAGGATGGCCCGGCGTTCGGCCGTCGAGATGCCCACGGTTGCCGGGATGCTGGTGTTGCTGGCCAGGGTCTGGCCGGACGCTGAATTAATCGCGAAGGCAAACCCCGTGCGGGCCTTGACGTCGGCCAGGAGCGGGAGCAGCGGCTCGCCGACCATCATGGCGCCCACCACCTGCCCATCGCGGACAACCGGGCCGACGGTGTACATCAACACCTGACCATCGGCGTCCTTCATCACACCGATGTACTTGCTGCCGTACTGGTCACTCTTGCCCGCCAGTACGTCGGCCACGTGGGGCCACCTGGACAGGTCCCTGCCGGCAGTGCAGGTGCAGTCGCCCACGTGGCCAGCCACCGCGCGGACGCTGAGGAGCTCCTTGCCGCCGGCAGACAGTGCGGTTGTCCGAAGCGGGTCGGGCAGCTGCACGGTCACCGCGGGAAGCAACAGCTGTTGCAGCGTCGCGACGTCGCCGGAGGCCATCGCCGCGCCCACTCCTTGGGTGGCGGCCATCGTCCGGAGGTCGGTCAGCTGGCGTTGCTCGAACGCTCCGAAGCTGGAGGCAACACTGTCCTGCTCGCGGATCGCCTGGGCGTCGATCTCGGCCCGGGCGGCGGAGGCCAGCTGCATCCCGACCAGGCCGGAGGAGGCCAGCCCTCCCACCATGCTGAGCACCACGAACGGCAGGATGACCTTACGGCCCACTCCACGCCCAAAGAACCGTGCTTTCAACTGATCGGTTCCTCCCAGAACCCGTCCCCCATCGCCTTTATAGTGCGGGGAACCTAACCCACCGTACCCCAGCGACGATCCGGCCACGGTGATACCCGGTGCCGAAGGTCACACGATCGTGTGTCGGCCATGTCACAGGGGAACGCCCCCAACCACGCCGGCCAGCTTCGGATCGAGGCAGATGTTGCCCGTGGCCGTTGACCTATGCGCTGGCGGCGATCGCGGGACGGGCCTTCTTGGCGCGGCCGCCGTCTGTTCCAGAACGCTCAATTGCGGTGACGTCGCCGCCCAGGTAGGACTCGATCACCAGTGGGTTGGCCCGGATCTCGGCGGGCGTGCCGGACGCGATTATGCGCCCGGACTCCATCGCCACCACCCGGTCGGCCATGCCCATCAACAGTGGGATGTCGTGCTCGATCACCACCATCGTCGCCTTGAGCTGGTGGCGCAATTGCTGGAGGAGTTCGCCCAGTGCCTCGGTCTCGCGCTGGGCGATGCCCGACGAGGGCTCGTCGAGCAGCAGCAGGCGCGGTTCGAGCGCGATCAGGCAGGTGATCTCCACGATGCGCCGCGTTCCAGTCGACAGCTCGCGAACCTGCTTCTGGCGGTACGAGTCAAGTCCCATCAGGCTGATCATCTCGCGGGCCTTTTCAAGCTTGGGGCGCTCGCGCAGAGCGGCCCCGATAAGCGCCGGGAAAAGCTGCGTCGGCTGGACCTTCTCGTAGGACAGCTGCACCACCTCCAGGACCGTCATGGTCGAGAACAGCGCCGCATCCTGGAAGGAGCGGATCAGCCCCAGGCGGGCCCGGGCCTCGGGGCTCGCGTTGAGCTGGAACCGCGCCGGACCGACCGCCAAGAGCGGCCGCGAGAGCGTCCGGTCGGCAAACGCCACGGTGCCGCCATCGGGCCGGATGAACCCGCTGATCAGCTCGAACAGCGTGGTCTTCCCGGCACCGTTGGGGCCGATCAGGCCGAGGATCTCGCCCTCCTGGACCTCCAGGCTGACGCCGGCCACGGCCACCACTCCACCGTACCGCTTGCTCACTCCGTCGACCCGCAGCAGGGCCCCTTCCAGGGCCGGCCGATCGGCCGTCGGCGCCAGCGCCCTGATCCCGCCCGCCGACTTCTCCCGCTCGACGGCCGAATCGACGTTCATCGCCGTGGGATCTGCGCGGGCCGCCGCCACGTCGATACCCGACATGCGCGCCAGCAGGTCGGCGAGGCGCTCGCGGATGGGCATCAGGATGCCGGCCAGCCCGCCGGGGACGTACAGCAGGAGCAGCAGCCAGCCCAGGGTCAGGCTGGCCAGCGCCACGGCGTCGAAGTTGGAGCCGATGAGGTCTGGTAGACCGAAGATGTACATTGCCCCGAGGAGCGGCCCGGCGAGGAGGCCAAGCCCGCCAAGGACGGCCATCGCGACCAGGCTGATGCTGAGGTCGGGGCTGAACGTCGCAAACGAGAACTTGGCCAGCGCGTGGACGTAGACCCCCCCGGCAATCCCCGCCAGGAAACCCGCCACGCCAAACGCCTGCAGGCTGCGCAGCGTCGAGGAGATCCCAAAGGCGCGGGCGCCATCGATGTTGTCCCGCAGGGCCACGAACAGCCGGCCCAGCCCACCGCGCCGCACGTTGGCGGCCAGCCAGATGCTGAGGACCAAAAAGGCCAGCGAGAAGTAGTAGTAGGTCTTGGTATCCAGCTGCTGGCCGAGAATCACCACGCGCGACGGCCGGACACCTTCGCCCAGAACCCACGGCTGGCTCAGCAACCAGCCGTTGACCATGAACGCGAACGCCAGCGTTGTGACCGCGAGCATCAACCCACGGATGCGCAGCGCGGGCAGTCCGATGATCACCGACGCCGCGGCTCCCGCCAGCCCGCCGGCGAGCATCGCCAGCGGGAAGTTGCCCGTCTGGCTGGCGGTGTACCACGATGCCCAGGCTCCGATGGCGGCAATCCCGAACTGTCCCAGTGAAAGCTGCCCCGACAAACCGGTGATCACGCCCAGAGACAGGCCGGCGATGCCCACCGCGAAGATCGTGGACAGCGCAAAGGCTTGGGCAAAGGTGCTGACGCGCGGGACCAGCAGGGCCGCCACCAGCAGGACCAGAGCGAGAACCTTGCCGCCGTGGCGGATTGCCCAGGCGCCGCGATACGCCTCGGGCAGCGGCCGCCATCCCTGCACCGCGGCCCAGCTGCCCTTTTCCTCACCGCGGCCCGCGAACCGCGGCTGCAGCAACAGGCCGACGAGGATGAACACAAAGAGGACGGCATCGACGGTGCCGGCGTTGTCGGGGTAGTTCCAGAGGGTGAGCTGCTCGATCTCGCCGACGGCGATTCCTCCCGCCAGCGCGACAGGCAGGTTGGTCATCCGCGCGAGCACCGCCGCGGTCAGCGCGCGAAGCACCAGGCTGGGACCGAAGGCGGCACTTGCGAACCCCTGGGTGGGCAGCAGGAGGATGGCGGTGAAGGCCGAAATTCCCCCGGCAATGAGCCACGCGATGGTTGACATTCGGCTGGAGTAGACCCCGGACAGCCTGGCCGCATCGGGGTTCGCCGATGCCGCCCGCAGGGCCTTCCCGGTGCGGCTCCAGCGCAGGAAGGAGGCCAGCCCAATGACGATGAAGGGGGTGAGGACGAGCATCCCGGAGTACGCCGGGCTGACCAGCAGCGCGCCGACCGAGAACGTCGGCATGCCGGGCGGCTGGGGGAAGGACGACCCTGCCAGGGCGGCGGGGTTGAGCAGGAACTGGGCGCCGAACAAGACCTGGGAGACGCCGAGCGTGGCGACGATGCTCATCACCCGCGGGGCGCGCTTGAGCCTGCGCACAACAGCGATTTCGACCACGCCGGCGACGGCGGCGCCAATTGCCAGCGCAACGGGGAACGCCACCCAGTAGGGGACGTGCTGTTGCACGACGATGAGGCCGAAGGCGACGGCGGCGAACGAGCCAACCTGTCCGTGCGCAAAGTTGATGATGCCGTTGGTCCGGAAGATGAGCACCAGCCCCACCGCGAGCACGCCATACGTCAGGCCGGTGATCAGCCCCAGGAACAGCACCGAGACCGGGATCGCGAAGTGGCCGACGTAGAACACGTGGCCCAGGAACTGCTGGAGCATCAGCCCACCTTCACCCTGGCCTTCGACCTGGGCTTGCCGTTACGGCTCGCGGCGTCAAGGCCCCTGGTCGCGCCCTCGAGGAAGACGGACCGCAGCAGGTCGCCACGCGCCAGCAGCTCGGCCGCCTTGCCGTCGAAGCGGATCTCACCCTTCTCCATGAAGTACGCGTGGTTCACCACCGACAGGGCCACGTTCACCGACTGCTCGACCAGCACCACGGCGGTACCCGCCTGGTTGATGCGGCGCACGGTCTCCAGCAGCTCCCCAACGACCTTGGGCGCCAGGCCCAGCGAGAGCTCGTCGATCAGCAGCAGGCGCGGCTGAAGAATCAGCGCCTTGGCGAGACCGAGCATCTGCTGCTCGCCCCCCGAGAGGTTGGAGGCGGGTTGGTTGCGACGCTCGGCCAGCCGGGGGAACGCTGCGAAACTGGCCTCAATCCCACGGTCGGTCTCGCGCTTGCTCCGTCCCAGTGAGTAGCCATAGACGCTCATGTTCTCGACCACCGTGAGCGGGCCGAAGACCGCTCGCCCACCTGGTACCTGCGTGATGCCCAGTCCGACGCGGCGCTCCGGGTCGATGTAGGTGATGTCGGCGCCCCGGAAGCGCACGCTGCCCCGGCTCGGCAGGCCCAGGCCGCTGACCACACGTAGCAGCGACGACTTACCGGCACCGTTGGTTCCCAGCAGCGCCACCATCTCGCCGTCATCCACGGTGAAGTCGACATCGAAGAGCACCTGCAGCTTGTCGTAGGCGAAGTCGATATGGCGGCACGCCAGCATCGGCAACTTCACGCCACGCGCGGACATTGCCCGCAGCTCCTCCTCCTCGACCAGGTCGCCCACGGTGCGGTCGAGGTCCTGGTTGACCACCTTCGCCGCGCTGCCGATGATCAGGGCGGCGAGGAGACCGAACGGGACGGTGCTCACGAGTGCCCCGATGGTGCCGTAATGGCGCGAGAAGCTTCCCAGCAGGAGCGCCCCGGCAATGCCCCCGACGCCGTACTGGAAGATGCCGATGAGGGCGGCCGCGTGGGGCCGCACCTCCGCCCGGATGATTGAGAAATAGGCCGCCCCCAGGAGCGGGTTGAGCGCCGCAAAGAGGCCAACGGTCAGCCCGAAGAGCACGAACATGGCCCAGAAAACGGGTACCACGATGCTGACGCCGAGGCACAGGATCCCAACCAGCATCATCGTGGCGCAGAGCCTGAAGAGCCGAGGCGGATCGCTGCGGAACAGACGCTCGCCCCACCGTCCCTGCAGCGCGATCATGACCATCCCAAAGATTGGCAGGAAGGTGAAGAACAGCGCTCGCTGGCTGGGGCCCAGGTGCCAGCGCTCCTCGAGGAAGAAGACGAAGAAGGTGTTGAGCGGGACGGTCATCACACCCAGCACGGCGGTCATGAAGAGCACCCGCCGAAGCGTGGGGATCATCATCAGCCGGCGCACGATTTCGAAGAAACCGAGGCTTGTCGCGCTTTCATTTGGGGCGGCGGCGCCGCCCACGTCGTGGCGAACCGCCTGTCGCAGTTTGGCACTGTCCCAGCGCCCGAACCCCGGGTCGCGCAATCGCAGCGCGCACAACGAAACGACGATCGAGATGACACCCATCACCAGGAACACCCCGCGCCAGGTGAGGTCGGCGGGCCCGGTGAGCAGGTACACCAGCAGCGGCGCCAGGATGCTCCCGGCGATGACGAAGTTGTAATACGATCCGAGCATCCTCACCCGGAGCTGGGTGGGATAGCTGTCGGTGAGCAGGGGTGGTTGCACCGAAGCAACCGAACCGCTGCTGGCCCCGTCCGCGACGACGATTCCAAACATCGCCAAAGGCGTGGTGACCAGGCCGGTGAACAGCGTCATGACGCTCCACGCAATGCCGGTGGTGATCGCCACCAGCCCACGCCTGGGCCGGTTCTGCACCAGCCGCGCCATCGGCAGGGCGGCCAGGGTCAATGACAGACCGGCGGCCGCAACCAGCAGCCCCACCAGCCCCTTGGACATTCCCAACGCCCGGCTGATCTCGGGAGCGAGGATGTAGAACGCGGTGCTCTGGAACCTGTCGACCACGGCCAGCAGACCGATGGCCACCAGCGGGTAGATGCTGAGCCGGTTCTCCCTCAGGGTGCGCCAGAACGGCGCGGTCTCGGCCTCGCCGGAAACCCCCATTGCCGCTCGCCCCTCCTTTAGCAGGCGGTGCTCGTTGGCCTCGACCTGCTCGATGGTGTCCGCGGCGGGGCGCGTGGTGGTCGCGGTCATCGCTGGATGTCGAACTCGACGAAGCCCGCGGTCTCGCTGATGCGCCGCCCCTGTGGGTCGACCAGGATGACGGTCAGCTCGTGGTGGTCCTTCTCCGCCGGCGGCGCCGAAGGGTCGCGGCCGAAGACCTTGAGCTCCATCTCGGTACTGTCAGTGGTGTAGATGCCAAGGCGGTCGGCCGGCGGGAACTCGCTGATCGTCTTGCCCGGCGCCTGCGGCGAGCGATCGACAAGGACGACGTAGTGGCCGTCGGTCGGCGCGGTGAACGCGCGCGCCCTCCAGCGCAGCGTCAGCGGGAGGTGGACGGTGTCGAAGTTCGCGGGCGAGATGATGGTGATGCGGTGATCGTTGCGGAACAGCAGTGCCTGCTCCTGGCAACCAGTGAGGCCCAACGCCGCGACAAGCACCGCGACCGCCAACCGCACCCGCGTCACCCGGGGCCGTCAGACTTCCGGCGAGCGGTAGGAGGTGCGGTTGTCGAGCTTCCAGCAGCCGGAGGAGCTGCCGTTGGGGTTGTACCCGTTGGTGCAGGAGGGGTCCCAGTGCACGAACCGGTAGTTGTTGACCGCGTCGTGGTGGGCAGGGCCGATGTAGCCGTTGCCCTCATAGCCTGTGGCGTCCTGGTAGCTCGCACCGAGGCGCTCGGCGGCCGCGGCGAAGCTGGTGGCGTTGAGGTTGTTGCCGAGGTTGGCCGCGCCGTAATAGAGCAGGAAGAGACCGTCGCAGCTGCCGGTCATGGCCACGGTGGCCTCGCCGTCGCGGCCCGGCGGGTTGGGGGTGGCGATGCCGTGGTCGTTCATGATCTTGTAGCAGGCCGCCGCAGCGGCCGATCCGGGGAAGCCGTCGCTGTTGGCCGTCGAGGTATCGGCCCACGGCAGATAGCCCACCGCGATCGCGCCCGTGAGCTGGCTGGCCGGCTCCAGGTAGGCAGTGGCGTCCAGTCCGTCGGCACTCTGAAGGCCGTACTTCGGGGTGTAGTGCTGGCCGTCTGCACCGCGCATGAAGTAGAGCGCCATGGCCGCACCGTAGTCGTTGACAAAGAAGACGCGGTCAACCCCTTCGGTCTTGAATTTCAGCGCGGCGGCCTGCGCCTGCTGGATCTCCTGGCCCGCGTTGCTCACCGAGATCGCCTCGAAGAACGGGCTGCTGTACCCGAGCCGCGCGAGGTCAGGCTTGATCCTGGAGTCGATGACGCGCTGGGTGCTGGCGAGGTTCGGGTAGACATAGCCCACCGTGTGGCCACTGCCGCTGAAGAAGCCCTTCTGCGCCAGGCCCTGGATCTCCTCTTCCATGCCGCGGTCGAGGCTGGGTAGGCTCGGGCTCCAGAAGTACGGCGCCCATTGCTGGAAATCCCGCGCGCCGACCTGGTTGAGGCCCTCGGTGAACAGCAGCACCTTGTGGTCGACGTAGCACTGCAGTGAGCTGTCGGGCTCGTTGTCGCCATCAACCACGGCGAAGACCTTGTAGTCCTCGGTCATGGTCTTGCAGAGCTGCTCGGGGTAGTTGGGGTCCTGGTTGCTGCCATCGACAGGGACCCATTGGGGGTCGATCAGGCGCCCCGCGATGCCCCCGTGCTTGTTGATCCAGTCGACCAGTGCCTTCTGCTGGTCCTTGGGACTACCAAGGTTGTTCAGGCCGTTGATCCCGGCCGCCTGGTTGACGGCGTTGGTGTTGCTGACGTCGAAGAACCCGATCCGCACCGTGGTGCAGGTGACGCCCTGGACCTGCGGGCCACAGTTGTTCGCCGCGGTGCCCGCCGCACGAACGGCCACCGTCGATCCCGGCCCGGCGCCTGGCCCCCCGGCCGCCGCAACGCCCGCACCACTTGCTGCGGCGCCACCCGGTTGCCCCGGCAGCGCCGTGGCCCCCGATGGTTGTCCGCCCGCTTCCGGTGTCGCACTACCGTTGGCGCCCAGGGCGCCGCTGTTGGCCTGGGCCTGGCCGGGCAGCGCAACAGAGACTGCGCGGCTGGCGAACCCGCCGGCCAGCACCGCCCCAACCAGGATCACGGCCACGGGCGTTGCGATCTGGGACCGGGCGTTGTCAAGTGCGGACATCACACCACTGAAGTTCCAGGCGCGCTGTCGCGCCACCTGGGCCACCGCCGCGCCGCCCAGCAGCAGGAACGCGAGCAGCACCAGGGCGCCGGCGACCCGGAGCCAGGTGGCGGAGGTTTCGATCCTCGTGACCGGCACAACGGTCGGTGCGCTGGGGATGGTTGCCTGCTGAGCCGTTCCGGCCGACGGCGCCGGCGCCGGGTTGGCCGGCGGTGCAGCCCCGGGTAGCGGCGGGGGTGGTACCGCGAACGGTGCCGGGGCAAGCCCGACAATGCCTTGCGCGGGCACGACCGAAACCGGCTGCTGGTCCGCAGGCGCCGGGGCGGCCTGGCCGGCGGGGGTGTAGGTCGCAGTTGCCTTCGAGGCGGTTGAGTCCAGCGTCAGGCTCCAACTGGTCGCCGCCGTTCCCGCTACCGCGCCGAGCGGCGGCGGCTCGATGATGGGGATGATGGCAGCGCCGGTGTTGCCAAGCCTCTCCCAGGCGCCGACGATGGATTCGAAGTTGAAGTGCCAGTGACCCTTGCTGTCACGGCTGCCGAGCGAGTCGCCCTTGTTGCACTCGTAGGCCGGCGGCGCCTGGCTCGACGTGTAGTTGGCCTTCAATTCCTGGGTCAGGACGCAGGCCTTGAGCTGGGCGGCCTGGGGGTTGGCGCTGCTACCCGGGGCGGAACTCTCGGTCAAATCCAGCATGACCCCGGTGAGCTGGGACCCCTTGGGAACGGAACCGAAATCGAGATGGACGAACGAGTCCGCGGCATCTTTTCCAGATGCCACCGCGACGTGGAGGTTGGAATCGCTATAGGGGCTGACGGGGGTATTCGCGTGATAGGCCTGACGGTCCACCTTGACCGCTCCGGTGGCCGCGTTCGCCGCGGCAACCGACACGACCATCGCCGTTCCCGCGGCAATGACGGTCAAAGGCCCGAGCCAGGGTCGACAACGAGCCGCTTTCCTCACCTCAACCCACGATAGCGCACGTCACCGTGGCCGGATTGGAGCCTCCTACAGACTTATGCGCGTTCACCGTCCGGTTTCGCCAAAGGATGCGGGCGCGAACCTATGCTCGCGCCCGACATCGCCTGCCGACCAGGCCGGGGCTACTCGCTGATCTTGTGGGCCAACCGGCCGCCAACCTCGATGTCGGTCACCCGCCCGGCGCCGTCCAGGATGAAGGTGCCGTTCATGCCCTTGGCGTCCCCCTCGGCGACCACGTAGCGGTTGCCGGCGAGCGGGTGGACGATGATCGGCTCCGGGTCCGGTGGGTTCTCGCCCAACGCGGCCTTGACCATCTCGATGCCCTCCTTGGTGTAGCGGACCTTGAGCACCAGGCGCTGGCCGTCTGCGGTCACTTTGATCACTGCGTTGCGGTTGCTGTACTCCCCGGTGTACACCGCGAGCTCCTCGGGGCCCAGGCTGAGTGGCTTTTCCTTCGGGGCCTTGAGATCGAGGTAGGCGTCTAGGGCCCACGCCGTGAGCTCTTTGTGTAACGCGGCGCCCCTATCGGCGTTGGTGAGGATGGTGATGGCGAAGTCGCGGCTGGGGACCAGGTCAAAGGAGCTCTGCTGCCCGTTGGTGGAACCGCCGTGGGCCACGACCCGGGTGCCGGCAACGTCGCGCAGCAGCCAGCAGATACCGACGTGGTCACCCAGCGCCCCGCCGCGCAGCTCCGACGTGGGCTCCTGCATCCGCCTCACAGTGTCCTCACGCAGCAGCCGCGTGCCGTCGGGCGCGACGCCGCCACCGAGGTGGAAGCGGGCGTAAACCACCTGGTCGGCGGTGTTGGAGATGATCCCACCGGGAGGGTTGGCCGAGCGCGGCAGCGCCCACGGGGTTGAGACCTTGAGCACGCCCTCGCGCTCGCCGTGGCCGGCGACGAAGCGCCGGGCCATCACTTCCTTGGGGAAGAGATATGAGTTCTTCATCCCCAGCGGCGCCAGCACCAGGTCCTTGATGACGTCCTCGTAGCGCTTCCCCGCCACCCGCTGGATGACCAGCCCGGCGACCACGAAAGCGGCATTGTTGTACGAGGCGAATTTGCCCAGGGGGTTGAGCTGGTCGACATCCGCCAGGAGCTCGACGTACCGCTCGAGGTAGTCGTCGCCGTCACCGGTGTCGGTGAACACGTCGCCCAGCCAGCCGCCGGTGTGGTTGAGCAGCTGCAGGACGGTGACCTTGGCGGCCACGTCCTCGTCCTTGAGCCTGAGCTCGGGGACGTATTTGCGCACCGGCGCGTCGAGGTCCAGCTTGCCCAGGTCGACCAGGACCATGGCCGCGGTCGCGGTATAGGTCTTGGTGGTCGAGCCGATCTGAAACAGCGTGTTGGAGTTGACCTCGAGGGGGTTGTCGATCGAGGTGATACCGCGGTGGACGTGGTCCTCCTCGCCCTGGTGGTAGATGCCCACCGCCGCCCCCGGCACCGCCAGGCGGCCCATGGCCTCGGCGAGGCGATCCTCGAGCTCGCCATGCAGCGAACTCAGTCTTGATTCGGCCCTGACGTTCATCCGTTCCTCCTACCCGCGGTGATCTCCGCTGATTTGATAATACTGATTATTGTTATCCAGTCAACTAGGCTAGATTGCGAGATGTCCTCTGCCCCCTCCGGACGCGGCTCCCGCAAGTCGGGGACCCGCCGGCAACTGCTCGACGCGGCCGCCCAGGTGGTCGCCGAGAAGGGCTTTGCGGGGGCCTCTCTGATGGAGATCGCGGAGCGCGCCCAGCTCACCACCGGGGCGGTCTACTCGAACTTCCGCAGCAAAGAGGCGCTGTTGCTGGCGCTGATCACCGACCAGCTGGACCGTGCCGGTGACAACCCCCCGCGCACGCCCCGCGAGCTGCTCGACGTGGCCCGGCAGGCGGCGGTGATGCCGGCGGGTTCGGACATCCAGGAGGTGTTGCGCTCCCAGGTCGAGATCTTCCTGCTGGGACTTCGGGACGCCACCGTGCGGCACGAGCTGCAGCGCCGCGAGGCGGCCCTGGTGGACGACCTCGCGGGGGTGCTCGCCGCGGTGGATAGCGAACCCCAGGACCTGCCGCCGCCGACCCTGACCCAGCTGGCCGAGGTCTTCTTTGCCACCATGCAGGGACTGCAACAGCACCGCATGATGTTCGCCGAAGCCCTCCCTCCCGCGGTCTTCGAGTGGTGGGCGACGACGATCCTGCGGGCGGCGCTCGACGTCAACCGCGAGGCTGCCGGCAGGAGGCGGCGCCCCGCGGTCAGCGGGCGTGGAAAACGTACTCGCCGTCCCGCGTGACCCCCGCGCAGCGGTGGCCGCCGTCGAGCAGTTCGACCATCGCCCGGCGCAGCGCGAGTCGCCATTGCACGGCGACGTCAGGGGCCTCGATGCGCATGCGCACGATGTCCGCCGGAACCTGCAGCAGGACGCCGCCTCCGCCATGCTGACCGGTGACGGGTTGGCCCTTTTCGCCCACCGTCAACAGCGCCGTGAACGTGGCCCGCTCGCCGGCCGCCAGGGGCTCCGCCGGGGTGCCGGCGGCCGCCGCCTCGACAGCGTCAGAGAGCAGGTCCCAATGCACCAGGAGGCGGTCGCTGTCGTCTGACCCGTTCTGCCCGTCCTCCATCGCGCCGTAGAAGTTGACCAGGTAGTCGTTGATGTCGCTGCGGAGCTTGGTCAGGTTGAAGTACGCGTTGCGGCGGACCAGCGGGTCGAAGGTCCACTCCATGCTGTCGTAACCCTGCGCCAGCGACCATGCGCGCTGGTCCAGCTTGAGCGCGAACCCCGCGCCCCGCGCCTGGTTGCCGGGAACCACGCCGAGGATGTGCGAGTGGACGTGGACCGCGCCCTGCGGGCCGCCGAGGAAGCTGACCAGCGCGGACTGCATGGCACCCGTCGCATCGAACGCCCCGGCGACGTAGTTGCCCGCGTGGGCCAGGGCGCGCAGGAGGTCGCTGTTGATGGGCGGGCCCAGCTCATCGCTCTTCCCCCAGATCGCCTGGAAGAGATGCGCCACGCGCTTCATCTCCGCGATTCCCTCGAGCTGCCGGATGCTCACCCCCGCACGCGCCGCCGCCCGCGTGGCCGCCACCCGCGCGGCCAGGATCGCGTCCCGACGGTCCCGCTGCGCCGCGGGGGCTGGGGGTTGGATGGCTAGTTCGCGCGCGGTCATCGATGAGGATCGTAGGGTTTCGGCGTCCCCGCCGGGTTGTCACGAGGTACTAATCCCGGCAGCATTGTTGTGCGGCTTGTTGGCCTGGGCGGCTCAGCCCCGGGCCGCCCGCAGCAGTCGCAGCTGCAGCATCAGCGCCAGCCGCTGGGAGGGGTCGTCGAGGTGGAGGTCGACGATTCGCTTCAACTGGCGCAGGCGGTAACGGACGGTGTTGGCATGGACATCGAGGGCAGTGGCGGCGGCATCCATGTCGCCAAAGGCGTCGAGGTAGGCCTCAAGGGTTTCGGTGTAGTTGGTGCGGTGCGCGACATCGTAGGCCTGAAGCGCGCCGGCCGGCCCTCCCTCGAGGGCGGGGTCGCCGGCGTACGCGGCGGCAAAATCCATCAGCAGCGCGCTGGCGCGCACGTCCTCCATCTCAGCCACGCCGAGGCCCGGCTCGGCATTCAGGACGCGCAGCACCTTGTCGGCCGTCTGTCGCGACCGGGGAATGCCGGCGATGGATTCGACCTGGCTGCCGATCCCCACCAGGACCGGCGTCCTGACCACCGCGGCGGCGCGCTTGACGTACTGCTCCAGCAGCTGCCGGAGGGGTGCGATCGTGGTCCCGGCGCGGGCGCTGGGGACCACCGCGTAAACCACGCCTCCCAACTGCGCCGTCGGCACGCCGCGGTGGATCGCCGACAGTTGCAGGCCCAGCAGGTTGCGGCAACGGGCGAGCTGGATGTCGCGGTCGGCGCGTTCGCCGTCCCCCAGCCCCACCGCCACCACGCGGTACGCCGCCCCACTCAGGCCGAGGCGCCGTGAGGCCTCGTTGGCCAGGCTGCCGCCGGTGAGCACGGCGGAGACGAGGTCCGCCTCGAGCCCCCTGTGGGCGTCCGCGGCGACCTGGTGGCGGAGCATGTGCAGGGCCACGAACTGGGCAGCGTCGGCCAGCGCCCGGTCCTGCTCCGCCGTGGGCGGACCCTTCACCGCTGCCCAGATCGAGCCCAGCACCTCGTCGCCGGCGCGCACCGCCACCGCCGCCCGGGGCAGGATATCCGGCGCCAGCGCCTCGACGTACACCGGCCCCGGCTCGCTGAAGACCCG
>JBPCPW010000103.1:0-28921 GCA_050998755.1 Candidatus Dormibacteria bacterium
AGCCCCGGTGGTGACGGACGCTTCGCGCATCTCCGCCGCGGCAACCTCGTCGGTCCTCACTCCATGTGGGTCCTTGGAATGCAGATAGTGCCGGACGGCATAGCCGAACTTGCCCACGCTCATGCCCACGGCCGGCTCCAGCAGATCCGACTCGTCAAAGCCCTCGCCGGTGTCCGAGCAGGACAGCTTCTGCGCCGCGCGGGCGGCGTGTACGACATGCCCGAATCCAAGCTTGCCCTCGAACAACGACTCCACGAACTGCGGCATGTGCTGCAGCTGCTCGCCGATGCAGATCCTCTCGGCCGCCGCGGTCGAGGTCATCTTGGCATTGTGACGGAGCCACTGAATGGCCGAGGTGGCGCCCTGCTCCTCCCACTCGTCGGTGGCGGCGAAGGTCCCGGCAGCATGTGCGAACACGACTTCGAGCCGGTCCATGGTCGACCGCAGAAGCACCAGCTGTGAGCCCAGCTCGGAGGGCTCCTCCGCCGGACGGAAGCCATAGGCGAACTGCTCAACCGCCGCGACCAAATCACCCAGCGACAGTCCCCTGGAAGCAACTGTCCCCACCCCCAAACTCATACAAACTAGTATAGCAAACAAACGTTCGTGTAAGTCAGAATGCCGGAATCAGCACGGCCCTCTTGCTCCACCTGCGTAGCCCGACACCACGTCACGACCAGATTCGCGAACGACGTCAACCATGACTTCAACGAGGAAGGCTTGTGTGCCTCGCTTGTCATTTGAATGCCTGGACTGAAGTCCTCGGACCTGGACTATCCGTTGGGATCCGTCCTCCGTCGCCGACACCACGTGCACACCAACCGACGCGGACCCGTTCAAACGACGGCGCTCCTGGTAGTCGAACTCCGCGTCCCTGTTCAACGTCGCCCGGAGTTCGACGGAAATCATTGGAGAGAGTCGGGCCAGGCGTCCCTCTGGTGGCTCATTCGAGGTATACGTTTCCAGTTCATTGACAAACGAGACTGCAAGGCGCGAGTCCGCACTGACGTCCGCGGCATACGAGACTGTTGGGCTCGCAGACGGGAGATTTGCTTGCGGCGATGGCGGGAGTTCAGGCAGACGATTGGGCAGTCGGGAAGGCGAAAGCGGCAATGGAACCCGTGGCGCTGGACTGAGGAGGTGAGCTTCGGGCGGGGGTGAGACAGGAGCGCACATCCCCTTCGCGAAGGTGTCACGCGCCGCGCCCAGCCTGGGTGGATCTGATTGACAGGCGGCCAAAGCGATCAGAGGGACAAGCATGGTGCACCATAGCCGCCAATGCACGAACTCCGACCCTCTCCGCGCCGAGCTAGCCAGACCGCTTCAGGAAGAGATGAATCTCCACGGTGGCGTCGGGCGCTGCGGTGGTGAAGGGGACCGACGGGACGTCGATCCTGTAGTCCTGGTAGTGGATCACAAAGCTGCCCACCACCTCCAGGCGATCACCGTTCTGACTCACCTTCAGCGGGATCGTCACATCGTGTGTCACGCCGTGCACCGTGAAGCTTCCCGGTACGGCCAGGTCCGCGGGAGCCTGCCCCGCCGGGATGCTCAGCGGCCGGGCGACGAAAGTCGCCTGCGGGTAGATGAACGTCTGAAGGAAGTTGAGGGCCACGAACCTGTCCCGCACCGCGTTGCCACGGGTGGCGTTGGCATCGGTGCTGTGGATCTGGCTGATGTCGGCGCTGAAGGTCGCGCTCTCCAGCTGCAACCCGCTGTCGCCGGTCATTACCAGCTTGCCCGTCACCACCGACGTGCGGGCGACCGCCTCGGTATCCGCCGGCTGGTCGACAAAGCGCTCCTTGACCCGGTAACCAGCCTGCGACCCGGCGTCCACCACCCAGGTTCCGGCCATTGCACCTGGTGACGCCGACGAAGCCGGCGCGGGCGAAGCGCTGATCGTGAAGCGCGGTGCCGCCTGGTGCGGCTGGGTCAGGTAGGCGATCCCCGCGGCCGCCACCACGAGTACCGCCGCCGCCCCGGCGATGATCCCAATGGTCAGCCTGGACATGCCCACCATCCTGTCGACAAAGGGTTAAGCGTCGATGAGGCCTGGCAGCTGGTCAAGTGAGGTGATCACCGGCACCGTCATGCCCCAGCGCGCCGGGTCCTCCTGGCGAAACTCGTGTGTCAGCACGGCGTCGAACCCAAGCTTCCGAGGACCCATGACGTCCTCCCGCAGGCGGTCGCCAACGAAGATCACACCGCCACCGTCATCCCCGCCGAGCCGCTCCACGCACGCTTCGTAGATAGCCCGGTTCGGCTTGCGGACGCCGATCTCGGAGCTGTAAACGGTGGCCGCGAAATACGGCGAGAGGTCGAGTGACTCCAGCTGGTTGCGCATCGATTGCGGCGGGAAGGCGGCGTTGGAGACGATGCCAAGGCGCAGGCCACGGTTCTTCAGCTCGTCGAGCACCGGGATCGCATGCGGGCTGGCGGCGATGCCGTTCAGCCAGGCGTCCTGTTCGTGTTCCACAATCCAGGTCACCGTCTCTGGGGTGAGGTGCAGGCCAATCGACGAAAGTGCCCGCTCATAGAGCATGGCGATGTCCACCTCCTGCTCCGCGCCACCCATGTAGCTCTTGCCGATCTCGTCGTCAACCCGCTCGGAGACCGACACCAGCAATTCCGCCGCCGCCGGCACCTCGGCCTCCAGCTCCTCCTCCAGGCGCTTGTTGATCCGGTGATAGGCCTCGAGCAGAAGTTCCTCGGGGCGGGTGAAGTCCATCAGCGTATGGCCGTAATCGAACAGCACCGTGGTGATCCGCTTGCCGGCGCTGATGGTCATCGGAGCGACTTCAGCCGCTCGAGGTTGCGGCGACCTTCGACCGCCTCGTCGCCGGGCGTCTCAAGGATGAACGGCAGTCTGCCGGTGACGGGGTGATGCAGGAGGTAGGCAAAAGCATCGTCGCCAAGCAGGCCCTCGCCGATGTGCCAGTGGCGGTCCGCCCTGCCGCCCGCGGGAACCTGGGTGTCGTTGGCGTGGATGACGAAGACGTGGTCAAGGCCCACGGTCTGGTCGAGGTCCGCCAGCGTGTCACCCGCCATCTCCGAGCCGGTCATGTCGTTTCCGGCGCTGTGCGCGTGGGCGGTGTCAAAGCACAGCCCGACGCGGTTCGAGCGATGCTCGAGGCGGTTCATCAACTCAGCCAGTTCCCTGAAGTCGCCCCCCACGTTGTTGCCGGTGCCCGCGGAGTTCTCCAGCAGCAAACGTGGCGAGCCGTCTGCGGGTACGGCGCTCAGCGTGTCCTCCACCGCGGCGACGATCTGCTGGTAGCCGCCGTCCAGGCCCGAGCCCTTGTGGCTGCCGATGTGCACGATGCAGTGGTCGAGCCCGTAGGCCGCGCCGCGCGCCAGGTCCTCGGTGAGCGCCGCGCACGACTTGGAGTAGAGCGGCTGCTCTGAGCCCGCGAGGTTGATCAGGTAGTTGGCATGGCTCACGATCACCTGGACACCCTCCTCGCGGAGCGCGTCGGTGAAGGCGCGGGCGGCGCGCGGGTCGGGCATCGGGGAGCGCCAGGACGAGGGGTTGCAGGTGAATATCTGCACCGCTTCCACCTGCAGCTCCCGGGCGGAATCGACGGCAGCCGGAAAGCCCCTGTCGGTGCTCAGGTGCAGCCCGAGTGCCGGGCGCACTGAGTTCAGCTCGGCACCGAACCGGGCACTCTGCCCGGCTCCGCACGCGCCGCCCTCACGCGGGCGGCGATCAGCCCGGCGCAGGCCCCAGCGCCGATGCCGTTGTCGATGTTCACCACGCTCACCCCGGGCGAACAGGACTGCAGCATCGACAGCAGCGCAGCGAGGCCCCGGCCGCCCGCGCCGTAGCCGGTCGAGACCGGGACCGCGACCACCGGTACCGACACCAGTCCGGCCACCACTGTCGGCAGCGCCGCCTCCATCCCGGCGACCACCACGACGGCGTCAACACCGGACGCGAGCATCCGCTTGAGGGGCGTCTCCAGGCGGTGCAGCGCCGATGCACCCACGTCATAGGCATGCTGGCAAGCGATCCCCATCGCGTCGACCACCATCCGCGCCTCTTCGGCGACGTCGATGTCCGACGTGCCGGCGGCGAGAATGCCGACGCCACCGGGGGGCGAATGGTCGGTCGCATTGTCGCCATCCCGGGCGACCAGGCGACGGCTGCCACCGTACGCCCGATACGTGGCACCGCGTGTCGCGGCGAGGTCACGTAAAAGCACGTCAGTTGCGGGTTCCACCCGCGAGATGAGCACCTGCCCGGCGGCATCGAACATCCGGGCGGCAAGCTCGACGGTCACCTCAGGCGCCTTGCCGGGGGAGTAGATGACCTCGGGAACGCCCTTCCTGCGCAGCCGATCAGGATCCAGGCGCGCCAGGTCGCCGGCGATGTCTACGTGATGGGCGTCCAGCGCCCGCAGCGCCTCCTCGACGGTGAACTCGCCGGCCAGCAATCTCTCCAACACTTCTCGCACAGAGAGATCGTATCCGGGCCACGCGGACCTCACGCTGCCGCCTCCACGGCCGTTAAATATAGGTATGAGCCTGCCGCCGTTCCAGGATTTGATCGACAACCATAAGGACGACATCTATCGCCTGTTGGTCGCCATGGTGGGGAGGCCCGATGCCGACGATTGCTTCCAGAACACCTTCATCAGCGCGCTTCGCGCCTACCCCACGCTGCGTGGGGACTCCAACCTACGGTCCTGGCTGCACACCATCGCGCGGCGAAAGGCACTCGACCTGATCCGCGCCCGCCGACCCGCCGCACCCCTGGAGGACCACGAGCCCTGGCTCGCCGCCCCGGGCAACGGGGAGGCCACCGCGGACCTGTGGGAGGCCGTGAGCAGGCTGCCCGAGAAGCAGCGGCTGGCCATCACCTACAGATATGCGATTGGCCTGACCAGCGCCGAGACCGCGACCCTGGCGGGTGGCAGCGACGCCTCCGTCAGGCAGAACACGCGTGACGCGTTGGGCAAGCTGCGGCTGGTGTATGTCGCCGAGGGAGGACAGACATGAAACTGAGTGACATCCGCGAGGCCGGGCGCGCCCTGCCGTCAGCCCCCGCGGCGATCGTCGACAACGTGGCCGCGCGCGCCGCCGCGGAGGGGCTGGTGGACATCAGCTACGGGGAGGTCGACTCGCCCGTGGGCCGGCTCGGCCTGGCGGTGACCGACCGCGGCCTGGTGCGCATCTCGTACACGGATTCCAACGCGGACGCCCTGGAGAACCTGGCCCGCGATCTGAGCCCCCGGATCCTGCGCCGGCCGGAGGCGACGGATGGGGTGCGGAGGCAGCTGGATGAGTACTTCAACGGCCGCCGCCAGGCGTTCGACGTTGCCCTCGACTGGTCGCTGATCCGGGGCTTCGGTCGACGCGTGCTTGAGGCGACCGTCGCCATCCCGTTCGGGCAGGTTTCAACGTACCAATTGGTGGCCACCGAGGCGGGCAACCCGCGGGCCAGCCGCGCGACGGGCAATGCTCTGGGGGCGAACCCCATCCCGATCATCATTCCCTGCCACCGGGTGCTGCGGACGGGTGGTGGCTTCGGTGGCTACACCGGCGGGATATACCGCAAGGAGCGCCTCCTGGAGATCGAGGGCCGCGGTCCGGGACGGCTGTCAGACCTATAATCGGTCGGTCCGATGAACATCATCGCCTTCATCAAAGAGAGGGCCCGGTACTACAACTGCCCCGCCTGCGCCCGCAACCTCGAGAGTTGCGAGGTGCGGATGTTGAAGCAGGCCGAGTCGCACCTGACGGTCGAAGTCACCTGTGCCAGGTGCCACGTCACGTTCATCGTCGTCCTGGCGGTGCAGTACAAGGGCGAGGATGTCGAGGAGAGCGTCGAGGCGCCGGCTCAGATGGCCGGGGTGGAGTCATCGCCGATCAGCCACGACGAGGTCCTCGACGTACACGATCTGCTGCGCGACTTCAAGGGCAACTTCAAGGACCTGCTGCGCTCATCCGACCCGGACGCCAACTAGCGCCTGAGGGCGCCCGTTGATACTCCGTCAGGGACCGGCTTGATCTACCTCGACCACGCCGCCACGACCCCGGTTGACCCCGCCGTGCTGGACGCGATGATCCCCTTCCTGCGTGACCATTTCGGCAATCCCTCCTCCGTCTATGGCCCGGGACGGGAGGCGCGGGCGAGGATCGACAGTGCGCGCGACATCGTGGCGGCGGCGCTGGGCTGTCAGTCGCGCGAGCTGATCTTCACCTCCGGGGGTTCCGAGTCTGACAACCTGGCGATCCGGGGCGTGGTGCTGCGCAACCGTGACCGCGGTAACCACGTCATCTGCAGCCAGGTCGAGCACCACGCGGTACTGCACACCTGCCAGGACCTCGAGCGGCAGGGCCTGGAGGTCACCTACCTCCCGGTGGACGCCTGCGGACGCGTGGACCCCGAACAACTGCGCGCGGCGCTGCGGCCCGACACCCTGCTGGTGTCGGTGATGACCGGCAACAACGAGGTGGGGACCATCCAGCCCGTGAGGGAGCTGTCGGCCCTGACCCACGAGCACAGCAGTGCGTACTTCCACACCGACGCCGTGCAGGCATTCTGCAAGGTCCCGGTGAGGGTCGACGACCTGGGGGTTGACCTCCTCACCATCTCGGCGCACAAGATCAGCGGACCCAAGGGCGTCGGGGTCCTGTACGTGCGGATGGGGACCCGCATCCAACCGCTGATCACCGGAGGCGGCCACGAGCGGAATCGCCGCGCCGGCACCGAGAACGTTGCGGGGATCGCGGGTCTGGCGGCGGCCATTGAGCTGGCGACGGAGAATCGAGATCACGACGTGGCCGCGATGACCGCGGCTCGGGATCGCCTCATAACCGGAATGCTGGAACGCATCGGTGGTACCGAGCTCACCGGTCACCCGACCGAGCGTCTGCCCCACCACGCCAGCTTTCTCATCCCCGGGGTTGAGGGCGACGCTCTCCTGATGCGGCTGGACCGCGCCGGGGTCTACGCGTCCAGTGGTTCGGCATGCACATCCGGCTCCCTTGAGCCATCGCATGTCCTTCTGGCGATGGGCATCGCCCCCAGGGAGGCACTGGGGAGCCTGCGACTGACGGTCGGCAGAAACACGACCATCGCCGAGGTGGACACTGCCCTCGAAATCATCTGCGAGAGCGTCGCCGCCCTGCGGCAACACGCCGGGGCGGCCTAGCCGGGATCCCGCGCCTACATAGTGATACTTTGTAGTGCAGGTGACGAAGGCAACTGGGGTACTTGGGCACGGATACTTGTGCAATGAAAGACCCCAACCCAGCCCGCAAACCCCCGCGCGTCGTCCGCGTACGGCTCTGGCTGGTGCGCCTGGTGGAGCAGCTGTACAACTTCCTTCTGCGCTCCGCCTGAGCCATTCTCACCATTAGGCGATGAATTTGCTTCGCCTCATGCTAATCTAGAGGCTGATAGCAAGGCTGTCATATTAAGCATCAGCTTTTAGTGGAGGAAACTTATATGCTGAACTTCATCATCTACCTGATCATCGGTGGCCTGGCCGGCCTCGCCGCCGGCAAGGTCATGAGCGGCCACGGCTACGGCGTCCTCGTTGACGTCCTGCTGGGCATCGTCGGCGGATTCCTCGGTGGCTTCCTCGTCAGCCTGGTCACCAACCATGCCGGCGGAGGTCTGATCTTCGAGTTCGTCGTTGCGTTCATCGGCGCGCTCATCCTGGTGGCCATCACCCGTCTGATCAAGCACGAGTCAATCCGGGCCTAGTTACCCTCCGGGCTGAGGCTGTGATCCGGCCTCAGCCCGGGATCTCAATCGAGAAGCGGTAACCGATTCCCCAGACCGTGTCGATCGCGGCCCCGGCATCCCCCAGCTTCTGCCGCAGCCGTTTCACGTGGGTGTCGACATTTCGCTCGTAGCCGTCGTAGGCCTCACCCCAGAGACGCTCGACCAAAAAGGCGCGGCTGAACGCACGGCCGGGATTTGTTGCCGGCAGTGCCAGGATGTCGTATTCCCGGCGCGTCAACTCCACTGGCACACCACCAACCTGGGCGGTGCGGGCCGCGGTGTCGAGACGGATCCAGGCCATTGCACACGTGCAGGACCACGATGATGAGGGCCGCGCCGCTAAGACCCCAGGACAGCGACAGGAGCATGTCTCCGGCATTGAAGCCGCCGGCAACCGACATCCCCATGAGGCGCCGCTCAGTGCCGCCGCCGATGCCCGCGAGGTAGGCCAGAGGGGTGGTCAGCATCGCCAACCCGAGGACGATGGCAAACAAGACCCCGATTCCGGCGAGGAACCCTGCCGGGACGCGGACCACCAGGTAGCCCAGGCTGCGCCACGTTGCGGGCCAGGACAGGTGAGCCTTGATCCTCGTCCAGTTTGACGCGCCCGGCAGCGGCGGGCGGGCCATTGCCGGTATTTGCACCCCCAACAGCTGGATGGCAAGCTGGCGCTCGAACAACGCCGCCCACACGACAGCGCAGCCGTGATCATCAGGACGGGGATCCCGATGACGATCGGTGCGGTCAGCAAACCAATACTGAAACCTCCGAACAGGACCACCGTGTACAGCATTGCCAGGGGGGCGCCCAGCAGGAGGTAGAGGAGCGCGGCGTAGGTTCGCGGACGCCTGACCACCCCCAGGACATGCCTGATCGTGAGCGCGGGTTGGTTGATGTCGATCACGGTGTTCATAGGTGTGCATCCTGGGTCCCAGGGAAGGTCATCGTAGGGCGCGGGTGTGGCGATTTTGTGGCGTGCGGCCCGGTTGGGAAGATAAACAGACTTGTGAAGAGGTGGTAAATCGGTCGCAATTGCCGGTCCCGCCTCCTAGTGTCGAAGACATGAACCGATTTCTTGAGAGGCTCGGCCTCGTCCCGACAACCGCAGAGAAGCTCAACCTCGACCGCGCCAGCACCCTCACCTGGTCCCAGGTCCAGACCCTCCTGCGTTCGACCTTCCAGCGCCGCGGCTACACCGTTGCGGCAGTGGCCGGCAACGACGCCCCTGCCGACATGGTGCTCCAGAAGGGGAGCGAGAAGGTCTTCCTCGGCTGCCGCCACTGGCAGGTCTGGGAGGTGCCCGACAAGGCAGTCCACGAGCTGGCCGGCTACGCCTCGGGCGCCGGCGCTCACCACGCAGTGATGTTCACCAGTGGACACTTCAGCGCCAGTGCCCGGACCTTTGCGGCAGAGCGCGGGCTCGAGCTGGTTGACGGTTCCCACCTCAAGAACTTCGTGGCCGGCACTCCCGCGTAGAGCTGACCCGGCACGGGTGGGTGTCGCTATGCGCGACTCCGCCCGTATCGTGTCGCCGTTTGCTTAGCGAGCCGAGACTGGTTCGGCCAGCTGCGCCGGGGTCACGGGCGAGCTGGGGGTGACGCGCTCGTCGGAGACCAGGCGGCCGTCCTTGATGCGCAGGATGCGGTCGGTGTGCGACGCCAGTTCCATGTCGTGGGTAACAACCACGAACGTGATGTTGTAATCGGTGTTGGCACGGCGCATCAGGGCCACCAAATTCTGGGCGGTGTCGGTGTCCAGGTTTCCGGTCGGCTCATCTCCAAGGACGATTGCTGGACCGTTGATCAGGGACCTGGCGATCGACACGCGCTGCTTCTCACCGCCGGACATCTGCGTCGGACGGTGGTTGGCACGGTCGGCAAGACCGACATCGTCCAGGAGCTGCAGGGCCCGCTCGCGTGCCTGTTTCCTGTCGGCTCCCGAATACCGCACCGGCAGCAGCACGTTCTCGACGGCACTCAGCGTGTCGAGCAGGTTGAAGTCCTGGAAGATGAAGCCCAATTTGTGCGCCCGGTAGCTGGCCCGCTGGTTGTCCTTCATCTTCGTGGTGTCCTCGCCGTCGATACGGATGGTCCCCGTCGTGGGGCGCATCAGCAGCCCGATGCTGTCAAGCAGAGTCGTCTTACCGCTTCCGGAGCGTCCGACTATTGAGATGAACTCGCCCTTCTCGACGGTCACACTCACCCCGTCGACCGCTTTTACGGTGGTCTCTCCCTTGCCGTAGTACTTGCGAACGTCAACCAATTCAATCGCGGGCATCTGGTGATCTCCTTCCATGTCAGCCAACGGACCGCAGGGCGATCACAGGGTCCATGCGGGCGGCGCGGAAGGCGGGCAGGAGTCCGGCGAGCGCCCCCAGCCCCACAGAGAATGCAAATGCGCCGATCGCCAGCCGGGGAGTGAGAAGGAATATCCCGCTCGCCCCGCCGAACGCGTTGTTGAGCACGACGACCAGCACCGCGCCGACCCCCAGGCCGAGCGCCCCGCCGAGGGCGCCGATGACCGTTGATTCGCTGAGGAATTCGCGCATGATGTGCCCGGTTCGGGCGCCCACCGCCTTCTTCAGGCCGATCTCCCTGACGCGCTCGGTGACCGACATCAGCATCGTGTTCACCACCGACAGGCCCCCGATCACCAGCGCCAGCAGGGCGGCGACGGTGGTGATCGCTGTGAAGGTGGCCCCGAAGTTCTTGAACGCGGTGACCAGCGTGCTCGGCTTGAGGGCCTTCACGCCGGACACCTCCCTGTTGATCTTGTCGGCCAGGTTGTCCAGGTTCACCCCCGGCTTGCCGTAGACCACCATGCCGTCGGCAACCTGGTAGGGATCGATGGCGCTCTTGATGGCCGGGGGAAGCTGGTCGCCGTTCACCGTCTGGGCGTCATGGAGGCTCACGATGGCGAAGTCATCCGGCGCGGTCAGCGTCTTCTGCAGCACGCCGACGACCTTGAAACTGTGGCTGATGAATTCGGGCTTGGCGTCAGCCGGCTTCTTGGGAAGATCGATCGTGTCGCCCACGCCCTTCTTGAACTCGGTGGCGATTGTGCTGCCCAACACGACCTCACCGCGAGAGTCCGTGGAGATGTTGCGCCCGTTGGCGATCGTGGTCTTGAACTTGGAGTACCTGGCGGCATTGGGGTCCGAGGCGGTGATGACATCGTTGGTGAAACCACCGCCAATCTCCCCCGGTTTGGCCTGGACGCTGACGGTGGGCGTGACCGCGGCCACCCCGTCGACCTTGGCCAGCTCGTCGCGCGTTGAGAGCTGCATGATCCCGCCACCGAAACCGCCGTTGCTGCTCTGCGAAACCTGGATATTGCTGCCGAAATATGTAACCCCGCCATCGAGGAGGGCGTTGAAGTGCTCGGCCAGTCCACCCATGGTGACAAGCGCGACAATGCCCATGAAGATCCCGGTGATGGTCAGGATGCTGCGCAGCTTGCGCCGCCACAGGTTCCGGGTCAGCTCCAAATTGGTTCCTCCACACGGCGCCCCTCGCCGAGGCTGATAGCCACTCTAGGTGATGGTCGGTTGTGGGCGGGGCTAACCGACGTGCCGCCCCGCGCAGGCGATCAGCCACTCGGCGCGGTACATGAACGGGACGCAATCAAAGCTGAAGATCGCCCTTGATGCCGGCGTCCGCAGGTTCAGCTCCCACCCCTCACGCCGCTTTGGTGTGCCGCGATAGATGGCCACCGCCTTGGCGCGGTCGTAGGGATCGACCATCTCGGTGAACTTGCGCCCGGCAAGCTCGAACCGCAGCCGGCCGGTGAAGCGGGCGAAGGCGACGTTGGCGTCGAAGACCTGCCCGCGGCCATCAAGGATCATCAGCAAACGTGGATCGAGGTCCGCGACCACGCGCCAGGGGCTCTCGTCATCGGTCTCGTGCGGCGCGGCACCGACGCTGACGTCAAACCCCAGCCCGGCCAGTTCGGGTAGGTCGCCGAGCGCCTCCGCCACCGCCACCCGCAATGACATCCCGCGGGAGCTGGCAAGGTCCTTGACGCGCTTGAGGGTCTCGACGTCCTCGATGCTGTAGCGGCGCTGGCCGAACTCGCTGCGGCTCGGGTTGACTGCCGCGAAGCGCCGCTCCCAGGCCCGGATGGTGTGCGCCGTCAGCCCCACCATCGAGGCCGCTTCGCCAATGGAGAAGGTTTCCGTCAAGGTCGCTCGTCCTGCACTACCGCAGCAGCCGGCGGGCCAGGACCAGGGCCACGCGGGCGTCGGCGCCATGGTGGTCCGCGCCGAGGTCACGCCACAGAAGGGGAGAGCGGTTGAATGCCGAGCCCCCCACCAATACCGGGATACGCAGCTCCTTCACCGCGGCGATCGCTCTGCGCACCGGGGTTGTCGAAGACAGGTATCCAGCCGAGATGCACACCAGGCTGGGGTCCGTGCCGCGCACCTCGTCGGCCAACACGTCGACCTGCGCCCGGGGGCCAATCCGCACCACAGGCCAGCCATCGTCCATGAAGGCGAGCTCCAGCTGGCGCAGCCCGAGCACGTGCTGTTCGTCGCCCATCGCGGCCATCAGGCAACGCGCCGTACGCGGGACCGGGTTGGCGCTCGGGGTGGGCGGCAAGCTCTCGGTCACCCGCTGTGCCACGGCGGTGGCGCGGTGCTCGTCCTCCACCTTGATCTCGCCGCGGTACCAGCGATCCCCGATCTCGTACTGTGCCGGCTGAAGCAGGTCGACGAAGACCGCCACCCGGCTCCCGGCACGCTCCCTGGCCGCCAGCGCGAGGTCCATGGCGCGTGGGTAGTCGCCCTCGAGGAGGGCCTCCACGGTGGCGGGAACCGGCATCCGGGTGAGGCGCGATGGCTGCTTCTTGTCCAAGGTTTTGTCTAAGTGTAGGCGGTTGCCGCATGCCCTGGCCCCGGGCGCAACCTACGCTCCAGGCATGATCCAAATCAGTCCCGCCGGAGTCCCCGCCGTAGATGCTGCGGGTGCCGCGGCTCCGGTTGTCCATTTGGCCTCCGACTCGCGGTGGTTCGAGGCCCTGGTGGAGGACCACACGGGGCTTGCCTACTCGGTCGCACTGCGGGTGGTCGGTGATCCCTCGGTGGCCGAGGACGTGGTTCAGGAATCCTTTCTCAGCGTTTGGCGTCAGGCTGGGACGTTTGACAGCCGCCGCGGGTCGGTCCGGACCTGGTTGTTGACGGTGGTGCGCAACCGCGCCATCGACCGCATCCGCTCCGACCGCGCCCGGCCCACCAGTGCCGCCGCAGACCTCGACTCGATGACCTGGCTGCATGCCGAGACAGATGTCTGGGCCGAAGTCGTGACCGGCCTCGACCGCGACACCGTGCGCGCGTCCCTGCAGCGGCTACCCAGCGAGCAGCGAACCACGATCGAGCTGGCCTACTTCAGTGGCCTCACCCACGTCGAGATTGCGGAGCGGATGTCGGTTCCGCTGGGAACCGTCAAGGGCCGGATGCGAATCGGCCTGCAGAAGATGCGCGTTGACCTGGTTCCCGCCGAGGCCGCGTAGCCGCCCCGCAATTACCTTCCCAGCCCCCTCCCCCCCGCGGGAAGGGCCGGTCTTCGGACCGGCCCTTCCTACTTAAGGGCCGGGACTACAGGTCTGAGACCTCGGTCAGCAGGAGGTCGTCGTAGGTTTCGCGGCGCCGGATGAGGCGCGCCCGGCCGTCGCGGACCATCACCACCGCAGGCCTGGTGTTGTAGTTGTAATTGCTGGCCATGGCCAGGGAGTACGCGCCGTTGGCCGGCAGGGCCAGCAGGTCCCCGGTCGCCAGCGGTGGCATCTCAGCGTCTTTGATCAGGATGTCGGTCGACTCGCAGTAGCGACCGGCAATGGTTACGGTGGTGGTCCTCTCGGCGTCCGGCGCGTCCACCTTGTACGCCTCATAGCGGGACCCATAGAGCTTGGGCCGGATGTTGTCGCCCATGCCCCCGTCAACCGACACGTAGGTGCGGACGCCGGCGATCTCCTTGATCGCGCCGACCGTGTACACCGCAACGGCCGCCGGCCCGGCGATCGACCGCCCGGGCTCGATCAACAAACGGGGTAGTCGCAGGCCTCTCTGGCTGGCTCCCTCGTTGACCGCATCGGCGACAACGTGCACGAAGTCTGACGGCCGGGGAGGCTGCTGGTCGCTGGTATAGGCGATACCCAGGCCACCCCCCATGCTGAGTTCCCGCGCCGTGAAGCCCAGTTGATCGCGTGCCTGCACCAGGAAGTCCAGCACCCGCTCGGCCGCGGCCGGGTAGCTGGAGAGGTCGAAGATCTGGCTGCCGATATGCGCGTGCACCCCGGTGACCACCGCCGCCGGGACGGCCATCAGACGCCTCAGGGTCTCCAGCGCCTGGCCGGTCTCCACGGGGAACCCGAACTTGGAGTCCAGCTGGCCGGTGGAGATGAAGGAATGGGTGTCAGGCTGGATCCCGGGGCTGACCCTGAGGGTGCACCGCAGGCCGCGGCCGGGATCCATCGACGACAGCATCTCGATCTCCGTCAGCGAATCGACCACCAGCGCTCCGATCCCGTACTCGGCGGCCATCTCGACCTCCTCCAGGGACTTGTTGTTGCCGGGGAAGAAGACGCGCTCCATCGGGAAGCCGGCTTGCTTCGCCAGGTAGAGCTCCCCGCCGGAGACGAGGTCCAGGCCGGCGCCTTCCTCGGCCACCAACTTGGCCACCTGCTTGGTCAGGAACGCCTTGCCGGCATAGAGCAGCAGGCTCTCCCCCGGGTAGGTGGATTTCAGCGTGTCGCGGAACTCTGCAATCCGCCCCCGGAGCGTCGCCTCGTCGTAGACGTAGAGCGGGGTCCCGTACTCCTGGGCCAGGTCACTCAGGTCGCAGCCTCCGACGGACATCCGGCCGGCGGCATTGACGCTGTAGGTATCCGGGAAGAGCACGGCGGATTTTACCCAGCAGCAGGCCTCGCCAGGCTGGCCGGCGCCGGCGTCGTATGCTGCAGACATGCTCGCAATCAGTTCGTCACCCGCGCGGCGCCTCGAGGGCGTTGAGCCCGGGGTGGCGGTGGTCGGCGTGGGGGTGCTGACCACGGCCTGGGTCCTCCCCGGGTTGTGGGCGCGAGGGGTCAACCCGGTCCCGCCGTGCATCTTTCACCTGGCGACCGGGCTGCCGTGCCCGATGTGCGGCGCGACCCGCAGCTTCGCCGCCATGGCCCACGGCAACCTCGCGGCGGCGGTGCACGTGTTCCCGATCGGGCCGCTGATGTTCCTGGCCCTGCTGGCTGCCGTCGTCTACTCCACCTGGGCGGTCATCACCGGGCGCCGGTTGCACCTCAATATGGACCTCCGCACGGTCCGCATCCTGACGGTGGTGCTGATGGGCCTGCTGGCGGTCAACTGGGCGTCCAAGCTCTTCATCCTCGGCTACTGACCACCGCACAGCGGCCCGAGCCCGACGCGCTTGAGGCGCACCTCCGGCGATACCTCGACCTCCTGCTCGCACGCAACCGTGATATCAATCTAACCGCCGTGCGGGACCCCACCCAGGCTTGGGAGAAGCTGGTGCTGGAGTCGATGCTCTTGCTTGACGCGCACGACTGGGGCGGGGAGGAGCGCGTGGCCGACGTGGGTAGCGGCGGAGGGCTACCGGGGATCCCCCTGAAGATCGCCCTGCCCGGGCTGCGGATGACGCTGGTGGAGTCCGACCAGAAGAAGGCCGGCTTTCTCCGGGAGGCGGTCGAGGTGCTGCAGCTGGAGGGCGTGGTCGTGGAAGCGCGGCGTGCCGAGGAGCTGGGTCGCGACGCCGGCCACCGCGCCTCCTATGACGTGGTGGTCACTCGGGCGGCCGCCAAGGCGCCGGTGGCGGCCGAGTACTGCATGCCATTGCTTCGCGTAGGCGGGGTGCTCCTGGCCCAGGCGCGCGGTGAAGACTGGCGCGCCGCGGGCCGCGCCCTGGGGCAGCTGGGTGGCAGGATGCGCAGGGTGGTCGGCGGGGTGGTGGTGGTGGGCAAGGGCCGGCCGACCCCCGAGAGCTTCCCCCGCCGCGTGGGGGTCCCGGCCAAGAAACCCCTCTAACCAGCGCGTCAGGATGGGCTGGGGCCAGGCGTCGCACTGGAGGGCTGCGGCGTGGCCGCGGGGGCCAGGTCGGAGCGCACCAGCTCCACCGCCGCGCTCTCGTCGCCGTTGGAGTCGGCGGCCCGCTGGATGGCGGCGCCCAGGTCGGGCAGCCCAACCGAACTCACCGCCTGGCAGGCATTGCGGTGGCGCTGCACCGCTGCGACCAGGGTGGCGAGGTCTGCGTGGGTCGCGGCGGGGAAGGGGATCGTTCCCAGCTCGGTGATGAAGCCCTGGTCGGTCAGCGCGATCTGAGCGTAGTCGGCCTGGAGCCGCTGGAGAAACAGGTTCGACGCCAGCTGCCCGGCCTGGTACTGCGCCAGGGTGCCCTGGGCGTCGGACACCGAGAGATCGATTCGTGCCCGGCTCCTGGCGACGGCACCGTCAAATGCCTCTGCGGGGCTGACCGGCGGGCTCGCGGCGACCCTGGGAGCGGACCCACCGCAGGCCGTGGTGAGAGCCGCCAGCAGCGCCGCCGCGATAACTCGTACCGTCCGGGCTCGGCTCAGGTGGCGATCCAGGCGGGGCGCGAATTGGCGTCGAGGTCTGCGCCCGCGGTGAGCTGCTGGGGGCTCCCTCCCTCCACGGGCACCATCCAGAGGTCAAAGGTGCCGGCGTGGGGAGAGATGAAGAGCAGGTTCTTGCCGTCGGCCGACCAGGCAGGCTGGCGGCAGTCGTTGAAGGTCGTCAGAGGCCGGGCGCCGGCCGCGTCGCCCGGCCCGACGAAGATGTTCTCGGCCTCTCCCTGGCGCTGGGTGAACGCCAGTTGGTCGGCGGGACCGGGGGCGGGGTCCAGGATGTCGTGGTCGGTGCCCGCGGCAACGACCGTTTTTGCCAAGTGGGATGGCACGGTCACCGAGTCGAGGCGGGAATGCGCTCCCCGCCACGCCACGAAGACCAGCGCGCTTCCGTCAGCGAGGTACTGCGGGGCGTCGTCACCTCCGCTGGCGTCGGGTGGCGACGAGACCTGGCGCAAACCGCCGCTCAACGCCCCCTCCCAGATCGCCTCGTCGGTGTTGCGCTTGGAGCGGTCGGACATGATCGCCACCCGGTTGCCATTGGGCGAGAACGCCGGCTTGATATCGATCGATCCGCTGAGGTGGGCGTCGCGGGCCAGGGGCTTGGAGGGCTGCAGGTTGGAGAAGTCCGGGCCGCCGAAGGTGATCACCGACTGGCCGCTGGTGACCAGCGCCGCGGCAGTCGTGGTGCCGTCGGCGGTGACCGCCGGGTAGGCATATCGGGCGCCCGGCGGGCTGACCGGCGTGAGGCCGCCGCCGCGCAGGCGCCATATCCTGCCGTCCTGGGCGAAGAAGATGCTGCCCTTCAGGTCCCTGGAGGCGGGCAGCGCGGTGAGTTGTTTGGGCGTGGAGTGGCCGATGAGGGGGAGGGTGGGGGCACCGCTGCACCCGGCCAGCGCAGCGAGGCACGCGATGGCGGCCAGGACGCGCCTCAGCCGGGAACTCCCAGTTCGGATAGGGCTGCGCGCGCCTCCGCGGCCTCGTCCCAGGGGAGGGTCTCACCCCCAATGAGCATGCGGTCCTCGTGGCCCTTGCCCGCCAGCAGGACGGTGTCGCCGGGGCGCGCCCTCGCCAGCACCTCGCGGATGGCGAGCCGGCGGTCGATGATCACCCGGTAGTCCTCTCCCAGGCGCCGGCCGGCCTTGTCGGCGCCAGCGGCGATCGCCGCGCTGATCTCCTCGACGCTTTCGTGGCGGGGATCGTCGGTGGTGATGACGAACTCGTCAGCCAGCCTGCCCACCGCCTCACCCATCAGCGGTCGTTTGCTGGCGTCGCGGTCGCCCGGCGCACCGAACACCGTTAAAAGCCGCCCTCGGGTCAGCGGGCGAAGCTCGCCCAGCACCTTCTCCAGGCCGTCCGGCGTGTGCGCGAAGTCGATGACGATGGCGAAGGGCTGGCCGGCGTTGAGGACCTGCATCCTGCCGCGCAATCCGCGGGCCTTGGCCAACCCTGCCGCGGCGCGGTCCAGCGGCAGGCCCAGTGACCTGCAGATCGCCAGCGCGCACAGCGCGTTGTACACGTTGAAGCGGCCGGTGATGGGCAGGCTGACATTCACCTCCCCATCCCTGGTGAGAGCCGTGAACCCGATCCCATCGATGCGCGCCCGGACGTTCAGACCGAAGACGTCCGCCGGCTGCTCCAGGCCGTAGGTCACGCGCCGGTCGGTCGGCGCCGAGGCCAGCGAAGCCCACGCGGGCTCGTCCGCGTTGTAGACGATGGCCTTGGGGACGCCGGACTTGCGTGGAGACTGACGCGCCAGCTCCGCCAGCTGGAGCTTGGCCTCGCGGTAGGCATCGATGGTGCCGTGGAAGTCGAGGTGCTCATGGGTCAGGTTGGTGTAGGCCGCGACGTCAAAGGCGATGGCGTCCACGCGGCGAAGGGCGAGGCCGTGCGAGGTGACTTCGAGCACCGCCGTCTTGACCCCGGCGTCGACCAGGTCGCGCAGGTGGGCCTGGATGACAGGCGATTCCAGGGTGGTCATGTAGCTGTCGTTCTGCTCGATACGGTCGAGCACCCGGAAGTCGAGGCTGTTCATCCCGCCGGCGGGTACGCCGCACGCCAGTAGCGCCTCGACCGTCAGGACCGAGGTCGTGCTCTTCCCGTCCGTGCCGGTGATTCCGATGGTGGTCATCTCCTCGCTGGGATGCCCCTGGAGGCCCGCGGCCGCATAGGCGAGGGCCAGCCGGCCGTCCTTGAACTGCGCCGCCGCGACGCCCTCGGACAGCGCAACCTCGCGCTCCACGAAGACCGCGGCGGCCGACGCGCCGACCTGGGGTATGAAGTCGTGGGCGTCCGTGCGCATTCCGTTGATGGCCACAAAGAGGCTGCCTGGAGGCACCTCACGGGAGTCCTGCGTGATGCCGGTGATCTCCGGATCGAGCGCTGCCGGGGTGAGCCGTTTCGGCGATAGGCCGCGCAGAGAAAGGTCCGCCAGAAGCTCTGAAAACCGCATCGTCGCTTGATGCTAGCCGATGCGGCTGAGCCGCGATGCCGCGATCCGGGGGATCCTGGCTGAGCGAGAATACGGGGGCGGTGGATAGGTTGGACGGCTGATGCGCGCGCAGTTTGAATGGGGCGCGCGGACCTACGTCATGGGCATCCTCAACCTCACCCCGGACTCGTTCTCAGGGGATGGCGTGCAGGACGACCCGGCCGCGGCGCTGCAGCAGGCGCTGCGCATGGAAGCGGATGGTGCCGACATCATCGACATCGGCGGCATGTCGACCCGACCCCAGCACCAGCCGGTCCCGGTCGAGGAGGAGATGCGGCGGGTCATGGCGGTGCTACCCGAGGTGGTGGCGCGGCTGCGGATTCCCGTGAGCATCGATACCTTCACCTACGAGGTGGCGGTGGCGGCAATCGAGGCCGGCGCCGCCGCGATCAATGACATCTGGGGGCTGCAGCGCGAGCCGCGCCTGGCCGAGCTGGCCGCCGGCTCCGGGGCCACGCTCTTCCTGATGCACAACCAGGACGGCACCACCTACGACGACCTGCTGGCCGACATCGCGGTCAGCCTGGCGCGAGGCGTGGCCGTGGCCGAGGCGGCGGGTGTTCCGCGCGACCGCCTGGTGATCGACCCCGGCATCGGCTTCGGCAAGACGGCAGACCAGAACCTGGAGGTCCTGTCGAGGCTCTCGGAACTCCGCTCCCTGGGACTCTCCATCCTGCTCGGCACCTCCCGCAAATCGACCATCGGCCAGGTGTTGGGCACCGACGTATCCGAACGACTCGAGGGCACCGCGGCGACGGTGGCCCTGGGTATCGCGGCTGGGGCCGACATGGTCCGGGTGCACGACGTGCTGCAGATGACCCGGGTGGCGCGGATGTCCGACGCGGTGGTCCGCCGTTGACCCGCGTCTACCTCGGCCTGGGGTCCAACCTTGGCGACCGCGGCGCCCAACTGGCGTTCGCCCGGCGCCGCCTCGAGGAGTGCGGCGTCAGGGTCGTCGCGGCATCCAGTGAGGAGGTCACCACCCCCATTGGTGGCGTCGAACAGCCCGACTTCCTCAACCAGGTCCTGGAGGCAGACACCGATCTCACACCCACTGAGCTGCTGCACGCCGCTAAGTCGATCGAAGCCGAGGCCGGGCGCCGTCCCGATGGCGTTCGCTGGGGACCTCGTGAGCTGGATATCGACATCCTCCTGTACGACGGCAGCGTCCTTCAGACCGACGAGTTGACCATCCCGCACCCCGGCCTGGTCGACCGTCATTTCATCCACCGCGAACTGGCTGAGGTCGCCCCCACGCTGGTGGCCGATGCGGTGATCCTGGCGGACTACGATGAGCGCTGGCCCGAGCTCTTCGCGGCCGAGGAGACGCGGCTGCGCGATGCTCTTGGCGCGACGGCTGTGCGCGTGAACCACATCGGCTCCACGGCGGTGCCCGGGCTGAAGGCCAAGGCGATCATCGACATCCAGGTCTCGGTCCCCGACGTCGCCGACGCCTCAGGTTTTGTCCAGGCCCTGGAGGGGTTGGGTTACGCGTACGTACCGGACCCTCGGTTCCCGACGTACCCGTTCTTTCGATTCCCCGCGACGGGTCCGCGGCTGTTCCACCTCCACGTCGCGCAGGTCGGCAGCGCCGAGGAGGCGGACCACCTGGTGTTCCGGGACAGGCTGCGGAGCGACCCGGTGGTTGCCCGAACCTACTGGGACCTAAAGCGCGAGCTGGCCCGCCGCTTCTTTGCCGACCGGGTGGCCTATTCCACCTCGAAGGGGGACTTCGTGCAGGGGGTGCTCGCCCTCAAAGACCCGGCCGAACACCCGGGCCAGTAGCGCCGCGACCAGCAGCACCGCCCCGTCAAGGACGCAGTACGCTCCGGCGATGACCGACGGCGGGTTGCCGGCACCGAAGCGCACGACGGGGGCGCTCACCGCCCAGGTCCAGTTGCCAAACCCCGTGCCGAAGAGTTCCAGGACCGTCGTGGCGATGAAGATCCCGACAAAGTAGCGATAGCGCCTGGACCGCAGTACAAACGCTGCGAATATGGGGAACAGCAGTGCGCCGCCGGTGTCCCTGCGGCCATGCAGGTACCAGGGGATGATGCTGAGTCCGGCCAGCGCCCAGAGTCCGGCAATCGCCAGCACGATCATGGCGATTGGTTTGCCGTAGCGCGTCAGTAGCGGGGTGCGGGCGGCGCGCAGCGCAAACAGGCACACCATCCCGTGGCCCGGCGGCACGTAGAGGGGCACGTTGCCAAAGCGGTAGCGATACTCGCCCCAGTACAGGGAAGCGAATCCCTCCAGGGCCGTGGCCAGTAGGACACAGACCAGGACGATGCGGCGCTCATGCCAGTCCGAGGTGCGCAGCCCCGCGAGCAGCACCGCGAAGGTCAGGGCACCGAGGAGGTATTGCTGGTTGATCGACGCGGTATGCGAATCGGCCCACAACAGCAGGAGCACATAGGACATGTACAGCGCCGGCATTCGGTAGGGGCGGAGCACCTGGGTGCGAACTGGGGTCAGCCGGTCCCGGCAGACGAGGTGAACCGGTAACCGATACCCGGCACCGCCAGGATGAAGAAGGGTCGACCGGGGTCCTCCTCGATCTTGCGCCGGAGGTTGCGCACGTGGACGTCGATGACCCGCGTCTCGATGGGGTATTCGTATCCCCACACGTGGTTGAGGATCTTCTCCCGCGAGAGCACCTTGCCCGCGTTGGTGGCCAGGAACGCGAGCAGGTCGAACTCGGTGTGGGTCAGTTCGACCTCCTGGGCATCGCGGAAGACGCGGCGCTCGTTGAGGTTGATGGCGAGGTCTTTGAAGTCCAGCTTGCCGTCCTGACCCTGCTCGTCCTGGCGCACCCGGCGTAGGTGCGCGGCGATTCGGGCCAGCAGCTCGCGGGCCCGGAAAGGCTTGGTGATGTAGTCGTCGGCGCCGATCTCCAGGCCGACGACGATGTCGATCTCCTCGGTCTTCGCGGACAGGATGATGATCGGCAGCCGGGATCCACCCTTGCGGATCTCCCGGCAGACGTCAAACCCGGAGACATCGGGCAGCATCAGGTCCAGCAGGATGAGGTCGGGGTGCCCGGCCTCCGCCTGGCGCATCCCTTCGCTGCCGTTCTCCGCCTCGATGACCTCGTAGCCCTCCTTCTCGCAGGCCAGTCGGATCGCCTTGCGGATAACCGCCTCGTCCTCGACGATCAGGATGCGCCGGGCCCCGCTCATGACTCCGCAGGGGGAAGCGCGACGGGCATGGTGAAAGCGAAGGTGCTGCCCATGCCGTACTCACTGGTCACGTCGATTCGCCCACCCTGTAACTCGATCAATCCCTTCACGATGTAGAGGCCGAGGCCGGTTCCTGGAACCTTACGCGTCGACGGGTCGGCGATGCGCTGAAATTTCTTGAACAGCCGCGCCATGTCTGATTCCTTGATGCCGATGCCCTGGTCCCTGACGGCGATCCGGAGCATGTCCGAGGCAGGGGACGCTTCGATCATCACCGGCGCCCCACCCGGCGAGTACTTTATCGCATTGGTCAGCAGGTTCACGAGCACCTGCCGCAGCTTGCCCTCGTCGGCGGTCACCCGGGGCAGATGGTCGGGGATGTTGATGATCACCTCGCGCCCCTCCACCTGGGCCTCCAGCTCGTGGAGCACATCCTCGACCAGGCGCGCCACGTCCACGGGCCGGAGCTCGAGGGGAACCCGGCCGGTATCGATGTGGCTGGCGTCGAGGATCTCGCGGATCAACAGCTCGAGGCGCTCCGCCTGGCGGTAAATGTCGTTGAGCATCTCGCGGCGCTCGTTCTCGCCAAGGTCATAGCTGACCATCAACTCGCTCATCGCCTTGATCGCGGTGATCGGCGTCTTGAGTTCGTGGCTGGTGACGCTGACCAGGGCATCGTGGGCGTCAAGCACCTCCCGCACCGGACCCGCATCCGACAGCAGAACCACCACGCTGCCCGTAGGGTTGTTGAGGCGGCGGAGTGTGATCTCCAGAGGCCGGGTCCCCGTCGCGGTGTGCACCATGATCCCGCTGACCGGTCCGCGCCACTCCTCCCCGGTCGCCAGGCAGCGCGCCAGCGCCGAGCCCTCGCCTTTGAAAATGCTGATCTCCGTACCCACCGTATTGATCACCGTGACTGCCGGCGTGCCCACCGTGGAGGTGGGCTCGATGATTCCCAGCAGGGTGGCGGCTCGGTTGCCCATCGCCGTCACCATCCCCGCCGCGTCCACCAGGACATAGCCCTGGTCAACGCCGGAGATGATCTCGGCAAGCAGGGTTGAATCGATCATTTGGTAGGGGGGATCAACGTGATGCGAACCCTGACCTGATGCGCCGTACTCTGTGTCTCAACTTCGATAGAGCATTATGGGCGCGCCACGCCGAATTCGAGATGGGCAGGTCGAACGCACCGGCGTAGTGGACGATGCGCCCCTGCCATCCCGACTTGAACTGCCAGAGGTTGGCGTAGGGGTGGTCCGGGTCGCCCTCCGGGGGCACACCCCAGAGGTCGTACTGATGGTCACCGGCGTCCCGCATCTCGCGCATGGCGACCCAGTGCAACAGGTACGCGGGCATTTTCTCCCGCCCCTCTCGTGTCGAGGCCCCGAATAGGTATGTCGCCCGCCCGCCAAACCGCAGCACCATGATCCCTGCGAGATTGCGACCTTCGCTGCTGGCGAGGTACATGCGCGACATCCCATCCGCTGACATCCGCGCGTGCAGCTCGCGGTAATACCGCTCCGGCGCGAGTTGGATCCCATGCCGGGACGACGTCTCGGCGGATAGGGAGGCGAACGCCGATATGTCCTCGCTCAACGACACATGCACGCCCTTTTTGCCCGCAAGCCGGATGTTGTATCGCGTCTTGGGTTTGAACGACGCCATGAGTTCGTCGTCCGGGCGGGCTATATCGACAATCGAGGTGTGCTCCGGCTGGGTCGCGGGCGCCCGCTGCCAGCCCCCTGGCGGCGTCCAGCCGGCCTCCAGTTCGGGTTCGACCCGGATAAAGGCCAGGCCCTGGTCGCGACCCCAGGCGGCCACCGCGCCAAGCGCGGCGGTCATCGCCTCGGGACTGACCACCGGCCCCCTGGGCACATATCCGAACCGGCGCCCCGGCAGCAGGGTAGCGGTCGTCAGAGTCGACACCGGGAAGGCCGTACCGCCGGCATCCAGGCGCAGGCGCTCGGCCGTCCAACCGAACCCCGATTGAAGGTCGCCCCAGGGCCATGACTGCAGCAGGCTGGGGTTGGCGGCCGCCGCCACGTCGTGGTCCCACCGCTGCGCCTCATCGGACGTCACCTGGTGTGGACCAGCCGGGCCAGGTGAGTGCTGTCGTTGACCGCGAGGACGCGCATGGCCGGCGTGTCCCAGGCCGACACATCGGGTGGGCCGACCAGCGTGGAGAGGCCGGTGTTGTCGATCGCCCACGGCCAGCGCAGGCCCATCGATTCCAGCCCGGCGGCCAGGGAGAGGACCAGGCGAATCACCCTGATGTGCGTGACCAGCGCGATCGAGCCCCCCGCAGACTGCCTCACCGCCTCGGCCGTCAGCCGTGCGCGCTCGAGGTCAGACGCGTGGATGGCGTCAAACCGGCATGGCGCCACTCGTTCGCTCAACGCACCGCATTGCGGGTGCCCGAGCTCGCTGAGGGGGGGATCAGCCTGGCCCTGGACCCTCCCAGCGGCATTCCAGACCGTCTGGGCATGGCGGATCAGCAGCAGACGCAACGGCAGCTCACGGGCCGCCGACCACGGGCTGTGACGTGGGGGGCCTCCTCGAGGCGAAACGCAGGAGGTGTCTGAATAGGCCCGGCCGAAAACTTGTATACGGGGGCCACGTGTGACACTATAAGCCGCGCGATGGGGCCGAGCGGTTGGCCTCGAGTTTGAGGTGGTCTTTGCAAAGTAGCGGAACCCTGACCGAGCTCTCCCTTGATGGCATCCTGGACACCGTCCAGAAAGACCGTGCAACCGGCACGCTGCACCTGCGCAGCTCCGACGGCGAGGCCACCCTGTACTTCCTGTTCGGGCACCTGTTCCACGCCGTGGATGCCGGCGACCAGCAGGGAGAGCCGGTGGTCCACAAAGCGCTGGACTGGAGTGCCGGCGACTTCACATTTGACGCCAAGGCCAAGCTCCCCGCCGAGGAGACGATCACGGTACCGACCTCAAAGCTGCTGGCCAACCACGCGGCCGCCGGCGACGACTCGGAGCCGGTTACCGAGCCGGAAACCGAGCCCGAGACCGCGACCGAGCCGGGTTCGAACGGGGCCCACGCCTCGGCCGGCGAGAGCGAACCCGCAACCTCCACGCTGGCGCCTGAGCCGGAACCGGCTCCTGCCGAGGAGCCCTTGGTCGACGACGAGCCGGTGATCGCTGCTGCAGAAGAGGATCAGCGCCAGCGTCGCGGCACCGACCGGCGCCCCGGTACCCGCGCCCCGGAGACCATGGCCCTATACCCCGTACCGATGGGCAAGTCGCTGCACCTCGGTCTGACCGCCGGGTTCGTCGACTTCCCCAAGCTGCTGCGCAGCCTCGCCAAGGACGCCCATTCCGGTTATGTCCGCCTCGGCGGCGAGGGTTTCACCGGCGTACTCCTCTTCTCCTCGGGAGCCGTGGTCGAAGCCATTTTCGATGGCGAGGGCCAGGTCAGCACCGGGGCCAGCGCTTTCGCATCCTTTGGCGACCGCATCGACGCGGGTGAGGGAGGACTCGACGTCATCGAGCTCTCGCCGGAGATGGTCACCGGCATCTACCAACTGCTGACGGCTCCCAGCACCTACGACCGGCTGCTGGCGCGCTTCATCAAAGCGGACGCTCTCCTGGAATACCTGGCCGAGGAGAAGACCAGCGGCGCGGTGATCGTTCGGAACAAAGATGCGGTCGGCATCGTGCTCTTCCGCGAAGGCCAGGTCCTGGGCGCCTATACCGAGGCTGCGCGCGAGGTGTCGGAGACCACGGACGTGGTCGTCGCGATCTGCGAGGACCCCGCCACCGAGATCGAGGTTCGCGGCGGCGCGGTGCCCGCCACCCTCCCCGTCATGGAGCCCGGACAGGGCGCCTCCCGTGAGGTTCCTTCGGGCTCCTCGTCGACGGGTGATGCGGCTTCGTTGACGCCCGAGAGGGAGCCGGTGCAGAAGGCCCCGGCTGGGCGGGCCGAGCAGGAGCCGGAGGCCCCGACCGCTGAGGATGCAGCAGAGACTGCCGAGGATTCGGCAGTGGCGACCGCGGATGCCGAGCCCGATGAAGCGGAGGGCGAGCCGACAACGGAGCGCGATTGGGGCACCGCGGTCAGCGAGATGGCCAGCCGGGCGGACGCCGTCCTGGGCACCCGCTCCAAGAAGGTCAAGGAACTGTTGTACGCGGGCAACCACACCCAGGACGACATCGACAGCACGATCACCCGGATTTCCGAACTCTCGATCATGTTCGTCGACCCTTCCAAGCTCTCATCCCTGGCGGACGAGTTCCGACAGATCGCCGCCCGCAACGCTTAGCCGGGATCGACCGATTCCGAGCTTGCATCTCGGGCGCTGGACGCCCGATACGGGCGTCGCCGGCTTCGCCCGCTGGGCGGGGCTGCGCGCCTCCCTCACGCACCTATAGGTGCGCTCGGTCCGGTGCTCACCCGGCTCCTTCGTCTCGAACGTCCATCATCCCAATCTGCGGCGCCCGGATCGGTGGATCCCGGCTTAAGGTCCTCCCGGAGGGCCCTTGGCAGCCCGGGCGTCCTCACCCGGGCTTAAGGTCGGCCCCCGGATAATCCCCGGGTGAGAGTGTTCCGTACGGCGGTGCTGGTGGCGGTGGTCGCGGCGGTCACGGCGTGCGGTCCGTCGGGACCCGCCATCCAAGAGATCTCCCCCGCGAAAAGCGAGACGAACGTCGCCGGCGATGCCCCGATAAGGGTTACCTTCAGCCACGACATGGACCACGCGTCGGTCGAGTCCCGATTGTCGATTGCGCCGCCGATCGAGGGTTGCGAGCAGGTTGTCTGCCCGCTCAGGTGGACGGGACGCACGGTCACCCTGACCCACGCCCAGCACCAGCTGTCCACCAACACCAGGTACCGCGTCACTCTGAAGCCGGGCTACCGCGACAGCGGCGGTCAGGTGCAGGGGCTGGAGCACTTCTGGGAGTTCACCACCGAGTCCGCTCCCGCGGTCGGCGCCGTGAGCCCGTCGGATGGCAGCACCGGCGTCGCAGTTGATGCGGACCTCGCGGTTCAGCTGACCCGCAGCGCGCTGATTCCGCCACCGTCCGCCGTGAGCCTGGTGGCGGAGGCCGACCCGTTACCGGTGGCCTACAGGGTGGCCATCGCCCCGGACGACTCCCGACGCCTGGTCATCTCCCCGCTGGAACTGCTTCACCCCCGTACGAGGTACACCCTTCACGTCTCTGCCGCAATACAGGATTCCCATCACAACCCCATTGCGGCGGACCGCGACTTCCACTTCACCACCGGGGCCCTGGACCTCACCCGGAGCCTGGGCTTCCTGGTCAAGGACCCCGGGGGGATGACGGCCAGCCGGGTTGCCATGCTGCGCCCGCCCGCGGGTTTCAATGCCCCTGCGCCCAGCCTGCGGCTGATCTACACCTCGGACCGTCCCGTGGCCGCTTTCGGCTGGTCCCCGGACGCCACGATCCTGTATGTCCTGCACACCAGCGGCGTGCTGGAGATCGTGCCCCTGGACGGCACCGCGCGCAGCAGCGGGATCCAGGCCGCCTCGATGGCCACCAACCCCGCGCGTGACGAGCTTGCGTACGTGGCCACGGATGGGACCCTGCACATCTGGCGCCCGACACCGTCCGGCCCGCCCGTCGATGTCACCGTCAGCCAGGCGGGCAAGGTGTCCGGGAGGTTGGTCTGGAGCGGTGACGGTCGCCGGCTGGCCTTTGCGGCCTCGGACACCACCGGCGCCACGGTGCTACGGCTGCTGGACCGCGAGACCCTCAGCGCGGCGGACCTCCCGGGCGTCACTCTTGCCGGGGGAGGGGCCGCGCTGGCCTGGTCCGCGGATGGGACCGCCCTGGCGTTCGCCCGGGGGGGAACCGCGGTCCCCGAGGTCTGGGTGCACCGACCCCTGGGCCCGCAGGGCGCGGCGCTGCAGAAGATCGGGGCGCTCGATGCTTCATGGCTCGCCTGGTCAGCGGATGGTGGCACGGTGGTCGCAGCGGGTACCAGCGCGCCCGCGGGGCCATCCCTGATCCAGACCGCGCTGGGCCAGCCGCTCGACGGTCAGACGGCCGGGTTCGCCCCGGTCCGCGGCTCCAGGGCGGGGGACAGGCTGCCCGAGGTGCCGACGTTCGATCGCCGCATCGCCTTCGTCCGGCAGGCCGCCGGGGTGCCCCAGCTGTGGGTTATGAACAACGATGGTTCGGGCGTCACGCAGCTCACCTTTGCGACCTACCACAGCGAGGACCGACTGGTGACCGACGGCGTGGACCAGCCGCGGTGGGCGCCCGGAGGCGCCAGTGGCTGAGGTCTTCCTGGCTCACGGGGCCTCTGGCAATGCGGAGACCATGGCGCCATGGGTTGCAGGCCTGGGGGAGCGCGGAGTGAGCGCCCACGCTGTGCCCACCGCGGGTAAGCTGCCGCTGCGGGCCGAGCGCGCCCTGGAGGTGTACCGGGAGCAGCTGGCAGGCCGTCGCGACATCGTCATCGGCGGGGTCAGCTTTGGCGGCCGGATCGCCAGCATGATCGCCGCCGAGGACCAGGTCGCGGGCCTGGTCCTGCTGAGTTACCCGCTGCATCCCCCCGGCAAACCGGACCAGCAGCGTGTGGCGCACCTGGGCGCAATCCGCTGCCCGGTGCTCTTCTTGAGCGGCGAGTCAGACCCCTTCGCCCAGCTCGGGCTGCTCCGTCCCGCGGTGCGGCTGGTGCCCAACGTGGAACTGGTCACCTATCCCCACGTCGGCCACGGCCTGAGCCGGGACCGGGCCGTGATGGCCGACTGCCTCGACCGCATCGCGGCCTTTGCGCTTCAGACCGCGGCACCCTGAGCTGAACAGCTTCCGAGATAAGGAGACAGCGAAGACGCCACAGCCGGGGCCCTGACGCCCCTGGCGCAACCCCCGGCGGCGGACGGGGCCGACCCGCGCAACTGCCGCTTGCAGCGGCGGAATTTCACGGCCCCTCGGAATCTGCGCTCGC
>JBPCPW010000043.1:0-43792 GCA_050998755.1 Candidatus Dormibacteria bacterium
GGCTCCACGCTTCGAGGGTCCGACGATGATCCGGGGAGACTGTTAGGGGTGCTGCTGGAGACCACATGCGGACAGGATCTCACAGCGTCGCTCTATTGTCCAGCCATTATTGAGACGTTCCACTAGCGATTCCCGGTCACCAGCGCGACCGTCCCCAGGTTGAGCTTGCGGAGATGGGGACGACCCCAGTTGGCCTCGGCGGCGAGGTCCGTGAGCTGTGACGGCGTCAGGTACGAGTCGACTGTCTCACTGAGATATCGGTACGCCGCCGGGTCCCCGCTGACGCGGCCGCCAAGGACGGGCAGCACCTTCGTCAGGTAGAGCCGGTACGCCCTCCCCACCACGCCATCCGGCGGCGGCAGGAATTCCAGCACGACCATGCGTCCGCCGGGGCGAACGACGCGCGCCATCTCGGCCAACCCCCGGGGGGGGTCGGCCAGGTTGCGCAGACCGAAGGCGATGGTCGCCGCGTCGAACTCGGCGTCGGCAAACGGAAGTTCCAGCGCGTCGCCCTGGACCCAGGTCATGCCGGGTGACCGTTTCCTGGCCGCGTCGAGCATCCCCTCGCTGAAGTCCATGCCGACCACCCGGCCGCCGGCACCGACAGCCCGCGCCAGTACCCTGGTCAGGGCTCCGGTCCCACAGGCCACATCGAGGGCAGAGCCGCCCCGGGTCACCCCCGTGGCCCTTTCGGCGGCCCGCCGCCAGAGTTGATCCGTGCCGCCGGAGAGGAGGGTATTAACCAGGTCATAGCGCCAGGCGATTCGGTCGAACATCCCGCGAACAGCAACTGGATCCCTGGCCATGGTCAGGCATCATAGGTAAGCAGATGGCAGAGTTGGCACGGGCGGTGGGACTGGGACTGGCCGCACGCGGCGATGTCGAAGACGCCGTGGGCTGGGTCCAGAAGGCCGAGGACCTAGGCCTGGAGTCCGTGTGGATCCACGACTCGTACTTCGAGCGCGACCCCATAAGCTTCCTGGCCCCGATGGCCCGCGCCACCCACCGAATCGGGCTCGGTGCTGGAGCCCTCAACCCCTACACCCGGCATGCCTTTGTGGTTGCCTCGACCATGGCCACGCTCGACAACCTGGCCCCGGGCCGCATGAGCCTGGCGATGGGGAGCGGACTTCCGCTGCGCCTGATGCAGATGGCGATCCCGTTTGACGACGCGCCGTCTCACGTCAGCACGGCGATCGACCAGGTGCGCACCCTCTGGGAGGGGAGGCGGCTGGTGCTCAACGACAAGGTCCCCCCGCTGGTCCCGATGTTCCCACCGCCCAAGCGAATCCCGGTCTATATCGCTGCCTACACCCGCCGGTACCTGGAGATCGCCGGGGAGAAGGCGGACGGTTACCTGGCGCGCCCGATGGAGTCCGTACCGGCCTTCAAGGTGATGCGCGAGCGGGTCCTGGAGTCGGCGGCGGCCCACGGTCGGGCGGCCGATGCGATCACCTTTCGCGGCTACCTCCTGTGTCTTTTGGGCGACTCCCGGGCAGACGCGCTGAACCGCGCCAAGCGCGAGCCCTTTGTCATCTACATGGTGTCAATCCTGAGCGATATCTCGATGCAGCGCGTGGGCATGGACCCCGGGCTGCGCGACCGAGTCAACGCCCTCTGGCGCGAGGAGAAATACCACGAGGCCGCCGAGGTCATCCCCGACGAACTCCTCGAGGCCTTTGTCCTCGTCGGCACCCCCGAGCAGGTGGCCCGCCGAGCGATGGACTATCACCGCGCCGGCATGGATGTGCCCCTGCTTCAGCCGGTGGTCCAGGACGAAGACCAGGTGCATCGGGTGTTGGAGGCCGCGGTTCTCTACGGGTCCGCGGCGAGTGTCGCGACGGCCGGCGCGTCGGTCGGCGCAGGCGAACCCACGACCACCGGCGCGGTCGGCGCCAGGCACCTCCGTACCCGCCTCGCTGCGGCCGTCGAGGTGACCAGGCCGTTCAGCTTCTCCGCCTCCCTGCTGCCGGTGACCATCGCCGGTGCCGTCGCCTGGGCCCAGGGCAACGTGCAGCTAATCCCCTGGCTCGCCGCACTGCTCGCGGCCCTCTCGGTCCACGCGGCCACCAACGTCATCAACGAGGTCTACGACGTGCGCCACGGCATCGACTCCATAACCTCACCCCGGGCCAGCCATGCCATTGTCAAGGGCGGCATCAGCGAGCGCGGCGCCCTTGGCCTGGCGTACGGTCTGTTCGCTGTGACGATTGCGCTGGGCCTGTATCTGACAGTTGTGCGCGGACCGCTGATGCTGGGCCTCGGGCTGCTCGGTGTTCTCGGCGGGTACTTCTATACCGCACCTCCGTTTCAATACAAATACCGTGCGATGGGTATCCCGCTGGTCTTCCTACTGATGGGGGTGTTGATGACCGTCGGTGGTTACTTCGCCGCCACCGGGAAATTCGACTGGCGGGTGATCGTCTTCGCCATTCCCGCCGGGCTTTTGGTCACCGCCATCCTGCACGGCAACGAGTGGCGCGATATCGCCGAGGACACCCGGCTCGGGTTCAGCACCTACTCCGGCCGCGCGGGCCGGACCGCGGCCTACCGCGTCTATGCCGGCCTGGTGATCGGCGCCTACCTCACCCTGGCGATCGGTGTGATGACCGGAGTGCTGCCCACCCTCACCTTGCTGGCGATGCTCAGCCTGCCCGCCGGCTGGCTGCTGCTGCGCAGCGCCGAGCGCGGGTTCATCGGTAGCATCGGCGAGATCAACATGATCGACCTGCGGACCGCGCGCCTCCATGCCACGTTCGGGGTCTTGCTGATCCTGGGCATAGTGCTCACGCGCACCATCCCGTGAGTGCCTCCGGGCAGCGGATCAGGGGCCGCGATTTTGCCTTCGGGCTGACAGCGGCAACCGCCCTGTGGACCGTCGCGTTCAGCCGCAAGCAGCGGTTCTGGGAGGCCATGGCTGTCGGTGTCGGGTCCCTCGGGGCTTTTGCGCTATACGCCAACCCGGCCCTGCGCACGACCCGCCTCAAGCCCCGCGACGTGGCGGTGGGCCTGGGAACCGCGGTGGGGCTGTACGGCGTTTTCCAGGTGGGAGACCGGGTGGCCCGCAAGGTGGTTCCCAGTGGCGCCGCCGACATCGAGGACATCTACCTGCGGCGGACGCTGGCAGATCGTCGCTTCATCGCCGGGGCGCTGGCGCTGCTGATCGCCCCCGGTGAGGAACTGTTCTGGCGCGGCCTGATCAACAGCTACCTGGCGCAGGAACTGGGCCCGGTCAAGGGCAACGCCATCGGCGCCGCCATCTACGGTGGGGTCCACCTGGTCACCCGCAACTTCACCCTGTTCGGCGCGGCGGGGATCGCCGGGGCCTTCTGGAGCCTGCAGTGGTTATTCGAAGGTCGAATGGCGTCCCAGGTCGTCAGCCACGTTGCCTGGGACGTATGGATATTCCTGGTCCAACCGACGATGGAGTTGCCGGAAGGCCGCTGACCGGGGGGTCCCCCTATTCCTCGGCCGCTGCCATCTCCCGGCCCCGCTGGGCCAGCTCATTGACCACGGCGGGATCCGCCAGCGTCGTCGTGTCGCCCAGTGCGCGGTTCTCGGCCACGTCACGCAGCAGTCGCCGCATGATCTTTCCGGATCGTGTCTTGGGCAGCTCCTGGGTGAAGACGATGTTGGCGGGCGCAGCGAACTTGCCGATCCTCTGGCCAACATGCTCGCGCAGCTCGGCGATCTTCTCGGGTGTTCCCTCCTTACCTCCCTTCAGCGTTACGTAGGCGACGATGGCCTGGCCGGTCTGCGCGTCGCTGCGCCCGGTGGCCGCGGCCTCTGCAACCTCATGGTGACTGACCAGGGCACTTTCCACTTCGGTGGTGGAGATGCGGTGACCCGAGACGTTCATCACGTCGTCAACCCGGCCCATCAGCCAGTAATCGCCGTCAGTGTCCACCCGGCAGCCATCGCCCACGAAGTAGACGCCAGGGAACTTGGACCAGTACGTCGACAGGTATCGCTCGGGATCCTTGTAGATCCCCCGCAGCATCGCCGGCCACGGCTCGCGGATGACCAGGTAACCGCCGCCTCCGGGGCCGACCTCGTTACCCTCCTCGTCAAATACCGCCGCGTCCACGGTGGGGAAGGGCCTCGTCGCCGAGCCCGGTTTGAGGGTGGTTATGCCGGGCAGCGGCGCGATCAGGATCATGCCCGTCTCGGTCTGCCACCAGGTGTCAACGACGGGTGTGGCGCCGGCGCCGATGTGCTCGCGGTACCAGATCCACGCTTCGGGGTTGATCGGCTCGCCAACCGTTCCCAGCAGCCGCAGCGAGCTCAGGTCGTGTTTCTCCGCGTAACCGTGACCCCATTTCATATGCGTCCGAATGGCGGTCGGCGCGCAGTAGAGGATGTCGACCTTGTAGCGCTCGACAATGTCCCACCAGCGGTCCTTGTCCGGGAAGTCGGGCGTCCCCTCGTACAGCACCCCGGTGGTCCCGTTGCACAGCGGTCCGTACACGATGTAGCTGTGCCCGGTCACCCAGCCGACATCCGCGGCGCACCAGAAAATTGAGTCTGGTTTGACGTCGAAGATGTAATCGTGGGTGCTGCTGGTCCCGACCAGGTAGCCGCCGGTGGTGTGGACGATGCCCTTCGGTTTGGCGGTCGTCCCACTTGTGTAAAGCAGGTAGAGCAGGTCCTCGGAATCCATCGGCTCGCAGGGACACGACGCCGGGTCGTCACTCAGGGATTCGCACAGATCCTGCCAATAGGTGTCACGACCCGCGGTCATCGCGACGTCCCCTCCGGTGCGTCGATACACCACGCTGTGCTTCACCGAGGGTGAGCGATCCATGGCCTCGTTGGCGGTGGCCATCAGGGGGATCGTCTTACCGCGGCGCCACCCCTCGTCCTGGGTGACCAGTAACTCGCACTCCATGTCGTTGAGGCGATCGCTCAGGGCGTCAGCACTGAACCCGCCAAAGACGACCGTGTGGGGTGCGCCAAGGCGTGCGCAGGCCAGCATCGCTATGGGGAGCTCGGGCACCATCCCCATGTAGATGCCCACCGGGGTGCCCTTCTTCACCCCCAGTTGCTTGAGGCCGTTGGCGAAACGCACCACCTCGCGCTGGAGGTCGGAGAACGTAATCCGGCGACGGTCGCCCACGGGCTCACCCTCCCAGAAGTACGCGATCTTGTCGCCGAGCCCCGCCTCGACGTGGCGGTCTACGCAGTTGTAGGTGACGTTGAGCTTGCCGCCGAGGAACCACTGCGCATAGGGCATATCCCATTGCAGGACCCGGTCAAACGGCTCGAACCAGGCGACCCGCTTGAGCGCCTCCGCGCGCCAGAACTCCTCCCGATCGAGGCCCTGGCCGTAGATCTCCGGCTGGGCGTTGGCCTGGCGGGCGAAATCCGGGTCCGCCGGGTACGTCCGGGTCTCCTCCTGCATGGTTTCGATGGCCGGGGTCTTCACCGTGATAGCTGACATTACATGGAGACCGGGATTGTCGTCGCGATCACCGCCGGCGCCTTGGGTACCACCAGCAGGCTGACGAGCAGTCCGCTGATGCCCGATGCGACGATGCACCCGGTCCATACCGTGGCCGGCCACCAGAGCCCACCGGCGGCGCTGACGATGAAAAAATAGGTGCCGGTCATGACCGCCGGGACAAGGAACGCGAAGACCCGAAGCTGCGCCGTCCGGGCCCTTGTCGGCCTCATCGCGCGGAGCAGTTCGTCGCCGACCAATCCCCCGATCACCCCAACGACGATGACCGGCTGCGGCGCGACGATCAGGGTGGTCAGGGCGCCGGTAACCCCCAGCACAAGGGCGAGGGCCCCAAAGGGCAACTCAAAGCGGGCGACCAATGGAAGGACGCAGCCGGCGGTCAGCGCCGCCCATATGACTATCTCGATCGTGCCGATCTGCTCGGCGCTTTCGGGCAGCATCAATCGGGGGTAGGCGTCTGACGCCCACTGGGCCAGGAAGGGGTGGGTGGCCTCGTCGAAAAACAGCAGCATGGCGCAGGCCAGGGTCGCCGACAGAAGCGCCGACCACGGAGCGCGTTTGTGCGAACCGGCCCAGGCATCGCGCAGGGGCCCGGTAACCATCAGGGTGATCCCGATGCCGATCAGTAGGTGGGTCGGGCTGGTCACCGAGCCGAATCCCTGGTCGAGGCGCCCTCGCAGGCCAGGCCGCTGAAGACCACGGCGTGGAAGGGCGTGACGATCGAGGTGAGCTGGACGTGGTGGTGCGCCCAGGTGTCCGAATATGCTCCAAGGACAATCCAGAGCCCCAAGAAGAGCATCGATCGCCGCAGCCAGGGCGGGGCAGCCTGCGCGATTGATTCCATCGAAGCGTTCTACGTAGCCGAGTGCCGAAAGACGACACCGCCGCCTGCCGGCGTCCCGACGATCAGGACTCTTGGTAGAAATGGCGTTGCGTTGGCGCAGCGGATAATCTCCGCGCCGTGACTTATTCCATCGTTGCTCGCGACCCGGCCACCGGTCAGCTGGGCGTCGCGGTTCAGTCGAAGTATTTCTCGGTCGGGAGCGTGGTCAGCTGGGCCGAGCCCGGGGTCGGTGCCGTCGCCACGCAGTCGATGGCGGAGATCACCTACGGACCCCGCGGGCTGGAGCTCATGCGCGCGGGACGGACCGCGGCTGAGGCGCTGGCCGAGTTGCTCGCGGACGATGAGCTGCGCGACCGCCGGCAGGTGGGGATGGTTGATGCGCGCGGGAATGCTGCGTCGCACACCGGCGACGGATGCATCGCAGCCGCCGGCGGCGTCATTGGCGACGGCTTTACCTGCCAGGCGAACCTGATGTTGAACGACACCGTGTGGGACGCGATGGCTCACGCCTACACCTCCACGGCCGGAGACTTGCCGGAGCGGCTGCTGGCCGCCCTGGACGCTGCGGAGTCTGAGGGCGGGGACCTGCGCGGCCGGCAGTCGGTTGCGATCGTCGTTGTCGCCGGCGATGGGACCCTGCCGCCGTGGCGGAAGGAGCTCGAGCTGCGGGTCGAAGACCACCCCGAACCCCTGATGGAGATTCGCCGTCTGCTAGGCCTGCGTCGCGCGTTTGACCGTGTGGACGTGGTCGAGGGGGCGCTCCTTGGGGGAGGCGACGCGGCCGCCGCGCTCCGGGAGCTCGACGAATTCGCGGACCTCGGTGATGCCAACATCGACTTCACCCGGGCGATCGGACTGGCCATGGCCGGGCGGCCCGCGGAGGCCCGCGCGCTGGTCGCCGGCCTTGCCCGAACGGACCCCGGCTGGCGAGTCGCGGGACGGCGTTACGCCGACGCCGGCATCATCCCCGACGATGCCGAGCTGGTGGCCGCTCTGACTCCGGAGGCCTAACTGGGAGCGCCGTACTGGACGCGCGTCTCGGGCCGACAGGGCGCCACACTGCCCGGGCACGTCGACGTCGTGGTTGTCGGTGCGGGCATCACCGGGGTCGCGCTGGCGCGCCGCCTGACCGTTGAGGGCATGTCGGTTCTGCTCGTGGAGCGCGGTCACCACGGCAGCGGCGCCAGCGGACGGAACGCCGGCTTCCTGCTCACCGGTGTGGCCGCGAATTACGCGACGGCGACGAGGCAGTACGGGCGCCCGCGGGCTGCCGAAATCTGGCAGTTCACGCTCGACAACCACCGCTTGCTGGCCGAGGCGTTGCAGGGTCGGGACACCGGCTACCGTCGGGGTGGAAGCTGGCTCGTCCCCGCCTCGCCCGAAGAGCGAGATCAACTGCTCGAATCGGCGGCCCTGTTGCGCGAGGATCGCCTCCCCGGGGAGTGGAGGGAGGAGGGGCCGGCGTCGGACGGCGGCCCTGCGGGAGGGTTGTTCAACAACCTGGATGGAGAGCTTGACCCTTCGCGCGCCGTCACGGCCATTGCCACGATGCTGCCGTCCGGGGTGCTCTCAGAGGGCCGAGCGGTTACCGCCATCGAGTCCGGCGCGGGCACGGTTCGCGTCCATTTTGACCAGGGCGAGGTTGAGGCCGGACGTGTTGTGCTGGCAACCAACGGGTACACGCCACGGCTCGTGCCGGCGCTGCCGGTGCGGGCGGTTCGGGCGCAGATGCTGGCGACCGCCCCGGTGTCGCGGGTGATCACCGACCGCCCGGTCTACTCGGACTTCGGTTATCGGTATTGGCGCCAGCTGGAAGATGGGTGTGTGCTGCTTGGGGGCTGCCGCAACACGGCCTTCGACGCCGAGGTCGGCGATGATGATTCACCCACCGAACCTCTGCAGTCTCGGCTGGACGAGCATCTCCGCGCCCTGGGCGTCGTAGCATCCGTGACCCACCGCTGGGCGGGGACCATGGGCTTCACCCCCGACGAACTGCCCCTGGTGGGACGAGTGCCTGGCGGCGGCGAGGTATACGTCTGTGGTGGATACTCAGGCCATGGCCTGGGCTTTGCCATGAACGCGGTGAAATGCCTGGTCGACTCGTGGGGGCAGGGGACAATCCCCGGGTGGCTGGACGCGGCCAGGTTCGCGCCCGAGCGGGAGCGGTCGGCGTCAGGCGACGAAAGCAGGGCCGCGACGTGATGCGTTGGTGCTCAACGATGCCGCCGCGGCTACTGCCAGCCGGGCCGCAGCATCCTCCAGGATCGGCGCCGGCAGGCTGAAGGGAATTCGAACAAAGCGATCCATCGTCCCTGGCACCCCGAACCTGGGCCCGGGCGCGAGGCGGACCCCGGCGCTGAGGGCCTGGAACGCCAGGCTCTCACTGTTGGGCTCTGGCAGCTCGACCCATAGGCTGAGGCCGCCCCGGGGGAGGGTCCATCGCCAGCCTGGCAGGTGGTGTTGCAATGCGGCCGCAAGCGCGTCGCGCTGGTGCACGGCGCGGCGCCGCTGGGTGGCCAGGATGCGCTCGGGTGATGCCAGCAACCGGGCCGCGACCAGCTGTTCCAGCACCGGGCTGGCCATGTCCTGCGTAGCCCGTACCCGCGCCAGCCGTTGGACCAGGGTCGGGGTGGCCCTGATCCACCCAATCCGGAGTCCGCCCCAGAATGCCTTGCTCATGGAGCCGATCGTCAGCACCCGCGGGTCGTCGGCGATCTGGGCCGCCATCCGCGGTACCGGGCCGGCGTCCAATCTGAGGTCGATGAAGGTCTGGTCGGCCACCACGTGGCAGTCGGCGCTCATGGCGGCGACCAGCATCTCCTGCCGTTGCTCGTCGCTGACAAGCGCGCCGGTGGGATTCTGGAAATCGGGCACCAGGTACGCCAGGCCAGGCCTCGTGCGCTTGAGGGTGGAGCGCATGATTGCGAGATCCCAGCCCTTGCCGCTGACCGGCACCTGCACCATGCGGACGTCGGCTGCCCGGAAGGTGTCCAGCGCCGAGGGATACGTGGGCAACTCCACCAAGGCCGTGCCCCCGCGGCGTAGCAATGCGCGGACCACCAGGTCCAGCGCCTGGCCCGCGCCGTTGGTGATGAGCACCTGGGTGTCGCGCGTTGGCAGTCCCCGTGCGCTGAGGTGGCCGGCCACCGCAGACCGCAGAACCGGGAGTCCAAGCGGTTCGTAGCCGTGCTGCCCGAGGTACCTGCCGATATCCGCCACCGCGGCGTTGATGTGGCCCTGCAGCCCCGGGGGCGCGGCTGGCGCGGCCACTGTGAGGTCGATGTCTATGGCCCCGGTGTCGCCGCGCACCGCAGGCCGGTCGGGGACCGTTGTCCAGGTCCCCGAGCCCTGGCGGCTGTCGAGGTATCCCTCCTCACGAAGACGCTCGTACGCGGCCGTGACGGTGTTCCGGCTGACACCCAGCTGCAGGGCGAGATGACGTTCTGCCGGCAGGCGGGATTGCATTGGGAGCCGGCCATCCGCGACCAGCCGGCGGATCCCTTGGGCCAGCTGCTGGTAGGCCGGGCCGTCCGCGCGCCAGGCGCCCAACAGGCTGGTCATTGTCAGAGGTCCCACGGCCTGGTCGACGGGGGCTGGGCTACGCAATTGATGTCACCTGCGACTTCTCCTGGAAGGGTGCCACTCGGTTCGAATTGGCACTATCGAAAGGGTGCCACATTTCAATATTATCTGCCATGTGCCACCCGCCCGCCGCCTAACACAGCTCTTCGTCGGGTTGGTCCTCTATGGGGTCAGCGACGCGATGATTTTGGGCGCGCGCCTGGGCGCGGACCCCTGGGACGTCTTCCATCAGGGGTTGGCGAGGAGGACCGGGTGGGCCGTCGGCACCAGCGCGATCGTTGTCGGTGCGGCGGTGCTGCTGCTGTGGATTCCCCTGCGCCAGCGTCCCGGCTTCGGCACCCTGGCGAACGTGGTGGTCATCGGCGCCGTCATCAACATCGTGCTGCCGCTCATGCCTCGCTCGCCCGGGCTGGCGACGGGGATCGCGCTGCTCCTCGCGGGCGTCCTGCTCAACGGCATCGCTACCGCCGCCTATATCGGCGCCGGGCTCGGGCCCGGGCCGCGCGACGGCCTGATGACCGGGTACGCGGCGCGCGGGCACTCCATCCGGGTGGTTCGCACAGGGATCGAGGTGACGGTGCTTGCCGCCGGCTTCCTGCTCGGGGGGACGGTGGGGATCGGCACACTGGTCTACGCGCTGGCGATCGGGCCGCTGGCGCACACATTCATACCGCTCCTGGCCATCGAACCTCACGAAGGAGGGCGCAGGCGCGTTCTTGGTCACGGTGCGTGAACAGAGACTTGCGGTCGGTGCCGCGCTGGTATCGGTGGTGCTCTGGGCTTCGGCGTTCGTCGGGATCCGGGCCGCCGGGCGGGTGCTGTCGGCGGGGCCGCTGTCGCTGGCCCGGCTGATGGTCGGCAGCCTGGCCCTGGGGGTGCTGGTCGCGGCGCGGCGAGAGCCGCTGCCACCACGTCGTGACTACCGCGGGTTGCTGATCTGCGGCTTGCTGTGGTTCGGGGTCTATAACGTGCTGCTCAACCAGGCTGAGCGGCTGGTCGACGCCGGCACCGCCGCGATGCTGGTGAACATCGGTCCGGTGTTCATCGCGCTGCTCGGGGGCTTTATCCTGCAGGAGGGCTTCCCTCGTCAATTGATCGTCGGTTGCGCCATTGCGTTTGCCGGGACGGTGATCATCGGGTTGGCCACGTCGGCGCGGGGGCTGCAGGCTGGTTTCGGGGCGCTGCTGTGCGTCGCGGCGGCGGCGGCCTACTCCGCCGGCACCATCGCCGAGAAGCCCTTACTCTCACGCACCTCGGCGCTGACCATCACCTGGTTGGCGTGCACGATTGGCGCCATCGTCTGCCTGCCGTTCGCGCCGCAGCTGGTCCACGAACTCGGTCACGTCAACCCGGGGACCGTCGCCTGGGTGCTCTACCTCGGGGTGTTTCCAACCGCCATTGGTTTCAGCTTCTGGGCCTACGCCCTGGCACGCACCAGCGCCGGCCGCCTCGGCGCGACGACCTACCTCGTTCCGCCCCTGGCCGTGGTCATGGGTTGGCTCCTGCTTGGGGATGTCCCGCCGGTGCTGGCGTTTTTTGGCGGACTCCTCTGCCTCGCCGGGGTCGCGGTCACGCGCGGGGCACGGCTGTCGCGGCCGCGACTGGTGGTTCGCCAGGCTCAGCTCTAACGGTGGCCACCGCGACAGTCCCCGTGACGACCGTGCCGCCATCTGGCGAGGACCTCACCTCGAGGCAGCAGAAGTACACCGCCGCCTCGACCCCCCGCGCGTATCTCTCGGCGCCTGACGCAACCACGTCGATGGGAATCGAAGCTTTGCGTGCCTGGGCCTCCAGTGCGGCGACCAGGCCCATGTCCGCCAGCAACGGCGGGTATATCCCGCGGGCCAGGTCACGCAGTGTCTCCAGGGCCTCGTCCGCGTCGGCCTTCAACTCGCGGAGTGCACGGATGGCCTGCTCTGTGTCCCGGCCAAGCAGAAGCTGCGCCAGGCCCAGTTTGACCTTCAGGGCGACCAGGTTCTGCTGCGCCCCGTCGTGCAGGTTGCGCTCCAGGCGCCGCCGCTCGCCGTCCTGGGCTGCCACCAGCCGCTGGCGCGAAGCTCGCAACTCTTCGACGCGCGCCCGTAGGTCGATCGCCAGGCGTACGTTGCGCAGTACCAGGCCCGCCTGCGAGGCGAGGTCCCGGAGAAGCTTCTCCTCAACTGGCGTCAGGGCCTCTCCCGGGCGCTTGGCGATCGTCACGGCCCCCAGGACCTCCCCGCGATGACGCACCTCAATTGCCCGGGCGGCCCCCGGGAAGGCCGGGAGGTCAGAGCCGTAAAACTTCAGCAGGGGCACTTCGCCTGGGGACTCAGGCCAGCATGCGGCCCGGCGGAAAAGGTCTCCCCCGGTGACCCATACCGAGGCCTGCTGGGAGCCCGTGCCCTCCGCCAGGACCCGGGCCATCCGGGGTAGGACTTCCTCCCCCGCAAAGGATCCAGCCACGTGGCGCGAGAACGGGGAGAGAACCTCATAGGGCGTCGCCCGGCGGCCGTAGACGACGCGGTTGGCGATCCGCTGGAGTCGCTCGCGAACAGGTTGAAACGCGACCGCGACCACCGCTGTCGCGATGATCGAAAGGACCAGATTGGGCCGGCTTCCGCTCCCCACCGCGGTCCCCACGCCCACGACGATCCCAATGTACACGGCGGTGATGAAGGCCGCCAGTGACCCGTACACCAGGGCCCGGTTGATGACCAGGTCGATGTCGTACAGACGGTACTTGAGGATCGCGATTCCGATCGCGACGGGGAGACCGATGACACCAATCATGGCCGCGGCGAAGGCCAGCATCCCGGTCGGGGTGTAGATCCCTCCGCCCGTGTAGAGGGGGTACACAACGAACCCCAACGGCAGGAAGGCGCCCGCAAATATGAAGTACTTCAGCTGGTGCCGCTCCTCCGGGCCGGCGGCCCGGTAGCGCACCACGAGGGAGGCGATCGCGGCCAGCATCAGGACCCCAAGAACCACGTTGGAGAGACCTGCGACCTGTCGGAGCGCCGGCTCCAGCGCCCTGGCAGCCAGCGGATTATGGACCGGGCCCGCGTCCCCCTGGGCTACGTTTTGGGTCCACCCGGGTAGGAACATCGGTGGCACCCAACCGACGAGGGCATACACCGGCACCAGCCAGAGCACCCAGTTCCAGCGCGGAGAGGGAGGCCGGCCGGTCGGGAAGAGCAGGAACGTGAGCGCGAACAGGGTTGGAATGACCTGGAAAACCCAGGTCGTCAACCACGCCGCCAATCGCCCCCCCGGGAGGATCCCCGGGTGGGTCAGCTGCACCAGGATGGTGTACTCGTTGCCGAAACCAAAGACGCCCGCAATGAGTCCGTTGGCGGACATCAGGATCCAGACGGGGTTGCGCGGCTGGCGGGCGGCGACGAGCGCGCCGACCACCGCGAATGCGATCGCGTTGAGCGGGTACCCGAGGTCCTGCGGTCCCATCCCCAGCACTCCGCCCGGCGGGGGAGATTTCGCACCTCCTCTGGTGGTGCCTGCCCCCTTGCGGGCGAGCCGTGCGCGCAGATCTGATATCGGTATGCCGGAAAGTCGTATCAGCGTCTTCCTCGCCGACGACAACCTGATCGTCCGCGCCGGGGTGCGGGCCCTGCTGGAGATGGACGACGGGATCGAGGTCGTCGGCGTTGCCGGCGACTACGAGGGACTGGTCAGTGGGGCCGGGGCCGCGCACCCCCAGGTCGTGGTCACTGACATCCGCATGCCACCCGCCTTCAAATCCGAGGGCATCGACGCGGCTCGGGAGGTACGCAAGCAACACCCAGGCACCGGGATCGTCGTACTGTCGCAATTCGACGAGCCGGAATACGCCATATCGCTACTCCAGGATGGTGCATCGGGGATGGCCTATCTGCTGAAGGACCGCGTCGCCGATGGGGACCAGCTTCTCCGCGCCATCCGCGAGGTGACGGCAGGGGGATCGATGCTCGACCCGCGCATCGTGGAGGCCATGACGCGCCCGGTGACCGCCCAGGGGAACGGGCTCTCGGCCGCAGAGGAGGCACTCCTCCAGCAGGTAGCCGAGGGCCGGACCATCAAGGCGATAGCGGTCGCCATGCGCACCACCCCGGCGTCCATCGCCGCGGACGTCGACAACCTGTTCCTGAAGCTGGCGCAGGACGCATCCTCCGGCGCCAGCGGGGCCCTGCAGAGGCTGAAGTCGCTGCACCAGGCGATCATCGACAGCGAAGAGCAGGGCGAACAGTTGAGCCGAATGCTGCCGCGGTCAATCGCCGAGCGGGTGCGGCGCGACGGTGGCAAGGTTGGTGCAACTGAACGCGTCGTGGTCACCGTCCTGATGAGCGACGTCCGCGGCTACACGACCATTGCTGAGGATGCTGACCCCACCCTGCTTGCGGGCCAGCTCTCCGAGCACCGCGGGCGGATGAACGAGTGCGTGAGTAGCGAGGGCGGCACCATCATGCAGTTCGTGGGAGACGCCGTGATGGCGGTGTTCGGAGCTCCCCTGGCGCTTGCCGACCACGCCGACCACGCCGTCGCCGCGGCCTTGCGGATGCACGCGGCGCAAGCGGAGCTCAACGGCGAGTGGGAGGCACGCGGACTGCCCGCATTTGGACTCGGTATGGGCGTGTCGACGGGGGAGGTGGCGGCCGCAATCCTTGGCTCGGAGGACCGACTGGAGTACTCGATGGTGGGCGACAGTGTCAACCTGACCCAGCGCCTGCAGCAGTGGGCCACCGCGGGCGAGACAGTGCTCAGTGAGGCGACCCACGGCGCCCTCACGTCCCCCCTGGAGGCGGAGAAGCTGGACCCTCAGATGGTCAAGGGCCGTCACACCCCGGTGGTCGCCTACCGCGTCGCGGCGCGCTGACCTCGGCCACCGCGACTTGACAAGATAAGACGTCGCGTCTAGTCTTGCCGCATGCTTGCGAAGAATGCCTCTGCTGACACCGCCCGGTTGCGCATCCTGCAGGCTGCCCGGCCGGTGCTCGAGGCCGACTCCACCGCCGGGGTCGCGGCGATCGCAGCGGCGGCGGGCGTGTCGCGGGCCACCTTTCACCGGGTGATCGGCGCGCGGTCGGACCTTGTCCGGGCCCTCGACCTGCCGCCGGACCCGGACGCCACGGCGCGCATCCTCGCCGCCGCGGTCGAGTTGATGGGGCAGCAGGGCCTCGCCAACCTCTCGATGGACGAACTGGCCGCGGCGGCGGGGGTGTCAAGGGCCAGCGTCTACCGGCTGTTTCCGGGTAAGGCAGCCCTGTTCCGCGAGCTGGTCCGGGTGTACTCGCCCCTCGAAGTGGTGGCCGGCACCATCGAGAGGATGGCCGCTGAACCGCCGGCCGTGGTGATGCCCGAGCTGGCCCGGGCCGTGGCGCGCGAGGTGGGCGGCCGTGTCGGGATTGTCCGCGCGTTGCTAACCGAGGTGGCGGGCATGAAGCCGGACGCCATGGAGGGCGTCGACTTCGCCATCACACGCGGCATCGGGGCGGTGCTGGGCTATGTCCTGGGTGAGATGAGTGCCGGCACTCTGATCCCCATGAACCCGCTGCTGGCGCTGCAGGGGTTCATCGGTCCGATCATGTTTCACCTGCTCACACGGGACCTCATCAAATCCCGGATGGGCTTTGAGATTCCGCTCGAGGACGCGGTCACGCAACTGGCGGATTGCTGGGTCCGCGCCATGACGCCGCCTCCGCCAGGAGACGTGGCATGACCGACCTCGCCGTTGACGTCCAGGACGTGGTCAAGACCTTCGGTCAGTTGCGGGTCCTCGACGGTGTGACCCTGCAGATCCGTCGCGGCGAGATCTACGGGCTGCTGGGCCCCAACGGCGCCGGCAAGACCACGCTCATCCGTTGCCTGGTCGGGATGGTGATCCCCACCAGCGGTACGGTCACCGTGCTGGGCCAGGCGATGCCGCAGGTCGCGATACTCTCGCGGATCGGCTATATGACCCAGGCGGCGGCCCTGTACCCGGACCTGTCGGTCGAGGAGAACGTCGGCTTCTTCGCCACCATCAATGACGCGCAGGGCAGGGTTGCCGAAGCGCTGAGGTTCGTCGAGCTCTACGATCGCAAAAACACCGTCGTTTCGAAGCTGAGCGGTGGAATGCGTCAGCGGGTATCGCTGGCCTGTGCGGTCGTCCATCGACCCGACCTGCTGTTGCTGGATGAGCCCACGGTGGGAATCGACCCTCAATTGCGCAACCAGTTCTGCGAGCAGTTCCAGCAGATGTCGGCCGCCGGCACGACAATCCTGGTATCGAGCCATGTCATGGATGAAGCCGAGAAATGCCAGCGGCTCGGCCTGATCAGGGCGGGAAAACTACTGGCCGAGGGCACAGTGCCGGAGTTGAAGGCCCGGGCCGGCGCGGAGAAGCTCGAGGACGCTTTCCTGAAACTCTCCCAGGCTCCGGCGGCGTGAGTGCCCGCAGGGTCCTGGCGATCACCAGGCGGATCCTGGCGCAGTTTCGGCGCGACCGCCGTACCCTGGCGCTGCTCTTTGTCGCCCCGCTGCTGATACTCACGCTGCTGAATTTCCTGCTGCGCGGCGGTGGTGAGCAACCCTCGCTGGGCATCGTCAACCTCGACCCCGGTCCGCTGGGGGCGACGATCGCCCAGCGCCTTGGGACATCTGACAAGGTGCACGCCTCTTCGCTCGACCTCGCCACGGCCACTGCGCGGCTAAGCGACGGCAGGATCGCCGGCTACGTGCTGTTCGACTCCTCGTTCACCACGCGGGCAATGAGCAATCACGTCATCGCCCCAGAGCTGCATCTCGAGGGCAGCCAGCCCGGCCCGGCACAGCAGTTGACCGCGGCTCTGACGCGCGAGACGGTGGCCGCGATCGCAACCGTTGGTGGGGGCACGGGTGCAGTGGTACCCCGCCTCGATCCCAAGGTCGTCTTCCTCTATGGTGGCCCATCCCTGGACACCCTCGATTACTTCGGTGCGGGCTTCATCGGCCTGATCGTCTTCTTCCTGGTCTTCGTGGTGACGTCGGTGTCGTTCCTCCGGGAGCGCTCCCAGGGAACCCTCGAGCGATTGATGGCCAGCCCGCTGCGTCGCGGCGAGATCGTGCTGGGGTACATGCTCGGCTTCACGGCGGTGGCGATGGTCCAGTCGGCCGAGGTGTTGGTCTTCGCGCTCTACGTGCTGAAGGTGCACAACGCGGGCAACGTGCTGCTGATATTCGCCGTCGAGATCCTGCTGGTCATCGCCGCGGTGAACCTCGGGATCTTCCTCTCCATGTTCGCCCGCACCGAGTTCCAGGCGGTGCAGTTCATTCCCCTGGTCATCGTCCCGCAGATGTTGCTGGGCGGGGTGATCGTCGCGGTGAGCTCGGAGCCTGGGTGGCTGCAGGTTGTATCCAATGTGTTGCCGTTGACATACGCGGTCAATGCGCTGCGCGACATCATGATCAAGGGCGCCGACCTGGGAGACGGGTCGGTCCGAACGGGAATGGGTGTGATGCTCGGGTTCTGCGTCCTGCTGGTTGCTGCTGCCTCATTGACGCTGCGCCGGAGGCTCGACTAGCTACACTGCGCTCACATGGGCGCTGAATTTGTAACCGGCCTGGCGGAGATTGTGATCTGGAGCAGAAACCTCGAGCGCAGCCTGGCCTTCTACCGCGATCTCTTCGGTCTTCAGCCGATGGACCAGACGGAGAACGTGAAGCCACGCTTTCTGCGCGTCGCTGAGGGGACGGGCGTGGTGCCCCAGATGGTCGTCCTGGTACCGCATCCCGATCCCACCGGCGCGTTCCCGGCTGCAAAGACCGACCGGCCGTTGCACCACCTGGCGTTCAGCGTAGAGCGAGACCGGTACGAGAAGCTCGCCACCGCCTGCCGGGACGCAGGGCTCGAGGTTCGCGGCGGCGTTCACCCCGTGCTCGCCGCTGTCAACACCTTTTACGTGGACGACCCCGACGGCAACGAGGTCGAGGTGATCTCACCGGCCTGAACTGGCGACACCTTCTTGCCGGGGTTGAGGAGGTTGCGCGGGTCGAAGAGCCCCTTCAACTGCGACTGCAACTGTGCGTCAGCGCCGCGGAATTGTCGCGCAAACTGCCCCCGCTTGAGCCAGCCGAGACCGTGTTCCCCCGAGACGGTTCCGCCCAGGGCAAGTGCCCCGGCGAACACCATTTCCATGCCGCGCTCCGCCGCCGCCACCTGAACTGGATCGGTGGGATCAATCATGAAAGTCGAGTGCAGGTTGCCGTCCCCGGCGTGGCCGAAGCTGCATCCCGGGAGCCCCACCGCGCGTGCCGCCTGCAGCGTCATCTCGATGGCTTCCTCGAGGCGGTCGACCGGCACCGCGATGTCCTCGCTCATCTTGCCGCCGCGCTGGGCACTCACGGCATAGAGCAGCCCCCCACGCCAGCGAGCCAGGTCCGCCTGCTCCCGGCGCGAGGTGTACGTCGCGACCGTGAGCGCCCCCGGCCCGAGGGCCTCTCGTATGTCCGCCTCCATCCCCGGCATGGCGGCCTCCGCACCGTCCACCTCGGTGAGGACCAGGAACCGGATCGGCTCCGGCAGGTCGCCGGGGAACGCGGGACGGGCCGCCGCAACCGAGCCCGGGTCGAGGTACTCAAGCGTGGCCGGGTGGGTGCCGCTGGCGAGCGTCCGCAGAACCGCCGCCACTCCGCTGTGGACATCCGGGAACCCGGCGACCACCGTGCGCCGCGCCTCAGGGGCTGGGATCAGGCGAAGCCAGGCCGAGGTGATTATGCCCAGGGTGCCCTCGGAACCGATGAAGAGTGACTTGAGATCGTAGCCGGCCACGTCCTTGCGCAGCGGTCCGCCCAACTCCAGCGTCTCCCCGCCGCCGATGACCACCGTCAGCCCGGTCACCCACGCCCCGGTGACCCCGTACTTGAAGCAATGAGGCCCCGCCGCGTTGCAGGCGATGTTGCCGCCGATCTGCGACTGCTCGGCGGCACCCGGATCGGGGGGGTAGAAGAGGCCGTTGTCCCGCGCCAGGCCTTGCACCTTCGCGGTTGTGACCCCGGCGTCAACGTGCAGTCTCCAGAGTTCGGGCTCAAAGGTCAGCACCCGGTTCAGACGTTCGACAGAACAGACGACCCCGCCATCGATGGGCACGGCGCCTCCCGCCAACCCGGTTCCGCCACCCCGGGGTACCAGGGGGACCCCCTCGGCGCAGCACCACGCGACGAGCTTCGCGACATCGCCGGCGTCGCGCGGCGCGACCACGGCGTCGGCGTGGCCGACCAGTCTCTGGAGGCGAGCCTCGTCGTACTGATAGGGCAGCGCCGCGTCGCCCTCTCGGATTGCATCAGCGCCAAGCAGCTCGACCAGGGCAGCGCGCAATACAGTGCTCTCAGTACGGGTGGCAGTCACTCTGATCGCATGCTAACTGGCGAGGCTCTCCAGCCAGGCCGCGTGCAGCGCCCGGTAATGCCCGTCGGTGCGCAGCAGTTCCTGTGGGGTCCCGTCCTCGACCACCCGCCCGCCGTCGATCACCAGCACGCGGTCGGCGATCTCCACCGTCGAGAGTCGGTGCGCAATGATGATCGCGGTGCGGTCCGCAAGCAGGGTGCGCAGCGCGCGCTGCACCTTCCGTTCGGTGGGTAGGTCAAGCGAGGAGGTCGCCTCGTCCAGAATCAAAACGCGCGGGTCGGCGAGGAACGCGCGGGCGAACGCCAGCAGCTGACGCTGGCCCGCCGACAGACGTCCGCCGCGCTTCATGACCTCGGTGTCGTAACCCGCCGGCAGGGCGCTGATGAATTCGTGGGCGCCGGCCGCGCTCGCAGCCGCCTCGACCTCGGCATCTGTGGCACCCGGCCGCCCGAACCGGATGTTGTCCGCAACCGTTCCACTGAAGAGGAAGGCCTCCTGCGTCACCGCGACGACGTTGCGGCGCAGATCGCGCTCGGCGAGGTCGCGCAGGTCGACCCCGTCGAGCGATAGCCGCCCCTCGACCGGGTCGTAGAAACGCGCCACCAGGCGGGCCACGGTGGACTTGCCGGCGCCGGTCTCGCCCACCAATGCCACGGTCTGACGGGCTGGGATGGTCAGGTCGATGCCGTGCAGCACCAGGCGCTTGCCGTATCCAAAGGTGACCCCTTCCAGCACCACGTCGCCGTGGGCGCGCGGCAGTTCGCGCGGCCCGGAGGGTTCGGGAACGGAGGGTGCCTCGTCCAGGACCAGCGCCAGCTTCTCCAGTGCGGACGCTGAAGATTGGAACAGGTTGTAGAACTGCACGACGTCCTGCATCGGCTCAAAGAACTGGCCGATGTACAGCACGAACGCGGTCAACACTCCGAATGTGAGTGAGTGCCCCAGGACCAGGTATGCGCCGTAGCCCACCAGGACCGCGGTGAGGCACCGGCCGATGAGGTCGAGGCTGTGTCCGAAGACCATCGACGCCAAAAAGGAGCGGATGTTGGAGTCTCGATAGCGGGCATTCACCTCATCGAATATCTCCTGGTTGCGGGGCTCGCGCCGGAAGGCCTGCACGGCACGGATGCCGCGCAGCGATTCCACGTAGTGGACGATGACCAACGCCACCGCCTCCCGCACCGCGCGGTAGGCCTTCTCGGATTCGCGCTTGAACCACACGGCGAGCAGCAAGATGGGCACAAAGACCGACAGGGTCATGAGCCCCAGACGTAAGTCGAGGAAGAGCAGGATGGTGCCGATCCCAACGACCTTGAGCAGGCTCACCACCACCTCGGTGAAGCCCGCCAGGAGGAGCTCGGAGATGGCGTCGATGTCCGAGGTCAGCCGTGAGATGACGCGGCCGGATGTGTAGCGCTCGTGGAACGACAGGCTGAGCACCTGGAAGTGCGCGAAGACGCGGGTGCGAAGTTCCAGCAGGACGTCCTGGCCGATGCGGCCTGAGATGTCGATGAAGGTCCGCTCGGTGAGCGCGCCGGCGGTGGCGGCGACCAGCATGGCCACGCCAAAGAGCGCCAGCAGCGTCACGCTTCCTGAAGCATGTCCTTCCGGCCGGATGGCGGTGTCGATAGCCAGCCCGACGAGGTAGGGGACCGCGAGGATGGACGCGGTCTGGAGCACGATCAGGACCGCCGCAAGCGCAAGTCCTCGATGATGCGGCCGGAGCAGGTCGAGGAACAGTCGCAGGCTGCGCGCGCGCAACTCGGGCGTCGAAACGACCTGGTCGTCCTGCTCCTCGGTGGCGCGCCCTCTCCAGCTGTCGACCAACGAGCTCATACCGCCACCTCCTCGGCTGGGGAGTGCTGCGAGAGGATGTCGCGGTACAGGGGCTGGCTCCGCATCAGCTCCCGGTGCGTACCGACGGCAACGACGCGGCCCTGGTCCATCAGCGCCACGCGGTCAGCCAGCGCCAGGGTGGACGGGCGGTGCACCACGAGCAATGCGGTGACACCCTCCAGCAGGCCCGCGAGCGAGGATTCGATCAGGGCCTCGGTATGCACGTCAACTGCGGACAGAGGGTCGTCGAGCACCAGCACGCGCGGCCGCCCGACGACGGCGCGGGCCAGCGCCAGGCGCTGGCGCTGACCACCAGAGAGCGTGTGGCCCTGCTCCCCGACACGGGTGTCAAGGCCAAAGTGAAGTTCAAGCGTGAACTCCGCCCGGCTGACACGGAGCGCATCGATGACGGCCTCGTCGCTGGCTTCGGGATGCCCCAGGGTCAGGTTCTCGCGCACGCTGGCTGAGAACAGGATGGGCTCCTCGAATGCCACGCCGAGCTGGCCCCGCAGCGACTCCAGGGTGAGGTCCGCGATATCGACGCCGTCGAGCTCGACGCTCCCGGACTGCACGTCGTAGAGGCGTGCCAGCAGTGCCGCGACAGTGCTCTTGCCGCAGCCGGTCCGGCCGACCAGGGCCATCGTTTCGCCAGGTTTGATCTCCAGGTCGAAGCCCCTCAGCACCTCGACGCCGTCGCCGTAGCTGAAGTTGACGTTGCGGAAGCGAAGTCCCCCGAGGCACTCCTCGACCTGCCGCGCACCCGGCCTGTCGGCAATCGATATCGGCAGGTCCAGCACCTCGTACACCCGCTGCGCGGCGGTGACCGCTTCCTCGCCCATGGCCACGATCCAGCCCAGCACCTGCAGCGGGAACACCAGCATCGCCAGGTAGCTGAAGAACGCCACCAGGGTTCCCAACGACAGCCGATGCTGGATCACCGCGGCCCCCCCGACCATCAGGATGCCGATCATGTTGAGGTTGGGCAGGCCGTCCAGGACGGTCCAGAAAAAGGCGCGTAGTCTCACCCCCTCCATGTTCTTGGCGTGCAGGCCGTCGGCACCAATGCCGAACCGCCTCTTCACCACCGCGGCGCGCCCGAACGACTTGATGATCCGGATCCCTGCGGCAGATTCCTCGATCAGGGTGCCGAGGTCCCCCTGCTGGTCCTGGATGCTGCGCGCGATGACCCGGTACCGTCGCTCGAAATGGTTGACGATGACCCCGATCGGGAGCAGGACGCCGGCTGTGATCAGGCCGAGCGCAAGGTCGAGACGCAGGAGCATGATCAGCACGCCAAAGAAGGTGGCGATGCTCACCACCAGGAACGGCAGCCCGAAGCCGACGAACCTGCGAATCGCACTGATGTCGCCCATGGCGCGCGTCAGCAACTGGCCCGACTGCCAGCTGTCATGGACAGCGATCGGCAGGCGCTGCAGGTGGGCATAGAAGTCATCGCGAAGATCGGTCTCCATGAACAGGCTGATACGCGCCGAGATGAAGCGGCGGAGGAAATTGAGGATGGCCTGGAGGCTCCCGAGGAGAAATAACAGCGCGCCCAGCCCGAGGATCCCGGCGTTGCCGGCGGTGGCGCCTCCCACGTGTCGATTGAGCCCGTCGACACGGTCGATGATGGTCTTCGTCACCTGTGGTGCCGTCACCCCGGCAGCCAGCGCAAGCAGGCCGAAGACCACGCTCAGCAGCAGGTGCCGGGTGTAGGGCCTGGCGTACGTGGCGAATGCCCGCTTCAGCGGGTCAACCTGGTGCAATTCCTGGCTCCTGGATGGTGGTTGGACAAAAAGAAAAGGGCCTGGCTCCTGCCAGACCCTCAGGTGACTTGGGACACTCGAGAAAGCCTCTGCTTACTCTGTCTCCCATGAGACTGAGGGTGGGAGGGGGACGCCCCTCATGTCGGTGAACGCGCGGACTTCAACCCACGACGCACGCGGTGCCCGGGTACGGATTTGGACGGCGCAATTCATGTCAACCACGATATCAGACCGGCAGACGGGGATCGCCATGGTGGTGCGGTCGATGCACTGGCTATCCACGGACCACGTTGACATTGAAGTGCGGGGTGCCGATGACGCCAAAGAGGCGTACCCACAGCGGAAGGTACATCTCCGCGCCGCGTGCGGTGGTGATGTCGCCGAGCTCGATGATGTCTTCAGCCGGCCACCCAAACGTTTGCAGCAGGGCGCTGACCTGGGTCCTCGCTTCCGAATCATTCCCGCTCACGAAAACATTGTGATGGCCGGGCACCAGCGACGGCTCGACCATCACCGGGGCCGACATCGTGTTGAGGGTTTTGACCACCCGCACGTCCGGGTACGCGGACTGGATTTGCTCGGCCAGGCTGCCGGTGTTGACGATGCTCAGGCTGGGCGGGAACCCGCGGGAGAAATCCAGCGGGTTGGAGATGTCGACCAGGACCTTCCCGCCCAGCTTCTCCGCACCGGCGGCTTTCAGGACCTCCATCGTGGCCATGCCCATCGTGGCATTGACCACCATTTCGCCGGCGGCCGCGGCGTCGGCGAAGGTCGCCACCCGCGCATTCTCGCCCGCAGCCGCCGCCCAGGCCACCGCATCGGGGTGATCCGCGCGTCGTGAACCCATCGTCACCTCATGCCCCAGGGTGACCAGCTTGCCTCCAACCGTCCGGCCGACGATGCCCGTTCCCAGCACTGCAAATCTCATTTCAGTCCTCGTTTCATGGTGGGTCGAAGTGACCCGGCTGCCCATGATGACCGAACCCAGCCCCGCGCTTCACGCGGGAGGCTGGCGGCGGTCGGGTCAGAGCCTGAAATCGACGTCTCCATGGAGATCGATGGTGTCCATCTGCGCCTTCTGCAGCCGGCCCGAGTAGTCCCAGTTCATGGCCTGCCAGCGGGTGAATTGGTCCAGGACCCAGACCCCGGATTGCCGGCTGCCGTTACCCGACCTGCCGTTGCCGCCGAAGGGCAGGTGGGCCTCGGCCCCGGAGGTCGAGTTGTTGACACTGACCATTCCCGCCCGGCTCCCCTCGCGGAACTTGAACGCTGCCTTTGGGTCGGACGTATAGATCGAAGCGGAAAGCCCGAACCCGTGACCGTTGGCCAGCTCGATGGCCTCGTCAAGCGTGGAGAAAGTCCCTGTTCCGACAATCGGCCCGAAGGTTTCGGTGCTGTAGAGATCATCCCCGGCTCGGATGCCGTCAACCACCGTGGGGTGGCAGAACAGTCCCCCTTCCGGGTCGCCGATGAAGCCGGCGCGGGGGTTGGCATTGGTGATGCGGCCGGTCCCGGACGAGCCGAACACCGTGTGGTGGTCGCGGACCAGGTTGAGCCAGTCGATGAACCTTTCGTAGAAGCGCTGGTTGATCATTGGGCCGTAGAGGACGTCGGCCGTGGGGTCGCCCACCACCGCGATCTCGACGGCGTGCCGAAAGCGCGCGATGAACTCGTCATGGACATCCCTGTGGATCCACGCGGTCCCCAGCGACGTGCAGCGCTGGCCCGCGGTGCCGAAGCCGCTGAACAGGCAGCCCTCGACGGCCAGGTCAAGGTTGGCGTCGGGCATCACCACCAGCGGGTTCTTGCCCCCAAGCTCCAGGCAGGGCGACTGCAGGTGACGTCCGGCGAGGGCGCCCAGCTCTCGGCCGACACTGGACGACCCGGTGAACCCGATCTTATCGATCAAGCCGGCCTCCAGCGCGGCCTCGGTCCCCGCAAAGGTGGTCGGCCCATCGCTGTACACCACCTGGAGCACCCCGGCCGGGATACCGCTGCGAAGCAGCAGCTGGGTGAAGGCGTGGGCAATCGCCGGGGTGTACTCCGCCGGCTTCCACACCACGGAGTTGCCACACAGCAGCGCCGGCACCAGGTACCAGGAGGGCACAGCAACCGGGAAATTACCGGCGGTGATGATCAGCGCCGTACCCACGGGCGTCCGGAAGGTGAAGAGCTGCTTGTCGCGCATCTCACTGGGTACGGTTTGCCCGTAGAGCCGGCGGCCCTCTCCGACGAAGAACGAGCAGGTGTCCAGAACCTCCTGGACCTCGCCCACCGACTCCCGGTAGGGCTTGCCGATCTCGCGCGTTATGACCCGCGCGAGGGCATCCTGGTTGGCCTCCACCAGCCTGCCCAGCTGCTCGATCGCTCGGGCCCTCACGGGCGCGGGCACCGCGGCCCATTCGCGCTGCACGCGCCGCGCATCGCGGCAGGCGTCAAGGAATTGGGCCACGTCGGCGAGGCGGACCTCGGCGACCTCGTCGGCCAGGTTGGCGGGGTTGCGCGAGACGATGGTCTCGCCGCGCCCAGCGACGGCGGTGCCGCCGATGATGGAGGTCACTGATTCGCGCTTGACGGCAATTCCCATCAGAGGCCGTGCACGGCTGCCATGAGGGTTGTCAGGCCATCTTCAAGGTCCTCCTCCGCGATGTTCAGCGGTGGGATCAGCCGGATGACCTGGTCCTCTCCGCCGCACGACAGGAGCAGCAGCCCACTGTCGAAACAGGTCGCCCGAAGGCGCTCCTGCACCGACGCGGCGGTGGTCCCGCCGCGGTGGGGGCGGAACTCGATACCGATCATCAGTCCGGCGCCCCTGACCTCAACCACCGCGGGGTGATCGCCGATGCCGTCGCGCAGGCGGCGCATGGTGGCGTCGCCGAGGCGTGCGGCCCGGCCCACCAACTCCTCCTCCTCGATGACGTCGAGGGTGGCCAGGGCCGCGGCACAGCACACCGGGTTCCCGCCAAAGGTGCTGCCGTGCGCCGCGGCCGGCCAGGCCTCCATGATGTCGCGCCGCGCGACAATCGCGCTGATCGGCAGGCCGTTGCCCAGGGCCTTTGCCAGCAGCAGGACGTCGGGCACCACCGGGCCCCGCTGGAAGGCGAACCAGTTGCCCGTCCGCCCGATGCCCGACTGGACCTCATCGGCCACCAGCAGGATGCCGTGCGTGTCCGCGACCTCCCTCAACATTGGCAGGAAACCGGCGGGGGGGACGACGTAACCGCCCTCCCCAAGGACCGGCTCGACGAGGATCGCGGCGACGCTGGTGGCTGGGATACGCGAGAAGAGCTCGTCGATCGCCGCCCTCGTCCGGGTGACTGCCAGGGCACCAGCCAGGGTGTCGCCCCCGGTGGGGTACGGGACCCGATGAACACCTGGGAGCAGCGGCGCGTAGCCGTCGCGGTAGTGGGCTTTGCTGCTGGTCAGCGAGGTTGCCGCGAGTGTCCGCCCGTGGAACGCGCCCTCGAAGGCGATCACATCGGTTCGGCCAAGCACGCGACGTGCGAGCTTGATCGCGCCATCCACCGCCTCGGCCCCGGAGTTGGCAAGGAAGCAGAGGTCCAGCCCGGCCGGGGTCAGTCCAGCCAGGCGCTCGGCCAGCCGGATGTTCATCTCGTGGTGGGTCACCACCGAGACATGAGTCAGGCGCGCGAGCTGCGCCTGCGCGGCGGCGACCACCCGGGGGTGACTGTGCCCCACCGCCGTCACGCCTATGCCGCTGGTGAAATCCAGGTATCGGGTGCCGTCGACGTCCCACAGGAACGAGCCCTCGCCGCGGCTGGCCACGATCTCGTGGTAGCGGTGGTACGCCGGGGTGATGGCGGCGCGGTCACGGGCCAGCCAGCCCGCATTTGCGGTCTCTGTTGGTGCCGGGGTCTTCCTCGATTCTGTTTGCAGCATCTGATTCCTCTTGTCGAAAAAAGCAAAAACCCCTCGGCTGTTGCCGAGGGGTTGCCGGATGGGTAGCGCGAATGCGCGCTAGGTCCGTAAACCTCTCGCGGGGGTGGGATCGCCCTCCATCCAGAAACCGGTCTTTATCGACATCGCCTTCAATCCTATGCCTGTTCGGGCATCAGTGGCGGTAGATGCCGCCATCGGTCGAGGTGTAGAGGGCGCCGTCCGGGCCCTGTTTCACGTCGTAGCGACAGTTTCCCACGCCGGTGTCGCTGACTTTGCCCTGGCTCAAGTACTCGTAAAGGCGGGAGGTGGAGTAGGTGCAGAACAGGAAGTGGCCGGGGTATTCACCGGTCGACCAGGTCATGCCGGTGGGGGCCGCGAAGTACACCGCGCTCTTGTTGTAAGGCCCACCCTCGGTGCTGTACTGCGGCCCGCGACCCTGGCAGCTGGAATGGCCCCCAAAGGGATGGTCATAGCCCCAGCAGGTGGCCCACTCGTAGAGCACCCCGGGCCCGGTCCCGACCCAGTCGAACTCGTCACCGCAGGATCCGCATGGGGTGCCCGCTTCTCCCGAGGGTCCGTTGTTGGTGACCGCCAGGCTGCCGTCGGGTGCGAAGGCGATGCCGAAGGGGTTGCGCAGGCCCGCGGTCCAGATGGTGCGACCGCTGCCGTCCAGGTTGAAGCGGATCACCTTTCCCCGCATGTCGCTCCAGTCCTGGGCGGCGGCCGCGAAGTGGTTGTCGCCGATGGTGGCGAACAGGTGCCCGTCGGGACTTACCGCCAGCCGGCCGCCCTTGTGGCAACAGTCGGACCCCGCCGGCAGCTTGGCGGCGATCATCGTCGCGTTGGTCGCGGTGCCCGCGCAATCGGTCCAGCGAATGATGTTCTGGGTGACGCCGTCGGTATTGGAGTAAAAGGCGAAGACCGAGCTCCCGGAGATCGCCAGGCCCAGCAGACCGCGCTCCCCACTGGTGGTGGTGCTGACGGTCGCAAAGGTACGCGCCGCGCCGCCCTGGTAGACCATGACCGAACCGCCGCGCTCCGCCCAGAACAGCCGGTCGTCGGGCGACCAGGCCAGCGCCACCGGCGTGATGGCCCCAAGCCGGCCCACGGGGAAGCCGCCCGGGGGCGGGCCGCCGCACCCGACGGGAGGGGGCACGGGCGCGGGTGCCGGCCCCGGTGGGGCAGGCGCAGGAACGCCGGGCGGGGCAGGGGCCGCCGTCCCGGCCGGGCTCGCCGGTGACGAGTCAGGGGGGGAGTCGGAAGGGGAGGGAGAGGGCGAGTCCGTGGGCGAGGGCGAGGGCGATTGGGCGTCGGAGACGCTCGGCGTCGGCGCGGGTGAGCCACTTTCGCTGGGCGCCGGCAACGGCCTGAGCGCGGTTGGCGTCGCTCGTCGTGGCGCGGAGGAAAGGGCGACTGCCGCCGCTCCCGCGGCCACCAGCACGACCAGTACCGGGACGGCGACGCGCATCCGGGGTGGGAGCCGGCGGAGCCAGGCGATCAGCATCTCCCTACTGTAGGCCTCGGTCCGCCGTGCGGGCTATGGGAGGATCCGGAACCACCAGAGGCTCAGGCTCGCTCCCACCAGAAGCACAACTGCGCCAAGGATCACCAGCGGGACGGTGGCGTCGAAGCGGAATGGCCGGTAGCCGAACTCGGTGCCCAGCGCGGCGTAGATCTGGCTCAGTTGGCCGGCCCCCTCGGCGAAGAAGTATTTGCCACCGGTCCCCGTTGCTATTGCGCCCAGGGCGGCCTCGTCAACTCCGCCGATGTCCTGGCCGTGCACCTGCACCGCGCTGTTGCGTGTGCCGATGCCGATGGTGTCGACCGCTATGCCGGCGGCCTTGGCCTGCGCCGCCGCCTGCAGAGGGTCGGGGCCGCGGTTGGTGACGCCGTCGGTGAGCAGCACGATCAGGGCGGGGGTCCGGCCCGCGCCCTTTGTCCTGGTGCCGGAGGTGAGCTGCTGGACGGCAAGCTGCAGGGCGTCGCCGGTGTCCGTGGCCCCGCCGGCCTGCAGGTTGTCCAGCGCCGTCGCCACCGTCTCGCGGTTGTCGGTCAGCGGTGCCTGCAGCACGGGCGAGCTGGCGAAGCTGACCAGGCCGACGCGCGCATTGGAGGGCAGCTGGTTGATCAGGCTGTGGGCAGCGGTCCTGGCGGCCTCGAGCCGGGTTGGCTGCACGTCGGTGGCGTCCATCGACCCAGAGGTGTCCACGATCAGCATCACGCTGGAGTCGTTGCGCGCGATCTCCAGGTTGAAGACGGGCTGCGCGATGGCCACCACCAGGCCGGCGGCCCCAAGCAGGAACAGCAGCGGTGGGACATGACGTCGGCGGCCGGGGCGCCGGCCGACCACGCTCTCCAGCAGGGCGACGTCGGTGAAGCGAAGCGTGAACTTTTTGCGGCGCCGCTGGGCCAGGATGTAGAGCACCGCAAGCAGCGCAACCGCGACGAGGCCGAAGAGCAGGAAGGGCTGCTGGAAGGTCACCGCGTCCCCTTCCGAGCGAGGCCGCCGCGCATCGCCTGGCGCACCCGCAGGTAGGCGATCAGCTGGTTGACCACCGGCTCGGCGGTGCTCACCTCAAACAACTGCGCGCGTGCCGAGCGCACATCGGCGATGAGTGTGTCTCGCCTGTCGGCAGCGGCTGCGCGGAACCGGGCACGGAGTTTCCTGTTGCCGGTGTCGACCTCCACCTGCCGGCCCGTCTCGGGGTCCTCGAAGGTCACGATCCCGATGGGTGGGAGATCGCTTTCGCGGGGGTCCGAGACCCGGGCAGCCACAACATCATGCCGAATCGAGAGCGCCTTCAATGGGCGCTGCCAGCCGGGTTCCACGAGGAAGTCGCTGATGACGATGATCAGGGACGGCCGGGTGACCAGCCTCGCCGCGTCCTTCAGCGTCTCGGCCAGGCTGGTGCGTCCCGTGGTCTCGGTGACCGCGCGCTGGGCCTCGATGCGCGACATCAGTTGGAGCCTTCCCTGACGTCCACCGCGCAGCGGGAAGACGCACCGCACCTGGTTGTCGAAGACGATCGCGCCGACCCGGCTGCCATGCCGCGACAGGAGCATGGTCACCAATTCGACCAGCTCGCGGGCCGCGTCACGTTTGAGCGCTCGAGCCGTGCCCCAATCGAGCGAGCGACTGGCATCCACCAGGAGCCAGACGTCCAGCCCGCGCTCCTGGTGGGACTCGCGCACGAAGGGACGATCAGACCGCGCGGTGAGGTTCCAGTCGATCAGTCGAGCGTCCTCTGACGGCTGATACTCCCGGACGTCCGCGTACTCGATGCCGGGGCCGCGGTAAAGGCTGCGCTCATCGCCCGCGGTGTGCACCCCGAGCCGGTGCGCCAGGGGCCATCTCAGCCGTCGCAGCACCTCGCGGGCGGGTGCGCCGGCGTTGCCCTTGGAACCCTCAGGAGGCAACACGGTCGGCCAGGTCGATGCGTGGCGCAGGCAGGCGCTCGAGCACCCGATCAACGATGTTCTCGGTCGAGACCTCGTCGGCGATGCCGTCATAACTCAGCACGATGCGGTGGCGAAGCACCTCCGGCGCGACGTCGGTGATGTCATGCCCCAGGACGTAACTGCGACCCCTGATGAACGCCAGGGCGCGCGCCGCCTCAACCATGTGGATGGATGCGCGAGGACTGGCCCCGTAGGCGATGGCCCCCTGGAACTCCGGCAACCCCATCGCCGCAGGGTTCCGGGTGGCGGCCGCCAGGCTGGCGGCGTAGGAGATCAGCACCGGGTCGACGTACACCAGCCGCACCGCGGCCTGCATCTCCAGCAGCTGGTCCAGACTTATCACCTGCCGAACCTCGATCGGGTCGCCGATCATGCGCTCGATGATGACCACCTCCTCGGCATGTGAGGGGTAGCCCACCAGCACCTTGAGCATGAAGCGGTCAATCTGCGCCTCGGGTAGGGGATAGGTGCCATCAGCCTCGATCGGGTTCTGCGTCGCCAGGACCAGGAAGGGCTCGCTGACCGGGTGGGTCTGCTTGCCGATGGTCACCTGGTGCTCCTGCATCACTTCGAGCAAGGCCGACTGCACCTTGGCGGGGGCGCGGTTGACCTCATCTGCCAGCAGCAGGTTGCAGAACACCGGGCCGAGCTCGGTGGAGAATTCGCCCTTGCTCGGGTTGTAGATGCGGGTGCCGACCAGGTCTGCCGGCACCAGGTCAGGGGTGAACTGGATCCTCCCGAAGGTGCCGCCGACAGCCTCCGCGAGGGCGCGCACCGTGGCGGTCTTGGCCAGTCCCGGTACACCCTCGAGAAGGACGTGGCCCCCGGCGAGAAGCGCCACCAGCAGGCGCTCCAGCATCCGATCCTGGCCGACGATCCGGCGGCGAACCTCGAACAGGACCTCTTCCACGGGCGCCGGCACGTGGGCGTTGTAGTCCACGGGGGCTGCCGCGGCGGCCGGGGGGATCTCGACCCGCTCGTCACCTGCCTGCATCTGCGTCATGCTTTCTCCTAAGGGTTGGCGGGGCGTTCGCCCAGCGTGATGGTGACCGTCTTGCTCGACCCGTCCGGCAGCTGGAAGGTCGCCGCCACCTTGTCGCCGACTTTGTATGTCGAAAGCACCTGGGTCACGCCCGCGGCGTCGGCTATGGGGTGACCGCCCAACTTGTTGATGATCCAGCCTGCCTTGACGCCGGCCCGGTCCGCGGGCGCGCCGGCAACGACGCTGGCGATCTGACCGCCGCCGTTGGGGGCGTCGCCGACCGAGATCCCGAGGTATGGCTGGTTGGTGTGGGTGACCGAGCCGCCCGACCCCAGTTGCTTGGTGACGGTGGCCACCTGGCTGCTGGGAATGGCGAAGCCGATGTTTGAGGCCGCGCCTCCGCGGCCGGAGCCGCCGGACAGCGTGGGGATGCCGATGACATGCCCACTGATGTCCACCAGCGCGCCGCCGGAGTTACCCGGGTTGAGCGCGGCCGTGGTCTGAATCAGGTTGTTGAGGGTGACCGTATTGCTCTCCGGCTGGCTCCGGTTGGTCGCGCTGATGATGCCCTCACTGACGCTCTCAAAGAGCCCCAGGGGGCTGCCGATGGCCAGAACGATGTCCCCGACCCGAGCCTGGTTGGAGTCGCCGAACGTGGCCGGCTTCAGCGTCGTATCGCTCCCGCTGGTGATCTTGATCTCGGCCAGGTCGTTGTTCGGATAGGTGCCGACGAGGGTGGCCTTGTAAACCGTGCCGTCAGATGCCGTCACGCTGAAGCTGGTCTCCGACCCCACCACGTGGGCGTTGGTGACGATGTCACCCTGGGTATCCATGACCACGCCGGACCCAAGCCCGGTGGCGGTGTCGATCTCGACCACCGACGGCTTGACGGAGTCGATCAGCTTGCGCAGGTCGCCCTGCAGCGCGGCAAGAGCGCCCGAGCCGGTCACCGTTGAGCCGCCTGAGCCCCCGGCGCCTGGTGAGGCCGCGGGGTTGGGACTGGCGAGCGTGATTCCCGGTGCGGCGGAAGGCGCCGTGGTGGTGTTGCCCGGCTTGGTCTGCGGCTGGGAAGCGAAGCGCACGGGTGAACTGCACGCGGACAGAACGGTGGCGAGGCCCACTGAGAGCAGGCCGAGGCGGCGGAGGTCGCGAAGGTCAAGGTTCATGATGCCTATTTTCATTGCTGGTCCTGTGGCCTCCTTGTGCGGATTCTGGGAATTCACTGTGAAGCCATTTCCCCGGCTTTGCTGCCGTCGATCGGCAGGGTGATACGAAACGTGGTGCCTGTTGGAACGGTGTTAAGCGCGGCAATTGTGCCGCCATGGGCGCTGACAATGGCATCGACAATCGCCAGGCCCAGCCCGGCGCCCCCGCGGTCGCGGCTGCGCGACGGGTCGGCACGGAAGAAACGGTTGAAAATCAGCTCCCGGCCATCCTCGGGGAGCCCCGGGCCGTGATCCACGACGTCAAGGACCGCGTCCTGGCCCGACCGGGCCAGCACAACCCTCGCCCTGGTCAGGCGTGGGGTGTGGGTCCGGACGTTGGCCAGCAGGTTGTCCACCACCTGGCGCAGCCGCAGGGCGTCGCCGTTGATGGTCAGGGTCTCGTCGAGCATTGCCTCGATCGGGCGGTCGGGTTCCACCGCGCGCGCGGCCTCGACCCCCTCCGCGCCCAGGGACGTGAGGTCGACCGGCTCATGTTCCAGGGGTCGGCCCTGGTCGAGACGGGCCAGGAGGAGGAGATCGTCAACCAGGATGCCCATGCGTGCGCTCTCCTCCTCGATGCGGGCCATGGCCTTGGCGAGGTCGTCAGGGCGAGTGCTGGCGCCGCGGCGAAACAGTTCGGCGTAACCGCGGATCGATGTCAGCGGGGTGCGCAGCTCATGTGAAGCGTCGGCCAGGAACCTGCGTAGGCGCTGTTCGGAGGCCGCCTTCTCGGCGAACGCGGACTCAATCTGCCCCAGCATGCTGTTGAGGGCCAGCCCCAGCCTGCCCACCTCGGTACGTGGGTTCGCGCGCCTTACCCGCTGGGTCAGGTCCCCGCCGGCGATGGCCCCGGCGGTCACCTCTATCTCGGTCAAGGGGCGCAGTCCCAGCCGAACCAGGTAGAGGCCCGCGGCGGCGGCCACGGCAAGGACCCCGAGCCAGACCAGGACTTCGATGAACAGGAGTTGCCCGAGCGTGGCGCTGACGTCCGCGAGGGGCAGTGCCACGACCAGTGATGCGCTGCTGCCGTCGGTGGTCCGCAGCGACCAGACGTGCACCCGGTAGTCGGGGCCGCCGGCCTCCTTCGAATGGACATCGAGGGTGACCGAGTTGCACGACGATTGGTCACATGTCGGCGCACCTGGCAGCCGCGACGGTAGGGCGGGGGTTGAGGTCGCCTTCTGCCCGAAGGGCCCGTTGTTGACGGCAACCAGGACCGCGTTGCCCGAGTCTCGGAGCTCGGTGTAGTAGCTGCTGCTGGTGTTTGAGCTCGGGGGGCCATGGTGGTCGGTCCCGCCGAGGCGGTCGATCGCCGGCCTCTGCAGGCTCTCCACCTGGGCGTCGACGCGGGTGACCAGGAAGGAGCGGAGCGCTTGGTAGGTGGCAACATCGGCCACCAGGAGGCCGGCCGCGACCACGCCAAGGAGCGCGAGGAGAACGCGGCCGCGCAGGCTCACTAGTTGCGGGCCGTCTTCAGCACGTACCCCACACCCCGGATGGTGTGGATCAGCGGCGGGCCCAGGGGATCCAGCTTCTTGCGCAGGTAGCTGACGTAGGTCTCGGCAACGTTGGGGTCTCCACCGAAGTCGTACTGCCAGACATGGTCGAGGATCTGGTGCTTGGAGATGACGCGCCTGGGGTTGAGCATGAAGTAACGCAACAGCTTGAACTCGGTCGCCGACAGCTGGATCTCCTGGCCGTTGCGTGAGACCTCCCGGCTGTCCTCGTCCATCTCCAGGTCGGCGAACCGCAGCGGCCCGCCGGCCTCGGTGGGGTGCGTGCGCCGCAGAATCGCCCTGGCCCGGGCGATCAGCTCATCGAGGCTGAAGGGCTTGCTGACATAGTCGTCGCCACCGACGGTCAGCCCAGCGATCTTGTCCTCGGTGGCGTCGCGCGCGGTGAGGAAGATGACGGGGACGCGGATGCCCTCGTTGCGGATCCGCCGGGTGACCTCCAGGCCGTCGAAATCCGGCAGCATCACGTCAAGCACGACGAGGTCAGGGCGCGAGTTGCGTATCGCGTCAAGGGCCTGGCGGCCGTCGCCGGCCTCGGTTACCTGGAAACCCTCGTAGCGCAGGGCGGTGCCGACCAGGTCGCGGATGTAGGTTTCGTCATCAACGACAAGCACCCGGGCGCCGGCCTCGGGCGCCTCCTGGTGGCTGCCATTCTGAGTCATGAACCCTGACTATCGCACCGCTGTCTGTGAGTTGACGCAGGGAAAGCTGTGAGTTTTCTGTGAGTCGACTCTCATCGGTACAGGACCGTCACAGCCTGCCCTCGTTGAATAGGGGCATGTCGCAGCTGGTTCGCAGCGCCCTGGTGTCCGCGATGGTGTGCCTCGCTGGAGCCGCGCCCCCGGTGGTCGGCGCGGACGCGCCGGCGGGGGCGCTCGCGGTGGTCGGGAGCAACTCGCTCGGGAGCCGGGGAATGAACGCGGCCCTGGCGATTGCCGATCACTGTGCTTATGTCGGGAGTCGCAACGACGCGGCCCCCCAGGTGGTCGACATCGGCGACCCGACGAGCCCTCGGGTCGTCGGCGCCCTGGCGTCGCACCCCGGCAGTACGCAGCGGGAACTGCGGGCGGTGCCTTCGCTCAAGATCCTGGGTGTTCTCTACTACGGGCTGAGCGGGGGATCCAACGGAATCGACACGTACCGCTGGGGATCGAACTGCGCGGCACCGGAGAAGGTTGGGCACTTTGACTTCGGCGCCGCCGCGCCCCATGAGTTCTACCTCTGGGTGGACCCTTCCCGGCCCTCCCGGGTGCTGATCTTCGTGACCATGTTCGCTTCGCCCGGGGAACAGCTCCGGGTGCTGGACATCTCCGACCCCGCCAGCCCGTCCCGGGTCGGTGGCTGGACAGTTCCGCCCGGGTATGGCCACGCACCCCTGCACTCCATCGACCTTTCGGCGGATGGCCGCACGGCCTACGTGTCGCTTTGGACCGGTGGGTTGATCGTTGCCGACAGCAGCGATTTCGCAACCGCGAAGTCCGGCCCGGCGCTCCGGCCGTTGACGGCACCGGCCGCGGCGTTCAAGACGGCGCCCGGGAACGTACACAGCGCCGTCCACCTTCCCGGTCAGGCGCGAGTGCTGACCACCGACGAGCGCTACCCGGTTCCCTTTGGCGCCGGCTGCCCGGGCGGTACCGCCCACATCGTTGACGTGGCTGACCCCGCCCACCCCATCCCTGTGGCCACCCTCGCGGTTCCCGAGAACCAGGCTTCCGGGTGTGCCGCTGCGGCGCGGGATACCTGGACCAGCCACAACGCCACGATGACGGCCCACCTCGCATTGGTCACCTGGTACAGCGCGGGACTTCAGGTTTTCGCCCTCGACGACCCGACGCGCCCGGTGCGGCTGGCAGAATTCCGCGCCTCCGGCGTCAGCCCCAGGCAGCGTGACCTCCAGCTTGGGACCACTGACACTCTGTCGTGGAGCTACCCGGTGGTCGCCAGGGGATTGGTGTTCTTCGTCGACATCAACCAGGGCCTGTTGGTGATGCGTTACACCGGCGCTCACCAGGAGGAGGTCAGCGCACTGGATTTCGCCGAAGGTAACAGCAACGTGAGCCGTTCGACACCGACCACAGCCGTCGCCACCCCAGCCGCGCCCGGGCCACTCACACCTTTGACTTCGCCGAGCGCTACCTCCCTACCGGTGCCCGGCCCCGGGAACTCACAACCGGCCCTGGGGCTACTGGGCGCAGCCGCGCTCGCGCTCCTTGGCGCGGCCGCGTTGGTGGCGGTCCGCGCTCGGCGTCGCTGGTAAAGGGCGTCTCTACAGGAATTCCCAACCGCTTAACAGGGGGTTCGTAGGTTGCCCCGGCAGCATCGGAGAAGAACCGGTTGAAACAACCTGATGGCTAGCCATCAACCAAGTCGTAGAAGGAGACCCCCATGAACCGTATTACCAACGTCGCGGTGGCCGGAGCCATCGCAGTTTCAGGAGTGATGGGTGGCGTCATCGGAGCCGCCATGGTCGGGGCAAGTGCTGCCTCCAACGCAGGCCCTGCGGCAGCCACCGCACCGGCGGCCACCGCCCCCGCGGCCCCGGCGACGGGGACATTCCACTCCAACGAAAACCCGGCCCATGAGGCCGGCGAGAGCGCGGCCCACGAGGCCGCTGAGAACAACGGCACCGCGGGCTATGGACGTGGCCCCGGCGCGGTTCCCCCGGCGCAGTAGCGCCCGACCCCGCCCTGCCCGAGGCCGGCAAAACCGGCCTCGTGCTAACCTGACTTCCCGCGCCGCCTCCTGGGGCGGGAGCGTCCCAGGAGCGCCAGCCCTGCCAGGGTAAGCCCGAGGCTCAGCCCCACCCCCGGCCGCAGATCGTGGCCGGTGGTGGGAAGCCCGGGCGGGGCCGCCACCATCGGCGGCCTGGCGACCGGTGGCAGCTCCACCGGTGGCTGTTGGACCGGTGTCGGCACGGCGACGGGTGGCCGCGCGCAGGCGCCGCAGCCCTGTGCAGGCTTCACGGTCGGAGCTGGGCGCGGTGGCCTGGCGGCAACCGGCACCGGCGGGCGATGGACCACGACCTCGACGGTTACCCCTACCGTCAGCCGTCTCTCCAAGGGCACAGAGGTCACCAGCCTCTGTGAAGGCTCGGTGGCCACCAGCACTCGGGCCCGGGCGCCCTCGACGATCGCGTCCGCGGCCACAGTCGTGTGACGCGAGGCGGCGGGGACGACAAGACGAACCGAGAACCGACCGTTGCGAACGGGGACGCGGAGCGGGTGCGCCTGGTCGTGGCGCGCCGGTTGACCGCCGTCGGCTGCCAGCGCCCCCGAGTCTGACCACAGGCTGACGCCGCCGGCCTGCACCGACTCGCCCGACCCAAGAACCAGGTTGCCGGTGACTGGAACAGACACAGCAGGGCTCGACGCCGCGATGTCCAGGCGGTGCGGTGCGGACAGTTCGAGGTCCTCGATGGCATGGGGATGAGGTGCCACGGCCGCCGCCACGAGGGAGTCGTAAGCCGATCGCAAGGCGGGATCGACGAAGGGCGCGCCAGCCCGGTCGAGCTGGAAACCGTCGCTGAAGTGCCAGATCGCCGCCTGCACCGCGCTCGAGGAGCGGGCGCGGCCGCGGGCATCGAGCCCGAGCAACGCCGGCCCGGAGGGATAGGCGTTCTGGAGCAACCAGAGAATTTCGGGCGATGCCCCGGCGCCCGAAGCCTCAAGGTCCGCTCCTGCCGTGTAGGTTGCCGTGTGCACACGGTGCGTGCGCAGGTCGATGCAGTACCCCGTCCCCGCCGGGCCCTGGTCGCCCGCAAACCCAAGCAGGCCGGCTTCGAATACAACGTGGTGCCCGCCGACGGTTCCGCCAACCGGCCAATAGGGCTGGGCCACGAATTCGCCGGCGATGCCGGCGCCCTGGAGGCGCAGGGCGTGGCCCGGTGCGGCGAGCGCGGTACCGAGCAGCAGGACCGGAAAGACCGCTGCGATTGCGGCGACCGCGGTCCGCCGCCGCCGCCGGACGCCGGCCTGCCGCGCCCACCGGTAGCGCCGGCGCATCGCAGTTGCCAACCCGACCGAGTTCGCGCCGGCCTGGCAGCTCAATCTGATACCCACGTTGCCCATATCCACGATGGCCGAGTCCAAGATTCCGTCGCCCATGCTGGTCCCCCTCTGCCTGTCCTTGGATGCCAAGCCTGGGTGGAACGGCAGGACATCGACGCGACACAACCCCATTCGCGGGCCGCTCGTGTTTCAATTTGTGACGTCCCCGGCGGCAATGAATTCGCCGCTCCTACTGTTGATAGACGAAACGATGATTGGCGGCCCTCCGCAATCCCCCCGCGTGCGCTTTATGCGGCAGCGCCTCGTCCGCCTGCTCGCCGTACTGGTCGTCGCCTGCACGCTCGGCGCGGCGACGACGTTGGACAGCGCCGCCCAGGCCAACAAGGCCGCCAGCAACCGCTACCTCCAGGCACGCACCAGCCTGTTGACGGACCTCCGCGCTGCTCGCGGTGAAGGCTACTCGGCGGCCGACCTCGCTGACATTTCCACCCGGCTGAGCGCGCTCGACAGGGCCCAGGCGCCGTCGCTCGGTGGTGACGCGGGGTCCTTTTACCTGGCCAACGCGGTGGTCGTCACCCAGCTGGACCTGGAGCTCGGTGCCCGCAAGACCGAGGTGCTCGCGAACACCACGAGCGACGCCAGGACGCAACTGCTCAAGGCCTCAGCCGGTGTTGCCAGAGGACAGGCCCTCGGTGCGCTGGAGATCGACCTCGTGCCGCTGCAGAATCGCCTCGCCGGCGCCCGCGGCCTGGCCAGCTCGGCCAGGACAATCGCCGACTGGCGCAAGGCTGACAGCGAGCTGACATTCATCGCCGGCGACGCAACCTCCCTGGTCGCCCGCCAACAGTCCGAGAATGCCGCGCTGCAGGTGGCGGCGGCAGCGCTGGCGCAGCAGACCAGTGGGAACATCGACGCCATCCGAAAGGCCGGCACGGATGCGCAGCTGAACGGGCGCAATGATGCCTCGGTGGCTTCGTACGAGGCACTCCCCGGACGGTTCAAAGACATCGGCCCGCTGATGGACATCTATAACCGCATGGAGTTCTACGGCGCGAAGCTTGGTTCGTCCGACGTCAACACGGTGCTGGTGGGCAGCGCCGCGGTGCAGCGGTACGCCGGGCAGGTGCACCAGATGATGATCCAGGGGCTTGGTTCTAAGCACCTGGTCGTGAATTTCGCGACCCAGCACTTCTGGGCCTACGAAAACGGCAGCGTGGTTGCCGAATCCGCGACCACCACGGGCGTCCGCGGCGACACTGCCTATGGCACGGACTTCGGACCGATGAAGATCCTCTACCGCTCGCATCCCTGGAAGATGCACTCACCATTCCCCAGAGGCACGCCGCATTGGTACCCCGACACCGTGGTGCAGTGGACGGCGTTCTTCACCTGGAGTGGCGAGTCATTCCACGACGCCAACTGGGAGCCCGACTACCAGTTGGGCCCCGGCTCGCAGTACAACGCGTACACCAGGAGCCACGGTTGCGTGCACGTCCCCTACAACGATGCCCACTTCCTATTCAACTGGGCCAACGAGGGAACCCCCGTCGATGTCTTCCCGGGCAACGGCCAGCCCGTCGCCGAGCAGCTGTCGGAGATGACCACGGATAACCAGGGCAATCCCCTCAACCCTGCCTGACCTTGGCACGCCACAAGCGGTAGTCGTACTTCCTGAAAGCGGGGAGTCTTGCCGCCAACGAGAGCACGCCGACAACGCAGAGGAGGCCACCCGACACAACGGAGAACTGCACCCCGAAGAGCGCTGCCACGACGCCCGACTCGACTCCGCCAAGAGCCGGCCCAGTGGTGTAGCTGAGGAACTCGATGCCCGCCAGCCGGCCGCGCAGGTTATCGGGGATGGTCTGGTTCCAGATCGCCTGACGGAAGAGGCCGCTGGCCATGTCCGCGGCGCCGGCGACGGCCAGGAAGAAAAGCGCGACCGGGACCGAGGTGGCGAAGCCAAAGACGATGATCGCCAGACCCCAGGCCGTCGCCGCCCACACCAGCGCCAGCCCGTGACGATGGACCCTGGCGCTCCAACCACTGGAGAGCGAAAGCAGGAGCGCGCCGGCGGCGGGGGCCGAATACAACAGGCCAAGCACGCCTGGTCCTCCAAGGCGATCAGCGATCGCCGGGAACAGCGCCAGCGGCATCCCGAAGAGCATCGCCGCGATGTCCACGAGGTAGGTCCCCACCAGTTCCTGCCTGCTCCATGCGTAACGGAACCCCTCCGCCAGGCGGCGCAGGCTGGGCGCGTCGGCGTCGGGGGGTGGGGGGACGGCACGCATCAGCCCCAGGGTCACCAGCGATACCCCCACCGTCGCGATGTCCACCACGTAGGTGTATGGAAGCCCCACGGCCGCAATCAGGAGCCCGGCGAGCGCCGGTCCGAGCACCATGCCGGTGGTCCCGCGGATGCTGTTGAGCGCGCCGGCGGCCGGGATCTCCGCGGGCTCAACCAGGCGCGGAAGCAGCGAATCGAGCGAGGGTCGCTGGATCGCGAAGAGGGCTGCGTTGAGCGCGGCGAGCACGAAAATGAGAGCGATCGACGGATGGCGCTGGAGGGTGTTGAGCAGCAGCCCGGCGGAGACCACAGCGAACGCCATCTCGCTGCTGAGGACCATCATCCGGCGATCGCGGGCATCCGCCAGGAGCCCGCCCGCCAGCCCCAGGACCAGCATCGGCAACAGCTCGGCACCGCTGATCAGCCCCACGAGCAGGGTCGAGTGGGTCAACTGGTACACCTGGAATGGCACCGCGACCTCGGTGAGGGAGGCACCCAGGAGGGAGACCAACTGGCCGATCCAGAGCAGCCGAAAGTCCCGGTTTCGTCGGAGCGGCCCAAGGTCCAGTGCCGCCAGCCGGAGCACGCGCATCCAGCGGCTACGGCCGATGGACTGCACCTCGTCAGCCGGGTCGCCCCTGGGGTCGGCCGGACCCTGACCGCTCATCCCGCCGACCATATCGTGCCCTGGAATAGGTGGCACCGGCCCCCGGGTTCAGGTACCAGGTGGGGATAATCGACACATGAGGCGTTACGGGGTTCGCAGCGACCCGGAGGAAGAGGCCATCAGGCTCTATAACCGCGTGCGCCGTGGCGGACGCTGGCCGGAGTCGTACTGGGAGCGGCCGGGGCGGATCCGTGCAGCGTGGGCGATCCTCGACTACTACCTGCGCCGCGTCCTGGGTAGCGAGGACACCGCAGCGTACCGAGGCCTGACCGACGCAGAGGTGATCAAGCAGAGCCTGGACAAGCCCGTCTCGGTCATGGAGGAGTTGTACGGGCAGCACTGGCGCGACCTCGCCAGCATCGTCGACGAGGTGCGCCGAGGTGTGCCCGCTGACGACAGCTGGTCGGAGAACGCCGTCATCGACTCTTTTAACCAGGTGTACGGGCGGGTGTTCACCGAGGAGAAGCTCCAGTCCCCCCACTACCAGAGCCTGCGGCGTGGCATCACCCGAGGTGTCCGGGCACTGGAGGCCGAATACGCAGCCGAGGAGGCTGAACGGGAGCAGCGCTTCCAGGAATTCTGGTCCGAGCGCTACCTGACGCGTGAATTCCGCACTCCCTACTCGGAGGCCTGGACCGTCTGGGCCACCGAGAGCGGCGAGCGCTACGCGGACGCCGTGCTGCAGATCCTCGAGAAGGAAGCGGTGATCACCCTGATCCTCCGCGACGAGGAAGACCTCATCCCGATCATCGATGCCCTCGAGCGGGATTTCCCGGTGGACCGGCCGGCGCGCTACGTCTGCTGGACTTTGAAGGACGGTTTCAGGGGTGTCCTGTACTACTGCGACGAGTGTGGCGGCCTTCACGCGGAGGAGTCGGACGAGCACCTCTCGGCGCTGCCTGTTGACGACGATTCCGACGACGACGACTGAGTTAGGCCTCACGCATGGTTCAACCAGGCCCAATCGGGTTATAACTGCGATGCTCGAAGAGGGGTCGGACCCGACCACAAGGAGATAACGCATGGGACTGTTTGGCGGCGAGGTCAGGCGCGAGTTCATCGCACGGCCGGATTCGGCGAAGGGCCAGATCCTCTACAAATGGCCGGACACCAACATCCGCAAGTGGACCCAATTGACAGTGGAGCAGGACGAGCTCGCCGTCTTCTTCCGCGATGGCCTGGTTCAGGGCACCGTTCAGCCCGGCCGGAGCACCCTTGACAGCTCCGAGATCCCATTCCTCGGCAAGCTGGTGGACGCCGCCAGCGGCGGGAACGTGTTCAAGACCGAGCTCTACTTCATCAGCACGCGCGAATTCCCCAACCTGCCCTTCGGTGGAAGCATTGACAACGTCGTCGACCCCGACACCGGCATCGCCGTCGGCCTGCGAGTGTTCGGGGAATACTCCCTAAAGGCAATTGAGCCGCAGTCACTGATCCTGCAACTGGTCGGGACCCAGCAACTGCAGTCCAACGACCAGGTCACCGATTGGATGCGTGAGCAACTGCTCAAGGTGCTCAGGACCGACGTGACCAGCCACATCGTGAGCCAGGGTTGGCCGATCCTGGGGATCGCCGCGCACACCGACGAGATCGAGCAGGAGACAATCGCCAAGGTCCAGGACTTCATCAACACCTACGGCCTCCAGATCGTCCGGCTCGGTAACTTCACCATCTCCATCAAGGAGGAGGACGAGGCCACCCTCAAGGGCTTCCGCAAGGACGTTTCCTACACCAAGCTGGCCGGCGGGTTCCAGCAGTACGCCGCCGGCGAGGCGATGCTGGGGGTGGGCCAGGGCGCGGCCCAGGGTGGCGGCGCGCTCCCCCCGGCGCTGTTGGGGATCGGGCTTGGGATGGGACAGAACATCTCCGGGCAGCAGGGGCAGGCGGTGGCCTCCGGCGGGTCGATCCAGGTTCGGTGTGGAAAGTGCAGCGCCCTAAACCCGGAGGCCGCCAAGTTCTGCGCCTCCTGCGGCCAGGCGCTGGCCGGGCCGGCCCCGGCACCCGCCGGGGCGGTCGTGCATTGCACCCAATGCGGCACGGAGAACGCCGCGACCGCCAAGTTCTGCGCCAACTGCGGTGGAAATATGCAGGCCACGTCAGCGCCCGTAGCGGGGCCCGAGACTCCGCCGGAGCCCTCGCCCCAGCCTGGCCCGGGACCCGAGGCAACAACCTGAGCGCCCTGGCGGCGGTGCGCGACCGTGCGGAGGCCATCATCAGTGGTGGACTGACCGCGTTCTTCTCGCGCCGGCGCCTGGTGATCGGCGCGGCCCTGCTGGCCCTCCTGGTCCTGGTGCTGGTGCCCGAGGCCGCCTTCGCTCGCGGCGGCGGCGGTGGCGGCAGTCATGGTGGCGGTGGTGGGTTTAGCGGTGGCGGACGGAGTGGCGGCGGTAGCTTCGGCGGGGGCAGCAGCGGTGGATTCGGCGGTGGGGGCGGCGGTGGTTTCTTCTTCCTGCCGCTGTTCTTCGGCGGCGGCGGCGGTGGCAGCATCTGCTGCCTGATCGTGGTGTTCCTGATCATCTCCGTCACCTACCGCAGCTTCCGCGGCGGTGGCCGCGGCGTCGGCAGCGCGCCGGCCTACGAGCCGGTGTACGCCACGCCCGTCCCCCAGGCGTCCCACGGCCAAGCCGATCCCCAGGAGCAGTTGACGGCGATCAAGGCCAACGATCCAAACTTCAGCGAACAGCAATTCCTCGACCGCGCCCAGGCCGCGTTCTTCCTGCTGCAAAAGGCCTGGCAGGACCGCAACGTTGATGAGGGACGCGCCTACATGATCCCCGGCCTGTACATGGGTTGGAAGACCCAGGTCGACCAGATGACCGCCGAGCACCGCAAGAACGTCCTGGAGGCCCTCTATGTCCAGGGCATGTCCGTCGTGCGCGCGAGCCACGATGACAACTTCGACAACGTAACCGTTCGGGTCGATGTCAGCGCCAAGGACTACGACGTGAATG
>JBPCPW010000044.1:0-3606 GCA_050998755.1 Candidatus Dormibacteria bacterium
GGCTCCACGCTTCGAGGGTCCGACGATGATCCGGGGAGACTGTTAGGGGTGCTGCTGGAGACCACATGCGGACAGGATCTCACAGCGTCGCTCTATTGTCCAGCCATTATTGAGACGTTCCACTAGCAACACTCCGCAGGAGGTTGCGATGCTACGATCCGCCCAGGCTGAGCGAGGAGGGAAACATGGCCACAGCGGTTGCGAATGTACCGGTGTATTCGGACTAAAGCTTCTCGATAGCCTCGCGCAGCACCGCGCTGACCGTCCTTCCCGTCGCACGTGCGCGTCGGTCGAGCTTGTCGTAGAGAGGCTGCGGCAACCGAGCCTGCACCTTGGGGGAGTGCTGCTTCGGCTCGCCCAATGACGGCCGTCCGCGGAAACCGGGCCCGGCTCGACCAGGTCCGAGGTCCTCCACCTGCAGGCCCTCAAAGCGGTCCGCCCAGGCCTCTGCCTCGGCGTCGGTCATTTCCTGACTCCTGTTCATCTCTTCCATGGAAGCCGGCTCCTGTATTCGTCGACGAACTGTGGGCGAAGCCTCATTGCGTGAATGACATAGGTGCCGCCCGTTCGGCCCCGCACCGTGCCGATCTCGAGATCGACGCCCTTGCGATCTGGGCCCACGTAAAGAGTCATGCCGCCTCCAACGTCGAACACCCAGACGTGGTAGGTGATGACGTACTGGGCGCGGGCGTTGCTGACGCCGTGGCGGCTGGCGGACTTAGTGAAGACCAGATCCACGGATGCATACCCTACATTATGGAGGACACAAATCTCGCGTGCAAGAAGGACTCAGGCCGTGTTCGCCTGCCGGCCTGCCGCGACCGCCAATAATCTGCCCCTCCTGATGAGCACCGCACCTGCAAGCAGCGCCAAGGCAACGAGCAGTCCGAACCCGAGAGCCGTCGAATCAATTGCCGGGCGCGGCTGAGAAGGGCGGACAGGTTGCAGGCCCTGGAGATGGCGCTGGACCATATCCGTCAGGCTCGGCGTGGCCAGCAGCCAGGTGTCATGCACCGGCTCGGAGGTTCGAGCCATGTGGAGTCGCACGTACGAGGGCACGCTTCCTCGACCCTGGTAGTAGAAGAACTGCGCGGTCGGGGTCCCGTACCAGGGAAGCCTGTTCACCGCAGTCGAGTCCTGTCTGAAGTCGATCTCGTAGTTGGCGCTCAGCGCCTGCGGAGGCAGCGCGACACTCTGTCCGGCCACGTATACCTCGACCTGCTGAACAAAGTTCCAAGCGGCATCGCCATCGAGGCCCCCGTTTGCGTCGAAGGTGCGCTCTCCGCCTGCTCCGATGATGCGAATCGTCAGCGGCGCGTAGAAGTCCGGGCCTTTCGCCATCGCGGCTAGGGGGGTGGAAGCGGCGGCCGCCACCAGCAGGACGATCCCAAGGGCCAGCGGGTTCCGGCGCCTCACGCGCGACGCCTCCGCCCGAGGACAAATCCGCCTGCCGCAACGCCGGCGACGATCACAGCGGCCATCAGGATGAGTATGGGATTCTGCCCACCGCTCGTGGTCTTCGCGATGGCCGCCACCCGCACGGGTGCGGCGGGGGTTGCTCGTTGACTCAGCGATTCGGCGATCGAACCAGTCGCAGCTCCCGGACCGGCACCATCGCCGACCACGAGGGTGCCGACCATTCCAGCGTGCAGGAAGCAGTAATACGGGTAGGCCCCGGATGTCGTGAACCGGTAGGCCACGCGCTTGCCGGGGGCGATCTCAGCGTAGTTACCGAAGCTGATGTTGGCCCCGCTGACGGTGTGCACTTCCGGCCCCTCGTTGACCCAGGTGACGGTGTCCCCGATGTTGGCGTGAAGGACAGTTGGGGTGAAGCAGAGCCCTTCGATGTGAACTGTGACCCCGTGGGCATCGGTGACTGGCACGCCTCTGCAAGCGCCTCCCGCCAGCGCGGGTACTGGCGCCATGGCCGCAGCCAGGCTGAGACTCAGTCCCAGCCCTGCAATCGCAACCATTCGTCGCATGTGTTGCACCTCCGACCATGACTACACCGACAGGGAGCGTTTGGTTCGCGGTTCAGGGGATGCTGTTGGCGATTCGCACGGTTGCATCGCGGGTGAGGCCGCTCTCGATCCGCAGCGTCACCCCGTTCCGCTCCCAAACGAGCGTGTTGTCCGCGAGCCGCAGCGGCTCATCGGCAGCATCACCGCTCGCCTGCCGGTAGAAGAAGGCATGCGGGGATCCACTGATCCAGTACCCGTGGGTGCCCGCGACAACGACCTCGTCGACCGTGGTTCCAGGGCCGACGATCTTGCCGAAGAATTCCGGGGCGATCGACCCACGAAATTCGGACAGAAGCAGGCCTACCCCGGTGGAATGCGCCTCGGGTAGGCCCGGGCCTGGTGCGTAGACCAGGTTGACCTCGCCCCCCGGCGGCGGAGTCCCGACGTAGACGGCGGCCGGCAACCCCAGCGAGCGCGGGAGGGTGACCGGGAACGTGACCTGTATGCGGGCGTCATCGAGGCTGGTCTGAGTCCCCAGTGCCAGCGAGTTGCCTGCGGTGGGGGAGGGTGTGTTGGAGCGGCGCTCGATGACCACCCCCTGAACATGGAAGAACTTGGCGAGGGTATCGCGCACCGGTGGGATCAGGAGCGCCGAGGCACCGAGCGCCAGAATGACCACCGCTGCGGCCAGTGCCGGTTTTGTCAGCGCTGACCAACGCCACGACGTCCGCTCGCGATCAGCAAGAACCCGCGCGCGGACCGCCGCCTCCAAGTCGGGAGTAGTGGGGTACTGGATGTACTCGCCCAGGTCCCTGAGTGCGCCGTCCAGGTCAGCCATCCTTGGACTCCAGGCACGCCCGCAGGCGCTCGAGCGCCCTGGACAGCCGGGACTTTATGGTTCCAGACGGGCAACGGAGCGCGCTGGCGGACTCGTCCGTCGTCAGATCCAGGAAGTAGCGTGCCGCGACGACCAGGCGGTCTTGGTCGGGCAGATCATTCACGCAGCGAAGGAGGGTCTCCCGCTCCTCCGCCGCCACCGCCAGCGCCTCGGGCGACCGGGCCGGGTCGTCGGGAGTGGCGGCACCTGCCTCATTTAGCGCCAGCTGTGGCCGCCGAGCCACCGACCGGCGCCGGTTACGGGCCTCATTGGCCACGATCCTCAAGAGCCACGGGCGAAGCGGCGCGCCAGCTCTGAAGCCACTGAGACCGCGGTAAGCCTTGTAGAAGCTCTCCTGCGCCACGTCTTCGGCGTCGGCGGACGAGCCGGCGATCAGATACGCCACGCGGAACGCCACTTCGGAGTACTCGTGCACCAGGTCCTCGAAGGCATGCGCGTCTCCATGTCTCGCCCGTTCGACGAGTCCCGAGTTATTCGGTGGACGGCCCTCCACTGGCATCTACGCGTTGTACACCGCGCGGTCTCAGGCGGTTCCGTCGGCTGTCGATACGCTGGCGGAGTTCGTCAGATGGTCGTGGCGATCACGGTACCCATGTCCCAATTGGCGGCCCGTGGGGCCAGAGCTAGACATCCCACGGCTGTAAATGTCAAGCGGCAACGGAAATTTCCTCCCAGGCCACCGCCTCGGAGTAGTTTTGCCGATACCTAAGACAGCCGTGCAGGATCCCGACCAGACGATTGCCGAGC
>JBPCPW010000082.1:0-26164 GCA_050998755.1 Candidatus Dormibacteria bacterium
ACGACAGCTGCGCCAAGCGCGCCGCCGCCGAGCTCAGCCGCGATTGACTACTTGCTCATCCAGCGCTGCCGACCCGTCACCACTCACTCTTGCCGTTGCGTGTGCAGACAGCGCTGCCGCCTACACCGCAACGACCTGGAGTTCTTCAAGTTCATGGCGGAGATGACTGAGCGGCAGATCCTTGTCTTCGACGGCAATGGGCTCATCAGCAACGCTGACAAGCTGTCATGGAAGATCAAGGCGGTGGTCGCTCAGGAGGAGCGAGAAAAGATCGCCCGGAGAGTGCGCGACAACCTCAGATACCTCAAACGTCAGGGCGCGCTGCTTGGCATCCTGCCGCAGGGTTACCGCCGCGTTGACGGTCGCGTGGTCGAAGATCCCGAGGTGGCGGCCGTGGTACGAAGCATCTTCGCAGCCTACGCAACGGGCCAGTACAGCTTCAACACTCTGGCCGATCATCTGAACCGCCAGGGGATCAAGCCCTGCCGAGGTCCGCAGAAAGAGAATCACAACCGCAAGCGGGCGCTGATCTTCACGGGCGACGTACTCAAAGACATGCTGAAAAACCCGTCGTACATCGGCCAGGTTGAGGCGGACGGGCAACTCATCGAAGGGCAGCATCCTGCCCTTATAGACGAGCAGACATGGGCCGCCTGTGTGGATGTTCGCGCCAACAACCGGCGTCGGACCAGCAAGACCTGGACCCGTCACAGTTACCCGCTCACGCTTCTGCTGTACTGCGCTCAATGCGGCGCTCCGATGCACGGCGAGGCGTCGGTAGATCGGGACGGCTCGAATCGGCTCTACTACGCCTGCCACGCTCGGCGCCGGAGGCGTGCCACGGACCCGTCTGTGATCCGCTGCACCGCGCCGTTTATCCGAACCGAGGTCATCGAGCAAGCCATCCGTGAGGAGCTGGGTCGCATCGCGCCCCAGGCCGATCTGCATGAAGCCTATCGGGCAGGGCTTCGTCGCTCCCTCCCAACCAAGCCACGCGCACAGAGAGTCACCGAGACGGCGATCAAGCGGCTGGCGGACCAACTCTCCAGGATTGCTCGCCTTTATGAGTTCGGCGAGTACGACTGGGAGGCTTTCGTCGTCAAGCGGTCCGAGATCCGAGAGGAACAGAAGCGGCTCAAGACCGAGGCGGAAAGCCATACCGAAGATGGCGACGTTGAGTGGTGCGAAACGCAGATCCTTGACCTGATCGCGGCGTGGGACGCCGGAGACGACGGCCAGCGCTCCCGGCTTCTCGCTGGGCTGTTCGACCGCATCGAAGCCGAGCGGATGCCGGGGGGAGCCCTCAAGGTCGTCGCGGTGCCGAGGGCCGGTTGGGCGCGCTTCTTCGGTGCAGTGGCACTGGAGCGGGAGACGAGGCTCGAACTCGCGACATCCAGCTTGGAAGGCTAGCGCTCTACCACTGAGCTACTCCCGCTCGCACGGTGAATGCTAACCGTGGCGTCGCTCCGGGAGGGGTCCCTCGGTAAGCTTGTTCTCACCAACCAGAGGAGAGACACGTGCTGCAAGAGGGTGATGCCGCCCCGGACTTCGAACTCACAGCCGGCGACGGCTCAATCGTCCGCCTCAAGGACCAGCGTGGTACCAAGGTGGTGCTGTACTTCTATCCCAAGGACGACACCCCGGGCTGCACCAAGGAGGCGTGTTCCTTCCGCGACTCCAACGAAACCTATGTCGCCCGCGGGGCGGCGGTCTTCGGTGTGAGCGCTGATGACGCCAGGTCGCATCAGAAATTCAGCACCAAGTTCGGCCTGAACTTCCCGCTTCTGAGCGACCCGGACCACAGCGTGGCGAGCGCCTACGACAGCTGGGGGCCCAAGAAGTTCATGGGACGGGAATTCCTCGGGGTCAAGCGCAACACCTTCCTGATCGACGAGGGGGGCAGGATCGCCAGGATCTGGGAGAACGTTCATCCCGAGGGCCACGCCGACGAGGTGATGGCGGCGATCCGGCTCGGTTAGGCTGGTCGAGGGCCGTCAGCCTCCCACGTACGACATCTCGACCCGCTCGCGCGGAAGGGTCAGGGAGGCCCGCTCCTCCGAGTACCGGTCCCCGCGCTCACGCCAGACACGGCTGAGCAGAGCTGCCACGCCGGCGTCGCCCTCCTCGGTGCGCAGCAGGGCACGGATGTCGTGTCCCTCTGCGGCGAAGAGGCAGGTGAACAGCTTGCCGTCCGAGCTCAGGCGCGCCCTGGTGCAGCCATGACAGAAGGGCTGGGTGACCGACGCGATCAGGCCGATCTCCCCTCCCCCGTCGCGGTAGCGGAATCGCTGCGCCACCTCGCCCGGGTAGCGCGCCGGCAGCGCCTCAAGGGGGAACTGCGCATCGATCATGTCGTGAATCTCGGCCGCGGATACGACGTCATCCAGGCGCCAGCCGTTGGTCGTGCCGACATCCATGTATTCGATAAACCGCAGGACGTGGCCCTGGTCGCGGGCGAAGCGCACCAGCTCAGGGACGCCGGCATCGTTCACCCCGCGTTTCACCACGACGTTCAACTTGACCGGGGCGAAGCCCGCGGCGGCCGCGGCTTGGATCCCTTCCAGCACCCTCGCCAGTGGCACTCCCACGCCGTTCATGGCCTGGAAGACGTGCTCTTCGAGCGAGTCGAGGCTGACCGTCACGCGCGTCAGCCCGGCAGCGCGCAGCGGCCCGGCGTGGCCGGACAGGAGGGCGCCATTGGTGGTCAGCGCAATCTCGATACCGGGGACCGCGGACAGCACCGCCACCAGCCCTTCCAGGTCCCGTCGCAGGAGCGGCTCGCCGCCCGTCAGCCGGATCTTCTGCACCCCGAACTTGGCGCTGACCCTTACGAAACGGGTTATCTCCTCAAATGTCAGGACCTCGGCACGCGGCAGAAAGGCGTAGTCCCGGCCGAACACCTCGGCCGGCATGCAGTACGGACACCGGAAGTTGCAGCGGTCGGTAACCGATATACGGAGATCACGTAGCGGACGGCCGAGGCGATCCACCTGCCCGGGTATCGTGGCGCTCATCGCTCGCTGCCGGCGCCTTGCTCGGGCGCGCCCACCCAGCTGGATCCGCCGTCGGCGTAGAACTCGTTCTTAAAGATCGGGACCTCAGCTTTCAAGGTGTCGATCAGCCAGCGACAGGCCTCGAGAGCCTCCGCCCGGTGCGGGGCGGCAACCGCAATCACGACACTCGCCTCACCGATCGCCATCGGACCGAGGCGGTGCTGCATGGTGACGGCGCTGAGCCCCCAGCGCCCGGTGGCATCCGCGCTCAATTTTGACATCTGCTGCTCCGCCATGAGTTCGTGCGCCTCGTACTCCAGGTGGTCGACTGCACGCCCGTCCTGGTTGTCCCGCACCACGCCGGCAAACGTCGCCACCGCACCGTCGGCAGGTCCGGGTAGTCCCGAGAGCAACGCCTCTATCGCGATCGGCTGGTGGGTGAGATGCGACAACTCAGCCACCGGCGGTGGGCGGGATCAGGGCCACCTCACTCCCCGACCGGAGTTCGCTCGACCAAGTGGCGTACTCATTGTCAACCGCCGGCCTGATCGAGCTCTTCATTGCGGCCAGCGATGGGGCACGGCCGGTGAGCAGGTCAAAGACGTCTCCCGCGGTGGACCCCACCGGCAGGTCGAGGCTCAGCCGGCCGGTGCCGAGGACCTCACGGGGCCTGGCGAACAACAACACCGTCACCAACACCTCAGGCTGCTGCGCGGACCAGCGGGCCGGCAGCCGGGATGATGGGCGCCGCGACATCCCAGTAGGCGCGCGAAAGCCAACGATGCAGTGCGCCCTGCGACGCGTAGTTGCGAAAGAACCAGCCCATGGGCGGGTCGGGCCAGCCCCGCAGCCAGGACTGCGCGCCGCGCAACAGTCGATACCGGCGGGCATGCTCTGCCTGCAGCGCGCTGTACGCACCGGCGGCCTCGAAACGGGTGCGCCCACCGCTGATCACTTCGTTGAGCAGGCCGCTCAGCTGCTGGGCGAAGAAGATTGCGGGGCGGATCCCCTCGCCGGTGAGCGGCAGACAGTGTCCCGCCGAGTCGCCCACCAGGAACACCGGCCCGGCCATTGCCGGCCGTAGCGCCGCAGTGAGGTACCCGCCGTGGTAGTGCGACCCAGACATCCCTTCGGCGGCCAGGAAGTCCTCAGTCGATGCCCTGACCCCATCAGCAGCGATGTACGAGAGCACCCCGGCCCGGGCAACCGGGCCGGCTGGAAACGACCAGCCATAGCCCTCGCCGCGGACGCGGGGGTCGAAATAGAAGTGCAGGCCCGGGTCGTCCCAACCGGTCGCCGGCATCTCCAGCCCATAGGTGACCCCGGAGCGGGACGGGAAGGCGGGCTGGATGCTGCGCGCCAGCGTCGCCCGCCACCCCGTGGCATCCACCACCAACTCGGCTTCCACCTGGGGTCCGTCGGTTGTTACCACGGCACGCCGGCCGCCGAACTGCACACCAGAAACTGCCGCTGGGATGAGGTCTCCATCGAACCGCTCCAGCAGCAACCTACAGAAGGTGCGGTAGTCAAAGGTGCAGAAAGGGTAGGGGAGCTTGAACCGCACCACTCCGCCGCGGAGGTGCATCACCCCCTCCTCGTGCACCTCCTCGATTGACGCTTCAAGGCCCAGCTTCTGCACCGCGTCAAGCGTTGTGCCACAGGCCGACGTCTGCCCGGCGCCTATCTCCCCCTTCTCAACCAGGGCCACCCGGCCGCGCAACTGGGTCGCCGTCACAAGGCCCGCGAAAGACGCGCCGGCGACCACCACGTCGTAGCTCAATCCAGGTCCTGCTTGCCGATTGTCTGGTAGGGAACCCCGTCGAGCTTCTCCTCCCAGCGCGACAGGACGAAGGCCAGGTCGCTGGCGCGGTTGAGGTAGCGCAGGGTCTCCGGGTTGCTGATCACCTTCTCATGCAGCAGGCGCGCGACCTCCCGCTCGGCCCGGCGAATAACCGTGCGGGCAAGGTCCAGGGTGGCGCTGTTACCGGTCGCCGCGATGACAAACATCTCGGGCAGTTCGCAGACATCCCGGACCCTAACGATCCGCTCCTCGATGTCGGCCACCTGTACCGCGGTGACGGCGATCTCGCCGGTATGCGCGCTGCCCGCGGCAAGCTCGCTCATCATCCGGAAGAGGTCGTTCTGAAGCCGTTCGATTTCGCGGCGCACCTCCTCATGCCTGGTCCCGGTCCGGGCCATGCCGAGCACCGCCGTCGCCTCGTCGATGGTGCCGTAGGCGCTGGGCCGGCCATCGTACTTGGCAACCTCCTCGCCGCCCCACAGGCTGGTGTAGCCGCCGTCGCCCCGCCGGGTGGTGACCGGGGTGCGGGTCTTTCTAGTGGCCATTCATGTCGATCTTAGGAGGGTCGTATATGTCGTCGCCCTTGCTACCCACCCCAAGGGGCGGTTGGCGGACGTGGGCGAGGATCGCCGGCAGCGCCGCGAAGCCAAGGATCCCCACGACCAGCGCCAGGACCAACCAGCGGACGGTGGCCTGCATCGGTAGGCCGGTGCTCCCGGCACTCTTGAACAGCTCAGCCTGGCCCGCGACGGTGTAATACAGCACTTCGTCCGCGGGAGGGTGTCCGCGATGCAAATACACCGTCCCGCCACCGGAAAGGCCGCAATACGCCGGGTTGGGATCGGTGATGCCGGCTGTCGGGCCGGCCTCAATTGACGGTACCGCAGTGTCGGCGTCGAGGTACAGCGCGCCGCCGAACTTCAGGGTCTTCAGGCAGGGGATCGGGCTCGGGCTCGGTGCGGCGAGGGCAGCTGTGGGGACCAGCAGGCCAGACAGCAGGGCGAGAGCCGCTAGGGCTCGGCGCAGCGTCAAAGGTCAGGCAGGAGCGCCGGTGCGCGCCGACCGGGGCTCCTCGCCGTGAGCCGCGTCAGCCGCGCGCGTGGCCTCGGGAAGTGGCAACCCGAGGCGGACCACGGCGGCCGGCAGGACCACCAGCGAGGCGACCAACGCGAGCACCATGTCCATTGCGGCGACCAATCCGAAGTCGCGCACCATCGGCAGATCGAACCCCAGGCCCTTGATGCCCGGCAGACCGCCCACGGTCAGCGCCAGGAACCCCAGCGTCAGGGCCGACCCGGAGACGATGATGCCCGGGCCCGCGGCGCGGGTGGCAACCTCCGCGGCCTCGGCACCCGCCGGGGTCCCCCCGGCCACCGCTTCCCGGTATCGCTCGAGCCAGAGGATCGCGAACTCGGTGCCAAACGCCACCACCAGGGCACCCAGCACCGCAGTCATCGGCGTGAGGGGAGCGCGAAGCGCGAACAGGACCGCGGTTGACCACCCGGCGACAAACAGGGTCGGGAACCAGGCAAAGAGAGCCAGCCGGCGACGCCGATAGATCGCGAAGAGCGCCGCCAGGACCAGGATTGCGCCCAGTATGTTCAACAGCAGTTGACCTGCCTGGAGAGTCTCGAGCCCCTTGATGGTGAGATAGCTGAAACCCGCGGGGTAGTACGTGTACCCGGCCGGGGGGTCCACATCGTTGATGATCCGCTGCACCTGCAGGGCCTGGTCTGATACCGATTGCAGGGGAATGCCAAACGCCACCCGGCCGAGTTGGTGGTCCCGGCTCACCAGGGCATCCGTGAAGTACGGCGGCACGATCGCCATGAAGGCCTTGGTCTGGGCGTTGGTGAGGGGCTTGCCGGCGTTGATCGCACCAAACAACTGCGCCAGGCTGCCGGCCGGCCGGAACTGACCGTTACTGTCCCGCGCGGCGACCGAGGTCAGGTCATTGGCCCATTTCAGCGCCGGGTCCGAGGTCACGTCCTTGCCGGCGAGGATGAAGTCCATCTCGCCGCTCGAGCCGGTCACCTGACGCACCCGGTTGATGTCCTGGTAGGCGGGCAGCGCGGGCGAGACCAGTTTCTCGGGGTCGGTCTCGTAGGTCGCGAAGGGCAGTGCCACCCAGCCGATGCCGGCCACGACAAGGGCCGGGACCAGGACCTGGCGGGTGTGACCACGCACCCAGGCGGCAAGAGAGCGCAGCCCATCCCCGGTCTCGCCCGCCAGCGCCACCGGGCCGGCGGGCGCGACAAACCCGAACAGGGCGACGTCGTCGGAATCGCGGTCGGCGCGCTTGGCAGCGGCGACGGCAGTGCGCACCTGGGTGCGATGGGTGATCACCGCGATCCCGGCCAGGACCGTGACCCGTGACACCAACCAGGCGATGGCTACGCCGAGCATCATGACGATGCCGAACTGACGCACCATGGGGATACCTGACGTCAATAGCGCCAGCAGGCCGACCACCGTGCAGATCGCGGCGAACATGGTGGCCCGACCGGCCCCGCGCCGGGATTCCAGCAGGGGCTCACGAGAGCCGGCGGCGGTGGCCTGGTAGTGGCGGTAGAGGAACTGCACCGAGTAGTCCACCCCCAACCCCAGCGCAACCGGCAGCGCGGCGAGGGTGGCGGGGTTGAACCCCACGCTGAGAGTGGCCAGGACGCTCTGCAGCGCCCCGGCATCGATGCCGGCATGGGCCCGAAGAGCGATCGCCGCCTTGTCGATCAGCATTATCACGCCACCCAGCGCCATCACCGTGAATATCCCGGCGAAGAGTGGCAGAAGCCTGGTCGCTACACCCGCCTGCCGTCGTAGCGCCAGGAGCAGCAGGACGGTCATCGCCAGGGCCCCGGCCAGCATGCCCGCGAGCAGGGCCAGGCGCAGCGCGTGGCCGACTGCGGCCTCGAGGACCGGGACGCCTGTGACGATCGCGGTCGCGCCGGGAATCGGGTTCTTGGCGAGGTCCGAGCGCACCGACTCGGTGATCCGGTTGATGGCGCTCTCGCCGGTCCCGTAGTTCAGCCGGCCGGTCACCAGGATGTGGTTGGCGTCCGGCACCACGGATGAGAATCGCGGCTTGGGTTTGCCGCTGGCGTCAAGGAAGATCGCACTGACCCACGCCGGGTTGTCCGCACTGGGCAACCCGATCTGTTTGAACTCAGGGAACTGGTTGGGCGCATCGGAGATGACCGCGTTGCCCGCGGCGGTGGCCGCCTTGTTGGCGTCGGCTGTGGCGTCGGCATCCGACTGGCCCGCGGCCTTGTCATCGGCGAAGGTCTTGGCCTGCGCCGCGCGTTCGGCCTGTTGAACCCTGGCCAGGAGTGCACCCTCGGCCTCGGTCGCGCTGACGGTGGCGATGCTGGTGGGCCCGTAGAGCGACTGGACGCCGAGCTTGCTGTTGTCGACGCTGGACATGTTGGCCTCGACCCGGATCAGTTGCTGCAGCCCCTTACCGCCGAAGATCGATCTCACATCGCCGGTGATCAGCACCGCGATGGGGTCGGCCCCAAATGCGTTCTCGTACTGGACTTCGTGTTTAAACGCGTCGCTGCTGGGATCGACGATGGTGTCGGCCACGGCGATGTCGAATCGCGACAACCTCAGCCCTAGGTAGCCCATGAAGAGGCTGAACACGGTGACCACCACCAGGGCCAGCCGAGGACGTCGCAGAAGCACGGCTACGACTCTAGGGGAGGGTGATTAACCAGGAACGGCCGCGGTTGTCCCGGTCTACTGCCCGGCGAGGATGTCGAGGAGACCGACTGGGCCCATGGGGGTGAGCACCATGCCCTTGGGCGCGGTCGCGGGATTGGTGGTGGAACTGGGGGTGAAGCCACCCGGGGCCGGACCGCCAGACGGCGGGATCGCGCTGGCCGGGGTCTGCTGGGAGTCGAAGGTGCAGTTGAAGGCCGGGTTCTGTCCGCCCTCGTGACGAGCGTCATTCCCGGTGTGAGGGCCGCACATCACGGTGCGCTCATCCTCGTTGGCCCCGGGAGACTTGGCGTTGGTGTTGAGGCCCAGGAGGACCTTGACATGGTGGTGAGCGACATGCCCGGTGGCCGGGTCGACGTAGGGCTTGCCATCGGCACCGAGGCACGGCACGATCCTGACGTTGTTGGCGTGTACGGTGTCGTAGCCGCTATCGTCGCTGACGTCGCACTCACCAAACGCGTCGCGAGTGCGCAGGATGGCGATGCCGATGTCACTCTGGCTCTGCCCCCTCTGGGGGATGAATACCGGCGACACATGGTTGAGGCCGGTGCCGAGGTCGTTGTTGAAGCGGGTTAGGTTATCCAGCAGGGTTGGCAGCTTGGGCAGCAACGCCCGCAGGTTGTTGACGTTGTCGCCAGAGGTGATCTGATCGATGTCGTTGAGGACGTTGTTGCCATGCACCACCAGCCCCACCAGCCCGGCGCGGTGGGCGTCCAGGGCGGTGAGCACGTCGTTGTTCTCGTGGATGATCTTGTCCAGCGGTGAGTCGGCATAGGTCTCGGTGGTGATGGCATTGCTGTCAAAGAACCGTCCCAGCTGCTGCTGGCGGCTGCCCACGACCTGCAGCGGCGGCGTGAGCTGCGCCGAGACCACCTTGAAGCTGTCGATGATCTGGCCCTGGTCGGCGCCCCGGTTCTCGTTCCAGGTGCCGAACTCGTAGAAGAACGTCTGCAGGCTCTGCCGGGTGTTGGTGTCGAACTCGTTGAGCACCTGCTCGAAGTCCACCGCGACGGTGGTCTTGGAGGCGTCGATGGTGCCGCCGGTGGGGAAGTTGCCGGCTTGCTCGGTACCTGGATACAGCTGCACAAACTTCGGTCCGAAGACGCCGTGGGGGCGAATCTGGGCGGTCACGTCCTTGTACACGGTGGCCTTCTGAGTGTTGATCTCCATCTTCACCACGGCGCCGCCGTTGTTGCCGCTGGTGATCGACTTGACCGTACCGACTTTCACGCCGGCGACCTCGACGTCGGCGCTGTTGGCCAGGGTGTCGGCTGACGCCACCTCGGCGTTGATCGTCTGCTTGGGCTGGAACAGCGTGACGTTGGTGAACGCGAAGAGCAGCAGCCCAAACATGATGGCGGCGGCCGCGAAGCCGACCAGCGCCGGGGGCACGGAGGGGCCGCGGTTGGGCAAGGGCTGGCTCATCCGCCGGCTCCCAGGAGGAAAGCGAACAGCGTCAACTCAGGGAAGCCGGCATAGGGGCTGGAGTACTCGCTGATACCCAGTGGTCCCGGCAGTGCTGTGGGCGCCGGCGCGGCGCCCGGGATGGTCAGGCCGGGGACGCCCGGAGGCAGCGGAAGCGTACCTGTAGGCGGGGTCGGCAGGGGCACCGGAAGTGGCGGCGGGGTCACCTTGGGCAGCGGCACGGGGAGCGGCAGGGAAGGTAGCAGGCTCGGCTTCTGAGCGGGGGCCTGCGCTGTCGCCGGCTTCGCGGCGGTCGTGGTGGCGGAGGCGCCGCCGCCACCCGGGTTGAACCCGTTGCCGGTGCAGGTGGACCCCGCGGGCGGGGCCTTGCTCTCGCAGTCGTTGTTGGGGTTGGCGTCCTCGTGCAGGATTACCGGCTGGCGCAGGAACCAACCACCCGCACCGGGGTTGCTGGCGTTGTTGGTGTCCGAGTTGTACGCCGAGTTGGCGCTGGCGATGTCGGATGAGAACTGCTTGACGATCTGGATCAAGGGCTCGCTGTTGATCGTGATCTGGTTGACGTCCACCAGGATCGGGTTGAGCTTGGAAAGGGTGGGGTTGAGCAACCGGAAGATGTCGTTGATGTTCTGCGACTGGCCGTCGAACTGGTTGATGCCGTGGCCCAGGCCGATGTTGCCCTGCTCGATGAAGCGCCGGAAGCCGGCGTCATTGGCCGCCAGTGTCCCCAGGACCTGGTCGAACTGGGTGAAAACATTGGCCAGGTGCTGGCGGTTGTCGGACAGGTTGGTGCCGACGTTGTCGAGGTTGACCAGGATGCTGTCGAGGTTCGTCTGGCGATCCGCGAAGGTCTGCAGCTGGGGGGTCGAATCGACCGAGGCGCTGTGCAGGTTGGCGAGAAGCGTGTTGATCGTGGCCCCCTGGCCGTTGGTCGCAGTTCCCAGCTCGCGCACCAGCTTGCCAGTGTCGTCGCGCGTGGGCTTGTCGAACGACGCCAGGAACTGGTCAAAGTCCACCGGACTCTGCGTGCTGTTGGTGGGGATGGTCGAGTTCACCTTCAGATTTGGGTTGTCCTTTGGCCCCGGCACCAGCTCGATGAACTTGGTACCCAGCAGGGTCTGTAGGCGCAGATTGGCCTTGGTGCCCTGGGGCATCGGCGAGTGGGCCTTGTCAAGGCGGATGGTGATCTCCGCAAGGCCTCCTGGGACGCTGCGGATCTGGGTGATCTGGCCGACATAGGTGCCGGCGATGCGCACGTCCGAGGCGTTGGCGATGCCGTCGGCGTCGGTGAAGTCGGCCTTCAGCTCGTAGCCCTTGTCCCAGAAGTTGAGGGTGAACGAGGTATTGATCTCGTAGGCCACGACCAGGCCGAGGAGGGCGAGGACCATCAGCACCACACCGATGCGCACAGGCTTTGCCCGGTAACGAAGCAGATCTTTCAGCATGTCTTGTTCGACTCTGTCGATACGGTCGGGCAGATCGCCGACAGCGCCCGCAGCGTGTACTGGGTGCCGGAGTTGGGATCGTTGGGGTTGCCGGGGCCGTCACGTCCGACGCTGGAGTCCCACTGGTTGTAGAGCAACTCGAACAGCGGGTCGAGCAGCGGCAGCGTCGCCTGGGTGATCGGGATTGAGCTGTTGACGCTGTAGTCGGTGGCCTTCAGGCTGCTGGGCTGGCGGGCGAAGAACCCGGCCAGGTTGTTCTCGTTGCCGTTGAGGACCGTGTCCAGCTTGGTCAGGCTGGCGTCGCCGTGTTGCAGCAGGCCCGCGAGCTCGGTGTCATGCGCCTGCAGCGCCGCCAGCACCGAGCTGCCGTGGTTGACCAGGCCGCGGAGGGCGATGTCCTCTCTGACGAGCTTCTGGGTCAGGGTGTCGAAGGCGATCGTGGCACGATCGAGAGCTATCTGGTGGGTGTCCAGGATCCCGGTCACCGGCTCAGCCGCCACCGCCAGGTTGCGCAGCTGCAGGATGTCGGCGTTGAGTGTTTCCGCGCGCCCGCCCAGCGCGATCTGTCCCTGCAGGGTCGCCGCCTTGAGCTTTTCGCGGGTCGGGGCATCAAAGATCGCGTTGATCTGGTCGAGGTCGGTCGGCGAGGTCGTGCTGTCCACACCAAGCTCGGAGCCGTCGGCCAGCTGCCCACCGTTGGCCTGGCCGGGGAAGATCTCGACGTACTTGTTGCCCAGCAGGCTGAGCTGGCGGATCAAGCCCTTGGTGCCGGTGTGGAGGGGCACAAACTTCTTGTCGGTGACCTCCACGGTCACCACGGCGACCTTGTCTCTCACCTGCAGGTTCTTGATCGACCCCACCTTGACGCCGGCGATGACGACGTCCTCGTTGGGCACCAGCCCGTCGGCGTTGGTGAAGTCCATCTTGACCGTGTAGCTGGTGGCCGGCCCGAAGGCCAGCGCGCCGCCGGCCACGCCCAGCAGGGCGATGAACAGGAGCAGGCGGCCGATCGCGAACTGACTCTTCATTACTGGCCCAACAGGTACTGCAGCAGTTGTTGCTGCGCGTTGACGGTCACGGGGCTGTCAGCCGGGGCCGCAGGAGTGGCCGACGGTGACGCCGGGGCCGCGGACGAGCCGGACGCCGCGGTGGCCGCCGGCGCGGTCCCGTAGCCGCCGCCATTGTCGTACGTTCCTGGGCAGGAGTTGGCGTAGGTCTGAGGCGGTACGGTGGGCGGGACGGCGGGCGGCGAGTTGGAGTCACGGCAGGTCAGCGAGATTGCGGTGAAGCCGTGGTCGCCGAAGGCTGGGCTCGGCGCGTACATGCGGAAGCCGGAGTCCCACGCTTGGGCCAGCTGGATGCCGTATTGCTGCGCGACCGTGAGCTGGTCGTTGGGATAGTTGTACTGGTTCCCCAGCAGCAGGCTGGGCACCACGGTGTCGAGCTTGTGGTTGATCAGGCTGAGGAAGGTGTTGGTCCGGTTGAGCACGCCGGGTGCCGTCTGGGTGGCGGTTCGGATGTTCTGGTCGTTGTTCTGTAGCGCATAGGCCACGTTCAGCCGGGCGATGGTGCTCGATCCGTTGTTGATCAGGTTGGCCAGGTGCTGGTCGTTGGCGGCGATGGTACCGGTGACGGCGTCGGCACTCTGGATCAGCTGCGCCAACTGCGCGTGCTCATCGGCCAGCGTGGAGAGGATGGTGTCGGTGTCCACCAGGATATGGTCGACCTGGGCGCTGCGGTCCTTGAATCGCGCCGACACGTTGGAGAGGTGCTCGGTGATCTTCTGCAACTCAGGCAGCGTGGCATTGAGGTCGTGGCCACGACCATCGAAGCCGATACCCAGCGACTGCAGATCGACCGACAGCGCCTTGCGGGTTGCCGGGTCGGAGTTGTTCAGGACCTGGTCCACCTCGACCTGGCTGGCTGCCTGCGAGGTCGGAATCGAGCCCCCGTCTGGTACCTCGACGTTGGACGAACCGCGCTGCATGTCGATGTACTTTTCGCCGAGCAGCGACTTGGGGCGGATCAGGACCGTGGCGTCAGAGTAAATCGGGTCGAATCCCTTGGCCCGATCGATGCCCATCGTGACCCTTGCGCCCTCTGCGCTGGTCTGAACCAGGAGCACCTTGCCCACGGGGATGCCGGCGATACGGACATCGTCGCCCTCGACCAGGCCATCTGCGTCGCGCACGGTGAACCCCACGTTGTAGGCCGGCGGCAGAGGCCCGAATCGCTGGCCGGTGTTGATCGCCAGCCAGAGCAGCCCGGAGAGCGAGAAGACGGTGAATATGGTCAGGATGACGAGGTTCCGCTTGACGCTGGTGCTAGGCATTCCCGTCACCCACGAGCATGGTCCAAAGGTTGCTCCAGAACCCCGCTGTGTGGCCCGCACTGGTCCCGGCTCCACCGGCGGACCCCGATGGTCCGGTGGTCGGCTGGTACCGCTGCAGACCATTCGATCCCGGGTAGCAGGTGCTGGTGGGCGCGTTGGCTTTGTTGGTGACCAGGCCGCAGGGCACGCTGCCGGTGCCTCCGGTGAGCGTTGGGGGTACTGTGGGGATGCCGTCGAGCTGGCCCATTACGCGCCACAGGTGACGATCCTTGGAGACCTTGTTGTACATCGCCGGGTTGCCCAGTACCTGCCCTGTGAAGACCTCGCCCTGAAGGGTTGGATTGGTGGCGTTGCCGTTGGCGTCAACCGGGTTGGTGCATTTCGGAGAGGTCTCGGTAACGCCGGGCACGTTGTGGTAGCCGTTGGCGTAGATGTGGTAGTCGCAGCTGTTGACCCCGATCATTACCTGCGCCAGGCGGGGGAAGAGCGAAACCGCGTCGTCGATCGCCGGCCCCTGGCCGTTCTTACCGCCGTTCACCGGCTTGAGGAAGAGCTCGGTCAGGTCGCTGCTGACCCCGAGGAAATCGTTGGCGTGGTCCGCCGTCGCGGGCAGCTTGGCAACCGCAGCGGTGAGGGCCGGCGTGTTGGGGGTCAGGCCGGCGTCCAGGTCGGCGAGGACGTTGCTGAGGTGGTCGATGGCACTGGCGAAGTTCTGCGAGTGCTCGGCCATCGTCTTGCTGGTGTCGTTCCAGTCGCGGAGGACCTGGGCCAGCTGGGAGTGGTAGTCGGCGGCCGTCTTCTGCAGCAGGTCGAGCTGGACGATCAACGCGTCGATGTTGTCCTTCTCGCTGTTCAACGAGGTGGACGTGGTGACCAGTGCGGCCGTGATCCGCCGGAAGTCCTGGGTCGAGAGGTTGAGGTCCTTGCCGCGCGCCGCCGTGGCCTCGCCGAGGGCGTTGATCACTATCCCAAGCTTCTGGCGAGTGTTGGGATCGAGGGCGTTGAGCACCTCGTCGACCTGCACCGGCGTGATGGTGTTGGCCAGCGGGATGGTGGTGCCGTTGGCCACCTGGCCGGCGCCTGATGTTCCGCGGTCGATCTCCACGTAGGTCTCACCGAGCAGGTTCTTCGGCCGGACCACCGCGTGGGCGTCTTTGTAGACCGGGAAAAAGCGGTTCTCGATCTCAACGCTGGCCACCGCGTAGTTCTTCTTGGCGGTGATCTGGGTGACCTGTCCGACCTTGATCCCGGCCATGCGCAGGTCGTTGGAGTGCAGCAGCCCGGCGGCATCACGGAACTCCACGCTGACCGTGGTGCACGGCGAGTTGGTGAACGGCAGGTGCAGGCAGGGTCCGCCCATGTTGACCGCCATGAAGCCCAGGACCGAGCCCGAGATGGCGAAGTAGATCGCCACGATCACCGGGTTCCAGCGGCTCCTCAACTGCTCACCGTCAGTGCACCAGGTAGTCGAGCAGGTCTCGCTGGGCCTGCTCTGAACCAGGTGGCAGATTGTCCTGGGGCACGATTCCCTGCGGGGTATTGCCCGCCCTGCTGCTGGAGGCGCTGGCCCCTGACCTGCCACTGGATGTGCTGGCAGCCGTACCGGCCGCTCCAGGGCACACCGTGGGCGTGATCGGGTTGGGAGGCAGCGTCTTGCAGATAGTGGTCAGGTCCAGGCCGCCAAGGGCGCCGCTGCAGAGCGTCCCTCCGGCGCTGCCGGTGCTGGTGAAGGTTGATTGTCCGCCCCCCTGGGTCGTCAAGATGGGGGTGTTCGGGGTGTCGGTGTAGAAGCCGTTGGCATCCCTGGTCCGGTGGTTGACGTAGAAGCACCCGACGGCGGTCATGACGCGGGTCCAGATGTTGCCCGTGTACTGGTTGGAGTTGCTCCGGGTGCCAAAGATCAGCGGGGCACTGACGATGCCCGGGATCGACTTCTGCAGCACGGGGAAGCCGATGTGCCCCTCACGGCCCAGGTTGACGCTCAGGTTGTCGAGGTCGGTGACCGTGTTGGGCAGCTCTTGGAACACAGCATTGAGGTCCTGCTGCCGGCCGTTGAGGCCGGCATCAAAGGTGCCAAAGAGACTGTTCATGCGGTCAATGCCCTGCTTGACGTTGGCGTCCTCGTCCTTGAGCGTCTTGAGCACCGTGTCCGAGTGGGCCAGCAGGGCAACATAGGTCTGGCGCTGCTGGTCGGTGGAGAGGGTCGCGGTGAGCTTGGTCAGCGCCTCGATGATCTGCTTCAACTCGGCGTCCCGAGCCTGCAGCGTGTCGGTCACGGTGGCCAGGGCGGTCAGGTCCTGGGTGCCGCTCTGGAGCGTCTCGTTGGTGTTGCGCCCCTGGCCGGCCACGCCGAGGCCGAGCTGGTCGATCAGGACCTGAAGTTGCTTCCTGGTGGGCTCATCGAAGATGTTGATGATCTGGTCGAGTTCGACGTTGACGCTGGTGACCGATTCGGGCAGACTGTCCCCGTTCTTGTAGGCCGGCTTCGACGGGTCGCCGACGGTCATCGACACGTACTTCTCGCCCAGCAGTGACTTCGGCCGGATCGCCGCCGTGGCGCCCTGGTGGATCGGGGCATACTGCTGCCCGATGCTCACCGTCATGGTGATCGCCTTGCCGTCCTGGTCCAACTGGAGGGTCTTGACGGTGCCGACCTTGACCCCGCCGAAGAACACGTCGCTGCCCTCGATGATCCCATTGCCGGTGGGGAAATGAATGCTGACCTCGTACTGGTTGTTGCCCGCGCCGATGCTGCTGCCGATCGCGGCGACCATCGCCGTCATGATCGTGAGGAGCACGGCGAGGCCAAGACCCACCGAGGCCTGCTTGCCGCCGAACAGCGACTCGCGCCTGCTGTTCTCTCCCCGCACCGGTTTCACGCTGTGGCTGCTCCTAGTCCATCCCGAGGGGGCCTTCAGAGGACCCCACGAGGAATTGCTGGATGAAGGGGTCGGGGTTGGCCTTGATCTCCTTCTGGGAGCCGAAGGCCACGCATTTGCCGGCGTAGAGGACGGCCAGGTTGTCGGCCACCGTGCGGACGTGGTTCACGTCGTGGCTGATGATCACCGAGGTGCAGTGATACTTGTCGCTGATCTCGCGGATCAGCTCCGACAACAGCGCTGTGCGCACCGGGTCGAGACCCGAGTCGGGCTCGTCGAAGAGCAGGATCTTGGGCTCCATCACCAGCGCGCGGGCGAACCCGGCGCGCTTGCGCATGCCCCCCGACAGCTCGTTGGGAAGCTTCTTGTCGGCGCCTGCCAGGCCCACCTCCTTGAGGCGGCCGTAAACAATGTCGTGGATCTCCTTCTCACTCTTCTGCGTGTGCTGACGCAGCGGGAAGGCGACATTGTCGAAGAGGTTCATCGAGCTGAACAGGGCGCCGTCCTGGAACAGCATGCCGACGTTCTGGCGGAGCTCCAGCAGCTTCTCATTACTCAGGGCCGGGACGCTGTTGCCGTCCACCCAGATGTCACCGGAGTCCGGGAACATCAGACCAACCACGTGGCGCAGAAAAACCGACTTGCCGGTGCCGGACGGCCCCATGATCATCGTGATCTCGCCCTCGGGGACGCCGAAGGTGACACCGTCGAGGACCCGTTGCTTGCCAAAATGCTTCTTCAGGTCCTTGCACTCGATTGCCATTTTCTTGTCTTTGGTCGGGATATCGGCGTTCTTGGGCCGATAGCCGGACTCCGACTTGACCGACGGATGGCCCTCGTCATCCTCCTGGGCGCGCGAAACCACGGAGGTGCTGGACTTGGAGCGACTCTTTGCTGTATTGGCCATTGTTCCTTTTCTGTTAGTACAACGCTCAGTATGAGCGTCTCCCTCTGGTCAGCCTCCCGGGATTGGGAGGTTGGCGTCGATCCCCCAGAACAGCTGGGTCATGAAGGCGTTGACTAGCACCGTCATGACCAGGCTGACAGCCATGGTCTTGGCAACCGCTTTGCCGATCCCCACCGCGCCGCCCGTGACGTGGAACCCGTAGTAGATCGCCACCAGGATGATCAGGAAGGCGAACGAGATCGCCTTGATCATCGAGAAGATCAGGTCCTTGATGTTCAGGAAGCGCCAGAAGTAGTCGAAATAGGCGCCGTCCGAGATCAGGCCGATCTGGAACTTCTGCACCAGCCAGCTGGCGGTGAATGCCGACGCCAGGGCCAGGAAGTACATGAAGGGCATGATCAGCAGGGCCGCGATCACCCGGCTGGTGACGACGTAGCGGATCGTGGGCATGCCCATGACGTCAAGCGCGTCGATCTCTTCGTTCACCCGCATCGTGCCCAGCTCGGCGACCAGTCCGCAACCGATCTTGGCCCCCAGGGCGAACCCGAAGAACAGCGGCGTGATCTCACGCATATCGCACAGCGCGTTGAAGACTCCGACCAACCCCTGGGCACCGATCTGGGAGAGGGAGTAGTAGGCCTCGACGCTGCACTGCAGGCCGGTGAAGGCAACCAGGATCAGGATCACCGGGGTGGAGCCAATCGCCAGGAATGCCGCGTACCACCAGACCTCGCCCAAATAGCGGGCGAGCATCAGCGGCGTCTGCGCCAGGACCCCGCCCCCAAAGGTCAGGATCTTGCCGACCGTGGTGAAAGGGCCCAGCAGGGCCGAGTCGCCGATGCTCCCGCCTGTGGTCTTGGCCTTGGTTGACGCGGCCACTACTTGACCACGTTGAGGTGGTGCGAGGCGGCCAGGATGGTCGCGGTGTAGATGTAGTTGAACGCCAGGATGGCCATGAAGTTGATCACCACTGATGAGTGCACGGCCTTGGCGACCCCCTCGGCGCCGCCCCGAGCCGTGATCCCCTTGTAGCAGGACACCGCGCTGACGATGGCGCCAAACAGGACACATTTGAGCTCACCGCCGTACAGGTCGAGGAGGGTTCCCTGGGTGGAGAAGGTCGACAGGAAGGCGCCGGGGTTGACCCCCACCAGGAACACCGCGACGGCAAACCCGGTGGCCACGCAGAACGCCACCATGGGGATGTTGTAGAGCGCGGTCATCAGCATCATCGCGAGGAACCGGGGTACGACGATGAAGTTGATGTTCGACATCCCCATCACCGAGAGTGCCTCGAGCTCCTGGCGAACGTTGCGGGCGCCGAGGTCTGCGGTGATCGCCGTGCCGGCCACCGCGGCGACCATCAACGCGGTGGCGGTCGGCGCAAACTCTCGGATCGAGGCCATCACCGAGAAGCCGCCCAGGCGGTACCCGGCTGACGTCACCTTGAAAAAGTGCCCGGCTTGCAGAGAGACGATCGTCCCCCAGCCAACCCCGGTGAGCAACAGGGGGACGAAGCACGCGGTGAGGATGAATTTCGACTGGTCGAGGAACTCGTCGAAGTAGAACGGGCGGCTGAAGCATCCGCGCACGACGTACTTCAGCATGAGAGTGAACTCTCCCAGCCCGAATAAGGAACCCCGCGCCCGCCCGACAAGAGTTGCGATGTTGCTGAGCGTAGTCCTCCACTCCCCGAGTAGGCAACTTCCTACCAGTCCTGAGGCAACGAAGTTGTTACTTCGGCACCATGATCCGCCGCCTCTGAGGCCTACCGAAGGCAGGTTGTCCACAGGCCCCTGTGGAAGCTGTGCGAATAGTGCCCTGGCGACAGGGTGCTCTCTGACACCTCTCAGACGCCTCTAAACCTTGGCGCGAAAGAACCCCTTACCGTGGAACCACGATGTCCGAGACAGCGCCGGCACCAACCGTCGACCCCGCTATCCCGGTGGCCGCGCCCGTGGTGCGCGCGGGCGTCTCTCGGCGTGCGGTGATCGGAGGCGGAGCCGGGCTTGCCGGCCTGGGCGCCCTGCTCGGGGCCGGCGTCCTGCTCAGGGACCGCGCCGCCGGCCAGGTGACGGATGAGCGGCAGCGGGCCGCTCACCTGCTCCGGCGGGCGGGGTTCTCGCCGTCGCGCAGCGAGGTGGACGCCGCGGTGCAGCGTGGCATCGGCGTTTCCACCGAGGCGCTGCTACATCCGGACAAGGCCAGCGATGCCCCGCTGGAGGCCCGCCTCGCCGCCGACCATTTCGACACCGCCAAGACCGAGCAGCTGCGACGCTGGTGGCTGGTCCGCATGTCGGCTACAAGTCGCCCGCTGGTCGAGAAGATGACCCTCTTCTGGCACGGGTTGCTCACCAGCTCCTATCGCAAGACGGGCAAGAACTACGACCTGATGTACATCCAGAACCAGTTCCTGCGGCAACACGCGCTGGGGAACCTGCGCGACCTGCTGATCGGTATCAGCAAGGACGGCGCGATGCTGAAGTGGCTCGACGGCACCGGCTCCAGCAAGGCCCACCCCAACGAGAACTACGCGCGCGAGTTGATGGAGCTCTTCACCATGGGGGTCGGCAACTACACCGAAACCGACGTCCGCGAACTGGCGCGCGCGCTGACCGGGTGGTACGTCGACGCCGCCGGCACGGTGAGCTTCCGGCCCAGGGCGCACGATGCCGGCTCCAAGACCATCCTCGGCCATACCGGCGACTTCGGCCTGGAAGAGGCGGTGGACATCATCCTTCGGCACCCGGCGACACCTCTCCACCTGGCCACCAGGATGTGGGAGTTCTTCGTTTACCCGCAGCCCTCGGCCGCCGACCTGCAGCCGGTGATCGCCGCCTACCACAGCTCGAATTACGACATCCGGGCGATGGTGGCCGCGATCCTCGGCTCCCCGCAGTTCTACTCCAATCGGGCCTACCGAGGGCTGGTCAAATCTCCCACGGAGTTGGTCGCAGGCGTTTCCCGCCAGTTCGGGCTGACCCTCGATGCCAACGCCTTCAACGCGATGGCCACGATGGGCCAGGCGCTGTTTGACCCACCCAACGTGGCCGGCTGGCCAGGCGGCAGCGATTGGCTCAGCACTGGCGGCTGGATGGCGCGAATGCGCTGGTTGCTGACCATTTCAACGCAGCACGCCGGCACCGTCAGGTCTGTTGGGGGCGGTGCCACCCATCCCCACGATGCCGTGGATCACGCCGTGGCCACGATGCTCGACGGCTTCATCAGCTCCGGCGCACGCCAGGCGATCGCGGACCATCTCCAATCGATCGGCAACCAGGGTGCGCAGTCCGGCTCTGACCTCTTCTTCCTGCTCGCCGCCACACCGGAGTACCAGCTGGCATGACAGGACCACGGCGTTCCAAGCCACAACCTCACTGCCCGGCATGCGAGGCGGAAGCGCGGCGCACCAGCAGCGGCGTCTCGCGTCGCGCATTCATGAAGGGCGGATTCACCGTGGTCTCTGTCGGGATGGCCATGCCCTCGATCTTCAGCAAAGCGGTCGAGGCCGCGTCCGCCGGCGCCGAGAAGGCGGCTTTCCAGGACAACGGCAAGGTCCTCGTCGTGATCCAGCTGGCGGGTGGAAACGACGGTATCGACACCGTCATCCCCTTCGGCGACTCGCGGCTGGCCGGGCTCCGCCCCACCCTGAAGCAGACCGAGTCCGAACTGGCGTTCAAGCTCAACGACCAACTCGGAATGCACAGCGCACTGGCGCCCCTCAAGGACCTCTGGACCGCCGGCCACCTGGCAGTCGTGGAGAACGTCGGCTACCCCAACCCCAGCCTCTCCCACTTCCAGTCGATGGACATCTGGGAGACCATGGACCTGGAGGGCCGCGAGGGCTGGCTCGGGAAGTACCTCAGCGGGCTGGTTGACAAGGACGGCCACCCGCTTTCGGGAGTCGACATCGGCACCTCGATGAGTCCGGCGCTGCGCGCTCTCTCCTCCCCTGTCGCCACCTTCAGCGACCCGCGCACGTTCACCCTCGAGGGCGGCGGTGCCAGCGCCGGCGAGACCGGGCTCCGGGTGGCGGCGCTGGAGAAGGTCTACCGCGCCTACCCTGAATCCGCCCCATACGCGGCGCTGCTGCACCAGACCGAGGCCAATACCCTGGCGGCGTCCAGGATGCTGCAGGCGGCCGGGAGCAGCTACCAGGCGATGGCCAAATACCCGGCGGGCCCCTTCGGAAACGGACTGCAGGTGCTGGCCGAGGCGATCGTCCAGAACCTCGGTATGCGCGTCGGTTACATAACCCTCGGCGGCTTCGATACCCACCGCCAGCAGCAGGGGGCCCACGACAAACTGCTGGCGCTCCTGGCCGGGGGAATCCAGGCTTTCCTCGCCGACCTCAAGGCCCACAACCGCAGCCAGGACGTGGCAGTAATGACCTGGTCGGAGTTCGGCCGGCGGGCCCAGGAGAATGCCAGTGGTGGAACGGACCACGGGACGGCGGCGCCGCTCTTCATCGCCGGGGACGGTGTTAAAGGTGGGGTCTACGGCGATCCACCAGCGCTCGGCAACCTTGACAAGAACGGCAACCTGCCCTTCCAGACCGACTTCCGGCAGGTCTACGCGACCATGCTCGAAGGGTGGCTCAAGGTCCCTGCCGACACCGTGATCCCGGCTACCTACCAGCCTCTGCAGCTGCTGCAGCCGGGCTGACCCCTAGCGCCAACGGTTAACCCTCTGCCAGAATTGGGTCCGGGGGTCCTCGCTCCCGGGGTCGGCTGCGGAGACAACAGATAGAACGAGTCCTTTGCCCCGTGCTCATAGGGCGCCAGGAAGAACTGGCGGTCCTGGAAGAAGCCCTGCGCTCCGCCATGCTTGGCGAGGGACGCGCCGTGCTGCTGGCGGGCGAGGCGGGGCTGGGCAAGACGCGGATCTGCGCAGAAATCGCCGAGCGCGCCGAAAAGCTGGGTTCGACGGTGCTCCGCGGGGCCTGCAGTGACCTTGAACTCTCACTTCCCTACCTACCCTTCGTCGATGCCATCGGCGGCTACCTGGTCGGTGTCGACAAGACCTGGTTGCGTGACCAACTGGGCGATGCCCGCCGGGAGCTGGCGCAACTGTTCCCGCAACTCGACGCCGACAGTTCGCCGGAGATCGACGACCCGGTGCGCGCCAAACTCAGGCTCTTCGAAGCGATCACCGCGCTCTTCCAGGTGGCCGCGGGGTCCAACGGCCTGGTGTTGGTAATTGAGGATCTGCACTGGGCTGATGCCTCGACCCGCGAGCTGCTTGATTACATCGTGCGGCGGGTGGGCCGCGCCGGGTGGTTGCTGCTCGGCACGTACCGCTCTGACGAGATCCACCGGAGGCACCCGTTGCAGCCCCAGCTCGTCGCCTGGCAGCGCGGCCGGATGGTCGACACCGTCGAGCTGAAGCCACTGACCCGCGAGGACGTGGCCGAGATGGTCAAGGCGATCTTCGACAAGGACGATGTCACCCGCGAGTTCCGCGATTTCTTCGCCGCCCGCAGCGAGGGCAATCCCTTCGTCATCGAGGAGATGCTGAAACAGCAGGTTGAGGAGGGCTCGATCCGCCGGGACGACGAGGGCAGTTGGGAGCGCAACGCCATGTCCGACCTACGTCTTCCGACCACGGTGACGGACAGCATCCTGATGCGACTGGAACGCCTCGACCCCGAGGAGGCCGAGGTGCTGCGGGCAGCCTCTGTGCTTGGCACCTCGTTCACCTACGACGCCCTCGTGGACCTCACGGAGCAGTCGCCTGCGGTGGTGCAGAGCGCCCTGCAAACTGGCATCCAGCAACAGATGATCCAGACCCACGAGCAGTTCATCTCGCGGTTCCGCTGGCGCCACGGCCTGACCAAGGAGGCGATCTACAGCGACCTCATCGAGCCCAAGCGCATGGCGCTCCACCTCCGGGCCGCCGGGACCCTGCGAATGCAGCCGGGCACCGAGGCCATCGAACTCGCCGGTCACCTCCTGGCCGGTGATCACTGGGATGAGGCGGTGCCGATGTGCCTGGAGGCGGCGGCGGACGCCATCCGCAGGAGAGGCTATCGGGAGGCCGCGAGCCTCTACCTCCGGGTCCTCCCCCACCTTCAGGCGGGACTGGAGCAGGGCCGGATCCTGTGCCAACTCGGTGAGGCCAACTGGCGCGCCGGCGAGCCTGCCACGGCGCAGAAATACCTGGAGCAGGGCGTCGACGTCCTGGACCATGCGGATGCACCGCTGGAGGCCGGGCACTTTCGGCTGACCCTGGCGCGGTGCTACTGGGAGACATCGCAGCTGGAGCGAGCCCACGTGACCTACGAGCAGAGCCGGGTCACCCTGGCCGCGGCCGGCCCGAGCGAAGACCTGGCCGTGGCCTGCTGCGGCCTCGCCGGCCTGTACGCATTCGAACTGAACGGACCCGAGGCGCAACACATGGCGGAGATGGCGGTGGCGATCGCCGGCGAGGTCGAGGCCTATTCGCCGCTGATCCGCGCCTACAATTTCCTCGGCGTGGCGATGGTGTACCAGGGCCACGTCACCGAGGGCCTGGAGTTCATGGATCGCAGCTACGCCGAGGCGGCGGAGCGCGACTATGACTGGAACGCCCTCACCGCGCTATACAACTCGGTCATCATCCGGCTCTGGCACCTGCGAGCTCGAGAATGCCCGGCGCTGGTGGAGAAGCTGCGCAAGTTGCCTGAGAGCTGGTGGCGCGACCTTGCCTATGGCCGGGCCCGGGCGATGATGAGTCACCGCCTCGGTGACCTGGAGGCGGCACTTGATTCGGCACGCGCCATCAAGGCGCAGGCGGATGAGGGCGGGGCCTCGACGTTTGTACTCTGGGCCCGGCGTCAGGAGGCGGTCATCTTGGCGGAGATGGGGGCACCCGAGGACGCCCTGTCGATACTGCCAGCCATCCAGTCCGGTGACGATCGCCAGGAACTCTTCTTCGACTACGAGGCGCGCATGCGGACACACCTGGCCCTGGGCCACAATGACGATGCCGCCGCCGTGGCCGACCTCATCCGCGACGCCGGGGAGTGGGCGCAGGACGCCCTGGTGATCGACGCCGCCTGTGAGGCGTACACTGCCGCCGGGCGCCACGCCGACGCCCGATCCCTGCTGGCCGCGGCGGTCAAGGATGGAATCGACCCGACCATTCCGTACTTCCTCATTTCCGCGGCGCGGCTGGACGTCGCGGAAGGCAAGAGCGAAGCGGGCCTCAACAAGGCCCGCGCCGCGGCGAGGGCCTTCGGGTCCGCTGAGTACCGTCTGAACGAGATGCGGGCGCGCATCGTGGTGGCGCGCGCACTGGTCGCGCTCGACAGGCCGACCGAGGCAGCCGCGGAACTGGCGCTGGTGCTGGACTGGGCCAGGTCGAGGCAGGCGCGACAGGTGTCGATCGAGGTGACGAGGGAGGCCGCACACGCCGGCTTTGAGTTGCCCGACCCGCAGCCCACCCCATCCTCCCGGACCGCCGCACCAGGCGGCTCCAGCGAGCGGATCAGCATCGTGGCCGAGCTGCGCCAGGCGATTCGCCAGGGCGAGTTCGTCCTCTACTACCAGCCCAAGCGCAACCTGGCCACCGGGGAGATCGACTGGGCCGAGGCGCTGATTCGCTGGCAGAACCCGCGGCGTGGCATGGTGCGGCCCGACCAGTTCATCCCGATTGCCGAGCAACTCGGCCTGATCCGGCCCCTGACGACCTGGGTGGTGGAGACCGCGGTGGCCCAACTGCGCCGCTGGATCCACCAGGGGCGCCGGGTTGGGGTCTCGGTCAACATGTCGGTGTACGACCTCGATGAGCCGCGCTTCCCCGAGACCGTGGCGCGCGTGCTGGAGTCCAGCAACGTCCCGCCCAGCAGCCTGATCCTCGAGGTCACCGAGAGCAGCGCCATGCAGAAGCCCGAGGTCGGCCTCAAGACGCTGCACGCATTGCGGGCACTGGGGGTCAGCCTCAGCGTCGACGACTTCGGTACCGGTCACTCGTCCCTGAGCTATCTCCGGCAGTTGCCGGTCAGCGAGTTGAAGATCGACAAGAGCTTCTGCCAGGAGATGGACCAGAAGAACCTGGTCATCATCCGCTCGGCCATCCGGATGGGGCACGACCTCGGCCTAAAGGTGACCGCCGAGGGGGTCGAGCAGCCCGAGAGCCTGCAGCTGTTGGGGGCGATGGCCTGTGACTACGCCCAGGGCTACCTGATCGGACGCCCCATGCCCGCGGCCGACATCGAGGCCCTGGTACCCGTGACGGTCGAACCCGCGGAGGCCTGACCGGGCTCTAACGTGATCAGAGTCCAAGATGACGCGACCGGTAGGGCCCTCGGCGGGGCCTGACGCCACGGGGGCGTTGCACCTGGCTTGACGGCCGGGTGGCAGCGCTCTCCAACTTTTAGTTCGTGACATTCCCGGCCTCGACCTCAGCGATCCCTGCGAGGTGTCAGCCGCGCCAGCGCGGCTGGATCGCTTCGGACGCAACCAGGCACAACGCCCCCGAGCGCCACCCGCCCCCGTTGAGACCTGACGGCCGCATCTCCTTGGATTACCGCAGCGGATTCGGGATACGGAGACAGCGAGAACCCTGCCGGTAGCCGGGGTGGCGTCCCTGGCGTCATCCCCCGGTGCGGCGTATCGAGCACGCGAGGGGCTCCCCAGGGGCACTGACGATCGCAGGCGAGCGCAGATTCCGAGGGGCCGTGAAATTC
>JBPCPW010000019.1:0-47192 GCA_050998755.1 Candidatus Dormibacteria bacterium
CCGGCGTTCCTGGAGATCGCCCCGGGGGTCGACCTGTTCGCGGGGATCGGCGAGAAGAGTGAGGACTGCCTGGCGCTCAACGTCTGGACGCCGGGCACCTCGGGGTCGCGCCCGGTCATGGTCTGGATCTACGGCGGCTCGTTTGTCCGTGGCAGCAGCACCCAGGTGGCGTACGACGGCGCTCGCCTCTCGGGCGATGGCGACGTGGTCGTGGTGACACTGAACTACCGCATTGGGGCGCTTGGCTTCCTGGACCTCGACGTCCCGGGTTGGCCGGCCAACAACGGTCTGCGCGACCAACTGGCCGCGCTGGAGTGGGTTCGCGACAATATCGCGGCATTCGGCGGCGACCCAGCACGAATCACGGTTTTCGGCGAGTCCGCGGGGGCCATCAGCATCAGCTCGCTGCTGGCGGCGCCGGCTTCGGCGGGGCTGTTCCAGCGGGTGATCATGCAATCGGGCGCGGGCCGTGAGGCAGTCTCCCGAGCCTCATCGCGCGCGATGAGCGCCTCCTTCATGAAACACCTGGGCCTGGACCCGGGCGACGTCGTTGGTGCCCGCACCGCGGCTCCCGACGAGATCCTCAGCGCCCAGATGGCCGCAACCCTCGAGGCCATGGCCCGCGAAGGAATCGGCGGGGGGTTTCAGCCCGTCCTCGACGGGGACCTGATCACCTCTCAGCCGGTCGCTGCGGTGCGTGCCGGCGCCATCGCCGCCGTCCCCATCCTGGCCGGCACAACCATGCATGAGCTCCGGCTGTGGCGCTCGCTGGATCCCGGGATCGTCGAAATGGACGAGGCCGGGTTGCGCGCCCGCGCCTCCATGTTCTTGGGCGCGCGCAGCGAAGCCATGGTGGATGCCTACCTGGGTTGGTACCCGGGAGAGTCGATTGGTGACACCTGGCTGGGGATGCTCACCGACCGTGAGTTCCGGGCTCCGGGAATCCATCTCCTCGAGGCCCAGGCCGTCCACAACGCCGAGGTCTACAACTACATCTTCGATTGGTCCTCGCCCATCCCCGGGCTGGGCGCCTGCCACGCCATCGACATTCCGTTCGTCTTTGGGACGCTGGGGGGATCGGGCTTCGAAACCCTCGCGCCGAGCACCCCCGAGACCGAGGAGATCGGCATCAAGGTTCGCGCGGCGTGGACCGAATTCGCCCACGCACGGCCGCCCGGCGGCGGCGCCTGGCCGAACTACAGCATCAAGGACCGGGCCACACGTATCTTCGGCAATGACGACCGCATCGAGCTGGATCCGCTGGCGCGCGAGCGCGAGCTCTGGCAATCTGACAATTGAGGGTGAACATGAACCAGCCTTCCACCACGATGGCCTCCCTTGCACCCGAGGAGCTGGATCTCCAGCTCCCATCGGGGAGGATCCACGCCGAGCGCTTTGGCTCGCCCGACGCGCCCCTGGCGATCGCCGTGCCCGGCGTCTCGGCCAACCTCAAGGGGCTCACCTTCATCGCGGAGCGGGTGGCCGGCGACGACCTCCAGGTGGTGGCCATCGACCTCCATGGTCGCGGCCTGAGCGACGTCACCGCCCCGGGCACCTACGGCTGGGAGAACCACGCCAGGGACGTCATCGCCATCGCCGACGTTCTGGGCGCCGAGCGATTCAGTGTCATCGGGCAGTCGATGGGCGGCGCCGTCGGTATGGAGGTCGCGCGGCTCGCGCCCGGTCGTATGGAGCGCCTGGTGCTGCTGGACATCGTCGGCCTTCCAGATGCCACCACCCTGGCGCCGATCCAGATGGCCATAGAACGCCTGGGCACCGTCTACCCCTCGGTGGAGGCCTATACCGGCCTGGCCCAGAGCCTGGGCACGATCACCCCGTGGAGCGACTACTGGCAGCGCTACTTCGAGTACGAGCTGGCGCCCACCGAGGGCGGTGTCGCGGCGCGCAGCAACCGCGAGGCGGTCCTGGAGGACGCTGCATACGGCGGGAAGGCGGACATCCACCAGCTCTGGACGGGGCTTGACATGCCGGTGTTGCTGCTACGCGGCACCCGCGAGATCATGCCGGGCCTGGGATACATCGCGCCGGCGGCGGAGGCGGCGCGCTTCCTGGAAACGGTACCGGGCGCAGAGATGGTGGAGGTCGATGCCAACCACTACGGCATCAACACCACGCAGGAGTCAGCCGAGGCCATCAAACGTTTCCTGCGCGGCGCCTCCGCAACCTGAGGCCCAGAAGCCCGAGCAGGAACAGGACCGGCGGGGCAAAGAGCAGCAGGATGCCAGGGATCGGGCCACCCGTGAGCCTGGCGTGCACCGGTGCACCCGCGGTGTTGGGCAGCAGCGAGGGTGTAGGCGTGGGCGTCACCGCCGTCGCGGCGGTGTTGGGTGGGAAGACCGTGTTGGTGCAGACCGCCGGGCCACCCGTCTGCGTCGCTTCGTAGGTGCCCCTGGTGGCGGTTGAGTTCGGCGGGTTGGGCGGGCCGCTGGTGCCACCCACGGCGGGCCAGGTGACCTGCAGCTGGCAGTTGTGGTCCAGTGCCACGCCCCATACGTCAGTCGAGCGATTGCAGATCGTCCCGTTCTCAATCCCGGCGGCCGGCCCGGTGCCGCAGGCGCCCATCATCTCGCTGGCCGTCCACTGATAAGTGGGGATCGCGGACAGCTGAAGCTTGGTGAAGGTGACGCCGGCAGGCGAATCGAGGCCGTTGAGGGTCTGCGCCGCCCATGCGTGCCAGATTGGCTTGGCATTGCCCTGGAGCACGCCCTCGAAGTAGGCCAGGTCGATCTTGCCCGGGTCACCGACGACTATGTGCGGCAGGAGGTGCCCGGCGCCGCCGGATGGCGCGACGGTGACCGGCGCCGACCACGTGGACAGGTCGGGCGGTGCATGGGTGTACCGGAGCGCTGCGCCGACGTAGTTGGGATACCCGTTGGGAGACTCGGGATAGAAGATGTAGAGGTTGCCGGCGGTGTCCAGCGCCCCGGGGGCCAGCTGCATCCCCACGATGTGCCCAGCGGCGTTGGCATCGACGGCGAGTGACTGCTTCCAGGCGCCGGGCGTGGCGGTGTCCGCGGCCTGGGCGGTGGCCACCCAGACCCGCGTCGCGGCCACCACGTTGACTTCGAAGTTGCCGGTGATGGATGCACCACAGCCACCCGCTGTCGAGCTGCGAGTGCCAAAGATCGCATAGACCTGGCCGGTCTTCTGGTTGACGGTGATGTTTGACGGCCCGCCGGAGTCGGCGCACTGCAGATCGAGAAAGGCCTGGTCGCCGGGGAACGTGGTCGGCACCGGCACCCCAAAGGATGCGCCGCCGTCGGTCGACGTCTGGACATACATGTTGTGGTTGACCGTGCCCGAGACCAGGTTGTGGAAGAAGTTGTAGACACGCGGCTGGTGTGTCGTCGCATCGTCGGGGCCGACGGCCAGCCAATTGCGATCCTGGTCGGCGATCTGGGTGCCATTGACCGCGCTCAGGAGGGCGCTCCCGGACGGCTTCCAGGTAGCGCCGCGGTCATCGGAGTACGAGGTGATGATCGACGGCCCGGAGGCGTCCAGCTCGTTGGCGATGATGCGCCCGGTGCGGGTGGTGGCGATGTCCACGTCGATGGTCGCGGCGGTCTGTACCGGGCGGCCTGCGGTCTTGGTCCAGATCCTGCCGTCGGCAGAACCATAAACCACCGCGCCGGAGCCGTCGTTGGTGATCAGCCAGCTGTGATTGTCGGGTCCGATGGCGACGCGCGGCTCGGTGCCGCCACTGGCCCCGGGCAGTTTCACCGCCGTACCCATGTTGAACGGGCCCGCGGCACCGGCTGTCTGCAGCGGGCTGGCAAAGATCGCCGCGGCCATTGCCAGTGTCATCACCGCCGCCTTCTGTGCCGCCGTGCTCAACCCAAACCTGTGGATCATCGTCATCTCCCTGGCGTGCTGGCCCGCCGGCGCCCGGCGGGTCCCCCGCGTCTATTCTGCCAGCCGGGATTGTCAGGCTACGAAATGGTGTGGATCTTGAGGGTGTTGGTTCCCCCCGGTGTGCTCAGCGGCTGGCCGAAGACGAACACCACCAGGTCGCCCTTCTTCACGTGGCGGTGGCGCACCGCCTCGCGCTCGGCCAGGCGGAACATCTCGTCGGTGGTGGAGGCCACCGGGATGACCAGCGACCGCACCCCGTAGAGCACCTGCATCTGGCGCGACACCTCGTCCCGCATGGTCATCGCCAGGATCGGCGTGTGGGGGCGGCACTTGGACACATAGCGGGCACTGGTCCCGGCACCGGTGAACACGATCAGGCGCTCCACGTGGAGTGAGTCCGCCACGCGGACCGCACTGAGGGCCACCGCCCGCGGCACGTCACCCACCTCCGCCAGCGCGGGCAGCGGCGGGCCGGGGGTGTGGGAGCGCTCGATGGCCAGGGCGATGCGGTGCATCGTTCGCACAGCTTCCACCGGGTAATCGCCGGCGGCGGTCTCCTCGCTGAGCATCACCGCGTCGGTGCCATCGAGGATGGCGTTGGCCACGTCACTGGCCTCAGCGCGCGTGGGCCGCGGGCTGCTGACCATGGACTCCAGCATCTGGGTCGCGGTGATCACCGGCTTGCCGTGCGCCATGGCGTGCGCGATGACCCGCTTCTGCATCACCGGGACCTTTTCTGGGGAGAGCTCGACCGCCATGTCGCCCCGCGCGACCATCACCCCGTCGGCCGCCTCCAGGATGCTGTCGAGGTGTTCCAGCGCCGCCGGTCGCTCCAGCTTGGCGATCACTGGCTGGTCACCCTTGAGGCGCTTGATGTGGTCCTTGACCTTGACGATGTCGTCAGCCGATTGCACAAAGGAGAGTGCCACCAGGTCGACCTTCTGCTCGATGCCAAACTTCAGGTCCTTGAGGTCCTTGGGGGTCAGGGCGTCCACGTGCAGGTCGACGCCCGGCAGGTTGACGCCCTTGTGCTCGTGCAGCTCGCGCCCCCGCACCACCCGGCATTCCACCGCCTGGCCCACGACCTGGTTTACCCGCAGTTCGATGTGTCCGTCGTCCAGCAGCAGGCGGCTGTTTTTGTTCACCAGCGAAGCGATCGACGCCAGGCTGATGCCGACGCGCTCGGCGTCGCCAATCTTGGTGCCTGGGTCGAGGATCAGCGTCTGACCGCGCCGGAGGTGGATCGAGCCGCCATCGATCAACCCGACTCGGATCTTGGGGCCGCCGAGGTCCTGGAGGATGGCGATGGGCCAGCCGATCCTCTCGCTGGCCCGGCGGACCAGGCGGATGGTCTCGGCGTGCTCGTCGTGAGTACCGTGGGAGAAATTCAGCCGCACCACGTCCACGCCCGCGTGCAGCACCCGGCTCAGCATGGGCTCGCGGTTGGAGCTGGGGCCGAGGGTGGCGACGATCCTCGTCCTGCGTCCGGTCTGCTGTCGTGCCACAGGCGCATCGTAGAACGCCGGGGGCTCCCGGGGGACCACCGGGCCCCCCGGGGCACCTATATGTGCGCTAAACTGGCACGATGCTAAACCCCATGTTTGGTCGCTCCCAGGTCCGCCAGCGGATCCTGGCGGCGTTCTTCACAACCCGCGGTCTGCGGAGCCATGTCCGAGACATAGCGCGGCGGCTTAGCACTGGGCCATCGGCGGTCGGCCGCGAGTTAGCACGCCTGGAAGGAGAGGGGATCCTGGAGTCCGAGGTGATCGGCAGGAACCGGGTGTACGGGTTGAGCCCAAGCCCGATAGCCACGGCCGCGCGGGAGTTCTTCCTCAAAACCACCGCGATTCGGGCATTGGCGCCGCCCCCGATGGCCACCAATCGGGGGATCCCCACCCTTGCGGGCCTGCATCGACGCAAAGCGGAGCTCGATCAGATCGCCGCCCGTCGCGGAGCGAGCAATCTGCGCGTGTTCGGGTCTGTGGCCAGGGGCACGGCGGGGGAGGACAGCGACGTGGACCTCATCGTCGACATGGCGCCCGACAGTCGCGGTCTCGACTTCGTCGGGCTGATCGTCGATTTGGAGGAGGCGCTTGGGCGCCCGGTCCATGTGGTCGAGTCGACCTCGCCGCAGGAGCCTCTACTGCAGAAAGTGCTGTCTGAATCGATCCCTCTGTGAGCGACGAGGCTCAATACCTCGGCTGGATCCGCGACAGCCTGGCTCGGGTCCGTGAAGCGGTCGAAACCACCCCGGACGGCGTGCTCGAGGACGGGTTGCTTCGCGACGGGATCATCTGGCGGCTCGAGACCATAGGCGAGGCCACGACCCATTTGACCCCGGAGCTCAAGGCCCGCCACCCGGAGATCCCATGGCGGGATATCACCGGATTTCGCAATATTGCAGCCCACGGTTACCTCGTGATCCGCGCCGAGCGCCTGGCTCAAATCGTGCGCGACGACCTCGGGCCGCTCCAGGCAGTTGTGGAGGACGAACTTCAGGGCCGATAGGCCGCCCGGAGGGACCAACCTATCTGCCGGGTGGCTCCCTGAAGCAGCAATTCACGGTGGCTAGGCGGCGCGAACCTCGATACGTCCACCGCGCGCCCGGGTCTGGAAGACCGGCTGGGGGAGGCTGGCCGGGCCGCGCTGGACGCTGCCGTCCGCCAGCTCGAACCTGCTGCCGTGCCATGGACAGGTGACGCAACCGTCCTTGAGGTCGCCCTCGTCCAGCGGTCCACCGGCGTGGCTGCACATGGCCGCTAGGGCCGTGAGCTGCCCGTCCTGACGAAGCAGCATCACCGGGACGTCGCCGGCGCTCACCCTGAGCGGCTTGCCATCGACGAGGTCTGCCTCCGCCGCCACGTCGGTCCACTTCTCGACTGACTGGTCGATGTCGAAGCCGGCGTGCTGGACGCCCATACCGCGCGAGAAGACCAGGTGGCCACCGAGGTAGGCGGAGGCGCCGGCGACGCCGAGCCCGGCCAGCCCCAGGGTTTTGCCCAGCCCCCGCGCGCCCGACTTGCGCGCCAGCATCGACCCCGTCATAAGGGCCAGGCCGGCAGTGTTGGCCAGGCCGTGCATGATGCCCAGCCGCTTCTCGGGGCCGGAGCTGTCGGACCAGTCAGCCAGCCCGGTGGCGGCGGTGCCGAGCGCCGACAGGTTTCCCAGCGCCACCAGTAGGTCCGCCCCGCCCTCGGCGTCGTCGCCTCCCACGATGTCGAGGGTCACCGCGCTCATCCAGAAGCCGATTGGCAGGTCGGTCATCACCGGGTGCAGCGCGTGGCCCAGCCAGCTCCCGCTGAGCAGGTTCTTCACCGTGTCCGGGGCCGTCAGCTTCTGCACGACGCCGCGGACCAGCTCGCCCGGGGCGTCGAACACCTGGCTCTGCTCGAGGCCCGAAACGGCCTCTGAAAGCAGCTTTCCGCTTTTGCCCTGGCTCACCATGAAGTTATAGCCGGAAATTCACGCCGCGGGTTCAACCGAAGCTCGCTGACCGTCAACCCGGATGTCGAAGATGCGGCCGAAGGCGCTGAATCCCCGCATCTCGAGGTCGGCGGCGGCCGCCGGGAGGTGGGGGTTGACGTGGACCCCGCGGGTGGCCGCCTCGGGTTCCAGGCCGAGGGAGGCGCGCAGCATCAGCATGCTGGAGCCACAGGCCCAGGCCTGCGGGCTGCAGGTCGTCGGGTAGCCCACGGGGAACGGCCCGACGTCGCGGCTATAGCCGGCAAAGACCTCGGGCAGGCGGTGGTCGGGAAACTCCCCGGCGGCATCGATCAGCGCGGTCATCAGGCGGTTGGCCTCGGTGTGGAACCCGTACCGGTGCAGCCCGGCGACGGCGATGCTGTTGTCATGCGGCCACACGGTTCCGCAGTGGTAGCTGATGGGGTTGAATCCGCGATCGTCGCCGGCCATGGTGCGCACCCCCCAGCCGCTGAAGAGGGCCCGCGAGACCAACTGTCGGGCCACCACCTCGGCGCGCTCGCGGGGGACGATGCCCGACCACAGCAGGTGGCCCATGTTCGAGGTCTTGCTGTCAACCTGGCGCTTGGCGCCGTCCAGGGCGAGGACGTAGAAGCCGCCCCGGTCCTCGGTCCAGAAACGCTCGTTGAAGCGCCGATACATCGCCTCCGCCTCAGCCCGCAGCTCGGCGGCCAGGATGTCGTCGCCCCACGGCCCGGCGGCCAGTTCCGCGGCCCGCCGCAGCGCATCGTACGCGTACCCCTGGACCTCGCACGACGCCAGCAGCCCGGTGGCCAGCGACCCGTCGTGGTGCCTGAAAGCGTCCCAGGAGTCCTTCCACGCCTGGTTCTGCAGCCCCGAGGGCGCCCGGCGCTCCCACTCGATGAAACCGTCTCCATCGGGGTCGCCGTCGGTACGCATCCAGTTCAGGGCCGCCTCGACGTTGGGCCGGAAGCGGCGCGCGCGCTCGTCATCCCCGCTCCAGCGCCACAGCTCGTGCAGGAGGATCACAAAGAGCATCGGCGCGTCCACCGACCCGTAATAGGGGAAGTGCCCGCCATTGACCGCGGTGGGACCGCGGCGGAGCTCGTGGACGATCTTGCCCGGCTGGGCGTCGCGCCCGGGGTCGTTGGTGGTGGCCTGCAACCGCGCCAGGGTCTCAATCGCGCTCCAGCCCAACCACTGCCCCCCCGGCAACACCTGGTAGGCGGTGAGCAGGGTGTCTCGACCAAAGACGGTCATGAACCACGGTAGCCCGGCGGCGGGGAGGCCTGAGGCCAGGTCCGGCTCGTCGATGAGCAGGGTGAAGAGGTCGTCGGCGGCGCGGTCGTAGGTGGCCTGCAGGCCGTGCCAGCTGGTGGTCATGCGGGCCAGCCCGGGGCCGACGGCGTCGGCGCCATCGCGCGAGCCCCGTACCTGCCCGAAATCGCCCAGGCCGTGGCGCCGCAGCACCGGCTCATCGTCGATGCGCAGGTCGACGAGGACCGTCGCCAAAAAGACGCCGTGGGCCGGCAGATGGGCCTTCCAGGTCATCCCCCCGCGGTCCACGATGGGCGCCGGGTGGGCGTCCACCACAACCCGGCCGAAGTAGGCTCCGCGCTGCTGCTCGAAGGCCAGCGTCCCCCCTGGACCGGGGGCCACCGCGTTGCGGTCAGCGTCCGGCTCGGCGGGGGGCTCGGTGAAGACGTGGTCCTCGGGGTTGGCGAAGGCCCGGGCCTTGACTTCGAAGAGGTCGAGGAAGTCGGCCTCGACCTCCAGGCGCAGCACAACCTCGACCTCGTGGTCGAGGTGGCTCTGAAGCTCGATCTCCTCCTCCATGCCGCCACCCACCACCCGCCGGCGGATGATCGAAACCGCGTTGGGGGGCAGGGTGCCGCCCTCGCTGTTCATCATGAAAACCATGCTGGAGAAGGGGTCGACGTGGTGCGAGGTCAAGAGCTGCGGGGTCAGCGCGTCGACCCGCAGTCGCCAGCGCGACAGGTAGCGACAGTCCCTCACGAACAGCCCCTGGGTTCCGCCGCTGATGTCACCGTTGCGGTCGGACAGGATGAACGAGGTCCCGTCGATGGCCATCAGGGTTTCAGTCACCGGGTGGCATCGTAAGCCGCGCCCGGGTGCGCGCGTCAGGCAGAGACGTAGGCGATGTGTTCCTCGGGATGCCGCACGCTGGCGAGGACCCGCTCATAGACCCCGAGGTAATCCGACACCATGGTGTCGGGTGAGAACCGGTTGCGCGCCAGCAGCGAGCACCGGGCGGGGTCGATGGTGGCTATTGCACCGACCGCCTCCACCATCTCGTCGATCGTGTCCACCACGAATCCGGTCTTGCCCTCGTCGATCAGCTCCGGGGCGGAACCCTGGCGGAAGGCGATCGTCGGGGTGCCGCTGACCATCGCCTCGACCATCGACAGGCCGAACGGTTCGGGCCAGGTGATGGGGGCCAGCAGCGCGGTCGCCCGGGTGAGCAGCCGGGCCTTGTCGGCGCCCGCGACGTTCTGATGCCAGGTGACCCATTTGCCGTCGAGGTGGGGGGCTATCTCCTCCTCGAAGTAGTTCTCGTGACCGGGGTCCACCTTGCCCGCCAGGACCAGGCGCATGCCCGCGCGGGACGCCACCTCGATGGCGTGGTGTTGACCCTTGTCCGGGCAGATGCGGGCCAGCACCAACAGGTACGGCTCGCGGTCCTCGCGGGGAAGAAAGTTGAGTGCGTCCACGTCCACCGCGTTGGGTACCACCCCCACCCACGGCAGCCACGGCGCCGGCTGCATCTGGCTGTGGCTGATGGCCACCAGCGAGGTGCTGGTGCCCAGGCTCTGGATGGCGCTGGCGAGGACCTCGGTGACGGGACCGTGCACGGTGTGGACCACCGGGGCCAGGTGGCGGCCCTGGGCACCCGCGACGACCGACAACCCGGAGTGGTCGTGGATCACGTCCACCGGCCCATGCTCGCTGAGGTAGCGGTGGACGCGGGCCGCATAGGTCACGTCACGAAGCCCCTGGTTGTGTACGTTGCCGAGGTCCGTGCGCCAGTCCACCGGCGCCAGGCCGACGACCGCGTCATGGGAGTCCTCGGCGCCCAGCAGCAGCACTCGGTGACCGCGCCCGCGCAGGCCGCGCGCCAGCAGGCTGACCACCAACTCGATGCCGCCGTAGCCGTGGGGCGGCAACGGGTACCACGGCGGAGCCACCATGGCGACCGTCAGCGGGCGCGCCGGGATACTGGTGATTGGCATCGGACCGTCCGAGACCTCATGAACTTCGATGGCGTGACCCCTCCGCCCCGCGAAGGTTATACCCACACTATCAAGTTCTCCCGACCCTGGGAAGGGGGTCGGAGGGCCGCGCTTTGCAGGCTGCCCGAGGGTGACCGGAAGGGCTACTGGTAGATGAAGCCTATCAGGGGGACCTGGCCGGGGATGATGTGGCGCTGGTCGACGATGCCCAGGCCGCGGTAGTTCATCTCCGATATCACGTAGCTGCCGTCGCCATAAACCGCGTCAACGACGGCCACGTGACCGTAGTAGCGGCTCTCCCACGTGACCATGATCGCGCCGACCCGCGGATAGCCGCCGGTGGCCATCCCCGCGGCGCGGGCGTTGCCGTACCACATCCAGGCGTCTCCGTTCCACGGGATGTTGCGCCGGGAGGCCACGTAGTAGGTGCACTGGCCCCACGGGAAGTGGTTATAGCTCGAACCGCTGTGGGGGATCACGGTGGGGCCGGCGGGCGCCGTCGCGGACTGCGCCGTGGCGCCCTGAGGCGCACCCGAGGGAGATGGGCCGGTGGTGTCCTGGGAGGCCGTGAAGCCGGTGCCGTCGGGAACCATGAGGAAGCTGCCCGCCGTCAATTGAAGCGGGTTGCGGATCGCGTTATAGCCGATGATCGTGGCGGCATCGACGTGGTACGTGGCGGCCAGGTTGGGCACGGTGTCGCCGGCGGCGATCTTCACCAGTACGCCGTTGGTCGGCGGGATCACCAGCTTCTGGTGCAGGGCCAGGGTGTCGACGTTGGCGAGGTTGTTCGACTGCTTCAGGGTGTCGATGCGCAGGCCATACCGGTCGGCGATCGCTCCGAGCACGTCGCCGTCCTGGACCGTGTAGGTCACCACGTCGCGGTGCGACTGGGCCGTCTGACCCAGCCCCGCCGGCTTGACGATGAACCCGCGCGAGGTGGCGGTGCCGGACGGTGCGTCGGCGGCGCGGGCGCTGCTCGGGAGGCCGAACACCCGGCCGGGGGCGGCGTGGGCCCCCAGCAGGCCGCCGATCATGGGGACCAGCAGCACCAGGAGCATCACCGCGCCGTGCGACATCCACCGGGCCACGACGAGGCGCTCGTCAATGGACGTTGGCGTAGCTGCGCGCTGACGCCAGGCCCCGTGGCCCATTGTTCGGTGCTGCCTGCGCGCCCAGCGATCTGGCGGCGCAAACGCAGTGGCTCTTAAGCCCAGAAGAATGCCCTCCGAAGTGTGCCCTACCCCCCTTTTCCCGAAGGGTGGGCCACTACGGCCCGGGTTGGACTGCGTCAGACAGTACTAGACGCCGCAGGTTAACATCAAGGGGTCGGGAGCACACGGATGTTCGGCCCGGCGACCCCAGGCGCTCAACGCATGTAAGCGCTGACCGTCTCGGCGAACGTGCCGATGTTGACGGGCTTGGTGATATATCCGTCGAAACCCTGCCCGATGGCCTTCTGCTCGTCCCCCTCCATGGCGTGCGCGGTGAGCGCCACAACCGGCGTCTCCAGCCACCGAGGGTCGCTTTTCAGGCGGCGCAAAAGCGTGGGACCATCCTCGCCCGGCAGCGAGAGGTCCAGGAGGAAGAGGTCGGGCTGGGCGCCGCCCTCGAGGACCCGGATGAGGGCCTCCCCGTCCTCGACCGCGGCGACGTCGATCCCTGCCGAGTTGAGCAGCGCGGTCACCAGGACACGGTTGTCGGCGTAGTCCTCGACGATGCAGACCAGGGGCTTCAATCCCGTGGACCCCGGTCCAGCCTGGGTACGAATGCACGCAGAGCCTGGTGGAGCTGGTCCTTGCCGAGCGGGCGGCGCATCTGCCAAACATTAACCCTCAATTCCGCGGCCGGGACATCCTCATCGTTGACCAGGAGCACCGGGAGAGGGTTCAACCTGGGCTCATCCTTGACGCGAGACAAGACGTCGCCGATCAGCGGATCCGGCAGATCGAGGACCACCACCGCCGGGCGCATTTCGAGCGCGGCCTTGACCAGCACGCCACTGGAGCCGATCCCCACAAAGGCCATGCCGTAGGCCGAGACCCAGTCACGGACGCGATGGGTGCTGGGGAAGTCCGACGTCACCCACAGCACCACGGGCTGCGGGGATGGTCCGATATCCAGCAGCAGGCCCTGGGTGACCCGGGCGGAGATCAGTTCGACGGCGAACTGGCTGCCGTGGCCGATGTCGCTCTGAACGGTCAGGTCGCCGCCCAACTCGCGGGCCAGGCGCTTGCTGATCGCCAGTCCCAGCCCGGTACCGCCGGTGCCGGTCTTGGCATGCGCGCCGACCTGCCGGAAGGCCTCAAAGACAATCGCCTGCTCGTCGGCGGCGATGCCGTGGCCGGTGTCCACCACCTCGACGTAGGTCGAGGCGCCGTCGTCCTTGACCTGCACCGTGACCGACCCCTCGTCGGTGAACTTGATCGCGTTGCTCAGCAGGTTGGTGAGGATCTGGTGGACCCCCCGCTGGTGGGCCAGGACGGTGCCCTCGCCGGCAAAATCCAGGTGCTCGAGCCGGAGCCCCTTGTTGTCCGCCAGGGCCTGCATGTTCTCGATGACCTGGCGGACGATGACCCGGACGTCAAGGACCCTTGGACTGAGGGGCATGCTGTTGGCCTCGATCTTGCTCAGGTCAAGAACGTCGTTGATCAGCGCCAGCAGCAGGGCGGCGTTGCGCGATATGCGCTCCAGGTAATCGGCGCCGGTTTCCGACACCTCGCCGGCGAGGCCGTTCTGCATCAGACCGGCAAAGCCGATGATCGCGTTCAGCGGGGTGCGCAACTCGTGGCTCATGGTGGCCAGGAAGTCGGACTTGAGCAGGTTGGCCCGCTCCAGCTCCTCCTTGGTGTTCAGCAGGGCCTGGTTCAGGGCGCGCACAGCCTGCTCCTCGCGGCGCCGCTCGGTGATGTCGGTGAAGGTCAGCACGGTGCCCTTGACATCCCCACCGAGGTCGACGATCGCATGGCTGGAGTACTCAACGGGGAACGGGGTGCCGTCGCGGCGCCAGAACACCTCGCTGTCCAGCCGGACGCCTGCGCCCGTCTGCGAAGCCCGCAAAATCGGACAGTCCTCCAGCGGGTATGGAGTGCCGTCGGCCCGCGTGTGGTGGCTGGTGACGTGCAGGCTGACGCCCTGCATCTCCTCGGGGGTGAAGCCCAGCAGTTCGGCCCCGGCGCGGTTGACAAAGCTGACGTGGCCGTCGAGGTCCAGTCCGCAGATGCCTTCCTCGGTGGACTGCAGCAGGGAGCGGAACCAGGAGCTGAGGAACTGCTCGCGGATCAGGATCTCGGTGCGCTCGTCCTCCGCCCGGCGGCGCTCCATCACGCGCCCCAGCTGGGTGCCGATATCGGTCATCAGGTCCATCACACCGGCCTGCGGTGCCGCGGGCAGGGTGGCGAAGAACTCGAGTACTCCGACGCACTCCGGGCCGGCGATGATGGGAAATCCTGTCCAGCCGGTGAGGCCGCGCTCCGCGGCTGTGGTCGCAGCGGCGAAACCCTCGACCGACGTGCTGTCATGGAGCCACAGCGCCTGCCTGCTGCGCAGGACGATCCCGGGAGGGCTCAGCCGGGGGTTGAACGAGCCGAAGCGCAGGCTCTCCTGGATTGCCCGCTGTCCCGGCTCGCTGAAGTGCCAGATGCCCGTTGACATCAGCTTCCCATCAACCGAGGTGAGGTACACGTGTCCCACCGGCCACCCGGTGTGAATGCAGACCCGCTCGATCGCGGTGGACATCGCGTGCTCAAGGTCCTCGGCCTCGTTGGCGGCAACGGCAATCGACCGGCGCAGCTCGAGCTCCGCCTTGCTCGCCCTCTCCGACTCCTCCAGGCGCATCGGGTAGGTGATGTCGTGCACCTGTCCGAGAAGTCCGACGGGTTGCTCGGCCCCGTCGAGGATGACAGAGAAGGTCACCAGCGCCCAGCGCAGCTCGCCGTCGGGGCGCGCAAAGCGACCGTACATTTCAAACGTATGCTCGCGGCCCTCAAGCGCCTGCACGGCGCGCTCCTCGAAGGTGACAACATCCTCGGGCCTGGCCAGCTCGCGCCAACTGATTCCATTGAGCTCGCCCCGCCGCCTCCCCAGCAGCGAAGCCAGCGCCTTGTTCACCCGGATCAGCCTCCCCCCCAGGGAGACCACGGCGAACCCCACGATGGCATCCTCGAAGAGTGGGGTGAGTCGTTCCACGGCCACATCCAGGGCCTCCGTGCCACGGAGGTCCTTGAGCCCGCCCTCCATCTCCGGCGACAGGAGATCGTCCGCGCGGCGCGCAAAAGCGTGCCGCGGGTCATCGGGGGGAAGTTCGAACTTCCCCTCGCCTGCCGGCGTGGCGCCCTGCCTCGCCTCAATCCCCGCCATGGTCTTGTCAGCTTCGGCCAAGGCCAGACTCCCGGAATGCCTGGGGGCTCCCCGGCGGCCTTAGTGTAGCGGCCCGAACGCGCTCGGACTAATCCCCGGCGCCGCCTCCAACTCCGCCGGCGCCACCGCCGCCGCCAGGTGGGCGGCCAAAGCCACCAAACCCACCCCGGCCGCCAGTGAAGCACCCGGTCGGGCCGGCGGGAACGATCGCGATCGAGCGAGCCGTGACCTTGCCGGAGGCATCCTTGGGTCCCTGGGCAGAGAGGCACTGGTGGAGCGCCAGGTCTTGCGGCGTTGCCACCGAGGCATTGCTCACCTGCACCGTGGTTGCGACCATCACCGTCTGCGCGGGTCCGGTCGCCGGCTGCACGGTGACACTCGTCCCGGCCACAGCGGTGACCTCGCCACCGGCAAATGCGATATTGCCGCGATTGGGCCTTGGCGAAGCTCCTGGGCTCGGTGATGGCCGGACGCCCCCAAACCCGCCGCCGCCACCCGGGCCCTGCGGCAACGTGCAGGTCCCGTTCACCTTACTGCTGAGACGCACCGTAGCGGCGGTGATGCTGCCACTTGGATCCTTGGCCCCGGTGGCGACGATGCACTTGCCCGTGGCGATGTCATGGAAGGTGCCTGTGCTGGTCTTCTGGAACGTGGTGCTGGCGTCATAGACCACGGTGATGTCGCCGGTGGTCGCGTTGAGGACCAGCGTGGTGCCGGTGATCTGCACCAGTTCGCCCGAGGCGCCGTTGCGCACCCGCTGACCGGGGCTCGGCGAGGCCTTCGCAATGGCCGTGCCCCCCGCAGCGGGGGTCGACCCACAGGCCGCGAGTCCGAGACCCGCGGCGACGATGGTCGCGGTGATAGTGATTGGCTTCATGGTTTCAATCTCCTGGTACAGGGCGGACAGTTTGGAAAGCGCGTTTCACTGGGCACGCAGAGCTTCGATGGGAGCCAGCCGCGCGGCGCGGAGGGCGGGGTAGACGCCGAAGACCAGGCCGACACCCGCGGCCACCGCGACGGCGACGAGGATGGGCTCAACGGTGATGGTCACCGCGATCCTGGCGAACTTCGGCAGCAACACCCCAACCAACAGGCCGAGCCCGACGCCCAGCACGCCCCCCAGCAGGCTGAGGGTGGCAGCCTCGATCAGGAACTGCCGGAGCAGGTCGCCGGGGGTGGCCCCCAGCGCCTTGCGAAGCCCGATCTCACTGGTCCGCTCGGTGACTGAGACCAGCATGATGTTCATGACCCCGATTCCGCCCACCAGGAGCGAGATGGCGGCGACGCTGGCCAGCAGGATGGTCAGGGTGCCTGTGACTGCCTGCGCGGTGCTCAGGAATGAGCTCTGTGAGGTGATGGTGAAGTCGGCCGCGGTGGGGTCGGTGACGTGGTGGGTGGCAGTGAGCAGCTGACTGGCCTCCTGGTAGGCCGAGCCAACGGTGTCGGCGCTGCCGGCGCTGAGCAGGATTCGCTGGACGCCGTTGGCGTTGCCCCCGGTGATCTGGTCCTCGGCGGTGGTGATCGGCACCACCGCGATGTCGTCACCATTCTGGAAGGCCACGCCGCCGCTGGGGGCGAGAATCGCGACCACCTGGAACACTGCCGATCCAATCGACACCGAGTCGCCAACGGCCACGCCCAGGTTCTGCGCGGTGGTCACCCCCAGGACCGCGAACTCGGCATGCTTCTGGACGTCGGCAGCGGTGAAGAAGTGGCCATCCTGTACGGTGCGGGCATTGGTGACCAGCCAATCGGGGCTGCTGCCCTGGACGCTGGTGCTCCAGTTGGTCGAGGCGCTGACCAGCGTCTTGCGGCCCTGGACGATGGGGGCCACGGCCTGGACGTCAGGGGCGTTCTGGCGGTCGGACAGGCCGCGTACGTCATCCATGGTCAGGGTGCTGGCGCTCCCCGCGCCTCCGAATACACCGCCTGAGAGCGTCGACCCTGGGCTGACGGTGAGCAGGTTGGTGCCCAGCGCGGCGATGCGGGTGGTGACGGAGTCCGAGGAGGCCTTGCCGATACCCACCGTGGCGATCACCGCGGCGACGCCGAAGAGGATGCCAAGCGTGGTTAGCACCGACCGCAGGCGGTGCCCGGCAAGACCCCGAAGCCCGGTGTCAAATGTACGAAGGAGGCTCATGCCTTCACCAGCTCACGGGATCCCTCGACCAGCTTGCCATCGCTCATGGTCAGCACCCGCCGGGGTATCGCCGCGACGTTGGGGTCATGGGTGATCAGCACCACGGTGCGGCCCTCGTCGTTGAGCCGGCGGAGAATCGCCAGCACCTCGCGGCTGGAGTTGGAGTCGAGGTTGCCAGTGGGCTCGTCGGCCAGGATCAGGTCGGGGTCGGTGACCAGCGCCCGAGCGATGGCCACGCGCTGCTGTTGACCTCCGGACAGCTCCGTCGGGCGGTGATTGACGCGGTCGGCCAGCCCCACCTGGGCCAGCGCGGCCATCGCGGCGGCCTTGCGGTCTGATCCCGAGCGGTAGAGCAGGGGCAGCTCGACATTGCGCCATGCCGACATCGACGGCAGAAGGTGGAACTGCTGGAAGACGAAGCCGATGCGCCGGTTGCGCACCCCGGCCAGCTCGAACTCATTCAGATGACTGACGTCGTCGCCCGCAAATAGATACCTGCCGGTGGTGGGGGTATCGAGGCAGCCGAGGATGTGCATCAGGGTTGATTTCCCCGAGCCCGAGGGGCCGATCACCGCGACAAAGTCCCCCTCCGCGATGGAGAACGACACGTCACTCACCGCGGTGACCGCGGCGTCACCCCGGCCGTAGATCTTGCTTATCGACTCCAGCCGAAGGAGGTCAGCCGCCGGGGGGACCAAAACCACCCCCGCCACCGCCGCGGCGCGTTCCACCACCACCCGGGTTCAACAGTCCGCCGCCGTTGGTTGTCGGCACGGTACGGCTGATGGTGGCGATCACCACCTCGTCGCCGGCGTTAAGGCCCGAGAGCACCTGCGTGCGCAGTGCGTCGGTCGCACCCAGGGTGACCGGACGGGGCTGCGCCTGCCCGGCGACCAACACCTGTACAGTGCTCCCCGCGCCGCTGGTGCGGACGGCGCTGGTGGGCACCGTCAGCACCTGGCTGACCTGGTTGACGATGATGCTCACCGCCGCGGAGGTTCCGGCGTGCAGCGCATTGTTGGCGTCGGCCAGCGTCACCGTGACGGCGAAGGAGGCCACCCCGGAGGTCACAGTGGCCGCGCTGGCAACCTGCGTCACCTTGCCGTTCAGCGCCTGGGTGGCGCCCGCGGGAGTCACGCGCGCCGCCTGCCCGACGACCACCTGGCCGGCCTGCGCATCGCTGATGGAGCCCGTTACGGCGAAGGCGCCCGGGGTGTCGATGGTCAAGTTATGCGTGCTGGTGCTGGCCGACGCGGCCGAGGCGGCGGACGTGGACGTCCCGCCCGAGACGGACTGCCCCACCATCAGGTTGACAGCGCCGATGACCCCGTCCGTCGGGGCGGTGAGGGTGGCGAGGTTGACATTGCGTTGGGCGGTGTCGACATTCACCTGGCTCACCTGGATCTGGCTCTGGTCGATCTGCACCTGCTGGGGCGTGGCGCCGGCCTGCAGGGCGGTCAGCGCGGCCTGAGCGTTCTGCAACTGGACCCGCGCGCTGTTGACCTGGGCCGCGGCCATGTCGTTGGACTGTTGCGACTTCAACACTGTGCCGTTGTAGTTGTCGTTGGCCGAGCGCAGTCCGTCCTGGTCGGCGCTGACCGCGCTCTTGTCCTGCTGGCACTGACTGGCCTGCTGCTGGCTTGGTGGTTGACCGCAGTCAGAGTTGCGCTGGTCAGTATCACGCTGCAGCTTGTTCTGCGCGTTGCTGACGCCGTCATACGCCTGGTTGACCGCCTGCTGGTTCCCGTTCTGGGTATCCACCAGGGCGATCTGGGCGTTCTGAAGGGAGATCGACGCGCCGCTCACCTGGGCCTGCGACGAGGCCAGGCTCTGGGGGGTGGCGCCGCGATCCTGGGTCAGCTTGGCCTGCGCCGAGACCAGGTTGGCCTGGGCCTGGGACAAAGCGGCCTGGAGACTGCTCGGGTCGAGGGTGGCGAGGACATCACCGGCCTTGACCGCCTGCCCTGCCTGCACGTTCACCGCCTGCACCCGCCCGGCGGTGCTGAAGTCCATGGTGGTCTCCGACGCCGCGGTGAGGTTGCCAGAAATCGGCAGCGTCTGGGTAACGGTGCCCATGATGGCAGCCGCGGTGCGGTACTGCACCGCTGCCGACCCGCGGGCCGACATGTAGTACACCCCGGCCGCTGCCAGCAGGACCACCGCGACGGCGGCCACGATAACCCTGGTCCGCAAAACCCTACTCACTGGGATTGATCTTGCAGCACGGCTCTGTGGGTTCTCTGTGAACCCGCTAAGGACTTACTAAGAGGTTGCCCGGCTGCCGGGAGGTCGATCATGAACTCGGCTCCTGTGGAGCCGGCGGTCTGACCGGCACGGATGTGGCCGCCGTGCTGTTCCACGATCCACCGGGCGATCGACAGGCCCAACCCGGCGCCGCCGGAGCCCCGCGCCTGGTCGGCGCGGAAGAACCGCTCGAAGACCTGCTCCCGGACGGCCCGCGGGATCCCTTCGCCGTCGTCGGCCACCGAGAGGTGCACCCAGTCAGCGTCGCGGCCCAGGGTTACCCCGATGTTGCCCCTTGGCCCGGTGTGGCGGGCGGCGTTGTCAAGGAGGATCCAGAGCAGCTGACGCAGGCTGTCGGGTTCCCCGGCGACCGGGGGCACTGGCTCACGGTGCAGCTCGATGTGGCGACCGGGGTACGTCCGGCGGGCCTTGCGGCAGACCTCCTCACACATCTTGGGCAGGTCGACTACGGTCAGGTCGAGTTTCTGCCCGGCGTCGGCCCTGGCGAGGGTCAGCAGGTCCTGCACCAGGCGGCTCATGCGCTTGGCCTCGCTGTCCATGTCCTGCAGCGCCTCACGGCGGTCGACGGACGAGATTTCCCTGGTGCCCAAAAGCAGGCCGAGGTTGCTGCGAATGCTGGTGAGGGGCGTCCGCAGCTCGTGCGAGGCGTCGGCGACAAATCGGCGCTGCGAATCCAGAGCCCCTTCAAGCCGTCCGTAGGCGTCATCCAGCCTGCCCATCATGGCGTTGAACGCCGTGCTGAGGCGTCCCACCTCGTCCGCCGCGGGTGCTTCCGGCAACCGCCGCCCGAGGTCGCGCGCTGTCCCGATCGCCTCAACGGTCTCGGTCATATCGTCCAATGGTCGGAGCGCCCGGCCCGCGACCAGCCAGCTGGCGACCAACGCCGCGATCATGCTGAGGAGCGCGGCGACCAGCAGGTAGAGCCGCAGCTGGTTGACCTCCGACACGATCGACGTCGCCGACTGGCCCACGGCGACATATGCCGGCTGCTGCCCGGTGGTGACGAAGCCCAGCCCGCCGGCCTTCAGAGGGCGGACCGCGACGCGCATCTGCAGGTCGGCATCCTCGATGGTCGTCAGCTGGTGACCGGATGCCCGCACGGCGCTGATCACCGAGGCCGGGATCCGAGGCGGGCGAGCGTCGACCTCGCCGGTGCTCAGCAGGGGGGCCCCGGAGCTGTCGAGAAACTCGATGAACGTGTCGCTGCTGGTGCGTAGGTCCACCGGGACCTGGACGCGCTGGGGGTCGAGGCGGCGGGGCAGGCCCGGCACCCGTCCGGGGTCCCCGGGGGCGATCCTGTCAAATGAGGTGAGCTGCTGGCTGCGGCGCTCCAGGACCACGTCCTGCTGGTTGTACGCGCTGCGCTCAAAAAGCACCGCCACCAAACCGCCAAACACCACCACCGTGAGCAGCACGACACCCGCGCCGAACAGGGCGATGCGCGCCCGGATCGGCAGCCGTCTCACGCCAGCCTCAGGTCTCGCGCAGGGCGTAGCCAACGCCGCGCACCGTGTGGATCAGGCGCGAGCCCTCCCCGTCCTCAAGCTTGGCCCGGAGGTAGCCGACGTAGACATCCACGGAGTTGCTGGCGGCCCCAAAGGCGTAGCCCCAGACGATGTCCAGGATGCGGTCACGCGTCAGCACCTGGCGGGGGTTGCGGAGGAAGAACTGGAGCAGGTCGAACTCTCGAGGGGTCAGGTCGATCTGGCGGTCGCCACGACTCACCTCGCGCGTCCCGGTGTCCATCACCACGTCGGCAAAACGCAACTGCCGCAGCGATCGTGCTGGTTTGCGGCGCAGGAGCGCGCGCACCCGCGCCAGCAACTCGTCGTAGGCGAAGGGTTTGACCAGGTAGTCATCGGCCCCGCTGTCCAGCCCCCGCACTCGGTCCGCGGTGGCGTCCCTCGCGGTGAGCATCAGCACGGGCACGTCATCCTCGGCGCGGATCCGTCGACACACCTCCAGGCCGTCGATTCCGGGCAGCATGACGTCCAGGATCACCAGGTCGGGGGCGTCGAACTGGGCACGTTGCAGGGCGGTGACGCCGTCGGCGGCGACCGTCACGGCGTACCCCTCGTAGATCAGGGCGCGGCGCAGAGCCGCGGCGATGGAGGCATCGTCATCAACTACCAGGACGCGCGGCTGCGTCGACACAGACCTGAGCAAAGCACCGAAATGTGAAGACGGTCTAAGAGGCGGGGCGGCTGCCTCGCGGATAAAATTGCCGTGGATGAAGTTGGGGCTGGCATTCGCCAACAGCGGCCTGGCCACGCGGCCGGAGGGCGCGGTGGAGGTGGTGCAGCACGCCGAGCGGGTGGGGTTCGACTCCGTATGGGCGGTGGAGCACGTGGTGGTCCCTGGGGACTACGGCTCGAAGTACCCGTACAGCCCGAGCGGCCGCATGGCGGGGAACGACGATGTCGAGATCCCGGACCCGCTGGTCTGGCTCGCGTGGGTGGGCGCCCACACCGAGAAGATCCTGCTGGCAACGGGGATGCTGATCCTGCCGCAGCGCAACCCTGTGGTCACCGCCAAGGAGGTCGCAACACTGGACAGTTACACCGGCGGTCGGGTCCGCCTGGGCATCGGGGTGGGTTGGCTGCGAGAGGAGTTCGACGCTCTCGGCGTTCCATTCGAGGAGCGCGGCGCGCGAGCCGACGAGTACATCGAGGTCATGCGTGCCCTCTGGCAGCAGCCGAAGCCATCATTCAAAGGTAGGTTCTTCAACTTCGACGACGCGCGGATGTTCCCCAAGCCGCACAACGGGACCGTGCCGGTGGTGGTCGGGGGTCACAGCAAGGCCGCTGCCCGACGTGCGGGGCGGCTGGGCGACGGCTTCTTCCCGGCGCCGCCGACCCTGGACGAGGCCCAGGACCTGGTCCAGCTGATGCGCGCCACCGCCGAGCAGGCGGGGCGCGACCCGGGGGCGATTGAGGTTACGTTCGGGACGCGTCCAACTTCCGAGGCGCTGGAGAGGCTGGCGGCGATGGGAGTGGCGCGGGTCACGATTGGCGCCTTCGGGCCGGACATCGACACCATAAAAGGAAAGCTGGATCAGGCAGTTGCGGCCGTCCGAGACAACGTCGGGCTGGACGACTAATCGGCTTCGCCTCCTTTGGCGATCAGGTAGCCGCGGGCTCGCTCGGTCAGGGGATAGCGATTGACCAGAGACCAGAACCGCGGCCCGTGGCTCTGGTAGCGCAGGTGGGCCAGCTCGTGGACCAGCACGTAGTCGACAACCCATGCCGGGAAGTTCTGCATCCGCGCACTCAACCGGATCGCCCCCGTGTCCACTGTGCAGCTGCCCCACCGCTGCTGCTGCTGCTCAGACCAGCGCACCGACACCGGGCGCAACTCGCCGCTGAAGTACTTCCTGGAGAGCGCCCGGGCTCGTAGCGCCAGGCCCTCGTCGCTGGGGCCCGCCTCGGCCCGCTCGATCCGGAGGCGCATGCGCTCCACCCACATTGCCTCCTCCGCGGCGCGCATCCCCAGGGGCACGACCACCTCGATCACCCCGTCGCGGCGGCGGGCGGTGATGGTCCGCCGGCGACGCGAGCTGCGGACGATCCGCAACTCAGCAGGCTCGGGCTTGATCATTGCATTGACTTTGTATTAAGACGTGATATAGTGAGTATCAAGTTGTATGGTAGCTGCCCGCCGGGTAGCTCGTCAGTAAGGAGGTCACGGATGCTCTACGGTGGAGGCGGCTTGCTGCTACTCCTGGGGATTATCTTCCTCGTCCTGGGCTACACCCTGGTTGGTGTGGTCTGCATCGTCCTCGCGCTGTTCGCCGGTGGTTTCGGCTTCTACGGTACGCGGCGCCGGATCTAGCTCAGCGTCGAGTCCGTAAGGACTCCGCAGGAACTCGACGGGGTCCCGACCGTCAGGTTCCACAAAAGAGCCCCCGCCTCACGGCGGGGGCTCTTTATTTGCTCAATCTCTGACCGGTCACGCCGGGTGCTCAAGCGCCAGCTCCGGCCCCGCGAGCTAGCCGAAGGTCAGCCGGTGACCGCGCTGATCGCCGCCTCGACCTTTTTGGTCGCAGCGCGCGTGGTGCGCTTGACCGAGCGCCTGGCCTTTTTGACCTCGGAGCCGAGTGCGCTCTCGATCTTCTTCCAGCCCGCCTCGAGCTCGTTCACCCGAGCCTTCAGCGACTTGTTCTCGTTGATCAGGTCGGAGATCCGCCGGCTCATCGCATCCGCGGGGTTGGTCGCCAAGCTGCTGCCGGCGGCCTTGTTGCGTGAGCCTGGCGGCCGGCCCCTGCGCTTGGCGGCCGCAGCGGCGGTTTTCGTGGTGCGCTTCCGGGCGGTGCTGGCCTTGGCGGTGGTGCGCTTGCGCGTGGTGCCGCCGGCCTTGGCGGCGGTGCTGGCCCGACGTCCCGTCGCACTGGCACGCCGGGTCGTCGCGCGACCCTCGGTGGCACTGCTGGTTGCACGTCGTCCAGCGCTCGCACGCCTCCGTGTCGTTGCGCGTCCGGGCGCAGCGGGGGCGCTTCCCTCTGGTGCGCTGGTTTGTTCGGCCATTTGCAATTTTCCTCCGAGATGGGCGGCGTTTCGGCCAGCATAAGCATTCTCCGGGATATTTGCGCTGCAACGTACATGATGTGTCCGCTGAATGTCGTTGGCGGCACGAGAGCATATGTGTTCTTCCCCTCGTTCCATCGGTACATGCCAGGAGGTACACAGACCGAATTGGATGCCCGCAGAGCGCCCCAGGGACTACAGGCGGAGGACCGTATTGCGCTGGGACTGAGCGCGCCACACCTCTTCTACCTGGTGATTTTTTCACTCACCGGCTGGGCGATTATCTCCAGCCGACTGCCCGGTGTCATTGCATTTCCATGCGGGCTGACACTTATCGCCACGGGAGTGGCGCTGGCGTGGGGTGGCTTCGGTGGCCGTCCCCTGGACCGCTGGGCTTGGCTCTACCTCGCCTATCGCGCACGACCTCGGGGCGGCACCCCGGCCACCGCCGCATCCGCTGTGTCTGCCGCGCGAGCTGAGCCTGAAAAAGACTTGGACGCCGCGCCCCTGGAGGAGCGAATCATCGTGCTGCCGGTGGGTACTCGGAGGATCTCGCATCAAGGTGTCAATTTGCACCAGGCCCAATTGCACGACACTCAACTTCATGCCGCTCAACTCCACGCCGCTCAACTTCACCACACGCATCGGACGCGCCGCTGCGCATTTCTGTCTTACCGCGGCGGAACGGGCACCAGCACCCTGGCAACTGAAACAGCGGTGCTCATCGCACGGTCAACGCAGGGGGGCGCGGTGCGGCCGACGTCAGTGGCGCTGCTCGACCTGGACCTGAAGTCGTCCTCGATGGGCATCCGCCTGGGTCTTCAGGGCGCCGACCTCGGCGACATCCTGAGGGCACCCGACCTGGACGTCGCCACCATTGAGCGGGTGCTGCTCCGCCACGAGAGCGGCGCCAGGTGCCTGCTGGCTCCCACCGGAGGCCTCGCCACAGCCGACCCGTATCAGGGCCTGATCCCGCGGCTGGCAATCGTCCTGGCATACCTCGACCAGCATTTCGACGTGGTCCTGCTGGACCTCAAGGGTCGAGGTGATGACCTCGAGGGCTACGTCCTCGAGGCGGTTGACGACATCTACTACGTGTTCACGCCAACCGCCCCGGGGATCTTCGACCTCTACCGCGGCGTGGCCGCCCTCCGTCGCGCCGGCCACCGTGACAAGCTCCGGCTGGTGCTCAACCACGCAGACCGGTCGGTCGACCTGTCGGAGGTGGTTTCGGACCTGAGGCTTGCGCCGGTCGCGGAGATACCGACGCTTACCGCCATTGGAGAGGCCGAGAGCCGGCACCGACCGGCAAGCCTCAGCGACGACTCCAGCGGTGAGGCGCTGCGCGACGTCGTTCTGTCCGTCTGGCCAGATTCGGTGTTCGACAGCGGGTCGCCCTGGACCGAGGAGGCCGTCGCCGCGACTCAGCGCGCGCCGCTGCGCAGGTAGGCGACGAGAGCTTCGAGAGCGGGTGAATCCTCACCTCGGCTCGACCGCGTGTAAACCCGCGCATATTCCTTGCGGTCGGTGACCGGCTCACCCGACCGTCTGGTCAGCAGCAACAGGTCGCCATCCGGGTCCAGGTCGGCAAGGCCGGCGCCCGGCCGCACAAACTGAACTGCCCCGTTTTGATCGACGCGATAAATCCCGCCGCGCGGACGCTCCTCTGCGTCCCCCGGGAGGCGGTGCACAATCACCTGAGTCGCATCCGCGAGCGGTGTGGCCGGCGCATTTTCGTCATCACTGGAATCGCGGTCGGCAATGGAATCGAGGTCCGCGTCCAGCAACTCCAGCATGTGGAGAAGAATCAGCGGCGCCCGACCCGCCTCAATTTCCAACTCTGTCGCCACGGGCAGGGACGCCACCATGCGTGGATTGACCTCGATGACCAGGGGGCCGTCCGACGCCAGCACGAAGTCGACGCCGAAGACACCATGGTAATTACGGGCTGACAGGTCAGCCGCCAGCGCGTGCACGCAGCGCGCCACCTCGTGCGAGTGCGCGTCCAGCGCGGTGTCGCCCCAAACATTCCCGCAGGACCCCAGTTCCTCCGGTGTGAGCCACGGAATGCCGGTCACCTGGCGGCAGGGCTCGACCACCGCAGCAAGACGCCCCCGAGCGAGGCCGCTTCCCGGTGCCGAGAATGTGACTCCGCTGGCGGTGAACGGTGTGCCCTCGACAAACTCGGACACCCTCACCAGCGCGCCGGGCTCGCGGACCCCGACCGCATCCAGCGATGCCTGGTCGCCCACCATCCAGGTGCGCTGGCCGGCGTTGCCCCGCGCGCCCTGCACCACCACCCGTTCACCGAAGTCGGCCGCCAGCTCGGAGTAACGCTGGGGCAGCCGCATCGCGCGCCACCGCGGTCGCGGCACACCGGCCCGCTCGGCGGCGTCAATGAATGCCAGCTTGTTTTCGTAGGCTCGGGCGGCACTGCTGGGCGCGGCGAGCAGGCGTCCACCCAGCGCACCCACCGCCTCCTCGATACGCTCCGAAGGCTTGAATGCGATCACCGCGGTAGGACCCAGGGTGGCGAAGAATTTCTTCGCGGTGTCGTGGCGCAACAGGTCGAGGGACGACATCGCTGCGGCGGCCGTGGCGCCGATCTCCTCCGAAAGGCAGAACACCTCGGTGCCTCGCTGCCGCAGAGTGTCGATCGCGTCAGATGCTGAGATACAGGCCAGCGCGGTCTCTGGGAGTGCACCCTGCAGGCCGGCCGCAAGCCAGATGTCGTGGGCCACGACGACTGGTCGCAGTCCCTCGCGCTCGAGGTGTCGGGTCGCCAACTCCGCCGCGGCCGCCAGCGGTGGTCTCATCAGCGCAGGTCTCCGAGGCTCTCAAGGACCTCGGCGAACGTCTCAATTGGCGGATCCGCGTCGCCGGCGACAGGAGGCAGCGCTGTGCCGGTCAAAAGCAGGCAGGCGCGGCGGAGGGCCCCCTTTGCTGCCGCGAGCTGCAGCCCGGCAAACGCCGTCCAGCATTCTGGCGCAAGCGCGAACCCGGCACGGCGCAACACCTCGCCCGCGGCGTTGATCGCGTCGTCGTCCACCCACCAGGCCTCGCCGCCGCTGTCCCTCACCTGCGTAACAACGGTCTGGGAGCGCGCTGATACCTTCACCCCCAGGTCACCGACCACGCTCCGCCGGCCGTTCCCCGGCCGTCCGAACTCCCTGGAGAGCCCGTTCACCAGGCCTGCCTGGACCGGGTGTAGAGGAAGGTGCCGGCCGTCGTTCTTAAGCGCGTCGGCCACCGCTTCGTAGGTCGTCCCACTGCTGGCATACCCAACCAGGGCGACGCCGTCCTCCAGCTCGTCGGCCAGTTCGTGGCCGAGACTTGCGAAGCCCCGCAGTGCGTCCGCAGACTGCGAAGGCCGAAGGTCGGGCCAGCGGCACACCCGCGACAGGCGGATGGTGTAGTTGATCGGCTTGGTGGTGACCACCACGCGCCCGCCCGCGGCGCGGATGGCGTGGATCTTGGCCGGCTCGGTCTGCGGTGACAACAGGGCGACCACGGCAACGCCGCGGGCTGATCCCTGGGCGGCGGCCGCCACCGCAGCATTGCCCGAGGACGAGATCACCGCCACCCGCTGGTCGCGGTCAAGGCAACCAGAGATCTGCTCGACCGCACCCCGGTCCTTGTGCGACCCGGTCGGGTTGAGGTCCTCGCGCTTCAGCCAGAGATGTTCGACACCCGCCCACCGCGCCAGAACCGCGTGTGACTCGATGGGGGTATGTCCCGCGGATGTCCTGCTCATCTCCCTACAATTAAGTCCATGGCCACTTGCCCGGAATGCAGCACCGAAGTCCTCGACGAAAAACCCGCGCTGGGAGAGATCCTGGTGTGCACCGGTTGCGGCGCCGACCTCGAGGTGATCAGTGAGGACCCCCTCACCGTTGAGGTTTACGAGCAAGAAGAGAAGTAGGTCGCGGAGAAGTAGGTCCCGGAGTAGGTCGCGGCGAAGCGGCGGCCGGTAGGGTCGCCTCCCTGACCAGCTTCTTGAACCCCGTGTCCTCGTCCGCTCCCACGTAATAGAGCGAGAAGAATCCCGGGCACGCCGGGGAGAGCAGGACGCTGTCGCCGTCCTCTGCCAGTTCCACCGCGCGCCGCACCACGCTGCTGAAATCGCTGACTCTCTCGACAGGGACGCCGCTCGATTCGAGGACGCGGGCAATCGCCTCGGTCCCCTCGCCCGGCAGTGCCAGCGCTACCTTGACGCGCCCCTTCGCGGTTTCCGCGAGCGAGCTGCCGTCGAGGCCCTTGTCCTGACCGCCGAATATCCACACAACCTCTTTCTCGAGTGTGCGCAGGGCGACCTCGGTGGCGGTTGGGGTGGTGCTGTTGAGGTCGTCGTAGAACTTCACGCCGTCGCTTGACCATATGAACTGGATGCGATGCTTGAGGCCCTTGAACTTGCGCACAGCGTCAAGGACGTTGCCGCGACCGATGCCCATCGCCAGCGCCGCCGCCGCCGCCGCCGCCACGTTTAGGGCGTTGTGGCGACCGGCGACCGGGATCTCGGTCAGCGGGACACGAAAAGCTGACAGTTGCTCATATCCCGGCTGGCCCTCGACGCCTGCGCCAAAAATGCGGGCCGGTCCCACCGCGACATCGCCGGCGCCGTGCGGCAGTTCGCCACGCGCGGTCGACTCAGCCAGTGACTCGCCGAACCAGTACTTGAGCGCTGGGGTTGCGGCCGCCATGTCGCGCGTCACCTGCAGGTCCGCGTTGAGCACCGCGATGTCGCCGGGTTTTTGCCACCGCACCAGGTTGGTCTTGGCCTCCACGTAACCGTCCCACCCGCCGTGCTCCTCCAGGTGGTTGGGGTACACGTTGGTGACCACCGCGACGTGCGGGCTACGGTGCAGCATCTTGAGGTGCCGGTTGCTTATCTCAAGTACCAGGTGCGTCTGCTCGGTGGCCTTCTCCAACCGGTCCAGCGCCTGCTGTCCATGGCGGTCGTTGCCCGCGTAGATGACGTCCAGCCCGGCGGACACCAGGATGTCGCGCAATAGTCTGGTGGTGGTGGACTTTCCCTGGCTGCCGGTCACCCCGATCACCGGGCCGGGCGAGAGACCGAGGTACAGCTGCACCAGGCTGAAGAACCTGCGCCGCAGCTCCTCGCTGGCCATCAATGGTTGGTTGTTGTCGTACAGGTACCACCCCTGGGTGACGCCGATGGCATCCGCGCCGGCAATGCCGTCGAGGTAGGCACCGCGGTAGCGCATCTCGACGGAGTCCAGCAGCTGCTCCAGCATCCGCTTGCGGTCGGCCAGCGGCCAGCCGACATGGACGCGAGTGAAAGCGCGGGGGAAGGTCTCGGCGGTGCTGAAGTCGTGCCCGACGAGCCGGGTGAAGCCGTGGTTGGCGAGGAAGAGGAGCAGGTGTGCGCCCTCCACGCTGCCCGCGCCCACCACGTGCACCTGGGTATCGCGCAGCGCGAAGAGATCCCCCCAGGAGCCGATGCCGTCGCCGAGGTTCAGTTCAACCGTCTCAGTAGTCATGCTTCAAGGTTCACGGGACGCCGATAGCCCTGGTGCCTGTAGCGCCGGGCGTTCTGGGCAAGGCCCTCTTCAATGACGCGGTGCTCTGTCCGGCAGGCGTGGAGCACCGTCTCCGGAGAAGTCATCAGCAACACGTGCCCCACCTTTTGGGAAAGCGGCGCGGCAAACAACAGGTCGCCGGCCCGCACGTCGTCGACCACCCGCGAGCCCACCCGGCGCTGGTCGCCGGTGTGACGGGGCAACAACACCCCGGTGGTGTTGACGATCACCCGCTGCAGCAGGCCCGAGCAGTCGAACCCGGCGTGCGTCGTGCCGCCCCAGACGTAGGGCACGCCGAGTTCGGCGCGGGCGCGTTCCAGCAAATGTTGCAGCCCCCTCCCAACGATCGCGGGCTCCCGAGTGGCCCCGACAACCGCGCGCGCAATCGCCTCCCACGAGGTCTTTCCCAGCGTGGGTTCGACGTCGCGCAGGTGCGCCGACTCGGCCCAGCCGATCGCCAGATCGCGGCCCTGCACCAGCAGGAAATCACCGGCTGCACCAAACCGGCGCAGCGGGCCATCGGCAGCCAGGTACTGGGTCTGTCGTCCCATCTCCTCACCGGCCCGGGACGGCTGGCGCCAGAGGTCGAGGACCTCGGTGGTTGGTTCGACCCAGCCCTCCTCCAGCCCTGAGGCCGGGTCCGCAGCCACCTGCAGGTCAACCGTCGCGGAGTGCTGCCGCGCCAGCTCGCGCACATCCTGGGCCTGCTTGTTGGTCAGGACGCGTCCGCGCACAATCGACGCCCCCCGCTCCTGGTCCACCTCGAGGTGCACCCCGCTGACCCCGTGCGACGACTGTGCCTGCTGGAAAGACTCCACGGCCTCGGCAATGGCAGAGACCGTGGTCACGCGGCGGCCTCTTCTTCCTCCAGGCGGCGCACCAGCGCCACCAGCTCCGTGAGTCCGCCGACACGGACGCAGTCGGGGTTGGGCACCAGACCCTCACGGTCCACCAGGACGGGCGTCAGGCCCGCCGCACGCGCACCCATGACATCGGCCCAATAGTTGTCGCCGATGTGCCATGCATCCGCTGGCTGGACCCCCATCCGCCTCAGGGCCATGGTCCAGATGCGCGGGTCGGGCTTCATCGCGCCGGCGTCAACCGAGGCCACCACGACCTCAAAGAAATGGGTGATGCCGTTGCGGTCGCAGACCGCGGGCAGGGTGTCGACAAAGTTGGACACGATGGCCATCCTGACGCCCATCTCGCGGAGGGCCTCCAGCGCGGAGATGGCATCCGGGAAGGCCTCCCAGGACTCGGCGCTCCAGGCCTTGGTGGACACCGCCTCACTGGCCGACATCCGCTGCTCGGCGGGCAGTCCCAGGCCACGCAGGACCAGGTCGTTGTACTCGTGCCAGAAGGCCGTGGCCGCCTCCATTGACGACTCGAAGTCGCGTCCCTCGCGGGTGGCGCGGATGTAGAACTCGCGGGCCGGGCGATGCGCGGCATCGACATCGGCCAGTTCGTGCTCATGACCCAGCGAGGCCAGTACCCGTCGATACAGCTCCGGCCCCGTGGGGGTGTGCCGGAGCAGCGTGTAACCCATGTCGAAGCAGATCGCGCGCGGCCGACGCATTGCGTCCGAGCGTATCAGCCGAGCAACGACTCCACGGCCTGGCCGTAGCTCTTGGTGGTTGATCGGTAGACGTCGAGCAGGCGGCCGGCGGTGGCGTCCCAGGTGTAGGCCGCGGCGTGGGTGGCCGCCGCAGAGCCCATCTGGGTGCGCAGGACCTCGTCGCCGAGGAGCTCGCCGAGGCGGGCGGCGTAGGCCGCCGGGTCGTGGTCGCGGATGGTGAAGCCTGTCTGCCCGTCGACCACGACGTGGGCCAGCCCCCCCACCCGTGAGGCCACCACCGGGGTGCCGCACGCCTGGGCCTCAAGGGCCACCAGGCCGAACGACTCGGAGTAGGACGGCACCACGCAGACATCCGCGAGGCTGTAATAAAGGGGCAGCTCGTCATGCTGAACGGCTCCCAGGAAGGTCACCTTGTCCGCCACTCCTAGGTCTTGGGCCAGGGCCTCGAGCCGGGCACGTTCGCTGGCGTGGCCGCCGGCCTCGTGGAGACCATTGCTGCTGTCGGCACCGGCCACCAGGAGGCGGTTCTGGCCGGCCATCGCGGGCAGCAGGGGCAGGGCGCGGATCGCGGTCTCGACGCCCTTGAGGCGCTCGAGGCGTCCGGTGAACAGGATCACCCGCTGGTCTTCGCCAAGCCCCAGGCGCCGGCGCAGTGGCCCGGTATCCAGCGGCCGGAAGCGATCGAGATCAACCCCCAGCGGCACGACCTCGATGCACGAGCGGTCGGCACCGTAGAGGTACGCGAGGTCGTCGACCTCGCTCGGGGTGGGCGCGATCAGCCGGTTGCAACTGCGGACGATCTCCAGCTCCACGGCAATCCGCTGGTCGGCCTCGCGGGCAGCGCCCTCGGGACGCTCGCGATCTTTGACCCGGCCCAGGGTGTGCGCCATGTGCGCCCACGGCGCCCCCCAGAGCTGGCCGAGGCGGCGTCCCAGCCAGCCACTCAACCAGTAGTGGCTCTGCACCAGGTCGAAGTCGGCGCCGTGCTCGCGGGACCAGAGCGCCGTTTGTCGATAGAACTCCGGCAGGTGATAGAAGAGGCCCGATTTGTCCAGCGGCGTCTCGGGGCCGGCGCTGACGTGGACCAGGCGACAGCCCTCGGGGACGTCGAGCTCGCCCGGGGCGTCCTGGTACTCCTTGCGCGTGAAGATGACGCTGCGCAGCCCGCGCCGCGCCAGGGCCGCGGTCACCTCACGTACATACACGGACATGCCACCGTTCTCCGCCCCCCCAACCTCGCTGTAGGGACAGGAGTGGGCGGCGATCACCGCCACCAGCCGGGGGTCGGCGCTCAAGCCAGTTCCACCGTCAGGTGGACCAGGTCGAGGTCGACCGCGCCCAGGTCGTACTTGTATTTCTCGTTGCCACGTAGAAAGTCCAACTCGCTGAGTCCCGCTTCTATTGCCAGCCGTACTTCCTCGGACATCAGCACCAGCCCGGCGCTCAGGGTGTTGAGCTCGGGGTCGTACCCGGAGTTGTAGAGCAGCAGCTTGCCGCGGTAGAGAAATCCCAGCACCGCGGCCACCGGTCGCCCCGCGTGGTGCAGGAGTCGCAGTGAGAGCCAGCCCTCCTCCAGGAGGTGATGACAGATGTGGCGGAAGAAGCGTTTGACCTCCTCGGTCAGGAAATCGGCCTTGGCCCGGGTGCTGGCGGCGTGCAGTATGAAGAAGATCTCGAGGTCTGAGGCCAGCCGCTCCTCGTCGGTCTCTGACACCGTCCAGCCGCCGGCGTCCTCCAGCCGGCGCCGCTTGCGCCGCAACTCGTGGCGGTCCTTCTTGCCCAGGCTGGACACGTACGTCTCCCAGTCGCCGGGGAGAGTGATGCGCGGGCTGACCTCCTCGTTCTCGATGTTGTAGCGGCGCTCCATGTCGCGGGCCGCGCGAGTCAGGGCCGCCAGGGTGACGCCGTCAGAACGCAGGAAATGGAGGTCCAGCACCAGCCCGGGAACCTGCAGGCAGTGCTCGAGGAAGGCCCGTCCAACGGCCTCCTCATAGCCCGTCTCCACCAGGAACCCGGTGTAGTCGGTGACCTCCAGCCCGCCGCCAAACCGGACCACCGGAAAGCCCCCGGCCCGGTCCCGGTAGGTCGGCGCCAGGCCCACCAGGCGGCCGTCGTGGCGGAAGGCCAGAAGGTCGAGGTCGGCCTGCCCGCCGAGGTCCTGCCACCAGGCGTGCTGCCAGAGGTGGGTCATGAAGATGTTGTCCTCGGCCGCCCGGCCCTCCAGGTCCAGCCACTCCGGGCGCAGGTGTTCGAAGCCGGCGGCGTCGTGGTGGACCTCGGTGGTGATTTCTCCCACCGCAAGCCGGGGCACGGCGCCCTGAGATCCGGCGGCGACACCCATGGCACGTATCCTACGCACCGTCTGTATGGCACCTCGAATCGTCTTCCTCTTCTCCGACACCGGTGGCGGCCATCGCGCCTCCGCGACCGCGGTGGCCAGGGCATTGGAACTGGAGTACCCGGGTCGCTTCGAGGTCGAGCTGCTCGACCCCTTCGTGCAGGGCGGGCGCCCGTTTGTCCGCTGGATCGTCTATCGATACAACTTCATGCTCAAGCATCTCCCCAGGACCTACGGGTTGGTCTTCCACCTCACCGACAACCGCGCCGTGATGAGGGCCGCCATCCGCATCTTCGGCAAGGGACTCAGGGTTGGAGTGCACAAGTATCTCGACGCCAAGCGGCCGGACGGGGTGGTCTCGTTCCACCCGCTGATGAACCACGTCACGGTGGATGAGATCGACGCGCTGGGGCTCAAGGTCCCGTTTATCACGGTGGTCACCGACATGGTCGATCTGCACCGGTTCTGGTTGACCAAGCGCGCCGACCTGGTCGTGGTCCCCTCCGCCGAGGCCCGGCGCTACTGCATCAAACGGGGCCTCGATCCTCGCAAGGTCCACGTCGAGGGTCTGCCCGTCAACCCCAACTTCACCGGCCCACCCACGCGCCAGGAGCGCCAGGCCGCCCGCCGGCAACTGGGCCTGGAGGAGAGACCGACGCTGCTGCTGGCCGCCGGCGGCGAGGGGGCGGGGAGGCTCGGCGCCTATGCCGGGGCGCTCGACAAAGCCGAACTCGGGTTGCAGTTGGTGGTGGTCTGCGGCCGCAATGACAAACTCCGCCGGACGCTTACCGCCAAGACCTGGAAGGGATCTGTTAAGCCATTGGGGTTCGTCGACAACATGCCCGACCTGATGCGGGCCTCCGACGCCATCGTCACCAAGGCTGGACCCGGCACCATCACCGAGGCCCTGGTCAGCGGACTGCCGATCTTCCTCACCGGTTTCGTGCCCGGCCAGGAGGAGGGCAACGTCCGCTTTGTCCAGGACCAGGGGGTCGGCTTCTTCACCCCCAGCCCCCGCAAGCTGGTGAAAGCCGTCCGGGAGAAGATGATCGACGATGCCCACGGGTTCGACCGGATGCGCGGTCGCGCGGAGAAGGTGGCCCTACCAGACTCCTCCACCGAGGTGGCGCAGTTGATTGCCGCCACCGTGGCCCCCGACATCAGCGAGGGCGACCTGGACTGAACTGCCTGCAAGATGACGCGACAGGGAGGGCCCTCGGCGGCGCCACCCGCCCCCCGTAGAGACCTAACGGCCGCGTCCCCTCGATCACCGCAGCGATTCGCGATACGGAGACAGCGAGAACCCTGCCGGTAGCCGGGGTGGCGTCCCTGGCGTAATCCCCCGGTGCGGCGTATCGAGCACGCCAGTGGCTCTCCAGGAAGCAATGACGATCACAGGCGAGCGCAGATTCCGAGGGGCCGTGAAATTCCGCCGCTGCAAGCGGCAGTTGCGCGGGTCGGCCCCGTCCGCCGCCGGGGGTTGCGCCAGGGGCGTCAGGGCCCCGGCTATGGCGTCTTCTCTGTCGCCTAATCCCGGAGGCTGTACACGCTAGGATGTCGCGGTGAACACGCGCCACCCGGTGGCCGTCCTGGTCCTGTTCCTGGTTGTCGGGGCGCTGTTGGGCAGCATCATCAACGAGGTTCTGGCGCCTGGGCTGCCCTTCCTCAAGACCGCCGCGGGCGGGGGGATCTCGCCGCCCGCCACCCTGAACCTCCCGCCGATCACCTTCACCCTGGGGTTCACCATCCGGCTGACGCTGGGCACCGCCATCGGCCTGATCCTGGGCTTGGTGGCGTACAAGCGCTTCTGACCAAGCCCCAGGCACTGCTGCTGGCATCCGCCTCGCCGCGGCGCAGCGACCTGCTCGCCCAGGCCGGCATCCCATTCGAGGTTGAAGTCGCCAATTTTGACGAGGAGTCGCTGCGTCATCTGCCTCCGCTGGCCCAGGCTCGCCGGGCGGCGGCGGGCAAGGCGGAGACGGTCGCCGCCCGGCACCCGACGCGGTGGGTCCTGGGATGCGACACGGTGGTGATCCTGGACGGCCAGGCACTGGGCAAGCCCCGGGACGGGGTGGAGGCCAGCAGGATGCTCAAGCATCTCTCCGGGCGCGAGCACTCCGTGGTCACCGCGCTGGTGCTGCTGGGGCCGAGCGGCGCGCGAGGGGCGGGCTTTGGGCGGAGCGTGGTGGCCTTCAGGCAGCTCTCCCACGAGGAGATCGCAGACTACGTTGCCAGCGGGGAGCCACTGGATAAGGCGGGCGCCTACGCCATCCAGGGGGAGGCGGGGGAGTTCGTCGCGCTGGTCAGCGGCCGGGTGGACACGGTCATCGGGCTGCCGCTTCACGTGGCCTCAAGGCTGGGACGGCGGCTGGCCTGCCCGGCATTTGACGCTCCCGGCTGAGAGCCGTTCTTTGCTAGGCTCGGGCATCTTGACTCGAACGCAAAATTGGCTTGCGCCAGCGGGTGCGGCCAGCCTGGACAGGGCTCAATGGGTGCCATAGACAGCGTCCTCGGGCTCTGGTCTTCGGACATGGGTATCGACCTTGGGACGGCGAACACGCTGGTCCACGTGCGGGGCCGTGGCATCGTGCTCAACGAGCCCTCTGTAGTCGCCATGTCCAAGCCCAACAACGTCGTGTTGTCCGTCGGCAGTGAGGCCCGCAAGATGCTCGGCCGGACGCCTGCGGACATCGTCGCCATGCGGCCCCTGAAAGACGGTGTGATCGCCGACTTCGACGTCACCGAGCAGATGATCAAGTACTTCATCGCCAAGGTCCACAATCGCAGCTGGCACATCAGCCGGCCGCGCACCGTGCTGGGGGTCCCCAGCGGGGTCACCGAGGTTGAGAAGCGCGCCGTTACCGATGCTGCGATCCATGCGGGCTGCCGCGAGGCCTACCTCGTCGAGGAGCCGATGGCCGCGGCGATCGGCGCCGGACTGCCGATCCAGGAGGCGACCGGATCGATGATCGTGGACATCGGCGGCGGCACCAGTGAGGTCGCCGTGGTCTCGCTTGGCGGCATCGTCGCCAGCAAGTCGATCCGCCTCGGCGGCGACGAGATGGACCAGGCGATCGTGCAGTTCGTGCGCCGCAACTTCAACCTGCTGATCGGCGACCGAACCGCGGAGGACATCAAGATCGCGATGGGATCTGCGTACCCGCTTCCCGAGGACAAGAAGTTCCACGTCCGCGGTCGGGACCTGATGACCGGCCTCCCCAAGACGGTTGAGATGACCACCATCCAGGTTCGCGAGGCGCTATCCGATGCCGTGTCGGCGATCGTGACAACGGTCAAGGAGACCCTCGAGGAGACTCCTCCAGAACTGATCACCGACATCATGGACCGCGGCGTGATCCTGGCCGGTGGCGGCGCGCTGCTGCGCGGCCTCGACGAACTGCTGGCCCACGAAACCATGATGCCGGTCTACGTAGCGGAGGACCCCCTGACGACTGTGGTCCGCGGGACGGGCCTGGTCCTTGAGGAGCTGAGCACCCTGAAGCGAGTCGTGATCACCTCGCAGAAGGCAAAAGCCCTCCGCTGACCCGCGCGATGACCGCGGCCAGCCCGCATGCTGCCGGGAGCGCCCGGATCTGGCCGCTATCAACGCGCTCCCCGTCGCAGGGAGCCGCTGAGGATCCCTTAACCCTTCGCTGATAGCCTAAGGCAGGATGATGCGGCGAGGCTCGCAGATGCGGGCCACTTCGTACTTTGTCGTCGCCGTCGCCCTGGCCATCGTGCTCATCAGCGTGGGGGAGAACCTGCGCTTCGGTGCACTCCGGGGGGCAGCCGCGACCGTCGTGGAACCAGTGCAGGCGCTGATGACCGGCGCGGGGAACGGCATCCACGACTTCTTCGGCGCGTTCGCCTCCTTTGGCGATGCGGCCAGTGAGAACAGGAAGCTCAAGGCCCGCGTGGCCGAGCTCGAACGCCAGCTGGCGATGCAGCGCGGGCTCTCGCTGACCAACCAGCAGCTGACCAAGTCCCTAGGGCTGCGCGACAGCCTGCACATTCGCACCGTCGCGGCCACGGTGATCGCCCTTGACCCCGAGCGCCTGAGCCAGGCCATCACCATCGATTCCGGGACCCGTCAGGGTGTGCACATGGGCATGGCCGTCCTGGGGCAACGGGGGCTGATCGGAAAGGTGGTGTCGGTGCAGTCGAATTCGTCCCAGGTGCGGCTCATATCCGACCCGCAACTCCCGGTCAATGTCGAGGTGGCCTCCAACCACCTCGCCGGGACCCTCAATGTGACCGGCGACCGTATGTCCGTGAAGCTCCTGGGGGCGCCGACCGACCTCAAGCTCCAGGCCGGCGACGTGCTGGTGACGTCGGGGTTGGGCGGAAACTTCCCCAGAGGGCTCCCCGTCGCCGCCCTGGTCAGCTTCAAATACCAGCCGTACGGGGTCACCCAGCTGGCTGATGCCACCCCTTTGGACTCGCTGGGCCACCTTGAATACGTCCTCGTCGACACCGACTTTGTGCCCCAGGCGGATCGATGAGCGCCTGGTTCTGGCTCCCCGTCCTGGCCCTCCTGGCGATCGCCCAGACATCGCTGGTCCCGGGTGTCCAGCTGAGCGGCGCCCAGCCTCAGCTGGTGGTGACCTGGGTGGTGTCTTGGGCGGTCATCCGCGGCCGCGGCGAGGCCCTCCCGTGGGCCGTAGCCGGTGGCCTGTTGCTCGACCTGCTGTCACAGATGCCCCCGGGTTCGCACCTACTGGCACTGGTGGCCGTGACATATGTCGCCGACCTCGGCCACCAGGTGATGCAGGGGAGTACCGCGCTCTTCGCCGCAGCCGCGGTGTTCGCTGGGTCCCTGCTGTACGGGCTCCTTCTGCTCGGCATCCTGGTGGTCACCGGTCGCCACCCGGATGTCGCTGGTTCCACCGTCACGGCGATCCTCCCCGGCGCCCTCTACAACCTCGCCATCCTGGTGCCGGTATTCATGTTCCAACGGAGACTGGACAACATGTTCCCGGTATCGGTTCTGCCCGCCTGGTGAAACGCCGGCGCAACCTCATCGTCGACCCCCGTAATCCGCGGCCGCGCTTCGCAGAGCCCGGCGACCGGACGCCCACGGACGCGTTTGGACCGCGCTCCGTACGTCCCCAGAACGTGCTCCCACCCCTGTCGCCGCGCCTGGTGGTCTTCGCCGCCGTCCTGGCGGCGGCATTTGCGTACCTGCTCTTCAACCTCTACCAGCTGCAGGTGGCCCAGGGCTCGCATTTCTCTGCGCTGGCCGACGGCAACCGGGTCCGGCAACAAACCCTGGTGCCCCTCCGCGGCGTCATTTTCGATCGTCACGGCAAGCAGCTGGTGACCAACCAGGCCACTTTTGCCGTCACCGTGGTCCCATTCGACCTGCCCCGGGCGTCGCAGACCCGGCGGCTGGAGCTCGAGGAGCTCAACCGCCTCATCGGTATGGCGCCCAGTGAGGTGGAGCGCCAGGTGGCCCTCCATCGTGACGCGCTGTTCCAGCCGATAACTCTGAAGAAGAACCTTGACCAGGCCACCTACCAGGCGCTGCAGGAAAACATCCCGCAGATGCCCGGGGTGTCGGTGGTCACCGACACCACCCGGCACTACCTGGAAGGCGCCGACCTGTCCCACATCCTGGGCTACGTCGGCCGCGTCGATCCCCAGGAGTACAAAGACAACCGCGCCCGCGGCTACCTGCTCGACGACCAGATCGGCAAGACCGGCCTGGAGTACGCAGACGAGCACTACCTGAGGGGCAAGGACGGTCAGCAGGTGATCGAGACCGATGCCCAGGGGCGCCTGGTGCGGACCATCTCTTCGACTCAACCGACGCCGGGGGCCAACGTCTACCTCAGCCTCGACCTCGACCTGCAGAAATACACCATGAAGCAGCTGCAGACGCAGATGGACGAGCAGCACAAGAAGCTTGGTGGCAACCTGGCCCAGGCCGGTGCAGCGATCGTGGAGAACCCCCAGACCGGTGAGATCTACGCCATGACCAGCCTCCCCGACTACAACCTCAACCAGTTCGCCAGCGGCATCACGCAGCCCGAATACACCGCACTGACCAGTGACCCGCGCCTACCCCTGCTGGACCGCGCCATCCAGGGGCAGTATCCGCCAGGCTCCACCTTCAAGCCGGTCACCGGCGCCGCCGCCCTGCAGTCCAACACGGCGAACGGCACGACCAAGATCTTCTGTCCGGGCTTCCTACAGCGGGGCACGACGCGATTTGGCTGCTGGAAGCCCTCCGGTCACGGGGCGCTGAACATGGTCGATGCCATTGCCCAGTCCTGCGACGTGTTCTTCTACACCGTCGCGGACCAGATGGGCGACAAGATCCTGAGCAAGTTCGCCAAGGACTTCGGCGTGGGACGCAAAACGGGGATCGAGCTCGGTGGCGAGGCTCGCGGGATCGCGCCCAGCAGCGACTGGAAGAAGGCCTACTTTGCTCAGGCATACCAGGAGACCGGCGACCCGGCCTGGAAGGACAGCTACTGGTACGAGGGCAACACCATCACCTATGGCATCGGCCAGAGTTACCTGCTGGTCACCCCGATGCAGGACCTGCAATGGATCTCCACGATCGCCAACGGCGGCTCATACCTTCACCCCCAGATCGGCAACCGGGTGATCGATCAATCCGGCGTCGTGCTGAAGCCGTTCGCGAAATCCCTGGACCACACGGTCGGCGTCAGTCCCGAGGCGCTCGCCCTGCTCCGCGAAGGCCTGCGGGCCGGCGCCTCCCGGGGCGGGACTTCAGGATTTGTGTTTGTGAACCACAAGGACATCCCAACCCCCAGCGGTAAGACCGGCACTGCCGAGTACGGGCTGCCCGATGCCAAGGGCAACCTGCCGCTGCACTCCTGGTTCGTGACCTATGCGCCTGCGGAGACGCCGGAGATCGCGGTGATCGTCTTCATCGAGGGTGGAGGGGAGGGCCATGAGGGAGCCCTGCCCGCGGCGGCCAACATCATGAGCTACTACTTCCAACACCGCGACCAGATCCGCGCCAGTGGCAATTAGGCGCAACTGATGAGCGCGATGTCGATGCCCCAGGAGCGGAGCAGCGTCTTCCGGCAGTACGACTTCGTGCTGGCGATCTTCCTGCTGATGGTGCTGGCCCTGGGCACCGCCGCCATCTTCAGTGCCTCGGGGATCCATCGCGTGGAGTTCGTCCACCAGGTCATCTACATCACGATCGGGTTTGGCGTCCTTCTCTATTTCTCCTTCACCGACTACCGTTCGCTGGGGCGCCTCTATGGCCTCACCTACCTGGTCATGATGCTGCTGCTGGTGCTGGTCCGCGTCGCCGGGCACCAGGCGCTGGGCGCGCAGCGATGGATCTACCTGGGGTTCTTCGAGCTCCAGGCGTCAGAGATCAGCAAGCTCCTGGTGATCATCGTGTTGGCGCGTTACCTGTACGAGCGGCAGGGCAGGATCAAGTCGTTCAGCACGTTCCTCGCGGGGCTGGCGCTGATCGCCCCGCCGACGCTGTTGATCCTTGCCCAGCCCGACCTGGGGACGGCCATCGTCTTCCTCGCGCTGTTCTACGGGATGTCGTTCATGGCCGGCGTGCCGGCGCGCTACCTGCTGGGCTCGGTGGTACTGGCGGCAGCCATCCTGCCGCTGGTCATCGGGCACCTTCACGGCTATCAGCAGAAGCGGTTGGTGACTTTTTTCAACCCCGGGTCAGATCCCCAGGGCGCGGGTTACAACATTCTCCAGGCCAAGATCGCCGTGGGGTCAGGCGGGTTCTTTGGCAAGGGATTCCTGACCGGGACACAGGGACAGCTGGGGTTCGTTCCAAGCCGCGTCACCGACTTCATATTCGCGATCTTCAGTGAGGAGTGGGGCTTCCTCGGGGCGCTGGTCCTGCTGGGGCTGTTCACCGTTGTCCTGCTCCGCGTCATCCGCGCCTCTCACCTCGCCCGGGACAGCTTTGGCAGCCTGCTGGCATTCGGCGTGGCTACCATGATCCTCTTTCAGGTGGTGGTCAACGTGGGGATGAACCTGGGGGTGATGCCGGTTGTCGGGATACCCCTGCCGTTCATCTCCTATGGGGGAAGCTCGATGCTCACCAACATGGCGGCGATCGGGATCGTCCAGTCCATCCTGGTGCACCATAAGGACCTCATGTTCTAGTGACGCGCTTCGTCTGGTGCGTGCTCCTGGCCCTGGTGGCGCCGGGGCTCGCGAGCTGCAGCATCATCCAGCCCACGATCAACCTGAGCGTGACCCAGGTCGACGAGAGTCCCAAGTCGGCGCCCAAGGACTTCAAGACCATGCTGCTCACGGTGACCAACCCGTCCGGTGGGATTGCCCGCGGGGTGACCGTCCGCGACACCCTGCCCACCGGCTTCTCCTACGTGAGCACCAAGGCGGTGGGAGGGGAGGCCATTCGCACCCGCACCCAGGACCCGCCGATCAACACCCCGGTTCCGACCTTTGGCAGCTGGAGCATCCCGGTCGGAACGCCCAGGAAGCCGTCGGTCCTGACAATCGAGTTCGTGGTGGCGGTGGGGGCCAGCCCCGGCAAGGCGCCCAACTTCGTCGAGGTGGCCGCGGATGATGCCGACCCCGCCGCCGCGACGCCAACGGTGCTCTCGGTGCAGCCCACCGCCCTGGTCGACCTCCAGGTGTCCGCTCGGAGCCCGGCGAACCCGGGCGGCACGGTTCGCTACAGCATCCTGGTGCGCAACAGTGGCACCGCAGCCGCCCGCACGACGTTCATCTCGGCTGCGCTGCCGGGCGGGTTTGTCTACGCCGGGACCGCCCAGGTGAACGGGAACTCCTTCCGCCAGGGGGTGACCGACCCCCTTCCCAGCAGCCTGCTGCCATCCTTTGGGACCTGGGCCGTGCCGCCGCGGCAGGAGGGAGGCTCACCGGGGACCCTGCAGATCTCGTTCGACACCAGGGTGGCGGCGGATGAGCTGCCAGGGAACTATGCGATCAGCGTGACCATCACCTACAACAACCTCCCGGCCCAGACGGTGAGTGACCAGGCGGTGGTGGTTGTCAGGAGGTAGGCGGCGGCCATGCTAAAATCCCGGCCTGCGCCAACTGCGGTAAAGCACGCTCTGCGGCAGGCGCCCAAGTATTGATGTTGGATACAGCTATGGAAGCGATCGTCAAGATCTCCGGGAAGCAGTACCGCGTGGCCGAAGGCCAGCGCGTTACCGTCGATCGCCTTGCCAACCCCGTGGGGGAGGAGGTGAGGTTCGACCAGGTGCTGCTGCTCACCGACGGGGACAGCGCGAGCATCGGCACCCCGGTGGTCGACGGCGCCGCGGTGACCGCGAGGGTGGTGGCCGCCACCCGCGGTCCCAAGATCGTGGTCTTCAAGTACAAGGCCAAGAAGCGCTACCGCCGTACCCACGGCGCCCGCGCCGACCAGACGCTGCTGCAGGTGGTGTCGGTCAGCGGTCCGGGAGCCAGGAAGAAGGAAGCCGCAAAGGAGACGACCCCCGATGGCTCATAAGAAGGGAGGCGGAAGCTCCCGCAACGGTCGCGACAGCAACTCCCAGCGCCTGGGCGTCAAGCGCTTTGGCGGCGAGTTGGTCAAGGGCGGCATGATCCTGGTCCGCCAGAAGGGTACAGCGATCCACCCCGGCGAAAACGTCGGCCTGGGTCGTGACTACACCCTCTTCGCCCTGGCCCCCGGAACGGTCAAGTTCACCGAGTACGGCGGAGGCAAGAAGCGCGTCAGCATCCTGCCCGTCGAGGTTGAAGCGGACTCTTCACCCGAGCCGAAGCAGCAGGAGGCCTCCGCCTAAGCGGGATCCATGTTCCTGGACGAAGTCCGGATCCGGGTGCGCTCGGGGGCCGGCGGTTCGGGAGCCATGACCTTCCGGCGCGAGAAGTTCGTTCCCCAGGGTGGCCCTGATGGCGGCGACGGGGGAAATGGTGCCGACGTTGTGCTGGTGGCCACCTCGGGCCTCAATAGCCTCTCTCATTTCAAGGGCCGCAGCCTGATCTCTGGCGATCGCGGCGGTTCCGGTCGCAAGTCCAACAAACATGGGTCGGACGCCGAAACCGTGCGCCTCCTGGTCCCGGTCGGTACGGTGGCTTACGACGATCAGACCGGGCAGCTGATCGGCGAGCTGACCGAGGATGGGGCGGAGCTCGTCGTCGCCCGCGGCGGCCGCGGCGGCCGAGGCAACGCGCGGTTCAGCAACAGCCGCCGCCAGGCCCCCCGGTTCGCGGAGCTGGGCGAGCCAAGCCGCGAGGTCGACCTGATGCTCGAGCTTCGTCTGATCGCCGACGTTGGGCTGGTGGGTGCCCCCAACGCCGGCAAGTCAACCGTGCTCGGCGCGCTGACCGCCGCCACGCCGCGGATTGCCGACTATCCCTTCACCACGCTGGAGCCGAACCTCGGAGTGATGGAGCTCCCCGATGGTGAGCGCCTGGTCCTGGCCGACGTGCCGGGCCTGATCGAGGGGGCATCGGAGGGGGTCGGGCTGGGGACCGCTTTCCTCAGGCATCTCAGTCGCACCTCGGTGCTGGTCCAGCTGGTTGACGCATCCGCTGGGACGGAAGCGGCCGAGGCGGCTTTCGATGCAGTGCAGCGGGAGCTGGCCGAATACGACCCGGAACTGCCCTCCCGGGTGCGGGTGGTCGTGCTCAACAAGCTGGACATGCCGGGGACGGCACTCACCGTCAGGGTACTCGAGAGCCGCCTGGAGGGCGACCGCGAGTTGATCGCGGTTTCCGCGCGTGACGGCGCCGGGCTGGACGACCTGGTCGACGCCATCGCGCGGGCCAGCGTCGCGGTGCGGCGGCCACAGGCCCCGCCGCTGAGGGTATACCGCCCCGAGCCGGAGCTCAGCTCCATGGAGGTCAGCCGTGACGGGGAGACCTACGTGGTCAGTGGCACCGACGTCGAGCGGGTGGTGAACCAGACCGACATGGCCAACCCCGACGCGCTTGAGCGCATGCAGAGCCTGCTGGGGGGGATGGGTCTTCGTGAGGCCCTGGTCGGGGCCGGCGCCGGGCACGGGGACACCATCGCGATCGCCGACTTCGAGTTCCTCTTCAACCCCGACCTGTGAGTGCCTTCGCAGGAGCCACCGGGGTCCTCGGCGGGACCTTCGATCCCGTCCATCTGGGCCATCTTGCCGTGGCCCGGCAATGCCTGGCCGAGCTGCAATTGGCGGAGGTTCGCCTCGTCCCATCGTTCACCCCGCCGCACCGTGAGGCGCCGGTGGCGACGGCGGAAGACCGCCTGGCCATGGCCAGGCTCGCCGTCAGCGGAGAGCAGGGGCTCGCGGTGGACGATGTCGAACTGCGCCGGGGCGGGGTTTCCTACACCGTCGACACGCTTCGTGAGCTGGGGGAGTCCGGCTGCGAATCGCTGGTCCTGCTGTTGGGGTACGACGCCGCGCTGGAACTCGAGTCCTGGCATCGCGCGGCCGATATTCCCCACCTCGCGGCGGTGGTGGCGTTCAACCGGACCGACGTCGCGCGGACCAGGCGCGGGCTCCCCGCAGGGACCGCGGTGCTGGAGGTCAATTCTCCTCGGATTTCTGCCACCGAGATTCGGCGCCGCCTGGCCTCTGGCCTGGACATGTCCGGGATGCTGGCCGGGCCGGTCCTGGCCTATATCTGCGAACGGGGGCTCTATGGCGCCGGCAAATAGCGGCACGCGGGGGCGCGCTGTCATAATCCCGCCCGAATGACGTCCCGCGAGTTGGCCAGGCTGGTGCATCAGGCGGCGCTGGCCAAGAAGGCCCGCGACGTGGTAGAGATCGACCTTCTGGGTCGAAGCGCGATCACCGATTACTTCGTCATATGCGAGGGGGACACCGATCGGCAGACGCGGGCCATCGCGGAGTCCATCCGAGAGGAGGCCGCCAAACTTGGGGTCAAGCCGTTCCAGACGTCCGGTGAAGCTGACGGCGCCTGGATACTCCTGGACTTCGTGGACGTGATTGCCCACGTCTTTCTGCCCGGGGAGCGCGCGTTCTATGACCTTGAGTCGCTCTGGGCGGCGCCCACCATGGTCCGCGCCGCCGCTGCTCCCCGGCGTCCGCGTCCTGCAAAAGGGTCCGAGTGAGCCTGGCCCTGCCGCCCGCCGCCAACCCGGCGCCCCGTGAGAAAAAGAGCGACCGCACCCGCCGGCGCGTGCTCTCAGCAGCCAAGCACCTCTTTGACCGGCGTGGCTACCGCGACACAACCGTGGACGACATCACCCGCCGCGCGGACATCGCTCACGGCACCTTCTATTTGCACTTCAAGGGGAAGAGCGAGGTCTTGCGCGAACTCTCGGACACCGCCCTGTCGGAATTCGACAGCATCGCCACGCGGGAGTTCCAGACGCGGGAGGATGTCGTCGGCCTGATCACCCAGACGCTCGAGGTGTACCAGCGAAACCGCCTCATGATGCGGCTGCTGCGGGAGGCCTCGACCACCGACTCCTACGTCCGCAAGCACTACGACGAGGTCTTCGTCGGGATGCTCGTGGGGCACCTGCAGGAGAACATCGAGCGCACCAACGCCGCCCACAGGTCCACCGCCCGCATCGATGCCCGCGCGGCGGCTCGGGCGATCGTGGGGATGGTCGAGAGCTTTGCCTATGGAGTGTTCGTGGGTGGGGAGCCGTTCACCATTGACGAGGCCGTGGACATCCTCACAACGTTCTGTGTCCGGGGCATTGGGCTGGACCTCGCCAAGCCTTGACGCAGCGGGAAACTCCCCTCATGCTGCACGGGGCGCCCGCGCCCACCTGATGAATTTGCCGACGTCCCGCTACCGAATTCTCCTGGTGTCCGTCGCCCTTGCAGCCGCAGCCTGCGGCCAGTCGGGCACCCACTCCTCGGCCGAGCACGGCGTCTCAGCGCACGGCAAGCCGGCTCCCAGTCCGTCGCCACCGCCACCCTCACCAAGCCCGCTGATCGCCGAGCCCGCCCTGCCGCCCGCCCAGGCCGGATCCCTGCCAGGGCAGAACCTGCCCGTCTCCGGCCCGCTGGCGTACCCCCTGCTGATTCAGATCGAGAACAGTGCCCCCTCCCGGCCCCAGACGGGCCTGCAGGCGGCGTCATTGATCTTCCAGTACGTGACCGAATCAGGCATCACGCGGTTCTCGGCGATCTTCCACCGAGTGCCCGGGGTGGTCGGGCCGGTGCGCAGTGCCCGGTTCATCTCCCAGTACCTGTACCACCGCTTCGACTCCGTCCTGATGGCCAGCGGCGCGGGGGATGCGACCCTCACCCGGGTGGTGCGCGACCCTGGTATCAAGGGCGGGTTCTTCAATGACTACGCGCCGCAGTTCTTCTTCCGTTGGAGCGGGCGCGCCGCACCGCACAACGTCTACACCCGCCAGGACCAGATGCTCGCCGTCGGTGGCCTGGGGCTTCGTCCGTCATCGTCAACCGATATCCTGCGGTCTAACGACTGGGGCGGCGCTGAGGCGGCGCCCCACATCGACGTGGCGTCGCTGCACTCCAGTTTCGACTTCGGTAACGGCAGTTACTCGGTGGTCACCGACGGCCTGGTCCAGGCCGACACGATATATGGGGAGGTCAGGCCCCAGAGCATCGTCGTGATGCATGTCCGTCAGTTCACGACCTCCGAGATCCACGACGTCAACGGGGTGCTGGGCCGCGACTTCGACATGAACTCCGGCGGCGCCGCCGAGATGTACGCCCACGGCACGGTGATCCGGGGTCGGTGGGCATCCCCCGGGTACAACCTGCCGCTGCAGTACCTGGACGCCGCCGGCAAGCCCGTGGGCCTCCCGCCGGGACTCTCCTGGGTGGTCCTGGCCGAGTAGCCTCCCGGCTAAACTCGGGCGATGTTGCGTCCTGAAAGCTGGACGAGTCCAACGGGTGAGAGTCCCGTGCGGGTAATCGCCGGAGAGCCCGGTAGCAGGCCCCAGCCGGGAGGCGAGAGCCGACTGGCCGAGCGGGGCG
>JBPCPW010000023.1:0-85993 GCA_050998755.1 Candidatus Dormibacteria bacterium
TGACCCGGCCGGTGCCCACGGGGATGGGATGGTCTCTCAGGCACAGGACGAGAGACGCCTCAGGCGCCTGTGCGCCGGGGCTTTGCGCGCCGCCGATCTTGATTGCCTCTTCCTTCGAGATGAGTCCTAACGGCCAGACGTTGGCGGGAATCGATATGGTCGCGACGGCGATGGCGATCGCCGCGGCCCCGGCGGTGAGCCGATCGAGAGGGGTGACCCCGCGATGGCCTGGCAAGCGTTTGATCGTCACTGTCCCATATACGTGTCCGGTCGCCAGGATGCAACAGCATTCACTTGCCCGTGCGGCGGGTATGTCACCCGAGGCCGCGCCTCGGTCACTCGTCGCTCCGCAGCGAACTGCACACAAAGAAAAGAGGAGCGCCCTCGAAAGGGCACTCCTCCATCAATACCAGGAACGCGAGTTCTAGACGGTGGTAGTTCCCTCGACAGCCGCGGGGCGGGTGCCAGCGCTGTGCTGGGTGAGGATTGCCTGGGCCTCGGCCTCGCGGCCGGCGGCACGCACCGTGACGATGGTGTGGCCCTGCTCGAAGGCCTGGCCGTAGTGGTCGGCGTCATCCTTGCTGAACCCGGCATGGGTCAGCGCTCCGGCGATGCCACCGGTGGCGGCGCCGGTGAGGGCACCGAGGACGGTCAGGCCGAGGATGCCGGCGCCGATGACCGGGCCCGCACCAGGGATCAGGAAGGCGGCAGCTGCGCCCAGCAGCCCACCCTCGACCGCGCCCGTACCTACGCCGACCGCGGGGTGCACATGGTCGGGGCCGTCGGTGTGGCCGTTCTCCTCGCCCTTGCGCAGGACCCCGATCTCGCTAGCGCTAAAACCGGCCTGCTCCAGCGCGCCGACGGCCTTCTGGGCCTCGGCATAGGTGGCGAATGAACCGGCGACTGTTCCCTGGGTTGATTCAGACATTGAAAACCTCCATCCTTGACCGCCGGCCCTGGTGGACCAGCAGGATCTAATTGCTTCGAGCAAGCATAGAAGGTTGCATCGCTATTAGCAAATGAAATGATAGTTCAAGACTAACGTTGTTCCCCGGCGGCTGCCTGCTCCAGCCAGAAGTCGGTGATCACCTCCAGGTGCTCCTCAGGGTGGTCTGTCCCGTATACGTGGCCTGCGCCCTTGAAGATGTGGAGCCTGGCGCCGGGAATGAGGCGGGCAATGATCCGGCCGTTACCCACCGGCAGCAGGCGGTCATGGTCGCCATGAATCACCAGGGTGGGCACATCTATGCGCCGCAGGCGGCTCAGGCTGCTCCACTTCAACACCGCCTCGAACTGCCGGCGCAACCCCACCGGCGATAGCCTGACTTTGAGGCGACGCTGCATGACCTCCGCAATCGCCTCCGGCCGCTCCTTTAGCGACACCCCATAGAGCAGCCGCGCGGCGCGCATGAACGCCTCCTCGGGGGTTTGTTTCTGCCGCCCTCGCAGAACCTGGAGCCAGCGGGGCGAACCGGGCACGCTGATGATGCCGGGACTCGGGCAGCCGAGGATAAGGGAGCGAACCCGCGCAGGGTATGTGAGCGTCAGCTCCTGGGCGATCATGCTGCCGAGCGACGCCCCGTAGACGTGTGCTGAGTCCAGACCCGCGTCGTTCATGCAGCGCACGACGTCGGCGGCCATCAACTTCATCGAGTACGGCCTGTCCGGCTTGTCCGATCGGCCGGTGCCGCGGTTGTCGATGAGCAGGACACGGTAATCGCTGAGGTGTGGCAGGAGCAGCTTCCACCCGCTCATGTCCCAGCCGAGGCCCATGATCAGCACCAGCGGCTCGCCCCTTGCCGGGCCTGTAAGCCGGTAGTAGATGCAGGCGCCATCCTGGGCGACGGCATATGGCATAGATCGGATTATGCCCAGCCTCTGGCGGTGAAGCAGTTCGCGCCGGGCAGGCCCCTACAAAGAAAATGGGCCGGGCCGCAATGCGGTGATCCGGCCCGATACGTACTCCCCCTTCAGGGGGACCCCGGCGTGCGGCCGGGTGTTTTCAGGTCAACCTGGGTAAGGGATCGCCCAATGGGCGACCCAGCCTTACTCGGCCCGACCTCTACGTAGCCACTTCCAGATACTGGTCAAACCGCTACGCCTCCAACTAGTGGACAAGTGCGACTTTCTATTACATGTGTAGCACTCTGCGTGGGGTCCGTCAAGGGTCCTCCCGCAACAATCCTCGCGCAAACAGTTGCGACAGCCGCGTCACCCGGTGCTGGTAGTTTTTCCAGCATGGTTGCCATTCCCGCGGTGATCGCGGATGCGCAGGAGCCGTGGGTGCGGTGGACGTGGGTGATGACCCATACCGGGGTGATCTGGGATGCGACGCTGGAGCATGTCATCCTCACCGTCGTGGCCGTGCTCATCGGGCTGGTGATTGCCACCCCGCTGGGCTTGCTCGCCTGGCGGTCGCCGCGCTGGCGCGACCCCATCCTGGGGTTCACCGGGACGCTGTACGTGGTCCCATCGCTCGCCCTGTTCGCGTTCCTGATCCCGTTCCTGGGGTTGACCATCTTCACCGCCGAGGTGGGGCTGGTGAGCTACACCCTGCTGATCCTGGTGCGCAACATCGTGGTCGGCCTGGACGCCGTCCCGCCCGACGTCCGGGAGGCCGCCAGGGGCATGGGCTACTCAAGGTCTGAGCAACTCCTGGGCGTCGACCTGCCACTGGCGCTGCCGGCGATCATGGCCGGCGTCAGGATCGCCACGGTGACCACCATCGGCCTGGTCACGGTCACCGCCCTGATCGGTGAGGGAGGCCTGGGCCGGCTCATCCTGCAGGGCCTGATCAACGACTTCCGCACCCCGCTGGTCATCGGCGCGGGGCTCTCGGTGTTGCTTGCGGTGGTGGCGGACGTCAGCCTGGGCCTGCTGCAGCGGGCCGTCACCCCGTGGGCCCGGGGCCGGCCGGCATGAATATTTTCGGCGATGTCATCAGGTGGTTTCTCGACCCGGTCCACTACCAGGGCAGCGCCGGCGTCCCCAACCGCATCATCGAACACCTCTTGATGTCCGGTGCGGCGCTGGCGGCCTCGGCGCTGATCGCCCTGCCAATCGCCATCCTGCTCGGTCACTTCCGTCGCGGGGGTGCGGTGGCCATCAACATCTCCAACATCGGACGGGCCATCCCATCGTTTGCCATCCTGGTGGTGGCGGTGCAGCTGGTTGGCATCGGCGCCAAGCCCGCGTTCCTGGCCCTCGTGGCCCTGGGCATCCCGCCCATCCTCACCAATACCTACATCGGGCTTTCTGAGGTCAGTCCGGAGTTGCGCGAAGCCGCCCGCGGCCTCGGCATGACCGGTTGGCAGCTGCTGTGGCGCGTCGAACTGCCGATCGCCGCACCATTGATCATGGCGGGGATCCGCACCTCGGCGGTCCAGGTGGTGGCCACCGCGACGCTGGCCGCAGAGGTGGCCTGGGGCGGCCTGGGACGCTTCATCATCGACGGCTTCAGCCAGCAGGACAACGTCCAGATCTTTGCCGGTGCCGTCCTGGTGGCGCTGGTCGCAACGGTCACCGAGCGGGGCCTGGGCCTGGTCCAGAAGGCGGTCACCCCGGCCGGGATGCGGGCCCCCAAGCGTGGCCTGGGACGCCAGGCGAACCTGGCATCCCAGACCGGGATCAAGGCTGCTTAGGGGTTACCTAGTAACCGTGGCTGCTGAGCCAGGTTGCTGCGACCTGGTCAGGGTCCGACTTGTCGATGTCGACCTGCTTGTTGAGGTCGGCGAGATCGGCGGTGGTCAGCTTCCCCGAGACGTCGTTGAGGACCCCCTGGGCGTCGCTGTTGACCGTGGCGGTGCGCACGATCGGGGTGATGTTGTCGGCGTTCTGCAGGCCCAGGTCATCCTTCAGCAGGATGTAGTTCTTGGCCTTGATCGCGCCGTCGCTGGTGAAGACCAGGCCGAGGTCGATGTTGCCCTGGTCAAGCGCAGCCTTGGTCAGCGGACCGCCGGCGTCCAGCGCCTTGAAGTCCTTGAACTGCAGGCCGTACTTGTCGACCAGGCCCTTCTCGCAGAACGGACGGGTCGGGCACTCCGGTGGCCCGCCCAGGACCAGCTTGCCGTTCTGTGACTTGAGGTCCGAGAGGCTCTTGGGGTTACCGAACTTGGCGGCACCGGCCGAGGTCATGACAAAGCCGTTCTCATCCTGGGCCGGAGATGGGGTCGTGGCCAGCAGGTTCTTCGACTTCAGAAGACCGTTCAGCGTCGCCACCGTGGCGGCGGCGTCGGGCGTGGCCGTGCCCTTGAGAAACACGGTTTCGGTCGCGGCGTAGCCGGGGTACAGGTCGATGTCGCCCTTCTCCAACGCAGGCTCCACAACCTCCCGCGCGCCGAGGTTGAGCTTGTACTTCACGGTCCAGCCCTTCTTCGCCAGGGCCTTGCCGTAGATGTTGGCGAGGATGCTGCTCTCGGAGAAGTTGAAGCCGGCCACCGTGATGGTGCCTTTGCTCCCGCCTCCAGAGGATGTGCTGCCGGAGCCGCCACAGGCGGTCAGCGTGAATGCGGCGGCGACGACGGTCACCACCATTCGTGTAAGTCGCGTTGGGCTCACGAGGTTAGGCCTCCTTTTCGCCTGCGGGTGCAGGCGCAATGAGTCGCAACGGCTGAGCGAGCATCTACTCGGGTTCACCGCTACCGACGATGGTGTCCAGGGTCAGCAAACCAAGATGCCTCTCCCCGTCCTCCACTAATAGTTCTTGCTGGCCGGTGGCCAGCAACCTGTCGAGGGCGCTGCGCAGGTCGTCCTGTGGGTGGACGATCGGCAGGCCGTCGTGGGGCCGCCCGTTGGGTGTGAGCGTCGCGTCTCCGACCTTCATCAGCGACAGGCGGCGCAACTGGCGGTCCCTGCCCATGAAGCCCGCCACGAACTCGTTGGCGGGGTGCCCCAGGACCTCTGTGGGGCTGTCAAACTGCTCCAGGACGCCGCCGACATTGAGCAGGGCGATACGGTCACCGACGGTCACCGCCTCCTCCACGTCGTGGCTGACGAAGATGATCGTCTTGCGCACCAGGCCCTGGAGCCGCAAGAGCTCCTCCTGGAGGTGCTGACGGGTGATCGGGTCCAGCGCGCCGAAGGGTTCGTCCATCAGTAGCACCGGCGGGTCGGCTGCCAGGGCCCGGGCCACCCCGATGCGCTGCTGTTGCCCACCGCTCAGCTCGCGAGGGAGACGGCGACCCATGTCCTGCTCCAGCCCGACGAGGTCGAGCAGCTCCGCGACGCGGTCCTTGATCCTCGGCTTCTTCCAGCCCAGCAGCCGGGGCACAGTGCTGATGTTGTCAGCGATGGTCATGTGCGGGAAGAGCCCGCTCTGCTGGATGACGTAGCCAATGGAGCGGCGCAGTTCGACCGGCTCAACCTGGCTGATGTCCTTGCCGTCCACGGTGATCGTCCCGCTGGTGTGCTCGATCAGCCGGTTGATCATCTTCAGCGACGTGGTCTTGCCGCAACCCGATGGGCCGAGGAGCATGACGATCTCGCCCTCCGCCACATCGAAGCTGAGGTCCGCCACGGCAACCGAGTCGCCGAACCTCTTGCCGACGTGGTCAAATTTGATCATCGAGTTCACCATCCCGAGGTGCCCGACTGGCCCTTGAAGGGCCCGACGATGTCGGCTGTGATCCAGCCGCCGTAGAAGTCGCCCGCCTGCGCCGTGACCTCCTCGCCGTCAACCAGGCAGCGCTCCACCCGGCCGGGGTAGAAGGCCACATGGTCGGCCAGGGCCTCGTATCCGCGAGACGGGGATGGGTAATACCAGCCCGCGTTCCGCGTCGTCGCGCCCTCCACGACGAGGTCGTAGTAGGAAGCCGCGCCCTTGAACTCGCAGTAGGTGTGGCGATCGGAGGGCACGAGAGCCTCGCCGTCGATGTCGTCCAGCGGGATGTAATAAACCGGGGGGTGACTGGTCTCGAGAACCCGCAACGCCGCCGTGGTCGAGGCCAACAGGTGGCCCGCCACAAACACTTCGACGCGCTTGGAGCTGCGCTCCAGCCGTGGCGGCCGGGGATAATCCCACACCGATTCCTGGCCCGCCATCACTGGCACCCTGCCGATTCTCTCCACGAGTTGCCTCTCCTGAATCTGTTAGGCGCCCTAGCCTGCAGCAATTATGCCTATCCGTCATGTTCCAACCCCCCTGTCAGAGGTTGGATTCCCGCGTTCCGCTGGAATCGGGGGCCGGCGAGGGCTGGTTAGCCTCTAGGCATGGAACGCGACGACTACCTCCTCCTGGCCTTTCTCGCCGGCCTGTGGGGCGCCTCCTTCCTCTTCATCAAGATCGCCGTCCACGATATTCCGCCCATCTCCATGGTCTTTCTGCGCACGCTCTCCGCCGCCGCCGGGATCGCCGTCTACATGCGGGCCACCGGCGTCTCGATCCGTGGTGCATTCAGGAAGTGGAAGCCAGGGCTGGTCATCGCGATCCTCAATGCGGCCGTGCCATACGTCCTCATTGCGACCAGCGAGAAGTACATCGACAGCTCGCTGGCGGGCATCCTCAATGCCGCCGCGCCGATCTGGACCGCGCTGCTCGCGCCCGTGTTTGCCGAGGCCGAGCAATTTCACCGCCGGCAGGGAATCGGCCTGGCCCTGGGGTTTGCCGGAGTGGTGATCCTGGCCCACCCGACCGGCGGGATCCTCAGTTCGAGTTTTCTCAGCGCCCTGGCGGTGCTGGCCGCGACGCTGGCCTACGCGGTGGCGACCCACTACTCGCGGCGGCATTTCCAGGACGTGTCGCCCACCGTCCCGGCGTTTCTCCAATGCGCCCTCGCCGCGCTACTTCTCGCCCCGCTCGCGGTATTCGTGCACCCTGACCACGTGCCGCCGATTGGAGCCATTGCCGCCACCCTGTGGCTGGGTCTTGGCGCCACCGGTCTGGCCATGGTGATCTCGTTCCGGTTGATCCAGCGCGTCGGCGCGGGGCGCACCATCGTCGTGACCTACCTGATCCCGCCCTCGGCGCTGCTGTACGGCTTCATCTTTCTCCACGAGCGCCCGGCGCCGGTGGTGTTCGTGGCCCTTGCGATGATCCTAGGTGGGGTCTTCTTCATCACCGGCCGACCGGGTTCCCGGGCCACGTCGGTGGTCAACGACGCCGCCGTGGTCGAGGTCTGAGCAGTGGCATGATTCACCTCGTGTCCGGCGTGATCACGATCCCCATCGACCCTGTTTTGTTCCGGCTTGGCGGCCTGGGAATCCACTGGTATGGCGTGGCGTACGTCGTGGCTTTCGCCGTCGGTATGCGCATCACTTCGGGGTTTGCCCTGTCCCGCGGGTTCACCGAGAAGCAGGTCTCGGACCTCTATTGGTGGAACATCGGGATCGGCCTGTTGGGCGGGCGGCTCTACTACGTTGTCCAGCAGCCAAACCTTGGCGACTACATCCGCAACCCGATCGAGATCATCGCGGTCTGGAAGGGCGGAATGGCCTTCTTCGGGGCCCTCATGGCCTGCCTGCTGACCAGCGTGTTCTACGCCTACCGGAACCGCCTCTCAGTGTGGGTGATCCTCGATGCGGGAGCGATCTTCGCGACGCTACCCCAGGCCATCGGGAGAATCGGCAACATCATCAACGGCGACATCCTCGGTGACCCCTCCAACCTGCCGTGGGCAACGCGCTACACCAACCCCAATTCCTTTGCGCCGATCAAAGGGGTGGCGTACCAGCCGGCGGGCGCCTATGAGCTGCTGGGGAGCCTGGTGCTGTTCGGGTTGGTGCTGCTGGTGCTCAGCCGTCATCCCCCGATCGGGAGCGCGGGGATCGCGTACCTGGTCGGGTACCCGGTGAGCCAGTTCCTGCTGTTCTTTTTGCGCACCACAGAGCCGGTTCTGGCATTCGGCCTGAAGCAGGCTCAGCTCACCGCCCTGGCGATGCTGATCGTTGTTGTGCCCCTGCTGATCGTGTTGCGCCGGCGATATCCGGAGGCCTTCCAGGCCCGGCAGGAGGCAGACCCGACTCCCCTCCGACCCGCGGTCAAGGCGGGGTAGGAAGAACAGCGATGGACTTCATCGGGCTGACCGCGATCGAACTGGCCGCGCTGGTGCACGAGGGCAAGGCGAAGCCCTCGGAAATCGTGGCCGAGCACCTCCGTCAGGTCGAGGCCGCGGAGCCTGTGATCCACGCGTTCCTGACGGTGCGGGCCGAAATGGCGATGGCCGAGGCGCGGGCGCTGGACGATAGCCCCGACCTGAAGCAGATGCCCCTGGCCGGTGTCCCGGTGGGCATCAAAGACTCGGTCGCGGTGGCGGGGGAGCCGATCCGCCTTGGCAGCCTGGCGACCTCTGATAAGCCAGTCGACGGTGACGATGAGATCGTCAGGCGCCTGCGCGCCGCCGGCTGCGTGGTGATCGGCAAGACGCGCCAGCCGGAGCTGGCGTACATCCATGCCACGGAGTCGAAATTCGGGGTGACCCGTAACCCCTGGAACCTGGAGAACTCACCCGGCGGATCCAGCGGCGGGTCAAGCGCCGCGGTGGCGTCTGCGGAGGTGCCGATCGCGCAGGCCTCCGACGGCGGCGGCTCGATCCGCATCCCCGCCGCCTACTGCGGGTTGTTCGGCATCAAGCCCGGCCCCGGGTTGGTCCCGGTGCCCGGCGGCCATGACGAACACTGGTTTGGCCTCAGCCAATGGGGCCCGCTGGCCACCACCGTCGCCGACGGTGCCCTGGTCCTCGACGTCATGGCAGCCACCTCCCGGTTCCGCGACCCCCAGCCACCGTCGAAGCGCCTACGGATCGCGGTGTCGACCAAGAGTCCCACGGTTGGTGGGCGGATCGACAAGGACCTGCGCCGGGTGGTGGATGAGACCGCCGACGCCCTGCGTCAGGCCGGCCACCTGATCACCATCGCCGACCCGCCCTACAGCCCTCGCATCTCGCTCGCCTATGCCCACAGGTTCATCGTCGGGATGGCCGACGAGGTCGACGAATTCGAGATGAAATTCGGCGCCCTCGAACCCCGCACCCAGAGGCTGGTGCGTATCGGTCGCTACCTGCGCAAGCACCACCCGGTACCGCCGCAGGGCACGGAAATATGGCGCGACCGCTTCACCGCCTGGTTCAGCGACTACGACGCGCTGATCACTCCCACGACGGCGCAGGCGACAGCCCCAGCCGCGGGTTGGCTGGAGGTTCCGTGGCTACAGTTCCTCCTCATGGGCAGCCGCCAGGCGCCGATGACCAACCCCTGGAATGTGGCCAACTTCCCGGCCGCCAACGTGCCGGGCGGGCTCACCGCAGATGGCTTCCCCCTGGGTGTCCAGGTGGTGACCACCCAGGGCGGTGAGGAACTGGTGCTGTCGATTGCCGCGCAGCTCGAACGGCTGCGGCCATGGCCTCGGCACGCGCCGATGGCGGAGCGGGTGTCGGCCAGGGCCTAGTCGGGCCGTCCCCCCGGCTGACGCCGCGTTTGCGCCCGCGGTGGCGGCGGAGCACACTTGGCCGATGGACAGCCTGAACCCGGGCGTCGCTCCGATTGGCTGGACCGAACTGATCGCGGGGACCGTCGCGACGCTTTTTGCGCTGGCCTCCACGTGGGCGCTGGTCGGTGTGATCGCCTCTGGGCCGCGCATCGCGGCGCCGAGCTCCGAGGCGCGCATTCTGCCCGGGGCGCTCGCGGCGCCGACGGTCGGCTGCGGCAGCGGCCCATCGCTTGGTGGGATGCGCCTCGGGACGACCCGGGTATACGCACAGGGAGCCATAACCCTCGCCCCGGCACCCCTCACGGTCGTCCCCGCGGTCTCCGCGCCGGAAGCCTATGGCAACGCGGCGCTGCGGCCCGCCGGCTGCCAGACGGAGCAACTCCTGGCGTACTACTCGGGGGCGGACCCAGGGGTCCAGCAGCGATTGGTCTGGGTGGTGGTCTCGATGGCCGGCTGCGGATCGCGCCGCTGCATCACCCTGTCACCCGTGGATGCCAATACCGGGCAGACCCTACCCGTCACCTATGTGGACGCGCATGGATCACCAGGTCACTTGTCAGGGGTGAAGTAGCCGCGGCGGGATCAACCCTCCAGCCAGCGCCGAACCTGGTCGGCGAGCAGGCTGGGGGTCATCGAGGCCTTCTCGATGAAGTCGATCGCCTCCAGCCGGAGCGCCCGGTGGATGAGGTTGCGGTCGGTGTAGTTGCTGATGATCGCCACCCTGATGGCGGCCGTTTCGGGGTCCTCGCGGAGCTCACGCAGGATCTCGACGCCATCGATGCCGGGCAGCCCGACGTCCAGCAGCAGGAGGTCCGGGTGGCGCGCGTCGAGAGCCTTGCGCAACTCCGCCTCGTCGTGAGCCACCCGCACCACGTGGCCACTCATCTCGAGTCCCAGGGCGAAGGCCTTGGCAACGGATTCGTTGTCCTCGACGATGATGATGTCGGCCATCGAGGTACGGACGCTATCAGGAAGCGGGGGCGGCGTCATACCCTTGACCGATGCGGATAGCAGACCGCCTGCGAAGCCCCGAGCCCAGCTTCTCATTCGAGTTTTTCCCCCCGCACACCGCGGAGGGAGTGAATTCGCTGTTCCGCACGATCATGGAGTTGCGCCCCCTGGAGCCCGCATACGTCTCGGTCACATACCCCGGCAGCTCCAGCCCGGACCCCGACCCAGAGATCCGGCGGCGCCGGGAGCTAACCCTGGATCTGACCCGGCGGATCCGCGAGGAGTCGGGAATCGAGGCCATGGCCCACATCACGTGCAGCGGCCACACCCGCGACGACCTGGTCCAGCTCTTGGAGCGACTGGCGGAGGAGGGGGCGGAGAACGTGTTGGCACTCCGGGGCGACCCTCCGGGGATCACCGGCAAGTTCGTGCGACACAAGGATGGCTTCGAGCACGCGGTCGAACTCATCGCACTGATCCGTGAGCGGGGCTACAACTTCTGCGTCGGCGCCGGCTGCTACCCCGAAACCCATGTCGAATGCAAGGACCCCGATGAGGACATCCGCCACCTCAAGGAAAAGGTCGACGCCGGCGCCGATTTCCTGGTCAGCCAGCTGTTCCACGACAACCAGTGCTGGACCGATTTCATGGTGCGGGTCCGTGCGGCGGGGATCGAGGTGCCGGCCGAGCCGGGCTTGATGCCGATCATCAGCCGCGACGGTATTGTGAGAATGGCGGCGCTGTCTGGTGCGAAGCTGCCCGAGCACCTCCAACGAGAGCTGGACACCCGCGGCGGCGACCCCGACGTGGTGGTGGAGATCGGCGTCGCGCACACCACCGCCCAGGCCCTGGAATTGCTCGACGCCGGTGTGCCCGGCATCCATTTCTACACCCTGAATCGGTCCCAAGCGACCCGTGAGATCGTCAGCGCGATCCGTTCACACCGGGGTGCGCGTTGAGACCTATTGCTTCGGCGGCCTCTCCGAACCCCACCCAATCGTGCGCTCGACCTGCGCGCTGAGCCGGAACAGGGTGGCCTCGTCGCCCATCTGACCGGCCACCTGAACACCCACCGGGAGGCCCGTCTCGGTCCAGCCCACCGGCCATGATGCGGCGGGTTGCCCGGTGACGTTGAAGATGGCGCAGAACGGCGCCACGCTGGCGGACCGAGGGATAAGCGGCGAGATCGGGTCCCGGTCACGATCCTCGAAGATCCATCCCAGCTTGACGGGCGGCTGAGCGGTGGTCGGGCTGAGCAGGACGTCGAATCGCTGAAAGGTCTCGTCCAGCCGCTTGAGCACGTCGTGGCTGCGGGAAAGGGCCCCCAGCAGGTCGGAGGCGGTCACCGACCTGGACTGCTCCCAGAGGGCGTGGCTGTGCGGCTCGAGCAGTTCGGGGTCCAGGCCGAACCGCGACAGGGAGTCGACCGCGAACCCGAACTGCGAGCGCCACAGGGTCAGGAAGGTCTCCACCATCTCCTCGTCCGCCCAGTCGGGGTCGTGCTCCACCACCTCGTGGCCCAGCTCGCCAAGGATCCTGGCGACACGCTCCACGGCCGCGACGCAGGCGGGGTCCACCGGGGTTGGGATCGGCGGCTTGACCGTCCAGGCCACCCGCAACCTCGCGGGGTCGGTAGTCAGCTCGTCCTCGAACGGCCTGGCCATTGCCGAGCTCCAGCTGCGGTCGCCACGGGCATAGCCCTGCACCTGGTCCAGCAGGAGGGCATTGTCCCGCACCGTACGGGTTATGAAGCCCTGGATGACCAGGCCCAGGATGTCTCCCAGCGGCTCCTCACTGATGCGACCCCGGCTGGGCTTGATGGTGAAGAGGTTGGTCCACGACGCTGGAATGCGCAGGCTGCCTCCGCCATCGGCGCCATGGGCCGCCGGGACCATCCCGCTGGCCACCGCCGCGGCCGCGCCGCTGCTCGAACCCCCCGGCGAATATTCGAGGTTCCACGGGTTGCGGGTCGCCCCGAACCGCTCGCTCTCACTGGAGATGGTTGACCCCAACTCCGGCATGTGGCTCTTGCCGATGATCACCGCCCCGGCTCGGCGCAGCCTGGCCACCGACTCCGAGTCGAACGGTATGGGGAAATCGGGGGACATACGCGAACCCAGGGTCAGCGGGGTCCCGGCCACGGTAGCGATGTCTTTGATGGGGATCGGCAGACCCTCGAGGGGGCGCGCCTCGCCCCGCATCAGCCGCTTCTCGCTGTCGATGGCCTGCGCCCGAGCCTCATCGGCCATCACCAGGATCAAAGCGTTGATCGATGGGTTCAGCGCATCAATCTGTCTCAGGCAGGCGTCCACCAGCTCCACAGGTGAGAGCTCCTTGCGGGCCATCTGCCCCACCAGTTCGACTGCCGGGGTGAAGGTGATGTCGTCGGGGGGCGACATGGAAATCCTCCTGTGAGGCCGCTCGGCAGAGGGCTGGTAGCCCGTAGCGGATTCGAACCGCTGATCTCCGCCTTGAGAGGGCGGTGTCCTAGGCCTCTAGACGAACGGGCCACGTGACGCGCACCGGGCGCGGGCCTGGTGTGCAGCGGCAATCATTATATGGAGCGGACCTATACGGGCGAATCGCCCGGCCGGGTGTCCCGATTGGGGGATGGTCCGATTACCATGTACCACTACATGTCCCTGTTCACGACGATCGTCCTTGCGGCCACCCCGTCGCCCGCGGCCCAGCCCAGTCCATCAAGGGCGGCCGGCGGTCTGGCCCTGGGTGCCGGTGTGAACCCGCTCTTCCTGGTGCTGGCCGCGCTGGCTGTCCTGCTTCTCCTGGTGATCCTGGTCACACGCCTCGGCGGCCGCCGAGGCCGCGGCTCCGTGGACGGTGCCCAATCAGCGGCGCCGGCGCGTTTTGACGCCACCGACCTCGATCCCGCGGCGGCATCCGGCACCCGCGAGATATACAGCGCCAACCCCACGCCCTATATCGGCATCCCACCTGCGGCTCCGGCCGCCGCACCGACCTACAGCGCTCCCGCGCCAGTTGCCCCTGCTCCGACTCCCCTGCCCCTGATCCCCACCCCGGCTGCGCCCCCCCTGGCCCCCGCCCCGGCTCCGATCGCAGCACCTCCTCCCGCGCCGATGGTGATGCCGGAGGCCCCGCCGCCCTTGCCGCCGTCCCCGACTCCATTCGAAGCACCCTTCGCCCCCGCGGCACCGCCGCAGCTCCCCGATACCCCGCCGGCGCTCAGCCCGTGGGCCGGCGCCGTGCCCGCTGATGTGCCTGCAGCCCCGCCACCGTTGCCGGTCCGGGCGCCGGAGCCCCCCATCGCGCCGGCGGCCACGGCCCTGCCCCTCGAGATCCCTGCGGCGCCCGAACCGCTGCCGCCGAGGGCCTCGGCCCCGGCTGCCAACCCCGGCGCCGCTGAAGCGCCCTTCGTCACAACGTTCGTCGACCCCGCGCCTGCGCCCGCCGCGCCGGCGCCGCCGATTCCCCTCTACGTACCTCCGGCGCCCAGTCCCGCACCCGTCGCCCCGCCCGTGCCCGAGCCAATAGCGGTCGCGGCGCCGGCCGCAGTGCCTGAGAGGCCGGTTGCCCCTGAGCCGCCATCCGGCGAAGACGTGGCCGCCGCCGCTGCATCTACCGCTGCCCCCAGCGCGGCAGCCCCCGCCACCGGCGGCCAGCCGGTCATTCTGATCATCGAGGACGACGAGCGGATCCAGAAGTTCTATTCGATCCTGTTCTCGGCCAAGGGCTACAAGGTCGAGAGCGCCAGCGACGGCGTGGAGGGGGTCGACATGGCCACCTCGTTGCTGCCCAACCTGATCCTTCTCGACGTGATGATGCCCAAGATGAACGGGTTGATGGTGCTGCAGACGCTGCGCGCCAACCCGGACACCGAGGCCACCCCGGTGGTGGTGCTCTCCAACTACATGGAGCCCCCGCTGATCCAGCGCGCGCTGCAGCTTGGTGCCATCGAGTACGTGGTCAAGTCCCAGGCCCGCCCCGAACAGCTGGTGAATGCCATACCGCTCTGGCTGGAAGGCAAGCCCGCCCTTCACTAGGCGTGGCGCCTGAACGGCCGGGGCGCGACCGTTGATGCGCCACGCTGCTGACGCCTCAGCGCCTAGAATTGGAAGATAGGCGGGGGCCGATTCGTTCTTGTGAGCGAACGGGTTAGTTGAAATCCACTAGGAGGATGAATGGGTAAGTACGAGCTTCCACCCCTGCCATACGAGTTCGATGCGCTTGAACCGCACTTCGACGCCAAGACGATGGAGATCCACCACGACAAGCACCACCAGACCTACGTTGACAAGCTCAACGCTGCGCTGGAGGGTCACGACGACCTCAGCAACCAGTCGGTCGAGGACCTTATGCGCAACTTCGAAACTGTCCCCGAGGACCTGAAGGGACCGGTTCGCAACCATGGTGGGGGCCACGCCAACCACTCACTCTGGTGGAACATACTGGCCGCCGATGCGGGCGGAGAGCCCGACGGCGATGTCGCGGACGGCATCAAGGATGCGTTCGGCGACTTCAACGCCTTCAAGGAGAAGTTCAACGCCGCCGCCGCCAACCATTTTGGCAGCGGTTGGGCCTGGCTGGTCAAGGATGGAGACAAGCTGAACGTGATCAGCCTTCCCAACCAGAACTCACCCCTGGCCGAGGGTAAGACCCCGATCCTCGGCGTCGACGTCTGGGAGCACGCCTACTACCTGAAGTACCAGAACCGCCGCCCCGAGTACATCGCCGCGTTCTGGAACGTGGTCAACTGGGAGCAGGTCAACAAGAACCTCAAAGACGCGAAGTAAAGCTTCCGGAGTCAAGGGCCTCCCCATTCGGGGAGGCCCTTTCTTATGTCGTCAGGCGCGCTCACTGCGCGGCGGCTGAGTGGTCGCGACGCCCGCCCCGGCCTCTCAGGCGCCGCGCCTACCCCAAGCCCGGGCTGTTGGGTAGGTAGACATGTACCTCGCGCCCCGATTCGAGGGCCCGCTCGACGGTCTTGCGTGTTCCCTGGCTGGCGCCATCCCAAAAGGCCACCAGGACGTCCGCGGAGTCCACGAGTTCCTGGTTGCGCCGGCCTGATGCGGTCGGATCGGTGGCCTCCTCGAACCGCGGCGGTAGCTTGATCAGGCCCAGCGCCTTCTCCCGCGCCGCCTGCCCCGCCGCGGCGTCTACACCGCTTGCCCCACCGGTCACGACAATCGCCCCCGCCGGCAGGCGCTCTACGAATTGCTTGACCCGCTCCATCTCCGGGAAATGCCGGCTGCCGACGATCGCCACCTTCACCACTTCAGTATCGCCAGCCCTCCAAGTCGAGTTGGGATCACACCGGCCAAACCTCCTCCGTGATACTTGAATCGATGCGCCGGCTGTTTCCTGTCGCCCTCCTTTTCCTGCTGGCGTCCTGCTCCCAGAACACCGGCGGGGCCTTCAGCCAGGGAGCGACAGCGTCACCCACCCAGGCGGCCCGGCAGGCGCAACTCGATCTTCACGCCCTATCGGCGGTGAGGGAACGGGCGGCTTCGGCCATGCTGGCCCATATACCGGCGGGCATCCTTGATCGCGCCTGGGGCGGAGGCGCCACGGCGGCCCTGTCCGGGCCCTATTCCGACGCCGCTCCCGAGGCCGATGCTGCTGGTCTGCAGGCGTTGAAGTCGCTGGCCGAGGCGCCGGCGGCGGGGATCTCGGTCGCGCCGGGGGCACAGCCTGCGGCTGCCGCCGCAACCTCTGACGCATTCCAGCAGCTCGACGGACCCCGGGGTGGCGCCTACCTACTCCTGGCCGACGCGGCGCACCCCAGCTCGCCGTCGGGACCCTACCCGTTGGACCCCACCCCGACCGCGTGCTCGACGCCTCCCGCGGGCCCGGAGTGTCTCCGCCGCCAGGTTTCTGACGGCCTGCTCGCCGCCTGGTATGCCTCCGACACCAAGATGTTCTTCAAGGTCGGTGAGACCAGCACGGCATACCGCCCCGTCGACGCCATCGCCGTGGGGTGCGCTCTGGTCGTTGCCGGCTTCCAGCTCCACGATGAGAACAAGATCGCGGCGGGCGCGATGATCGTGAGCCAGGAACTGAGGACCGATATCGACCCTCATTTCGGTTTGCTCTACGGGCTGTCAACGGCGACCTCCCACGGCGGCCACACAGCCACCGACTATCACACCCACCTGGCCGACCAGGCCGGCGCGGCCGAAGCCCTGCTGGAAGCCTTTGATGCATCCCGTGAACAGCAGTACATGGCGGATGCCAAGAAGCTGCTCCAGCCGCTGATGGATGAGAGCGTCGCCCTGCGGTCGACCGGTGGGGGATACATCGACGGCTTCGACCTACAGGCCACCGGGCCCGCGGAAAACACCCCCGTCGACGTTCTCGCCACGGTGCTGACCCTGCAGGCGGCCCATCACTACGACCGCGACGACGGGGGGCACTTCGCCCAACTCGAGGAGGCGGCGGCGGCGACCCTGCTGATGGCTCTCGACGCCGACAGGAGGGCGGGCGGCGACCCGGCGGCCGGCCTCCCGGCACGTCTTACCGGCGCGACCACCACGGCGCGATCCGGACTCACCACCGCGATTGCCGTGACCGTCCTTGGTGACCTGCTGCGCGACGCGCAGGTGGGCGCCGCAAGTCCGAGCCCGAGCCTTTAGCCGGATCGCCGGATCGGCTTAGGGCCCTCCGGGAAATAACCTTGGCAAATCTCATCGGCTCGGAACGCCGATCCGTGCGTCGTGGGGCCCGGCCCGATGTTGTCACGCACCTCTGGTGCGCTCCTAATCGGGCCACCCTCTCCTTCGTCTCGACGCCCCGACCGGCGCCTTCGCAGGCGCCTGCCGCGGTCTTTGCCAAAGTTGTTTCCCGGAGGGCCCTTAGCTCAGAGGCCCCCGGAGCGCAGCAGCCCGACCAGCAGCCAGAGTCCTAGGACAAACGCCGTCAGGAACATCATGGCGCCGAACATCGGGACGTCGCCCACCTTTGGACCGAAGCGGACGGATGATGACGCCACGACCAGCGCCGCCATGAAGACCGCCAGGGACAGGCGGTTGAAGAAGCGGCCTGCCTTGGCCGTCTGGTTGTCCAGCATGGTCTCCAGCCTGCGGGTCTCGCGCAGGGTCTCGGTGACCTCCTCGAGGAGGTCGCTGATCTGGTACGGGTAGCGGCTGAGGACATCGACGAACTCGCCCGCGCGCTCGGCATTCTCCGTCGCCAGCGCTCCCGGGCTGTAGCGCCGCAGCGCCATCCGTCGCACGTAGGGCTCGGCCACCTCCCAGACGTTGAAGTCCGGGTAGAGCTCGCGCCCGGTGCCCTCCACCGTGGTCAGCCCGCGGAGGATCAGGAAGTATTTGGTGGGCAGCCGGATGCGGAAGCGGTAGACCATCTCCAGCAGTTCGGTCACCAGTCGCTGGGTGTCGACCTGGGCCAGGGTGACCCCGGTGTACCTCCGCAATATCCCCCCCATGGAGGTGGCGATGTCGTCCTCGAATTCCCTGGGAAACGACACGCCCAGGTTCTTCAGGTCGCGTACCAGGCGATCCGGCTGCTGTCGCACCATGTGGATCAGGTAGTCGGTCAGCACCCGCATTTCGCGCTCGCTGAGCGTGCCGATGAGGCCGAAGTCGATCAGCCCGTACTGCTCGGTACTGATCACGATGATGTTGCTGGGGTGGGCGTCGCCATGGAACACGCCGTGCTCGAAGACCTGGGTCAGGGAGAGCTGCGCCGCCAGGACTGCCAGCTGGCGGCGGTCTTCGCGGGTGATCTTGCTGGGGTCAAGCTTCGAAAGCAGGGTCCCCTCGATGAAGTCGGTGGTCAGGACCCGGCTGGTGGTCCGGTCCCAGTGGACGGACGGGATGACCACCCGCGGGTCGCCACGAAAGTCCTCTGCGACGCGTGACGTGTTGCGTGCCTCCTCGAGGTAGTCGAGCTCCGAATAGAGGAATTGCTTGATCTCGTCGACCAGCTTCACCGGGTCGAACGGCAGGTCCGGCTGACGTCCCTTGACCCAGTCGGCGATGTCCGCGATGACCGGGATGTCGGCCTCCACTTGAGACCGGGCACGGGGACGCTGGACCTTGATTGCCACCTTCACCCCGTTGTGCCTGGCGGTGTAGACCTGGCCTATCGACGCCGACCCGATGGGGGTCTCATTGAAGTCTTTGAACAGCTCCTCGACCGGTGCGCCGAGGTCCTCCTCGATCACCGTCCGCATCTCTGCGAAAGGGACGGCCCGGACCTCGTCGCGAAGGCCTCGGAGGGCGAAGATGACCTCCGGGGGGAGGAGGTCCGGGCGGATCGAGAGCAACTGGCCGACCTTGATATATGTCGGTCCCAGCTCTTCGAGGACGCCGCGGAGCGCGTCGCCCCAATGCGCCGGCAGGCGCTCGTCGGGTGGCACGCCGCGCAACCGGAGCAGGGAACGGCCGACGGGGTTGCGCTTGAGCACGAAACCCATCCCGTGCCGCCCCAGGACCGCCCCGATCTCACGCTCCCGGGGGAGGTTGCGGATGCGGCGGACGCTGTTGATCATGACCGCGTCAGTTTACGGTCAAGGGGGTTGCGCGCCAGGGGGTGCCTGGAGAATGCCTACTTCGTCGCGGAGGTGAAATTGAAGCTGTCAAGGCGCATCGCGGGCACCCGGTAGGCGGCGGTGAACCCGTAGTCGCTGCCGCCGGTCAGCCTGGTCCGCGCGGTGGCCGCTGAACATGAGGCAAAGGCGTCCATCACGGATTGCGTGAAGCGCATGTTTTTGACCGGCCGGGTGACCTTGCCGTCCTCGATCAAGAAGGTGCCGTCGCGGGTCATCCCGGTGAGCACACTCTGGGTGGGATCGACCACGTTGACATACCAGAGGCGCGTGACCCAGACACCTCGCTCGATGCCGGCGCATAACTCGTCCGTGCTGGCCGCGGTGCCCGCGTCGAGGTAGATGTTGGTGGCCATGGGGCCCGCGGGGTTGGGTGACGGAAGGCCGTGGCCGGTCGATGCCACCCCGGCGCGGGCGGCCGTGGCCAGGTCGTGCACCAGGCCCACGGCGACGCCGTCTTTGATGAGCTCTGCGCGCTGCTTGGGTACGCCCTCGAAATCGAACGGGATAGGCAGTCCCCCGGGGTCCAGGCCGTCATCCCAGATGTGGATATTGGCCCCCGTGATGCGCTCGCCCGGGCGCATGAACGTGCGGCCCTCCTCGACGGCGAGCGCGCCGAAGCCGATATAGGCCATGTATTCCATGAGCTCACCTATGCCCTCTTCCTCCATCACGATGGGGTACCGGCCCGGTTCCAGGGTGATCGGGTCCCGGTACCGTCGAGCCCGGTCGACGGCAGCCGCGGCCACGGCCTCAACCTCCAGCTCGTCAACCGATTGGCTGGTCCGCGCGCCATAACCACTGCCACCCGCGTCGTCCATGGCCACCATTCGAGCCTGGGCCACCGAGCGCGGCGAGGAGACCATCAGCCCGGCGGTGTTGGCCATGGTGTACGTGGTGACGGCGGCGCTGACCAACCCGAACCCGCGAACACCGGCGGCGTCCGCCTGGTCGCACATCAGCTTGACCATGGCCGCTCGGCCACCGGGGCTGGACTCGGCCGTGGCCCCCACCACGGGGAATGGGTTGATCGCCGCGGCCCCGGCCAGTGCCGGGAGGTTGTCCTGGGGTTCCTGGGCTCGGGCCACCTGCCGCGCCCGCCCCAACACGTCGCGCAGCGCAGCGTCGTCCACCTGGTTGGTCGAAGCGACGCCCACCCGGCCGCCCGCTTCGATCACCCGCACGCGCACAAAGACGCTGTGCTCGGTCACGTTCTGGTGGATCTCGCTGTTGGCGAACCGTGTCAGCGAGCTGTCCTCTTCGGTGACCAGGACCTCGGCGCCGACACCGTCGGCATTCTCCAGGACGCGCCGTGCGGCTCTGGCCGCGTCCACCATCCGCGGCGTCATCGGATGCCGACCCTCACGCCCTGGAACCGCGCCGGAGCGGCGCCGTGGCCCACCCGCATGGTCTGGCCGGGCTGTCCCTTGCCGCAGTTGATCAGGCCCCACATCCGCCACTCGTCGCGACCGCCGATCGCGTCGCACGAATTCCAGAACTCCGGCGTCATCCCGGCGTAGTTGGCGTTGCGCAACATCCGCCCCAGCTTGCCGTCCTTGACCTCGCGCGCCATCTCGGTGCCGAACTGGAAATTCAGTCGCCGATCGTCAATCGACCAGCTTTTGTTGGTCGACATGTAGATGCCGTCCCGGGTCCCGGCAATCATCTCCTCGAGGCTGCTGTCGCCGGGCTCGAGGTTGATGTTGGTCATTCTTATGAGCGGGATGCGCGACCAACCATCGGCCCGCATGGCGCCCATGCTGGTGGATCCAGGGGACTGCGTGCTGGCGGTCTCACGGCTGGTCAAGTAGCCGGTGAACATGCCCCGGTCGACCAGGTTGACGCGCTGCGCTGGGACGCCCTCATCGTCCCATCCGAAGGTTCCCAGGGCTCCGGGGACGGTGGCATCGGCGACGATTGTGACCAGCTCGCTGCCGTACCTCAGGTTGCCCAGCAGGTCGGGGGTCATGAAGCTGGTCCCAGCGTACGCGGCCTCCATGCCGAAAACACGGTCGAGCTCGGTGGGGTGTCCGCACGATTCGTGCACCTGCAGCCCCACCTGGGAGGCGTCGAGGATGAGGGTGGTCGTGGTGCTGGGGCAGAGGTCGGCGCGAAGCAGGGCGCAGGCCTCTTCGGCGATGCGCGGTGCGTTCTCGAACAGCTCCATGTCGCGCACGATCTCCCATCCCCCCTGCATCACCTGCCGCCCAAAGGAATTGGGGAAGCTTCGCCGCTGCATTTCCCCGTCCAGAACGGCCACCGCCTCCAGGCCCGCGCCGGTCTCCCAGGCCTCCTGTTCCACCTCCGCCCCCTCGGTCGAGATGAAGAGCTTGAGCCAGTGGCTGCACTCACTGGACGCGGCTGACACCCGCACATCGTCCCGCCGCAGCCGGGCCTCGGCGGCGAGGAGCAGGGACAGCTTGTCCTCCACGCTGATGCCGAAGGGGTCGACCGCGCATGGCCCGGTGTACTGGCCGCGGCTGGTCACCTGCGGCCCCAGGACCACGGGTACGCGGTGCACCCGGGTGCTGGCGCGGGCAATTTCCACCGCTTCACGGCCGGCCCGCTCCGCGGCGTCCGGGCTGGGGTCGGACGTACATGCGAAGCCCCAGGCGCCGTCGACCAGGACGCGCACTCCCAGGCCCTGCGATTCGTCCTCTTCGAGGCCGTCCAGCGCGCCGTGCTTGACCGATATCTCCTGCCGGCGCGTCTGTACGAATCGAACGTCGGCATAGCCGGCGCCCGCCGCGCTGGCGGCATCGAGGGCGCGTAGGGCCAGGTCCTTGATGACGACCACCTCCTCAGGCAGCGGCTCGCTTTTGGCGGCCGCATAGCTTCTTCCGCACTGTACATCAACCATTCCCCAGCCCCCTGAGAGCATCCCCGGGGTATGATATGGACGCTATAACGTTCGAGTTCGGGGAGACCTCAGCTGCTAGAGGAATACGCGCGGCACCTGCTCGAAGGCTTCTACCCGATCATCGCCGCGAACCGGGCCCCGGTGGAGGTCCAGCGGAAGGGCTCGAAGTACGTTGCCACCCGCGGTGCGGGGGGCCTGGTCACAGCGCTGTCGACTCTCGCGACCAGCACCGATGCCGTGTGGGTGGGTTGCGCGCGGACCGCCGCTGACCGCGAGGTGGCGCGCAAACACCCTCGCAGCCCGGTGGTCATCACCGGGGACGACGGCCGTGACTACCGAATTGCCTTTGTGCTTCCTGATGAGGAGGCATACGACCTCTACTACAACCAGATCAGCAACCCGCTGCTGTGGTTCATCCAGCATTACCTCTGGAACCTGAGCCACAACCCCACCCTCGACCGCGACACCGACCGGGCCTGGAGTGAGGGCTACGTCAAGGTCAACCGGATGTTCGCCGAGCGCATCGTGCAGTCGGCGAAGCGCGCCCCGGTGGGCACCGGCGGACCGGCCGAGGGCGAGGTACCGCTGGTGCTGATCCAGGACTACCAGCTCTACCTGGTCGCCAAGATGGTGCGCGAGCGGCTGCCCGGGGTGGTGCTGCAGCAGTTCATTCACATCCCATGGCCCACACCCCAGTATTGGAAGGTCCTCCCCGCCAAGATGCGCGACCCCATTGTCGAGGGGCTGCTGGGGAACGACGTGATCGGCTTCCAGACGCCGCGCGATTGTCGCAACTTCCTGCTCACCTGCGAGGAGAACATGAATCTCTCCGTGGATTACCGCGAGCAGACCGTCTTCATGGGCGGCCGCACGGTCTGGGTCCGGGCCTACCCCGTCAGCATCGATGTCGATGCCTTCGTGGAGATGGCGGAGAGCAGGGGCGTGCTCACCGAACAGCGCCACATCCGCAGGTGGCGCCCCAACCGGCTGATCATCCGCGTCGACCGCTCAGACCCGAGCAAGAACCTGTTGCGCGGGTTCGCGGCCTACGACAAGATGCTCCAGCGGCACCCGGAGCTGCTTGGCGAGGTGCAATTCTGGGCCTACCTGCAGCCATCCCGCCAGGACGTGCCGTTCTATCGCAAGTACCTCGATGACGTCAAGCTCGTCTCTCGCGAACTCAACCAGCGCTACGGCACCGACCGCTGGAAGCCGGTCCGGCTGGAGCTCAGGGAGGACATCAACCGAGCAGTCGCGGCCTACAAGGAGTTCGACGTCCTGCTGGTCAACTCCATCTACGACGGGATGAACCTGGTGGCCAAGGAGGGGATGATGGTCAACGAGCGAGATGGCGTGCTGATTCTCTCCGAAAACACCGGCGCCTACGGGGAGTTGGGCCAGTGGGCGTTCACCGTCAACCCCTTCGACATCGACGCCACCGCCGACGCCCTCTACCAGGCACTCACCATGGAGCCTCGCCAGCGCAAGGCCCGTATCAACCGCATCCGCGCCGTGGTGCGGAAGAACGACGTCGCCCGGTGGATCAGCTCCCAGCTGCAGGATATCCGCGACCTCACCGAGACCGGCCGGCAGCGCAATCGGCGAATCCTGCCGCACATCGCGAGCTAACCAGCGGCAGCGTCCGTGAGGGCCTCCAGGAAGTCGCCCAACACGGACCTGTCGCTCAACACCAGGTCGCAGGACGCCAGGGCTCCGCGCGGCAGCTCCGGGCTGGCCAGCGCCACCGCCAGCGAGGAGATGCGTTCGCCCAGCTGACGGGCCGCCTCCCAGGCGGGTACGTCGCCCAGGTCGTCGCCGATGAAGACCACCGCCGACGGCTGCAACTTGGCCGCCAGCAGGGCCAGGGCCCAGCCCTTGTCGACGGCCTCCTGGGGTTTGAGCTCGACCACCAGCCGCCCCCGCTGCACCGTGAGCCGGTGGCGTTCGGCGACATCCTCTGCCAGTCGGACCGCGGCCGGCTCGTCAAACCCGGGGCCGGCGCCGCGGTAGTGGAGTGCCAGACCCCAGGCTTTGACTTCGAGACGAGAGGCCGGTGGCAGGCGGCCCTCCAGGTCCTGGCGCGCATCTTCCAGCCGGGCTCGAACCTCACCCGCTCGGAAGCCCTCGCGGATACCGGAGCTGGAGAGCTCGGCGGGCAGCTCCAGGCCGTAGCTGCCGATGGTCATCATCCCGTCGACACGGTCCTCCAGGAATGCCCTTTCCCGGCCCGAGATCACCACCACCCAGCCGACGGCGGCGCGGAGGCGCGTCAGGATGGGCTCCAGGGCGGGGTCCAGCCGGGCGTCTTCCGGCCGCGCGACGATGGGGGAAAGGGTGCCGTCGAAGTCCAGTCCCACCAACCAGCGGCTGGGCTCGCCGGCCAGGCGGCCCAGGGCTTCGTCGAAGTCTCCCTCCGTGATGGGTCCTAGATGATCTCGCTGTACATCTGGTAGGCCTGCCGCAACTCCTGGTGAGGGGCGATCTTGTGCGCGTGCATGACCTCCAGCAGGGAGAGGATGTGGCGGACACCGGCCAGGTTCACCCCGCGCTCGCGGGTGAGATGCTGAATCACCTGGAGGCGGCGGATGTCGCGCTGAGAATACCGACGTCGATTGGTGGTCGTCCGGTGGGGGGTGACCAGGCCCAACTCCTCGTACATCATCAGGGTGCGAGGGTGCGTTTCGAGGATCTCCGAGGCCACACTTATGGTGTAGACCGGCTTGTCGAGGTCGAAACTGCCGGTTTCGCTCAAAGCGGCGTTTCCAATCACTCCTTGATCCACTTCCCGACGCCGCGGGACAGAGTGGATGGCGTGGTCTCGGCCTTGATCAGGTAGTCCAGGGCGCCGAGCTTGAGGCCCCGCTCAACCAGCTCCGCCTCGCCGTAGTTGGAGAGGATGATCACCGGGATGTGCCTCAGCGCCTCGTCGGCGCGCAGCGACTCGAGAACCGAAAAGCCGTCCATCTTGGGCAGCCGGATGTCGAGGAACAGGATGTCCGGGGGGCCCTCCTTGGCGAGCTTGAGACCCTGCTCACCATCCGGAGCGATGGTCACGGTATAGCCGTCCAACTCCAGCTTGAGCCGGTACATCTCGGCCACCGCGGCGTCGTCTTCGATGAAGAGGACTCTTACCTCCTCGTCCGCTTCCATCGCCACTTCCCGGTTTCCTCCTCGTGCACCTGGTGCACCACGCCCTTCGTGGACGAAAGTATGCCTACAACGCTATCAGGTTTTCGCTGAAATCCTAAGGTGTTTATATCATTTCTCGGCGGCGCTCTATCGCAACTTTGGCGCAAAACTGGCCGAGCCCGGCTAGACTATCGCCAAAACCCGGGGGATCCATTTGGTGATGGCAGTGAGCACTGGTTCCAGCGGCATCGGCCTGGACAAACCGATCTACACCATCAGTGTGGCGTCTGAGATCCTCGCGACCCACCCTCGCACGCTGATGATGTACGAGAGCCTGGGCCTGGTGACCCCGGCCCGCACGCCCACCAACAGGCGGCGATTTTCCCAACGCGATGTGATCAAGCTGCGGACGATCCAGCGCCTGACCCGCCAGCACGGCGTCAACCTGGCGGGTGCCAAGCACATCCTCCACCTGCTCATCCAGCTCCGGGACGCCGGGGTGGCCTCCCCGCCTAACCTGACCGAGATCGACGTCACCGAGATCAAGATGTGACCCCGCCGGACGGCCGGCTGGTGATACCGCTACCCACAATATCTGTGATTACGTCCGTGAACCTATTGCTTATGCCGAACAGGGGTGTTACACTGTCGGCGTCCCCCCTCTTCTGAGGCCCCCCACTCCGGTGCGGGGCCTCATTTCTTTTCTGCCGCCCGCGCGGCGGGGCGATAAAGCAACACCGATAACCGCTTAACTTATGACAGCTAGACTTCCCGCGTGAGCATGCCTCCCCGTCGTCGAGCCGGCATCCGTGACTACCAATCCAGCGCCTCCAAAGGCCCCCGAGGCGGCACCAATGGTGGTGGCGGGCGGGCTTGGCGAGGCCCATTTGGCTGGAACATCTGGCAGACGGCCGCGGCTGCTGCCGGGGCCCTGGTTGCCATCTTTTTGATCGTCACCCTGGTGGTTGCCGCCAGCCTGCCCGACCCCTCCAAGGTCGCGATCCATGCCGGCGAGGTGAAGCTGCTGGACACCAAGGGGCGCCTGGTCGCCGACATCACCGGCGGCAGCGAGAACCGCCAGGAGGTGCCGCTCAGTCAGATCTCGCCCCTGCTTCAACACGCCACCGTGGCTGCCGAAGACCGCAACTTCTACACCCACGCGGGGATCGACTTCGGACGACTGATCAAGGCCATGACCATTGACCTGCTCAAGCGCCGGACGGTGTCGGGCGCCAGCACCATCACGGAGCAGCTGGCCAAGAACGTGCTTCTGACACCCCAGGGTGGGCTGCCCGGCCGGACACTGACGCGCAAGTACAAAGAGGCGATCCTGGCCACCGAGATCGAGCAGCGTTTCACCAAGGACAGGATCCTCGAGCTGTACCTCAACTCCATCTACTACGGGCACCACGCATACGGCATCCAGGCGGCCTCCAAGGTCTACTTCAACAGGGACGCCAAGGACCTCACCCTGGGCCAGGCGTCCCTCCTTGCGGGGTTGCCCCAGGCCCCCGCCGTCTACGATCCCCAGGTCGACTACCAGGCTGCCAAGGACCGGCAGTCCTATGTCCTGGACCAGCTGGTTCGTAACAACTACACCAGCCAGTCGGACGCCGACGCAGCGAAGAAGGAGGACCTCCACTCCCAGCTGGTCTTCAAGCAGGACAACGTCAGTGGCCCGGCGCCCCATTTCGTCCAGTACGTCATCGGCCAGCTGCAGCGTCAGTACGGGGCAGAGGTGGTCAACGCCGGTGGGGTCCAGGTCACCACCAGCCTCGACCTGGACGTCCAGAACGCCGCCAATACCGCGGTTCACAACGGCGAGCCGAAGTTGGAGAGGTTCGGGGCCAACAACGCCGCGATGCTGGTGGAGGATCCCAAGAGCGGGCACATCCTGGCGATGGTGGGCTCCAAGGACTTCAACAACTCCGACATCGCCGGGCAGGTCAACATTGCCGGGCCCGAGACCAAGCGTCAGCCGGGGTCGAGCTTCAAGCCCTATGTGTACCTCACCGGGATAGCCAACAAGAAGTTCAACACGCTAACGGTGCTTCACGACACCATTGACCAGGCCAAGAGCATGGCGAGTTCGGGCGGTTCTCCGGTCCGCGACTTCGACAACCGCTACGAGGGCAAGATGCGTCCCCGTACCGCGCTGGTCCAGTCACGCAACGTGCCGGCCGAGGAGGCGATGCAGAAGGCGGGTCCGACCGACGTTGTGAACATGGCTCATACCCTGGGCATCGGAACCGAGATCCAACCCTTCCTCTCCAGCGCGATCGGCGCCTCCGAGGTGACGATGTTGGATCACGCCGAGGCCTACGGCGTCCTGGCGACCCAGGGGACCAAACATGACCCCCAGCCCATCCTCAAGGTGGTCGACGGTTCCGGGAAGGACATAACGATCCAGCCCGGTGGCGGTCAGTCGGTGGTCGACGGCGGGGCGGCGTTCATCATCAACGACATCCTGCTGCACTACAACGATGAGTGGGGGCTGGGTTTTGACCGCCCCATGGCAGCGAAGTCGGGGACCACCAACATCCAGAACGCCAACGGCAGCATCTCCACCGGGGATGGCTGGCTGATGGTCTACAACCCCGACGTGGTGATCGCCAGCTGGGCCGGCCACACCTACAGCAACGACTCCAAGCCGGAGGACAAGACCAGCGCCACCAAGAACCTCTTTGGCGTCGACGAGGGTACGACCATCGTCTCGCCGTTCCTGCGCAGCATGAAGGACCGCTGGCAGACGAAGTTCCAAAAGCCCGGGAGCGTCACCGTGGCCAACTGCGGCGGCAGCGGGGCCATCGACGTGCCTGACAAGTACGCTCAGCCAGGTGGCGAATACGTGCTCGCCGGCGATACTGCCGGGGTCTGCTCGTCGCCCAGTGCCGGGCCTTCGACGTCATCGAGCCCGTCAGCCAGCCCGAGCTCGACCCCAAACTCGATCCCCACCCCCAGCGAGCTGCCGAGCATCCTTCCGAGTCCGCTGACTACGCCCAGCCCCACGGCCAGCGCCAGCCCGAAGGCCAGCCCGAAGGCCAGCCCAAGCCCTTGAACCTGGCGGTGATGCTGGCCTCCGACCGCGACCCGGCGGTCGTGGACGCGGCATCATCCATCTGCCTGGCGGCGGCGGCTGCCGGCCACCGTGCGCGGCTGTTCCTCTTGGGTGACGCGACGCGCCTGGTCGATGCCGGCGTGTTGCTCGCCGCCCAGGGGGTCGAGGTCTCGCTTTGCGAGGCCGACGCGGCGATGAGGGGCATCCACAAGAGCGGCCAGCGGGGAGTGTTCTTCGGCTCGCTTTACGACTGGGCCACCCTCGTCGAAGATGCGGACCGGGTGGTGTCGCTGGCATGAGCCGCGGCGTGGTCCTGGTTCGCAGCGACGATCCCGCCATGCAGCTCCAGGCCCTCCGCACCCTGCTGAGCCTGTCGCTCGGTGATCGCCAGGGCGACCTGCTGATCGCCGCGCCGGGCCTGGGTGTGCTCGCGACGGCCCTCGACAGCGAGGCTGGGCATTGCCTGCAAACGCTGCGCCAGATCAAGCTGGGGATCGCGGTGGATTCCGACGCGGTCGGCGCGTCGCCACACCACGACGCCGAGGTGTTGCCCCACAGTGAATTCGTCGGCCGCCTGGCGACCTCCGAGTTCGTCCAGGTCTTCTGAGCCGTGCATAGCCGGGCCCCGATCCCGTCTTAGACTTAAGCCGTCAGATGATCTTCAGCGCGAAATGCGAGTACGGCATCAAAGCGATGCTCGACCTCTCCATCAATGGTGGTCCCGACATCCCGGTGCAGGTGCGGGTTATCGCCGACCGCGCCGAGATCCCCGAGGGCTTCCTGGAGCAGATCATGAGCGACCTGCGCAAGGCCGGCTTGGTCGAAAGCGTCCGCGGCGCCCACGGTGGCTACCGCCTGGCCCGAACCGCCGAGGAGATCAACCTCGCCGATGTCATCGAGGCCATCGATGGCCCGGTGACCCCGGGCGGCTGCCTGCGCGACAGCCCCGACCCCGGCTCTGGCACCAGTATCGCGGTGATCCAGGATGTCTGGCTGGATGTCCGCGACTGCGTCATGGACGTCCTGAGCACCATGGACCTGGCCCACCTCCGCGAAAAGCTCCAGCGCAAGCGCGGTGCGACAGTGGCCGAGCTGACCCGCGAGGTGCTGGCCGGGCGCCCCTAGCGGCCGGCGCGAACCCCCCCTTCTCAACACGAGGTTCTCCATACCGACGGGTTGCCCTGGGGGTCGTATGCCGCGGGCACCGCGTGCGCGGCATTGGCCGCGCCGAGCACCCGCGCCAGGTCATCCTTGCCCAGGGCGAAGACAACCACACCGCATCCCGGCAACAAAGGGCTGGAACCCGGGTCTGGCCGCGGCGGACGGATTGACACCCGCCCTGTAGCCAGTTCGTCACGGTCGAGGAATCTGAGGTTGGTGGCCCGGTAATCGTCCAGCAGAACGGCGGATGGCGCGGCGGTCCGCGCCGCCTCCGCCAACTGCACGAGGTTGAATGAGTAGGCGTCGTAGCGGGCGCTGACCGGGCGGCTGAAGTACGTGCCGGCGGCCGCCGCCGCCTGCGCGGCCAGAAGCACCGAGACCGCCGCGGCCACGGCTGGCGCAGGCGCGAACCTGAGCCCCAGGCGCATCGCCTCCGCCACCCCCATCCCGACCAGGGCTGCCACCGGCGCCGCCAGCCCCAGGCTGCGGAGGAAGTGCGGCGCAGCGTCCGCTGTGGCCACCAGCGGCGGCACCAGGAACACGGGGATCGCGATCAGGACCAGCGACTCGAGCGGCTCGTGCCGGCGCCGCCAGGCTGCCCAGGCGCCCAGGCCCGTAAGGGCGGTCATTGGCACGCCCAGCATGGGCAACGCGTTCACGTCGTGACGCTGGTTGGGGTCGCCGGTCAATGGAAACATCAGCAGCGTGCGGACGGTGTGTTCGATCAACCCGGCGCCGGAGGCCGCCTGACCGCCTGCGGTGACCGCCAGCGCCCGCCCGAAATAGTGACCCGGGTCGGTCGCGGCGGTGTAGATCATCGGCGCACCGACGACGACATAGGCCAGGGCGACCCACCGGAGCAGCGGTCGCATGGCCTTCCATCGCGCCGCGTCGCGCGCTCGGAGCCACAGCGCCCAGGCCAGGAAGAGCACCGGCAGCAGCTTCAGCGGCTGGTATGTCCAGAGACCAAGAGCCATGGCGGCTCCGGCCAGCAGTGCCCCGTTGCGCGCCGGGCGATCGGCCCAGGAGCTCATCGCCCAGAGTGCCAACGCGCCGACCACCGGGACCAGCACGTTGCGCATCCCGTCGCGGGAGATGCACACCAGCCAGAGCGAGCCCGCCACCCACGCGGCGGCAGCGAGCGCCACCGTTTCGCCCCGCCGCCGGAGCCATAGGTAGACGGCGACGACGGCCAGCACCCCGAGCACGGCTGACGTCGCCCGCAGCACCGTCGTAGTTTCACCGGCGACGCGAAACGCGATCGCCACCAGGTACCCGTAGAGCGCCTCCCGCCCGGCATCATCCTGGAAGAACACCGGGTGGAAGCCCGGGGTGTGCAGGAGGCGGTGGGCGTCGTAGGCCTCGGCTGCCTCATCCGGGTATAACCCGCCGGGCTGCGCGTCGAGTGCCCAGAGCCGAAGGATGGCCGCCGCGACCACGACCGCCGCCACGGCCAGCAACTCGAGGATCCGCCTGCGCGTCAGTGGACCCAGGTCTCCACGCAGGTGAGATAGGCGCAGTGCCTCGATTTCATGTGCAGGTCACCGGGGAGGGCAGGCAACCCCTGACCCGGGTCGGTCACCAGGTACAGGGTGCCGGGAGGGTCTGGCACCGCCTCCACGATGTCGCCCGGGCGGAAACCGGCGAGACCGAAATACCAGGGCACCCGGTCTGCCCGGGCCCTGCTCACCGCGCGCACGCTGGGGTCCCCGTAATAGAGGATCTGGAAGTAGTGATAGGGGCCATTCATGAGGACGACATCCCGCGCGACGTCGACCCGCCCGGCCAGCGGGGCCATCGTCGCCGGGACGTCCGGTGTGGGAAGCGTCGTCATCTGGACCACGGTCACCGCCGCCAGCAGCGCCGCCGCCGCGCCCACCAGCCACCGCCTCCCCGTCCACGCCAGCGCCGACCCGGCGATCGGCACAAGCTCGGTGGAGTACAGATTGGTGAAGCGTTCGTCGAGGAGTGGCTTCCGGAGGCTGAGGAGGAACAGGACACCCAGGGCGAAGCCCCCGGAACCCAGCAGGAACAGGAAGCCCCGGCGCTCGGGGGCGGCGGCAGCTCGGTAGGCCATGATAGCCAGCAAACCCACCAGCGGGATTCCGATCAGAGCGGCGGCGATGATCACCGTCGTGGGCCCGGGGTGGGTGGCCAGTTGGGCAATCGTCGAAGGGAGGTCAGCGAGCGACAGGGGCGCGATCCAGTACGGCTCGCCGGCGTGGCGAAATTGAGGAGCGGCGTACAGCAGCCAGGGCACCAGGGTGCCGCCGGCGATCGTCGCTGCGGCTGCGACCCTGACGAGCGCGCCTCGCGTCGGGCGGAGGAACAGGACCGCGGCCGCGAGCTGCGCGGGAATAGCGAGCGCGACGAGGTAATGCGTGTAGAGCGCGAACACGGTCACCAGGAGGTAGGCCCCGACCCTCGTATTCGACGGGTGCTCCACGGCCCGCCAGAGGGTCAGCGCCATCGCCAGCACCATGGCGATGGCCAGGGAGTACATGCGGGCATCGCGCGACCACAGCACCAGGAGCGGCATGAACGCGGTGAGCAGAGCGGTTGCAACCCCGGCGCGGTCACCGCCCAGTCGCCGTCCCAGCGCCGCGGCCAACGCCACCGATGCCGTGCCCGCCAGGACCGATGGCAGGCGCAGGGCGTCGGGGGAATCATGCAACAGCGTGGCGAGACGATCGAGCAGGTACTGCAGTGGGGGGTGGTTGTCGTTGTGGACAACATCGATCATGTCGCCCAGCGACCTCCTCATCAGCACGCCCATGAAGGCCTCGTCGGTCCACAGCGGCGTGAGCCCGAGGGACAGGCCGCGGATCAGCAGCCCAAGGCCGGTGACCAGCAGGACCGCGCGGCCGTACGCGGTATTCGCCCAGCCCAGCCTGCCCGCGGGACGGGCCCTAGAGGCCTGGGCGGTTGGTGAGGTGGTGTGTGCCATGGACGTACGTGAATATCAGCACGATCACCAGGATGATCGCCACGATCACGCTGCCCAGAACCAACCAGGGAGCGGCGCGGCGCGCCGGAGTGGCCTGGCGGGCGGGGCCTCCCCGCACCACCGCAGCGAGCTCGTCGAGACGCGCCAGGATGTCGGCCACGGTGAGCGTCCCAAGCGGCATGCCGCGCTCTTTCCACTCCGACCAGAGACCAGACTCCTCGGTGGGCGGAGGATAGGCGACCAGCACCGTGGTGGTGGAGGTGTCGAGCATCCGCTGGGCGACGTCGCCGACAGGTTCGTCGGGGGCGACGATCAGCGGGTCCGGATCCATCACTTCGGCGGCGGTTCGGCGGTCCGGGCTGTCCCACCCGCGCGCCACCGCGTGTTCATCGATCATCCCGATCAACTCGCTGCTGATATCGATCGCCAGGACCGTGCGCACCCCGCGGTCGCGCATCGCGCGCGCGACGTCGCGGACGCTCATGTCAGCGTCGACCAGGATCACCCCGGCACGCATCACGTCGCGGACCGGGCGAGTGGTCGCTGACCCCGCGGGGGACTGCGGAGCGGCGACCTGACCTGCGGCGCTCATGTCATCGCTGACGGGCGAGGTGAGCAGCCAGGTCGCTGTAACCCAGCACGCCAACCGGGTGGGAAGGGCTGCCATCGGTCACCACCAACAGCTCCGCTCCGCTCTTCACCAGACGATCAACCGCATCGCCGAGCGGCTCGCGGGCGCCTACACTGGGCGGCGGCTCGAGCGTCATGATGTCCGACGCCATGCCCTCGGTGCGGCCCTCGATCACTGCGCGGAGCAAGTCCAGGTCGGTGACCACGCCGGCGATCAGGTCTGAGCCCGAACTGGCAACGATCATGGCCCGGACACCCTCATCCTGCATCCTGCGCGCCACCTCCATCACCGGGGTCCGGAGGGTGCAGCTGGGCAGTCGCGAGCGCATTGCCTCGGCCACCGTGGCCCCCTTGGTGGTCACTCCGAAGTCTAGCGGGAGAGACGATCCAGCGGATGATGCTCCCTGAGCCAGGGGAGAGGCACAAGGCCGCTGATCATTCCGCTCAACCCGGGCCGAGTGGGGCGGTGCACGGCGCTCAGGTAGATGTGCCCCGCGACCACTGGGAGGAGCAGGAGCCAGGTCAGGTTGTGCAGCGTGCGGCTGTTCTCGAGAAGCCAGAACGGGGCGTGCAGGGGGGGAAACAGGACTACCCCAGTCAGGCCCAGCGAAATCAGGGCGACCGCGCTGATCACAGCATTGCTCTTCTGGCCGGCGTTGAAGCGTCCGGCGGGCGGCAGTTCGCCCACCAGGCCGGTTCGGCGCGAGAGCCACGTCCGCAGCCAGACCCGGTCATCGGAGCTCCAGAGGTCGACCTCACGGACATCAGCGGCGATCCGGCGACGGTCGCCGAGCGCGAGCACCACCATGGGTGCCACGACCGAGCCGAAGCCCGTTATCCAGTGCGCCACGCGCACCACTTCGCGGCTACCGAACAGCTTGGCCGCCCCCGGCAAGATCAGGGAAAGGCCAGTGGCCATCGCCAGCAGCAACGGCACCCCGACCGCCCAGTGCAGCCAGCGCTCGCTGACGTTGAAACGTTGGATGGTCTCCGGCGCGCTATTTAAGGTAGGCGTCGACGTCATAGCCGCGCTGCTCCCAGTAACCGGTTTCCTGCTCCCCTGTTAGGCGGATGCGGGAGACCCATTTGGTCCCCTTGTACCCGAACATAAACGGCACCACCAGGCGTAATGCCGCGCCCCGGTCAGCGCTCAGCGGTGCGCCATTGATCCGGTGCGCCAGCATCACCTCGGGGCGGCGGGCCTCGGCCAGCGACAGGCTGTCGACGTAGATGCCGTCGGCGCTGTCGAAGCTCACCGACCTGGCCGCCGCGGTCGGCCTGGCGAGGTCGATAAGCGTCGAGACCAGCGGGCCCTGCCACCGGACGTGGGGCACCTTCCACCCGGTCACACACATGTAATCGTGCATCTGGTCGGACTGCGGCAATGCGAGCAGGTCGGCGAACCTCAGGGTTATCGGGTTCTCGACCAGGCCGTCGATCCGCAGGTCCCAGTTCTTGCCGTCGAAGGAGGGCTGAGCGTTGGCCACCGTGTAGAAGTAGAAGCCGTCCTGGGGGATGAAAGCCTTGAGCGGGGCAAATTGACCGACCGCGCCGAGAAGCTTGCCGCCGCCTGCCCCGACCACCGCGCCGGCTCCAAGCAGGCCGAGAAACATCCGGCGACCGACGTGCTGGCGCCCGGGCTCCTCCTGGTCTCTCTCGTGCGCATCCACGTTAAAGAGAACCCTCGCACAGGCGTACTGTTCCCTGTCGTATCGCTCCCGGTTTCACCAGCCCACGACACCTTTATCCTTGGGGCATGTTCGGTCGCAAGAAGGGTCTCCCCGTTCCGAGCTTCCTGCCCGAGAAGTGCACCAACTGCAATGCCCGGCTCAGCTGGGAGGTTGTTGCCTACTTCGACCCGGTCATCCGGGTGGAAAAGGTCGACCACTACAGGGCGGAATGCGCCTCCTGCCACACCGTCCACCACCGCGACGGCCGGGGCCAGGTCGTCGAGCCCGCGGTGGTCAACCTGCCGCCGGACACCTCGGAGTTTGCCAACAGCCCCCAGGGGCCACAGCCGTATTCCGGCTTCATCGAGTTCATCAAGCAGGAGCGGGCCAAGGCGGAGGCTCTCAAGGTGGCGCAGGCCAAGAAGGCCGCCGATGCCGCCGCCGCTGCGGCGGCACCGCCCGCCGCCAACCCGCTCCCGGCGGCGGCTTCCGAAGCTGCGGCCGGCTCCTAGGGCCCTCCGGGAAGGCCCTCCGGGAAGGCCCTTCAGGCAGGCCGCCAGCGCGGGAGCGAGGCGGAGGCTGGCTGGGGAGGCAGGAGTCGAACCTGCAATCTTCTCGTCCAGAGCGAGCTGCCTTACCATTTGGCCACTCCCCAAGGACCCGTTCGGCCCCGGCGGGCCGAAGCTCCCGAATTATAGGGGCCCTCACGCGGCAGGCCCGCCGGTTGTAACAGTTCTCCTCGTCATGCTCGATTTATTTGATCCGGTACCCACTTAATGTGATACTGGAGCTATACGCAATTGATGTATGAGCCCAGCGTCCGCGGGGGCGTGGATGGGCAGGGAGGCTTTAGTGCCAAGAAGGCGTCCGCCAATAGATATATTCACTTTTCCGGTCCCCGAGAAGGTCCGCACGGTCGCCGCGCGCTGCCCGGCCTGCGACGGCCTGGGCGAGCCGTACGGCGAGGTTGGCGCCCGCATGGTGTTCAAATGCACGAGCTGCAGCGTGCGCTTCAAGGGCGCCGCAACCGCTGACGTCCTGCGCCGCCAGGCCCGGGGCGGCGCGGCGTAGGCCTCCCGCCGAGTTGCCCGCCGTAAGCTTCTCGTCGAGTTGCACTCGGGGCGGTCAGCGGCGGCTGATCAGCTCCCCGATGGCGAAATCGAAACGCACCAGGCACTCCGCCTGACCCAGCATGGCCGCAGACTCCAGCAGAGGTGGGGTCACGCGACTCCCGGTCAGCGCGATGCGCGCGCACATGAAGATGTCGCCGGCCTTCCAGTCGCGTGCAGCCGCAATCTCGCGCATGCCCGCTTCCAGTTGAGGCCCGACGGGCCCCGTCTCGAACAGCAGCCTGGTGTCCTGCAGCACTGCGACGACCTGCTCCAAACGGTCCCGGCCCTCGAACGGTCTCCCATCCGTGCCCCGGGGCCGCGGCAGCAGGTCGTCCGCGATCTCGGTCGGTCGATCGACCAGGAATGAGAGCAGCGCTCCAGCCTCCGTAAGACGCTGGATCCGCTCCTGCACCAGCGGGACCGCCGCCTCCAGCAGGGTGTCGCTGAGGTCCGGGACGAATGGACGCAGCGCCCGCGCCAGTTCCACGACCGGGAGGGCGCGGATATGCTGGCCGTTCAGGTTGTCCAACTTGGCGACGTCGAATACCGCCGGGCTGACCTGGACCCGAGTGATATCGAACGCAGCGATCAGCTGCTCGATGGTGAAGACTTCCTGTTCGGTGCCCGGCGACCATCCCAGCAGGGCCAGGAAGTTGACCATCGCCGCCGGCAGGTAGCCCATCTCCCGGTATTCGAGGACCGACGCCGCGCCGTGTCGCTTGGACAGCTTGGCCTTGTCGGGCCCCAGGACCAGGGGCACGTGCAGGAAGAGCGGGGGCGTCCAGCCCAACATGCCGTACAACATGACGTGCTTGGGCGCCGAGGCCAGCCATTCGTCGCCACGGATCACGTGGGTGATCTCCATGAGGTGGTCGTCCACGGTCGCCGCCAGGTGGTAGGTGGGGTAGCCGTCTGATTTCAGGATCACCTGGTCGTCCTGGCTCGAGTTTTCGAAGGTGAGTTCGCCGCGCACCACGTCGTGAACGATGGTCTGGCCCTCACGAACCCGCATCCGGACGACGTGGGCCTCGCCTGCCTCAACTCGCTGCGACAGCTCGGTTGGCTGAAGGCCGGCGCAATGTCGGTCGTATCTGGTCGGCCTGCCTGCCCGCTGCTGCTCGGCGCGTAGGGCGTCCAAGCGCTCTCTGGTGCAGAAGCACGGGTATGCATCGCCCTTCTGCAGCAGGCGGTCGACCTCGACGCGATACAGCCCCAGCCGCTCCGATTGGAAGTACGGGGCGTGCGGACCGCCGATCTCTGGGCCCTCGTCCCATTGCAGACCGAGCCATCGCATCCCATCGAGGATGGTGTCCAGGCTGCCCTCGCCGAGGCGGGCGCGATCCGTGTCCTCGATCCGCAGGACGAACTGCCCACCATTGCCGCGCGCGAAGAGGAAGTTGAAAAGGACCGTGCGCGCGCTCCCCGGGTGAAGGGCCCCCGTGGGGCTTGGGGCAAAGCGGACCCGCACGGTCATTTCGTGGATGCCGCCCTGGTCCGGCCGAGGGCCTTGATCGCTGTTGCGAGCTCCATACCGGCATCCTCCGCGAGCTCCTGGAGGCGGGTGGGGGCCTCCTTGGCGCCAGCGGCGTGCAGGTACGCGTCGACGTGCGGGCCGCGGTCCTTTTTGGGGACCGCGAGGAGGAGCGCGTCTGCGCAGGCGGTGGCGGTCCCGCGCCGCGGCGGACCATCCACGAAGTCGACGACCGCGTCCAGCCCACGCTGCAAGGAGGCTTGCCGCCGCCGCAGGGCGGTCGCCGGGTCGGCTGCCTTTTGGGTCGGCGTGGCGGTCTTCACCTTGGCGGCCGCAGCGGCGGCGGACGATGCCGCAGGCCTGCTCCTGGTCGGGGACGTCGCTGCTCGAGCGCGTGGCCTGGTCGCGGCCCTGGCCGGGCCCGCTACCGCCGCGGCCGAGATTGGGTCGGCTTCGTGCCCGCCTGGCACATGCACCCTGTCGGAGGCATTCTCCGGGGCGGGGTCGGTGCTCGCCGTTGCCACTCCCGCGCCCCGTTGGGCAGCCCTCCGGCGCATCACAGCCTCCTGGGCAACAAATCCCGCCATGCCGATCGGGAGTCCTATCGCCAGTGATTGCGCGATCGAGAGTGCGGGGAACGGCATCTGCCAATTCTCACCGACGGTCCGGGGGCCCGAGAGCGCCGCTCCAATTCCCGGTTGCCGGCGGCCGGATGTGACAGTTCAGTAACAGCCACCGGAATCCGGCCCCGGCGTCGTCGTATCTGTGAGCGCGACCTGTGATCAAGCAGGCCCCAGCGTGCAATTAGACAGAAATGATTCCCAGCGGGAGGAACGGCGCAAGTGAGAGGAACCCCAGTCCGCGTGGCTCAGCTGGCCATGGCAGCCGGCATCGCAGGTGTTCTGACCGCCGGCGCTGCGCCGGCCCTGGCAGATAACGCGATCTCCAAGTATTCGGGCAACGCGACCGGGCAGGCGATTGCCCTGCAGGTCAACCCCAACACCGTGCTGGATGTACGTCTCAGCCGGCTTCAGCAGATCATCAATGAGCTTGATGCCCTGCCCGCGGGCACGACCGGCGTTCCTGGCTCCCTGAAGAACACCATCGGCAGCACCCTGGCCAACCCGACCGCCCCGATCAACGTGGCCGTGGACCAGGTTTCAGCCAAGGGCGTCTCGGTCGACGGGACCAACCTCAGCGATGGTTCTGCCTCCTCGACCGCGGTCGCCATCGACGCCAAGTCATTGGCCAGCGAGGTCGCCCTCCTGAACAAAGCCGTCCAGAACATGCCCGACGGCACCGTGGCTGCGCTGCAAACCGCGCTCGGCCCGATCGCTGCGGCCGACAAGACCGGCCAGCTGGCGGCGGCGCTGAACACCTACCTGCCCACGCTCTCGCACCCCATCACCGGTGCGCTCGGCAGCCCGACCTTGGATCTCCTTCGCTCTGTCAACGCCAATTTCGGCCAGGACGTAAAGGGTGACATCACCACCGTCCAGCAGGGCGGCCTACTGACCCCGAACTCGCAGCTGAAGCTGCAGCCGTTCGAGGCCCGCGCGCTTCCGAGCGACGCCTTCGCCACCAACGCCGTCGACAACCTGGCGCTGGTTCCCAGCGGCAAGCTGGGCCTGGCCAACCCGAACCAGGTGGCCCTGGCCCTCAAGACGATCGACGGGGCGCTGATCGCGGCCGAGAACGTCATCAAGGCGGCGACCGCACAGACCGGGCTGGGCTCAGTCACCGACCCGGTGACGGGTACCGTCTTCCCGATCATCAACAACACCGTCGGCACCGCCAGCACCACCGTGCAGGGGGTTGACCTCAGCGCGGTGAACACGCTGATCGGCAACCTCACGGCGACCCTCAGCGGCATCGACGGCCTCCAGCTGAACGACATCATCGGCAACAACGGCGCCAACGCGGTGAGCTCGCTCAAGCGGAGCGGCAGTGTCGTAACCGCCAGCGGCCTGGGCGAGGTGGCCCACGTCGACGTGGTCAAGATCAACGACGCGCAGCTTCAGGGCATCCTCAACACCGTCGCCGGCCGCGCTTCGGCCGAGCCGGGCAACGCGCTGGAGATCGCCAGCGTCGACGGCGTCAAGGCCACGGCCAACGTCAGCCTCGACGGTGTCCATCCTGCCACCCAGAGCGCCAACGGCAGCCTGGTGGATGTCAAGGTTCTCGGTCGCTCGCTGAAGAGCTACGCGGCCACCGCCGGTCAGAACGTGTCGCTGGATGACATCCTGCCCGCCGGCACCACCTGCACCGTCAACATCCCCGGTTCCAGCACCTGCCACGGCATCGCCCTGCAGGTGCCCTCAACCAAGGGCCTGGAGGATGCCCTGAGCGCCCGCGGCGTGAAGGTGCCGACCCTCCTGAATGTCACCCTGACCCGCGGCCTGGGCGTCGTTGACCCCTCCAACAGCACCAAGTACGGCCGCGCGGACATCACCGTCCTGCAGGTCACCAGCGACATCAACTGCTCGGCGCTGAACCAGATCACCAGCGCCCTCAGCGGTGTCCAGAGCAGCCTGGCCTCAGCCCTCGACCTGCACCTGGCCGCCTGCGGCCTGGGCATCACCCCCAACGCCGCCCCGAAGGCAGCCCCAGCGGCCGTAGGCAGCAACCTGCTGTCGACCCGGACCGCGGCCGCGGGCACCGGCAACACCGTCGCCCCCGCTCACCTGGTGAGCGCCAGCTTCGGTGTGGCCCACGCTGAGCTTGGGCTCGACCTCCTTCACAACGTCACCACCACCACCGCCGGCCCGCCGCCCCCCAACACCGGCAGCGACCTGTTCATCCTGGCGGCCCTCGCCGTGGCCGTCGCGGCCGCCGGTGTCGGCCTCCAGGTCCTCAAGAACCGCGCCGGGCGCATCTAAGCGACCAGGAACCGGGAGGGTCGCGGTCTTCGGACCGCGGCCCTTTCTTAATAGCGTGCAGGTATCGGTTCTGTTTGCCCGGTGGCCCCGATAACCTTCAGTGCGAATGGCAAACATCTCACTCGCACGCCTGGCCAGCTGGCTCCTGATGGGCATTGCTTTCAGCATCGCCATCTACACCGGCAGCAACGGCGCGTTCCTGCTTACCAGTCAGAACGAGTTGGCCAGTGCCTGGGACCGAGGTCACCACAGCCCTCCGCCGGCGACCGCGCCCGGCGCGTCCAACAACGCGGTGAAATTCGGCGGGGTGTTCAATGTCCAGCGCCCCCGTCTCGCCGTCGGCCAGCCCCTGGCGAAGATGTCGGTCCCCGCGGCGGACAACTGGACCGGGATCATCCTGGAGGGCAACGACGACCGCGTACTGTCAGGGGGCCCAGGCCACGAGGTGGGCTCGGCCTACCCCGGCGAACCCGATAACGTTGTGGTCTCCAACCACAACACGTATTCGCTGCAGTTCTCCAAGCTCAAAGCGGGTGACCAGATCAGACTCGACACCGACTACGGACGCTTCGTCTACCGCGTCGTTGGACGGCGCGTGGCCAATGCCGACGATCGCACGATCACGGGACACACCGGCAGGGCGATGTTGACGTTCACCACCTGCTACCCGCTGTACCTCGGGGCGTTCGCCACCCAGCGCTACGTGATCACCGCCGACCTGGTGACGTCGTGAAGCGGCTGCTGCGGTCCTGCGCCGTCGTCGGCCCCCTCGTGGCATTGAGCGCCGTTGTGGTTGTGGCGTCGCCGGTCAACACACCGGTCATCTCGGGCCTGAACCAGCACGTCGTCGCCGCCGGGTTCGGCCTGGTGATCACCGGTTCGCACTTCTCCAACGACGCCACGGGTAACTGCGACGCGGTGGGGGGCACCCCAACGGTCCATTTCGTACCGCTCAACGGCGCCAACGAGCAGACGGTGAGCCCCGACGGCCAGCACTGCTCCGACACCCAGGTCCAGGTCCCGGTATCCGCCGCCATCAGTGGCGCAGCCAGGGTGGCGCTCACGGACGGCTCCGGCCACATCAGTAGACAGGCGCCGGTGATCACCATCCAGCCGATTGCGTCACTGTCACGGTCAACCGGCGATGTGGGGTCGGGCCCACTCCAGGTTATCGGGGCCAATCTACAACCGCCCAACCTCATGCCGGGGTCCACATCGGCGACCTACGCCGGCAGCCCGGTGTCGGGCCTCACCAACACCGGGGTGACCTTCTCGCCGGGCAATGCCAGCGGAGATTTCCAAATCTCCTTCCAGGTCTGCGACAACGGTGATGACAACTGCGCCAGGCACGAGCCTGTGACGATCACCGCAGGGCACTACACCTTCGTTCCGCCGACACTGGATCCACTCACCCTGACGCACCAGGTCGTGGGCAGCCGGCTGACCCTGACCGGGCAGAACCTTGGCTCCAGTCCACAGCCGGTCTCCGTGACCTTCTCGGGCGGCCGAAGGGGGCAGTCGGTTACGTGGAGTCCGGGCAGCATAGGCGTCACAGTTCCTCCAGGAGCCCAGCCTGGCGCAATTGGCGGCACTGTTGGAGGCTTGCCCGTAAGTGGCCCGACAATCTCACTTGACCCCAAACTTGGCGGCGTCTCACCGAGTTCGGGGAGCGCCAACCAGCGGGTCCACGTCAGCGGCTTCAACTTCGGCAACCCGGCGGGCACCGTGACTGTAGGCTCCGCCCCGGAAGCCATCGCCAGTTGGGCCGACCAGGGGGTGGATTTCACGATCAGCCCCGACACCGACGGCGGGGACGCCACGTTGAGCCGCGCGGACGGCACCACCCTCGATCTCGGCAATCTGAACGTCGTTCCCCACCTCGACAAGGCCGAGAGCGACAACCTCGCCGCGGGTGCTCAGGTGGTGCTGGACGGTGCCAGCCTTGGCGCCAACCAGGGCACCGCCCGGCTGGGCAGCGCGGATGCCACCCCCCTGCTCTGGAGCCGCGCCAGCATCCTGCTCCAGCTGCCCGCTGCCATCGCGCCAGGGACCTACCCGCTGCTGGTGACCAGTGCGACCGGGGCCACCAGCAACCCCATCAACCTGACGATCATCGCGGCGCCCTCCGCCAAGCCGACGGCCAGCGGAAGCCACGGTCAGCCCACCGGGGTGGGCGGGGCCATCGCCCCGAGCTTCGACAACAATCACGACTTCGTCAAGCCGATCAAGCCGCCGTCCGCGGTCTATTTCAACCTCACCGCCGATCCGCACAAGGTCAAGGCCGGCGAGAGCGCCAACGTGACGGTGACCCTGAAGCTGAACGACAAACCCGTCAAGGGTGCCGCGGTCAAGCTGTCGATGCTCTTCACTCCAGGCGACGACTACAGGTTCACCCCCGAATCGGGCGTGACCGACGCGAACGGCGTCTTCACCGCCAGTGTGAAGACCAGCAAGAACCCCGGAGACAGCGTCCTTGCGGCCACCAGCGGCGCCTTCAGCGACCAGGACCATGTCCAGGGCACAGCGCCCGACGGCAAGGTGGTCCGGGCCGGCCAGGCCTCGCCGCCGCCCACCGGTGGGGGCTTTGCCCCGCTTCTGGTGCTGGGCGTGCTGTCGATCTGCCTGGTGGCCGCCGGCTTCTACCTCAACCTCCGCTCCATGGGCCGCTGAAGCCGTAATCCACACTATCCACAGGGCCTTTGCACAGGTGGTGTGGACTAACCCGGAACGGCTGTTCAAAGTCAAACGTTCTGGATTGACGCCACCGCGCCGAGCGCTCACACTTCCGTCCACGGCCTGCCAGAAAGCCGGTTCGGTGAGGTGACGATCCGGACCTAGCGCGGTCCCCGGTCCCTTCGGGGTAATCGGGGATCGACACGGTCCCCCAAGGGGGCTGGGCGGCGGTGGTTACACAGCCCGGGTGTCAACAGCCGGGGATGGGGCCCCACCGTAACGGCAGGCCTCACTCGCTCCTTCGTCTAACCCGCCGACCGGGGCTCGGCTGCCAAGAGTTGACGGCGCTCGCGGTATCCGGTGCGGCTAACCTTAGGGCGGGTGATTACCGGGCCCCATCGTCTAGCGGTTAGGACGCCGCCCTTTCAAGGCGGAGATTCGCGGGTTCGAATCCCGCTGGGGCTACCACCTCTGGGTTGCCCGGGCGTCGGCGGGCAAGGTCGGCGGAGGCGCGGCTAGCATGCGTAGCTTCCGGCTCGACGAGTTCTGGGCATGGCGAAGGAAGTGGCATTTCACACAGCGCACATCGCACTTGGCGATCTCCGCCGCAATCACAACCCACCGCGCACCGTTACTGAGTAGGTTCGATACGCTGCTCGTCTTTACGCCTCTGACGTGATCGAACTGGAGCAACGCAAGGTCGGCCTCGCCGCAGTCGATACACGGGTTAGCCCGAAGGTACGCGGCGACCCTGGCGGTGTTGTCCTTGCGAACGGCGACGTTTCGGACGCGAGCTCGATTGATATACGACTGCCGGTCGCGGCGGTAGTGTTCGCGCGAGTACCGGCGCTGGCACGCCTTGCATTTCGTCCCGAGCCCATTGGGTTTGCGAGCAAATTGATCCAGAGGCACACTGAGACCGCACGCGCAGCACCGTTTCGTCGCGAGGCCACCGTCTGCCGAGAGCAGCCCGCTGTAATCGATGAGAAGCTCCATTGGCTGAGCCGTCCGACCCCTTGGGCGTGTCGAGGGGACCGGAGGCTCGATTGTTAGGCGGCTCCAGCTGATGTTTCGTGCATGTCTCCGCCAGTGGCACGAGATGCAGCGAACATCGCATTTCTGAATCTCCGCCCAGATCACCTCCCAGTTGCGTCCGCCGTAGACGAGGTCTGTCACCTCGTCGAGCTTCGTCCCGCGCACGTGGTCGAATTGCGGCTCTCGTCAATTTTAGCGAACAAATGCTCGCAATGACAAATCAGTGTAGCGGCTTCTACATAGAGGTACCCTCGGAATATCCGTCACAACCGCGACGTTTACCCTAGATCGATGGCCGCCTCCGGGAAACAACCAGTAGCTGACAGGCACGAAGGACAGCATCCCTTCGTCGCGCTGGCGATCGTGCTGATCGCCGCCTTCATGATCCTGCTCGACGTCTCGATCGTGAACGTGGCCATCCCATCTGTACAGCGCGACCTGCACGCGTCGTACGCGCAGATCCAGTTCGTGCTCGCCGGGTACCAGCTTTCCTATGCCGTCGTGCTGATCACCGGGGGGCGGCTGGGCGACATCGTCGGCCGCAAGCTGATGTTCCTGATCGGGGTCGTCGGATTTACCCTTGCCTCGCTGCTGTGCGGGCTGTCGCAGTCCGGTGAGCAGATCGTCGGGTTCAGGGTCTTCCAGGGCCTGATGGCCGCGCTCATGTACCCCCAGATCTTCTCGATCATCCAGGTGGTCATTCCGCCCCAGCGGCGGGCGACCGCCTTCGGGCTCTTCGGTGCGACGATCGGGCTGGCCACGATCACCGGGCCGCTGGTCGGCGGGCTGCTGATAAAGCTCAACCTCTACGGCCTCGACTGGCGGCCGATCTTCCTGATCAACCTGCCGATCGGCATCGGGGCAGTGATCGCGGCCCTGGTCTACCTGCCGGAAACAAAGGCCCCCGACGCGCCCAAGCTCGACCTGATAGGCGTCGCGATCGTCTCGGTCGGTCTGTTCCTGGTCACCTTCCCGCTGGTCGAGGGACGGGATGCGGGCTGGCCGTGGTGGAGCTACGCGATGCTGGCTGCTTCGCTGGTGGTCTTCGCCGTCTTCGCCGTCTTCGAGCGTTCTCGAGAGCGCCAGGGCAAGGACCCGCTGGTTGCCCTCTCACTGTTCAAGAACCGCTCCTTCATGGCCGGGGTGCTGCTGTATTTTGTTTTCTTCTCGGCGCTGCCGGCGATGTTCCTCAGCCTCACTCTGTGGCTTCAGATCGGGCTTGGTTTCGACGCGCTCAAGGCCGGACTCACCACCATCCCGTTCGCGGTGGGGTCGGGGATCTTCTCCGGCGTCTCGGCGCGACTGATCACCAGGGCCGGGCGGAACCTCCTGAACATTGGCGGCGTGGTGCTGGTCATCGGGGTCGTGGGCGTCATCTTCACCGCGCACCAGGTCGGGCCCGGCCTCAGCGGACCTGAGCTCATCCCCGCTCTGTTCCTCTGCGGCGCGGGGCTGGGGCTGCTCATTTCCCCATCCGTCAACTTCATCCTCGCGGCGGTCGATGTCAAGGACGCGGGCTCAGCGTCAGGGTTGATCACCACGGTCCAGCAGATGGGCGGCGCGATGGGAATCGCCATCATCGGGGTCATCTTCTTCGGGCTGATTGGCAGCAACGCCGACCGCATCACGCGCGACCAGGCGCCGGCGATGCACCAGCAGCTGGTGAGCGGGGGGTTCCCATCCTCGCTTGCCGACAATTTCATCAACCTCTACCAGGTCTGTTTCCATGACCGCTCGGCGGCCAAGGACCCGACCAGCAACCCCGATAGCTGCAAGCGCGTGCTGGCCCAGCGGGCCACGCCGCAGCAGTTGGGGATCTCGCCACAGCAGCTCGCGGTGGTGGGGCCGAAGCTTGGCGTGGTGGCCCGCAGGACGTTCAGCGACGCCGCGGTCCAGGCGCGCAAGCAGGACTTCAACGACACCATCCAGGGAGCCCTGATATACAACGCGGTGGCGTTCGCGCTGGCCTTCCTCCTGGTCTATCTGCTACCAAAAAAGCTCAGGCAACATGGTGCTCCGCCGGGGGGAGCCGCCGGGGCCCACTAGAATCGATCCCTCGATGAAAGCGTGGGTGGTTCGCGCGTGGGGGGATCCGGATTCGATGTCCTACGAGGACGTCGACCTCGGCGACCCGTCGCCCGACATGCTCCGCCTCAAGATCGAGGCCGCCGCCATCAACTTCTTCGATGCCCTGATGATCGGCGGCACCTACCAGACCAAACCCGAGTTCCCCTTCACCCCCGGCGGCGAGGTTGCGGGTACGGTGGTGTCCGCCCCGGAGGGCTCGCACCTGGCTCCGGGCGACCGCATCATGACCGGCTTCGGGATGAACAAGCTGGGCATGGGGGGATACGCGTCGGAGGCTGACACCCTGCCGATGCTGGCGCGCAGGATCCCGGATTCGATGTCCTTCGAGGACGCCGCGGCGTTCAACGTCGTGTACCAGACCGCCTACTTTGCGCTGCATGTGCGCGGTGACCTGAAAGCCGGCGAGGTGCTGCTGGTCCATGGCGGCGCCGGCGGCGTGGGTACCGCCTGCATTCAGCTGGGCAAGGTGGCCGGCGCAACCGTAATCGCGACCGCCGGTTCGGACGAAAAGGTCGAGCTGTGCAAGCAGCTTGGCGCCGACCATGCGATCAACTACAAGACGATGGACTTTGCCGACGAGGTCAAGAAGCTGACCGGCGGCAAGGGGGCCAACGTGATTTTCGATCCGGTCGGCGGCGACGTCTTCGATCGCTCCACCAAGTGCATCGCGTTTGAGGGCCGCCTGGTGGTCATCGGCTTCACTTCCGGCCGCATTCCCGAGGCCAGGGCCAACCACGTGCTGGTCAAGAACTACTCCGTGGTGGGTTTGCACTGGGGCGCCTACATGATCCACAACCCGGCCCTCATCGACGACGCGGCACGGGAGTTGTTCCGGCTCTACGAGGACGGAAAGATCAAGCCCCACATCTCGGCGACCTACCCCATGGAGAGGGCACCCGAGGCGCTGCAGGCGGTGACGTCAGGGAGGACCACCGGCAAGGTGGTCCTCATCCCAACCTGAGGTGAGCCCGCGCGGAGACATTTCGCGGCGGCGTTTCATCGGCGGAGCCGCCACCGCCGGGGCCGGGGTGGCCCTTGGTGCGGGACTGGGCCTCCAGGGTGAGGCGGCGCTGGCGGCGGCCGCCGGTCCGCGGTTTGCCGGGACCGCCAGCGCTGACGTGGTGGTCGTGGGGGCCGGGCTCGCCGGGCTCTCGGCTGCCCGTCGGCTCACCGCCGCGGGCAGAAAGGTGATCGTGCTCGAGGCTCGCGACCGCGTCGGCGGGCGCACGCTGAACCACCAGCTCGGCAGCCATGTGATCGAGGTCGGGGGGCAGTGGATCGGGCCGCTCCCGGGGCAGCCCAGCAACAACGCCCAGGCGTTTGATCCCACCCCCCAGCAGCGGCTTTTCGACCTCGCCAAGGAGGTCAAGGTCGACATCTACAAGACGTTCAACGTCGGCCAATACGTCGACTACAACAGCGGTGTGCGCCAGACCTACGGGGCCGTCCAGGTGCCCCCATTCGGCCGCATCCCGCCAGACCCTGGCGCCCCCAACGCCGCCTTCGCCGAAAACCTCCTGGACATGATGGCCAGCCCAAAATCGCAGGCGGTGGGCGGCAACTTCGACTCCGCCAAACCGTACGCTCATCCCAGCGCCCGCGACTGGGATGCGCAGACCTTCGAGACCTGGATGCGCGAGAACCTGACCCCACCACGGCAGCCCGCCGGGTCGGCCACCAACTCCCTGATCAACCTGGCCATCGAGGCGGTGTTTGGCGCCGAGCCGCGGGACATGTCGTTGCTCCACGTCCTCTGGTACATATCCTCCGCGGGGTCGTTCGAGAACCTGGTGAACACCGGGGCGGGTGCCCAGGACAGCCGTTTCGTCGGCGGCTCGCAGCAGATCTCCATCAACGTCGCCACCGAGCTCGCCGCGGCGGGAACCCCGGTCTATCTGTCGTCCCCAGTCAGCCGGATTGTCCACAACGGCGGGCTGGTCCAGGTCCAGGGCGACGGCTTCGCGGTCACCGGCAAGCGGGTCATCGTGGCCATCCCACCCCATATCGTTGGGCGCATCGAGTTCGAACCCGCGTTGCACCAGATGTCCCCGGATGGAGGGCTCCGCGAGCAGTTGACCCAGCGCACCCCGTTTGGCACCGTCATCAAGGTCCAGTGCGTCTACGATCGCCCGTTCTGGCGTGACGCCGGGCTCGCCGGCCAGGCCACCAGCGACACCGGGCCGGTGAAGATCACGTTCGACAACACGCCCCACCCCGATGACGGAACCCCCAACGCGCACCCCGGAGTGCTGATGGGGTTCATGGAGGGAGACGACGGCCGAATCTGGGGCCAGAAGACCCGCGCGGAGCGGCGCCAGGGCGTGATCGACTCATTTGTTCGATATTTCGGCCCGAAAGCAGCAAACCCCATCAGCTACCCCGGGGCGCCTGATGGCTATGTCGAGATGCTGTGGGCCAATGAGGAGTACACCGGCGGCTGCTACGGGGCGTTCTTCCCAACCGGCGTCTGGACCTCGTTTGGTCAGAATGCGGCGGGGGAGAACATGCTGCGCAAGGTGATCGGCAACGTCCATTGGGCGGGGACCGAGACTGCGACCGTCTGGGCCGGATACATGGATGGCGCCGTGCAGTCCGGCGTGCGTGCGGCCGACGAGGTGCTCAATGCTCTAGGCGCGGCTGCCGCAACCCGCAGGGCGACATCGAGCAACCTGCAATTGCCGAACACCAGCCACCCCGATCAGTTCCCGACCCGGGCGTTCGCCGCCGTCGGCGCGGTGGCCGCTGCTGCCGCGGCACTCAAGAAGGCCGTGTCCGCTACCAACGCGCCTCGGAGTCCTGAGGCCTAATAGCGGCTATCCTTCTCGGCTCGGGGTTCGACGTTTTCGCGGGTAGAGAGGAGAAGAGCTGGATGAAGTACCTGGTCACCGGTGCCACCGGATTCATCGGCCGCTACCTGGTCGATCAACTGTTGAAGCGCGACGGCGAAGTTCACGTCCTGGTTCGCCCGCAGTCGCGGGAAAAGATGCAGGCGCGGATCGCCCAACTCGGTGCGGAGGACCGCATCCACGTTGTTGAGGGCGATATCACCCGCGCCGATGCGGGCGTGGCCCAGTCCGACCATGCGCAGCTCGAAGGTGTCGAGGTTTATCACCTCGCCGCGGTGTACGACCTGGAGGCCGACGAGGAAGCCAACCGCCTGGCCAACGTGGAGGGCACCCGCAACATCGTGCAGTTGGCCAACAAGGTCGGCGCGGCGCGCATCCACCACATCAGCTCGATTGCCGTGGCCGGCGGCAAGTGGAAGGGCGATTTCACCGAGGAGATGTTCGAGGAGGGGCAGGACCTAAGCCATCCTTACTACCAGACCAAGTACGAGGCCGAGAAGATCGTCCGCGAAGAGGCCAAGGTGCCCTTCCGGGTGTACCGTCCGGGAATCGTCATCGGGTCCTCGGAGACCGGAGAGGCGGACAAGATCGACGGCCCCTATTACGGCTTCAAGATCATGCAGCGCCTGCGCGAGTCCCTGCCCAACTGGGCACCCCTGCTGGGGCCGGAAGGCTATGCCCTGAACATCGTCCCGGTGGACTTCGTGGCGAAGTCGATAGACCACATCGGCCACCAGGACGGCCTGGACGGGCGCACCTTCCACATTGTCGACCCCAAGCCGCTATCGCTTGGCGACACCCTGAACGAATTCGCCCGCGCCGGGCACGCGCCGGAGTTCACCATGCGCTTCGATCGCCGCGCCACTTCGATGGTGCCCGACGACGTGAAGAAGGCCATCGGCAGCATCCCCGCGGTGCAGAGGCTGCGAGACCAGGTGCTGGAGAATATCCGCATCCCCCAAACGGCGCTCGACTACATGAGCAACCGCGCGATCTTCACCGCCACCGAGTCGCAGCGCGCCCTGGAGGGCAGTGGCATAACCTGCCCCCACCTGCGCAGCTACGCGTGGCGGATCTGGGACTACTGGGAGCGCCACCTGGACCCCGAACTGCCCAACGACCGCAACCTTCGCGCGGCCCTCGGGGGCAAGGTGGTGGTCATCACCGGCGCCTCCAGTGGTATCGGCGAGGCCAGCGCCAAGGCCCTGGCGCGCAGCGGTGCGCACCTCATGCTGGTCTCTCGCACCAAGGAGAAACTGGACGAGCTGAAGGGCCAGATCGAGGCCGATGGCGGCAAGGCGTGGGTCTACCCCACAGACCTCTCCGACACCGATGCCTGTGGCCAGATGATCGACAAGGTCGTCGCCGACCACGGCCATGTCGACATCCTGATCAACAACGCCGGCCGCTCGATCCGGCGCTCGGTGGAAGAGTCCTACGACCGCTTCCATGACTTCCAGCGGACGATGCAGCTCAACTACTTCGGCGCCGTGAAGCTGATCCTGGGAGTTCTCCCGACCATGATCCAGCAGGGCCGTGGTCAGATCATCAACATCTCGTCGATCGGCGCCCAGGCGTTTCCGCCACGGTTCGCCGCCTACGTCGCTTCCAAGTCGGCGCTCGAGGGCTTCTCGCGCTGCCTGGCGCCGGAGGTTGCTCACCACGGGATCACAGTGACCAATGTCCACATGCCCCTGGTGCAGACCCCGATGATCGCGCCGACCTCCTTCTACTCCAATTTCCCCATCATCGAGGCGGAGGAAGCGGCTGAGATGGTCGTCGAGGCGATATTGCGACGGCCGCAGGAGCTCTCGACCCGGCTTGGCAAGCTGGGTGAGGTGGTCGACGTTGCGGCCCCCGGCTTCCTGCACCTGGTGATGACCGGCGCATACCACATGTTTCCGGAGACCGGGGGCAAGAAGAAGGAGGGCGGCGGCAACGGCGCCAAACCCGAGCAGGAGGTGGGCATCGAGGGCCTGGTCCTCGGTCAACTGATGCGGGGGATCCACTTCTAAGCGGCTATCGGGGCGAATACAATCCGCCGGGATGAACCCGGACCTTGAGCTTGCCCAACACCTGGCCGACGTGGCCGACGCGATCACCATGCGGCACTTCCGCTCGGTCGACCTGCGGGTGGAGAGCAAGCCCGACCGCACGCCCGTCTCAATTGCCGATAGGGAGGCGGAGCAGGCGATGAGGGAGATTCTCACGGCGCAGCGCCCCGGCGACGCGGTGGTGGGGGAGGAGTACGGCGCCGCCGGCGACGCTACCCGGCGATGGATCCTCGACCCCATTGATGCGACCAAGAACTACATCCGCGGTATCCCGGTGTTCGCCACGTTGATCGCACTCGAGGAGGAGGGCGAGATCACCGTCGGGGTTGTCTCGGCGCCCGCGCTGGGCGCGCGATGGTGGGCCAGCCGGGGAGAGGGCGCGTTCAGCGGCGACCGCCGACTCTCGGTGTCGCGGATCGGCAACCTGGACCAGGCCCAGCTGTGCCACGCGGGCTTTGAGGAGTGGCGCGACGGCGGCCATGAGGAGTCACTCATCGGGCTCTCCAGGCGGTGCGCTCGCACCCGCGGCTTCGGCGACTTCTGGCAGCATATGTTGGTCGCCCAGGGGAGCGCCGAGATCGCCATCGACCCCGTCGTCAGCCTCTGGGACATGGCCGCGATCAAGGTGATTGTCGAGGAGGCCGGCGGCCGCTTCAGCGACCTCGCGGGTGTCTCAACTGCCGAGGGCGGGAGCGGAGTGTCCAGCAACGGGCTGCTGCACGATGAGGCCCTCAACTACATCGGGCGTTCGGCAGCTTCACCTCCGCGCCGGTAGACTGCCGCAATGGCCCGCCCGCACAGCGTCGACCTGCAGACCGTCCAGAAGATCGTGGCGGAGGCGCGTGAGCAGGAGGCAGAGGCGCTCAGCGATGAGCTGCCGCCCGACAATGCCATCAAGAAATTGGGTGCGGTCAAGCTCGAGGAGCTCGACGGCTCGACGGTTGCGCTGGGATTGCTGTGGAAGACGAAGCCCGCGGCCATGGTCTTCCTGCGACATTACGGTTGACTGTTCTGCCGTGAGCAGGCCGCGCAGTTGCGCGGCATGAGAGGCAGGCTGGAAAAGCTGGCCAACGTCGCGATCATCGGCAATGGGACGCTGGCCCACGCCCAGGACTTTGACAAGACCCACGGCAAGGGCCTTCGCTCGCTGGTTGACACCAAGAAGCAGACCTACAAGGCGCTGGGCTTTCGCCGTGGGGTTCGCTACACGCTCGGGCCCGCGTCGCTGGCGCGGGGAGTCGATGCCATGTCGCGAGGCTTCCGCCAGGTGAGTACGCAGGGGGACGCCTTCCAGCAGGGAGGCACCCTGGTGGTCGCTGCGGGCGGCCGGCCGGTGCTCTTTCAGCGCGCTCGCTTCGCAGGCGACCACGCTTCGCTGGAAGAGATCCTGGCCGCCGCGACGATGGCCGCAGAGGATTAGCCTCAGGGTCGCGCAGGCTTTGAGGACGCAACGCAAGGTCACAACCGCGCGCTGGCCCGGGGTGCTCATCGCGCTGGCCCTCCTTGCCGGCTGCGGTTCCAGCGGCATCAAGGACCCGCCGCAGGTCAGCCCCGTGGCGCCAGGGGCGAGTCCAACGGAGGTTGCGTCGGCTTCTCCGGCTGCCACCGGCTGCCCGGGCTGGCATCTCCCCCCGCAGTCGACCGTCGCCGCGGCTTATCCGACGGCGCTGGCGTTCGCACCTGACGGTCGCCTGTTCTACGCCGAGAGATCAGGAACCATCCGCGTCTGGCAGGATGGCAAAGCGCTGGCTTTCGCGTCGGTCCCCACGGTGACCACGGAGGCCCTTGGGGCCTACAGTGAGCGCGGCCTGCTGGGCCTGGCGATCAGCCCAACGTTCAGCCACGACCACTTCGTCTACGCCTTTTACTCCGAGACCAACCGCAGCACCCAGCGCGTGGTCCGGTTCACCGACGACTGCAGTGGTCACGGCGCCGCGGAGGTCACGGTGGTGGCCGGCCTGCCGGGTGGTTCTGATTGCTGTCACAAGGGCGGGCGCGTGGCCTTTGGCCCGGACGGCGACCTGTACGTCACCCTCGGCGAGACCCACGTCGCTGACGCGGCCCAGGACAAATGCGACCCGCGCGGGAAAATTCTGCGCTACACACCAGATGGGCAGCCGGCACCGGGCAACCTCTGCGGGCCTGTGTATGCCTACGGGCTGCGCAACCCGTTCGGTATCGCTTTCGCGCCCGACGGCCGGCTCTTCGTCACCAACAACGGGCCTTCCGGCGACGCCGGGAGTCCCGGCAGCGGATACGACACCGCCGAGGTAGTCCAGGCCGGGGCCAATTACCAGTGGCCCGTGTGCTACGGGTACAGCCACGCGATTGGCGGCGGGAGCTGTCCCGCGGGCAGTGTCGGCCCCGACTTCAGCTCCGAGAGCTCAACCATCGTCCCCACAGGGGCGACGTGGGCCGCCAGCGGTCCGTATGCCGGGCACTTCGTGTTCTGCACATTTGCCAATGACACGATGAAAGTGTTGATCGGCCCGCGCGACGTGAAGGACGGCCCCCACGGTTGCGCCCTCGACGTCAAACAGGGCCCCGACGGTGCTCTCTATTTCTCCGACAGCGGCAGCATCTACCGCTACGCCGGCTGACGCGGCTCAGTCCTCCGACTCAATCTACAGCTACGCCGGGGGACGCCGGCTCAGTCCTCCGCCTCAATCTACAGCTACGCCGGGGGACGCCGGCTCAGTCCTCCGCCTCCGTGGGCGTCTGGTCGACCTCAACGGGCCTCTCCATCGGGGCGCCCATGGCGTGGTATCCGCCATCGACGTGCACCATTTCGCCGGTCGTCTTGGGAGCCCAGTCGCTGAGCAGTACGCAGACCATGCGCGCCGCGGCCTCGGTGTCGTGGGCATTCCAGCCCAGCGGCGCCTGCTGCTTCCAGGCTTCCTCGAACTGGTAGAAACCGGGGATCGCCTTGGCCGCCACCGTCGCCAGTGGACCAGCGGCGACCGCGTTGACACGGATACCCTTTGGGCCCAAATACCGGGCCAGGTAACGCACCACCGACTCCAGGCCTGCCTTGGCCACGCCCATCCAGTCGTACACCGGCCACGCCACCTGGTTATCGAAGTCCAGGCTGACGATGCTGCCGCCCGCTTCCATCAGCGGGACCACGGCGACGGCGAGCTCCTTCAGCGAGAAGGTGGACGTCTGGAAGGCGACCTGGGCGCTGTCCCAGGGGGTCTCCATGAAATTGCCGCCCAGGGCGTCCGCCGGCGCGAAGGCGATCGCGTGGACCGCGCCGTCCACCCGGCCCCAGCGGCTCCGCAGCTGTTCGGTCAACGCGAGCACCTGTTCGTGGTCGTTGATGTCGAGCTCCAGGATCTCGGGCACCGGGTCGAGGCGGCGAGCCGTCTTCTCGGTCAGGCTGCGAACCCTGCCAAAGCTGGTCAGGATCACCTCAGCGCCCTCCTGCTGGGCCAGCCGGGCCACGCTGAAGGCGATGCTCTGACGCGTGAGCACGCCGGTGATCAGGATTCGCTTCCCTTCGAGCAGCATCGGGAGGAGTATTCCAGTAACTCGGCCTGGTATCAAATCAGGGCGCCGGACGTATCCACTGCCGTGACCCCACGGCCCACAGGAGGAGACTGATGAAACTGCCAAAAATTCGGGTAGCCGCGGCCCCGGTGCTGCTCATGCTCGCCGGCTGTGGCTCATCGGGCACTGCCACCGGCTCGCCGGCCGACCCCGGGACGGTCCAGCTCACCATGGACACCCAGGACATTCGCTTCAACCCCGGTGTCATCACGGCCAAGCCCGGCGAGAAGATTGCCCTGACCGTCAGCAACCGCGACAGCGTCAAACACAATTTCACGATCACCGAGCTCGGGGTCAACCAGGACCTGGATCCCGGGAAGACCCTGACCTTTGTGTTCACCACCAAGGGCAGCACCGACCTGCAGTTCTTCTGCCAGTATCACAAGGCCCGCGGCATGGTCGGCACCCTGAACCTCAGCGGCAATGCGCCCGCAACCGCGCCCAGCGCCGCACCGAGCTCGGCCGCCCCGGCCGCTTCCAGGAGTCCCTACTCGACCTACTGATGCGTCGGCGGGGGCGACGCACCCAGTTCGCTGCCACGCCGGCAACATTCGGCGGATTTGCGTGCCGCGTATATGACGCGTTGCGGCAATGGGGCTTGTCTTAACCGCCGGATTGTGGCACAATGCGACAACGCGCCACGGGCACTCCTGGCGCAGGACTTGCGGAATCGCTGGCGTCCCGCGCCCTGACCCATCACCACTTCAAACGTCGAACCCCGGAAGGTCAGGGGGTCTCCAGGAGTTGTACCTAGTGAACGCGCACATTGTTCAGCGACGCCCGGAGGGCTGCTTCCCCCGGGACGATTGATTGAAGGACGAAATGAGCAACACCGAGAGCGACTGGAACGGACGAAACGAGGGGGAGCCGACCCTTCAGCAGATCCTCGAGCGCCCGATGATCACCGACGAGCGTGAGGAGGCGGCGGCCAAGGAGACCACGCAGGCTCCTGATGAGCCCGACGTCGTCAAGTCCTACCTGCAGGAGATCCGCAAGGTACCGCTGCTCAACGCCCATTCCGAGAAGGTCCTGGCCGCTGCGGCCGAGGACGGCGACGAGAGCGCGCGCCGGCACCTCATCGAGGCCAACACCCGCCTCGTGGTGTCGATCGCCAAGCGCTACCAGGGTCGCGGCCTGCCCCTCCCGGACCTGATCCAGGAGGGCAACCTCGGCCTGCTCCGCGCCGTCGACAAGTTCGACTACCGCCGCGGCTTCAAGTTCTCGACCTACGCCACCTGGTGGATCCGCCAGGCCATCCAGCGTGCCCTGGCCGACCAGGCCCTGCCGATCCGCCTCCCCGTGCACGTGCACGAGATGCGGTCCAAGGCCCTGCGTGCCAAGGAGGCCCTGAGCCAGAAGCTCGGCCGCGACCCCGAGCCCTGGGAGATCGCCGAGGCCACCGGCCTGGATGTCTCCAAAATCGAGGATCTGCAGCGCCTCGCGTATGTCTCGACCTCGCTGGACCTCGAGATCGACGAGGAGGGCAACCCCCTCGCCAACCTCATCCCTGACCCCAACGGCACCGACCCCCAGGCGGAGTCGGGTCTGCCCGCGGACGTCCTGGAGAGCCTGGCCAAGCTCGAGGAGCGCGAGCGCCTGGTGTTGGAGCTGCGTTTCGGCCTCACCGACGGCGAGGGTAAGACCCTCGACGAGATCGGCCGCCGCGTCGGACTGACCCGCGAAGGTGTACGCCAGATCGAGAAGAGGGCCCTGGACAAGCTCCGGCGGGACGCTGCATAGAAACCCTGACGGATAGGCAGCGGGCGGTGCTGGGCGGCAAGAACTTCTACACGCTCTCCACCCTCGGCAAGGATGGCTCGCCTCGGTCGACGACCATCTGGGGCGACCTCGACGGGGACGAGATCCTGGTCAACTCGGTGGAGGGACGGGGCTGGCTGGCCAATGTGCGCCGGGACCCGCGCGTCGCGGTCGCGGTGCACGATCATGAGGACCCATACCGCCAGGTGAGCATCCGGGGCCACGTTGTGGAGGACACCCAGGAGGGCGGCCTGGACGGCATCGATCACCTTGCGCAGAAGTACACCGGCAAGGACTACGATCCGCGCGACCAGAAGCGCGTCAGAGTCCGCATCGCCATCGACCACGTGCGGTCCTGGGGAGACTGAGTTACCTCGACGGCACCAGGGGGAGGATGGGCAGGGGCGGCGTGACGCCGTTGATCACCGCCTGGAGCCCGGCCCCGCCGCTCACGCGCACCCGGCTGAGGTAGAGAAGCTGGGTGGGGTCGTGCCAGCCGCCGGGGTTGGTCGTTGTCCCGCTCCAGAAACCGGCCTCGCGGATGAGTGCCGCCGCCGCTACGCTGACGCCACCATATGGATAAGCCCAGTCGACCACCTGGTGGCCGAGGTGGCTCTCGAGGTCGGCCTTGGCACCGAACACCTCCGCCCGCGCCCGGTTGTCAGGCAGATTGCTGATGTCGACGTGGTACTGGGTATGGGCGGCCATCTCGAAGCCCTCCCGGTCCAGCTCCTGGATCTGGTTCCAGGTCATGTACGCGCTGCCGCCCACGAGCTGGGTGGGGACGTAGTTGGTTGCGGTGAAGCCTGTGTCCCGCAGGATCGGCGCGGCAGTTGTGTAGAAGTCGCGATAGCCGTCGTCAAAGGTCAGCGCGACGGGGTTGAGCGGCATCTGCCGTTTGCCGGCGAGGACCAGGTCCACGTCGCGCATGGTCATCGCGGTGTAGCCATGGTCGCGGAGCCACTCCATCTCCTTGCGGAAATCGTCCGGCGAGACCGATAGAGTCCAACCCGTCACGTCGGACCTCGACACGTCGCGCACATAGTGGAACATCAGGATCGGCAGCCAGGTCCCGCTGTGCAAGGGACGGGCCAGGTCTCGCGGGCTGGGCACTGGGATCACGCCGATATCTTCTGCGGTGGGCTGGGAGGGAGGCGTGAACGGGTTGGCCACCCCCAGGGGCAGTGGGGGCGCCAGTCCACTCTCGGCTCGGGTGGCTGCGTCGAGCCCCTGAGTGGGATCTCGCGGACCACCAAAGGCCTGCAGCGGGTTGGTATGGATCAGTCCCACCCGGCGGCCCAGGTTGGCTCCGCTGAAGATGATGATCGCCAGCAGCAAAGCCACCACGGTGAGGAAGCTCAGCTGGTTGAGCAGGTCTGCGGCCACCCCCCGGATCGCCGGTCGGCGTGCCAATCGACTGATCATTCGGACAGACTGTAACCCACTGTCTGCTAGAACCAGCGGTGCTCTACGACGTCCTGCAGGTCCTGGTCCGGGTGATCGTGGGCCTCTTTTTCCGGGTCGAGATCCTCGGCCAGGAGCACATCCCGGCCGGCGGCTGCCTGGTCGTCAGCAACCACCTGAGCTGGACCGACACCATCTTCATCATGTACGCGCTGCCGCGAAAACCGCGGATCCACACGATGGCCAACGAGAGCACCGTGTTCAACACCGGCTTCAAGAGGTGGCTGATGCCGAAGCTCGCGGTGTTCCCGATCCGTCGCAACCGCGGGAAGCTCGATGAGACCGCCGTCAACCAGGTCTACGACCTGCTCCACGCCGGCGAGCGCGTGCTCATCTTTCCGGAGGGGGCGTACGGCAAGGATCGGCAGCTGAAACCGCTGAAAGACGGGGTGGGGTATTTCGCGCTGAACAGCGGTCAGCCGCTGCTTCCCATCCTGCTGACTGGAACCGGGCGGCTGCGGCCGGGCAAACGCCTGACCGTGGAGATCGGCAGGCCGTTCATCCCCCAGCCGCCGCTGCGCCTGGCCGTCAAGGAGCGCGTCCAGGTGGCAGTGGGATCGGTTCGCGACGCCTTCACCCGGATGGGCCGCCGGGCGCCGGGGGCCGCGCACGCAAGATGGTTCAGGAGCCGGTGGGGAAGCTCAGCCGGTGACGCCGCCCAGGCGCCCGGCGTAGAAGCTGATCATCCCGTAGTACAGCGCAGCCAGGCCGGCGCCGACCAGCGCCACGCCCAGCAGTCCGCGGGCGGCGGAGCGGAGTGACCGGACTCGGTACCGGGCATAGCGGCGGAACGAGGCCCAGTACAGGGAGCTGAAGGCCCCCACCCGCTGGAGTTGCTGCAGCGAGCGCGAGACCAACAGCAGACCGGCGGTCATCAGGGTGATGCCCGCGACCACCAGGAGGATTGGCAATGCCTTGGCCAAGGGGCGTCAGGCTACCAATGTTCAGCTCTTGGACTTGGTCCGCGTTCCCCTCTTGGGAGCGATCGCGCTGCGAACAACTTCCACGGCACGCCGGGCGCGGTCAGCGCGGCCCTCGCCCTCCGCGACCCATTCGGCGCTCTCCTGCTTTTCGTCGTCAGGCATCTCCCCGATCAACTTCGCCGCGACGGCGCTGTCGGTCATGACGGCGAGTAATTCCTCGGGAAGCCGGGGTTCTTTCCGCCGCTCGCGGCGTGGCTTGTCCTGATGGTCCGCAGGCATGAAGAAATGATAGGCCGAATGTAAAGATCGGTCCAGCCGGATGCTTCTCCTACCTGGGACTGACAGCCATGGCACGGGCGGCGACGTCGCCCAGGTGGGCGCTCAGCGAGGTGAGCACCGCCCACAGGCGCTGGCGCACGTTCGAGCCGTCAGCACCGCGGTTGGCACCCCGAACACCGGTTGTGGCGACGATTCGATGCCCGGAGGTGGCGCCGCCGGTGGTTGCAATCGCGGCCGATCCGGACGGGGCGGCGAGGTTCTGCACCACGAGCCCGTGGGCCGGGGTGGCGTTGGTCTCCAGGGGTTTCTCGAAGGCGCGCCCGTAGGACTCGCCCACGTTCTTTTGACGACCCGGCAGGATGACCTGGGTCTGCTCGCTGTCGAGCTCGTCGATCGGCACCGCCTGCTGAGCGTTGTCGCTGTCGACGATGAAGACCACGTGCAGCCCGTGGGTGCCGATGTCGCCCTGGAAGTAGCGCACGTCGCCTATGGGTGAGAAGTGTGGGTTGGGCGGAGCCTCGGACTTCTCAACGGGCTTGGTGGCGTCGAACGACAGCGTCCCGGGGATGTTGTAAGGCGTCCCGTCGACGTGGTGGTTCCAGCAGCGCCTGGGGAATTGCTGCACACCGGTCGGCGCCGTAATGGCCGAGGTGGGCTGGCCGGTTGTGGGGTCGACCCACCAGGTCTTCGGCTCATCCTTACTGCGCAGGTTGATCTTCGGCCCGGGGTCGTTCCCGGTGCCATCGTCGAAGCAGGAATCGTCGCGGTAGTAGGGCATCGAGGTGGCGGCCCCGATGACCACGCCGGCGGGCGAGGTGGTCTGCGCGGTCCAGCGCTCGACCAGGGTGCCGTAGCTGCCGGTCATCTCCTCCCACGCCAGCTCGCCGGGCGGGCCGGAGAACGTGGCGTCCGGCAGCGCGAAGTCGCCGTGGACGTTGTTGTTGTTGCATGGCTCCGACCCGGGCGGGGCGGCGGCGAGGGTCGGGGCGCCCGACAGCTTCTTGAGGGTGTCGCCAAGCTGGTCGGCACTGGAGTAGCAGACCCCGTTCTGGCCGAAGCCGGCGTGGACGTTGCCGTAGACAGACTCGTTGACGCCCAGCACCGGCACGCCCTTGGTCTGGTAGGGGTTGTAGTACGTGTCGACCATCCCGGCCGCCATGTCGCGCTGGACATAGATGCCGTCGAGCGGCGGGATCACATGCACCCGCAGCGCGTCCTGGTAGCGGACGGAGTCGACGTAGAAGACCTCACGGCGGGTGTTGTTGGTTGAGGAGTCGGCACCCCAGGTGGCGCGGATGACGCGCACCGGGCCGACCTTCTCACCCATCAACTGGGAGCTGCCGCCCCAGTTGGTGGCCTCCTCCTCGTAGCCGCAGCAGGGCGTGCTGCCGCCTGGGGATTGCTGGAACGCGCGGGCCTTCCAGCGGTCGACGATGTTGGGGCCGTAATTGTGCAGGGCGCCCATTTTGTCGATGTAGCCGTTGTCGTGGTCAGAGACGTGGATCTCGGTCATCAGCCAGCGGCCGTCATAGCGGAAGGCGTACCGCGGGGTCGTGACCCAGGCGGTGTCCCTGGGCCGACGCTGTCCGATGGCCGGCTTGCCGGTCTTGGGGTCGAGGGCCAGCGTGCCGTCGGGATTGCAGTACCAGGCTTTCGGGGCGGCGCCATAGTCGCCATAGGAACTCTGGGAGTACACGAACATGCCGGCGTCCTTGTCGCGCTGGTAGTGCACGTAGGGCGAGTTGGCGGCGGTGTATTCGGCGGCCGGACCCCGGTCGCCTGACAGCGCCACGTAGACGTAGCCCTGGTTGTTGGTCTGTGGGTCGGTGATGGTGACGGCGTACGAGTCCAGGATGCCGGTGGGCATCACCGCGCCGGGCGGCGCCTGGTTGCCTGCGTCCCTGGCCATGAAGGCCATCTCGTCCTTGTCCACCAGGTGGAAGCCGTTGGGCGAGGGCGTGGTGGGTTGGCCGTCGTAAAACGATGCATCGGGCGACTTGTAAGGGATCGCGGTACAGACGTCCGCGGTCGGGTTGTTGGGGTCGGCCGGGGGGCGGTTGGCCAGGAAGCGGAAGCCCTCGCGGTCATAGGCGTAGTTGGTGTCCTGGTCGACGCCGGAGTAGACGGCGAAGCCGGAGGCGTTGTTGCTGAGGTAGCGGGTGAAGACCTGGTCCACCTGGAAGGGGATCTGCTCGAACCTCTTGCCGTTCCAGCGGTAGCCCAGAACCTTTCTCGGGTCAACGCCCTTGGTCACAGGCAGGGTGCGGAGAGGCAGCTCCGAGGGTTGGTAGCAGTTGTGGTCGCCGTTCGCGGGGTCAGGGGTCGGGCCGGCGCCGTTGTAGTTGGATTTGGCGTCGTAACAGGCGCTCTGTAGCGGGCCCGGCTCTTTGCCCTGCAGGCCTGTGGCGCCGTCAACAGTGGTCGAATTGGCCGGGGACATCGGCGTGTGAGCGGTGAACTCCGGGCCCGCGGACCAGGTGGGGAACTGGCTGCCGGTGAGCACCACCGGCTCGACGTTGCGGACGGGGTTGGCGGTCAGCGGCACCGCGGGATCGAACGCGCTGCCGCTCAACGCCAGTACTGAAACAACGGAGGCCGCCGCGGCGCCCGCCGCGACCAATTGGAGCACCCGGCGCCGGCGCGCCCAACTGCCATGAAGCATCAAGAAAACCTCCCAACCCGAAAAACCGACCCTGTCTCTGCAACGTGCGCCGCCCGGCGATCTTGCGGGGTTGGGGAGGCCTGGCAGTTATCCCCAGCTCAGATTAATGGATGGGGGCTGAATTCACAGGTTCTCCACCCGCCTGTGCACACCTGGGCGCACAGTTCTGAACAGGTTGTCCACTAGATATGGTGGGTTTTCGTCGCGCGCATACAGAATGTTGACTTTTCGGGATTCCGGGTACAAGATATCGAGGCCCTCCACCGAGGAAGCGGACCGTGGGGCCCGGCCGGGGTGACTGAGGACTAAATCCAGTCCCAATTGTGTTTCAGCATGTAGTCCTTTCGGAGGGTTTCACGTGTCCAAGAGCCGCACCATTCCATCTTCCACGACCGCTTCGATCACCGGTTCAGGGTTGAAGGTCGAACGCCGCTTTACACGGCCCGGGGTGCATCCCTTCGACGAGGTCCAGTGGGAGCTGCGCACCGCCAGCATCACCAACGAGAAGGGTGAGGTGGTGTTCGAGCAGAAGGACGTGGAGATCCCGGCCTCATGGTCACAGATGGCCACCAACGTCGTGGTCAGCAAGTACTTCCGCGGCCAGCTGGGCACGGCGCGCCGCGAGACCAGTGTCAAGCAGCTGATCGGGCGCGTCGTGGACACCATCTCCGACTGGGGCGTGGCCCAGGGCTACTTCGCCTCCGACGAAGATGCCCAGGCCTTCCGGGCCGAGCTGGCCTTCCTCTGTGTCACCCAGCGCATGGCGTTCAACAGTCCTGTTTGGTTTAACGTCGGCGTGGAGGAGAAGCCCCAGGGCTCTGCCTGTCAACCGCACCGCGCCCTGATCTCCACCCCGGATGGTCTGATCCCCATCGGCGAGCTTGTCGAGAAGGTGGCCATCGGGCAGCCCGTGTACGACTCGACCGGAATCACGGCGGTGGTCGGCGTCAAGGCGAATGGTCTCAAGGAGGTCTTTCGAGTCGGGTTGCGGAATGGGGCCTTCATTGAGGCCACTGCCGACCACCTGGTGAGAGCGGCGGGCGAACGTCGTCAGTCGGCGGCGTGGCTCCGAGTTGACCAGCTCAAGCTCGGAATGAGACTCCATCTCTTCCCGCACCGGGTCCGGCAGCCAATGGCGCAGCTGGTGCCCGCAGGTATGGCGAGCGACAGCGCGGTTTACGAGCGCTTCATGAGTGAGACCACCGACGTTGAGGTCTCGGAAGCTGCCCTGGCGGGTTGGCTGCAGGCCGACGGATTCGTAGGTCAGTACGAGCACGGGACCAATCGCTCGCTGACCGTGGAATTCGAGACGGTCAACGAGGACGAGTATCGGTGGGTGATCGGTCACCTGGAAGTCGCCCTTCCCGGGATCCATCACAAGGTCCGGACCCACGTTCTTCAGAACGGCGGTGACTACCGTCGAGTGCGCATCTACGGAGAGAAGATTCGCGAGTTCGTCGAGCGTTGGGAGATCCTCGGTCGGCGCCATGAGATCCGTGTTCCCAGCCGCCTTTGGACCGCGCCCCAGGAGTGTGTTGTCGCCTACCTGCGTAGCGTCTTCCAGTCCGACGGTTATGTGTCGTTGAACACTGGGGATGCCCTTGGCAACCAGCAGGGGAAGGTCGGGTTCGCGGTCATCAGCGAGAAGTGGACCGAGGACATCCAGCTGCTTCTCAACAACGTGGGCATCTACTCGCGCCGGATTCGCAAGACGGAGAAGCGCACCGGCCGCAGTGACCTGCACGAGGTCGCCATCGGTATCGGGTCTGAGAAGGCACGGTTTGCCGAATTGATCGGGTTTGTGGGGCGCGACAAGCAGGCCAAGCTTTCGGCGGCTCTCAATCTGCGCGGGCTGAAGGTGTGTGGGCCACTTCGCGAGGAGTCGATCGTGTCGATTGTGAGCCTGGGCGTGGAGGAGGTCTACGACATCCAGACCACGTCGGGTGAGTATCTCACCAACCACGTGAGTGTGCACAACTGCTTTATCAACTCCATCGAGGACACCATGGAGTCGATCCTCGGCCTGGCCAAGACCGAGGGCATGCTCTTCAAGTACGGCTCCGGCGCGGGCGTTAACCTGTCCGCGCTCCGCGGGTCAATGGAGAAGCTCAAGCACGGAGGCACCGCCTCCGGCCCGGTCAGCTTCATGAAGGGATTCGACGCCTTTGCCGGCGCGATCAAGTCGGGTGGGGCCACCCGTCGCGCGGCCAAGATGGTGATCCTCAACGTTGACCACCCTGACATCGAGGAGTTCATCAACTGCAAGGTCAGGGAGGAGAAGAAGGCCTGGGCGCTGATCGACGCCGGCTACGATGGCTCGTACACCGGAGAGGCCTACGGCTCGGTCTTCTTCCAGAACTCCAACAACTCCATCCGTGTCCCCGACGAGTTCATGAAGGCTGTCGAGAACGACAGCGACTGGCACACCCTCACGGTCACCGACCGCAAGCCGCTCAAGGCCTTCAAGGCCCGGGAGTTGATGCGCCAGATCTCCGACGCGGCGTGGGTTTGCGGCGATCCTGGGATGCAGTACGACACCATCATCCAGGACTGGAACTGCGTCGCCAACACCGCCCGGATCAACGCCACCAACCCGTGCTTCACCGGCGACACCGAGGTCCACACAACCAAGGGCCTGATCCGCTTCACCGAGCTCCTCGCGCGTGTCAACAAAGGTGAGACGTTCCGTGTCTACACGCATGACGCCACCAGCCCCGACGCACCCGCCGACACCCTGGATGTGACCAGCCCCAGCGCCTTCATGATCACCGGCTACAAGGAGGTCTTCCGGCTGCGATTCGCCAACGGGATGGAGGTGCGGTGCACACCGAACCATCGCTTCTGGACCACCAACCGCGGCTACGTCCGCGCGGAGGATCTCACCAAGGTCGACAGTGTCCTCACGCTGGCGCACAAGGCGGTGGCCGTCGATGCCTCATACGACATCCCGGTCTCCGCTAGCTCCGCCGACTACCGCGCCAAGGACGATCACCTTTCAAAGCCGGTCGAGTTCCCCACTCGGTGGAACGCCGATTTCGCGCACTATCTCGGCTGGATGGTGGGTGACGGCTTTGTATCTGAGAAGCTCGAGGTGGTCGGTACGGTCTACGGAACCGAGGAGGAGCAGGGAGCGGTCATGCCCCAGCACCACGAGCTGGTAACCAGCATGAGCGCCGGTTTCCAATCTCGCATCTCCCACCAAGGCAACGGCACCGCGCAGGTTCGTACGGGCCGCAAGGTTTTCGCGCGTTTCTTCAAAGCGTTGGGCATGGCCGATAGCGGCTCAGCCAACAAGGTCGTTCCGTGGGCCATCAAGCAGGCTCCTCCGGATATCGCCGCCGCCTTCCTGCGGGGACTGTTCGACGCGGATGGCTGCGTGCATGTCGGCGCGGAGACGAGGTATGTCGGACTCGGCTCCCGGTCCGAGAAGCTGGTGCGCGATGTTCAGAAGCTGCTGACCACATACGGGATTTCGTCACGGATCTACTCGCAGCCGGTGACGCCTGGTCAAAACAGCTTCCATTACACGCGAAAAGACGGCGAAGAGGTGACATACGAGGGCAAGGGGGTCGCCCATGACCTTCGTATCAGCGGGACCCATGTCAAGCGCTTCTACGAAGAGATCGGGTTCAGCCTCGACTCGAAGATGCGTCGGCTCGAGGACCTCCTCCATTTCTCGCAGTACAAGACCAAGGTGGCGACCCACCTAAGGGACCGGCAGACCGACGGGACGGAGCTGACTTACAACCTCACCGAACCCAAGAACCACTCCTACGTGGTATCAGGTTTAGTGGTAGCCAATTGCTCAGAATTTGTGTTCATAGATGATACGGCATGCAACTTGGCGTCCCTCAACCTGATGAAGTTCATCGACGACCAGGGCACGTTCCTGACCGAGGACTTCAAGCACGCAACGCGGATCACCATCACGGCGCAGGAGATGATCGTTCCCAACGCGTCGTACCCCACCCCCAAGATCGGCGAAAACTCGCTGAAACTGCGCCCGCTGGGACTTGGCTTTGCCAACCTTGGCGCGCTGCTGATGTCCCAGGGACTTCCGTACGACAGCGATGAGGGGCGCGCCTACGGCGCCGCCGTGACCTCGCTGATGACGGCGGAAGCGTACGCGCAATCTTCACGGATCGCGGCTGCCTGCGGAGGGCCCTTCGAGCTCTTCGCGGAGAACCGCGAGCCGATGCTGCGCGTCATGAACAAGCACATGGCCGCGAGCTACAACATCGATCGCAAGGTGTCCAAGGACGCCCCGGTCGAGGCTGCCTGCCAGGCATGGGAGGAAGCGGTGGCGCTGGGCGTCAAGCACGGGTACCGCAATGCCCAGGCCACGGTGCTCGCTCCAACTGGTTGCCTGACCGGGAACAGCCTGGTGATGACCGATCGCGGCCTGGTGCGCCTGCGCAGCCTCGGTGATCCGAACGGCCAGAAGTGGCAGGACCTCGACGCGATGGTTGCCACAGACGATGGCCCGCGCAAGGCGACCAGGTTTTACGTCAACGGCGTGGAGCCGGTGGTCACCATCCAGACCAAACGCGGCTACCGCATCCAGGGTACCCCGCTGCACCGGATCAGGGTCGTGGACGCCAACGGTGATTGGCAGTGGCGCCGGCTGGCCGATGTGCGCAAGGACGACAGCGTGCCGATGATGCTGGGAGGCATGCTCGGCAACTCGGTAGAGGTCGCTCTGCCCCCACTGGCCGAGGCCCATTGGAACTCGGATCCGCTGAGTAGTGTGCCACGTCAGATGACACCGGATCTCGCCGAGCTGGTCGGCTACTTCATGGGCGACGGCTCGCTGCACAGCAAGGGTCTGCGCTTCTGCGTGGCCAATACCGATCTCGATGTTGTCGACCGCCTGGTGACGCTCGGCTCTTCGCTCTTCGGCCTGTCGGCGGCCGTGTCGCCCCGGCCTGGGTACACGGAGGTGGCTTTCCACTCGGTCCGCCTGACCCTGTGGTGGGAGGCCTGTGGCTTCGCCAAGACCGCTCCCTCCGAGGGACATCGGGGTAAGGGGTACGGCGCGCACATCCCCGACGCCGTCCTCCACGCCAACGCCGCCACCATCTACGGCGCCTTCCTCCGTGGCCTGTTCGAGTCGGACGGGACCGTGTCCAGTGGATACGCGTCGGTTACGACCGTGTCCGAGGATTTCGCGCTCGACCTGCAGTCAATGCTGCTGGCCCTGGGGCTGGTCAGCACCCGCCGTACGATCGACCCGGGCAACAGCTGGGGATCTCACCTCAAGCACCAGGTTCGGCTGCTGAACGTGTCATCCGGCCAGAAGTTCGCCGACCGCGTGGGCTTCATCTCTGCTCGAAAGTCGGTGCTTGCGGTGGCGGGTGATCATCCCCAGGCCGCGCGCTACGACCAGGTGCCGGTGTCCCGCGGGATGATTGACATGCTGCTGCCGGAGAACGACAACCTGCGCAAGACAATGCTGGTTTCGAAGAGCCGCACCGGCATGGTGTCGCGTCGCTCCGCCGTCGCGCTGATGGAGCGCATGGGCAACAACGACCTGGGCGAGATGCTGGGCTTCTACTACGACAGGGTCGAGAGCGCCGAACTGGGCGAGGAGCAGATGACCTACGACCTCTCGGTGCCCGAGAACGTGACCTATGTCGCCAACGGGTTCGTCAGCCACAACACCATCGCCTTCATGATGGATTGCGATACCACGGGCGTCGAGCCCGACATCGCGCTGGTCAAGTACAAGAAGCTGGTCGGTGGTGGTCTGCTCAAGATCGTCAACGGCACCGTGCCGCGCGCGCTGAACAAGATCGGCTACGACGCCAAGCAGGTCGACAAGATCATTGGATTCATCGCCGACAACGACACCATCGAAGGGGCGCCGGCTCTGAAGTCCGAGCACCTACCGGTGTTCGACTGCGCCTTCAAGCCCGCCAAGGGCGAGCGCTCAATCCACTACATGGGACACCTCAAGATGGTGGCGGCGGCGCAGCCGTTCATCTCCGGCTCGATCAGCAAGACCATCAACCTACCGGAGCTGGCCACCGTCGAGGACATCGAGCAGGCCTACGTCGACGGCTGGAAGATGGGCCTGAAGTGCATCTCGGTGTACCGCGACAACTGCAAGCGCAGCCAGCCGCTCAACACCAAGCTGGACGACAAAAAGGCCGAGCCGGTGGCCGTCGCCACCCGCGTCCCGGTGCGGTCCAAGCTGCCCGACGAGCGCCAGTCGATAACCCACAAATTCGACATCCAGGGCCACGAGGGCTACATCACGGTGTCGATGTTCGACGACCGCAAGCCCGGCGAGATCTTCGTCAAGATGGCCAAGGAAGGCTCGACGCTGTCGGGAATGATGGACAGTTTCGCGATCATGGTATCGCTGTCGCTGCAGTACGGTGTGCCCCTGGAGGCGCTGGTCTCCAAGTTCTCGCACGTGCGCTTCGAGCCCAGCGGCTACACCTCCAACCCCGAGATCCCCATCGCCAAGTCGATCGTCGACTACATCTTCCGGTGGCTGGCCAGCAAGTTCTACGACGAGGAGGGCAAGGAGGCGATCGGCATCATCAAGCGCGCTCCGAAGCCGGAGTCAAAGGCGGTCGAGGCGCCCAAGCCGGTCAAGGCACCGGTGGCCAAGCCCGATATGGCGTCGGGCTCTGACTCGGGCGACGAACTCCGCGTCCTGGCCGCCGGCGTCGGCGGTACCCAGGCCAAGGTGACGGTGTCGCTGACCGACAGCATGACCTGCTCCGATTGCGGGGCGATCATGGTCCGGGCGGGCGCCTGCTACAAGTGCCTCAACTGCGGGTCGACCAGCGGCTGCGGCTGACCCTGACCTGCACACCGGCCGGCCGATGCAATCGACGGCATCCGTGTACCCGGGCTATGAGGATTACGGACCGCCGCCGAGGCGGCGGTCCGGCAACAAGAGCTAGGCTGGCGACCCGGGGGTGACCAACCCGCTCTCATAGGCGATCACCACCAACTGCGCTCGGTCGTGCGCGTCCAGCTTCGACATGGTTCTGCTGACGTGGGTCTTCACCGTCGCCGGACTTAGGAACAACGCGGCGGCGATCTCGTCGTTGCTCCGCCCGGATGCCACCGCCACGAGGATCTCGCGCTCGCGCTCGGTGAGGCCCTCAAGCTCGGCCCCGGGCACAGGGCGGCGGGCGACCGTCGCGAACTCGGCGATCAGACGTTGGGTGACGCTGGGGGAAAGCAGGGCCTCCCCCGCGGCGACGATGCGGATGGCGTGGAGCAGCTCGGCGGGCTCAACGTCCTTGAGCAGGAACCCGCTGGCGCCGCCCCGGAGCGCCTCGAACACGTACTCGTCAGCCTCGAACGTGGTCAGGATCAGGACCCTGGTTGAGGCCGTGGCAGGATCGGCGACGATCGCGCGAGTTGCCTGCAGTCCGTCCATCCCGGGCATCCGGATGTCCATCAGGACGACATCGGGGTGGACATCTCGCACGCCATCCACCGCCTCCCCCCCGGTGCCTGCCTCGCCGGCAACTTCGATGTCGTCCGCCGACTCGATCAGTACTCGAAAGCCCGCCCGTACCAGGACCTGGTCGTCGGCCAGGAGAACCCGGATCACCCCGCACCCAGCGGGAGGGTGGCGCGAACGCGGAAGCCGCCCTCGGGACGCGGTCCCGCCTCCAACAGGCCCCCCGCGGCGGTCGCGCGCTCGCGCATCCCGGCAATGCCGTGTCCGGCGCCTTCGGTCATCTCGGGGGTGGCCGCGCCACGCCCATCGTCCGCCACCACGATCAGCAATTCCTCGGCGCGGTAGGTGAGACGCAACTCCACCTCGGCGGTGCCAGCGTGGCGCAATGCGTTGGTCAGCGACTCCTGGACGATCCGATAGGCGGCCAGGTCGACATCCGGCGGGAGAGTTTGAGCGGTGCCCTCGACGAGCAGGACAGTCTTCAGTCCCGCACGCTGCGATGCGTCCACCAGGTGCTCGAGCTGGCCCAACCCTGGAGCCGGCATGCGCCCCTCGGCGTCGTCGACCTGGCGCAGAACCCCAAGGATGGCGCGCAGCTCGCGCAGTGCTTCCCTACTTGTCTGCTTGATGAGCAACAGGGACTCCTTGGCCTGGTCGGGGCGGGTGTCTATGACGTGGGCGCCGACGCCGGCCTGGACGTTGATCAGCGAAATGCTGTGGGAGACCACGTCGTGCAGCTCGCGCGCGATCCGCAGCCTCTCCTCGGTGATCCGGCGCTGGGCATCATCCTCACGCGCCTGCGCGGAGCGAAGTTCGGAGCGGTGGTTGCTGTAGCCGACGACGTGGCCGGCGATCGCGGCCAGCGCGACCGTGGTGAGTACAGCCCAGGGCTCCCAGTGACCGCGACCCGGCGTGTTGAACGCATACGCTGCGAGAACCATCGAGCCGAAGGCCAGGGCGGCCCCAGCGATTGTCCGCATGGGGCGGTTCCAGATGACCGCCCGGGAGGTAACGAAGATCAGCGCGAACCACCAGGGCGAGGAGGTGATGTAGCCCAACGCGAAGTACACCAGAAGCAAACCGAGGCAACTGAGGAAAGCAGCAGTCTTGTGGGCCGGCGCGAACCACAGCGTGGCCCCCGCACCGATGATCAGGGCCACGCCGAACGCATCGAGATGGTTCGGCGCTGGCCCGCCCTGGGCCGCCCCGATCGAGCCCGCGACGGTGAAGAAGATGAGAGCCAGGACCCCGAGGGCTCGGGGCCAGGGGCCGTCGATCGCCTTGCGCAGCCGTGCCATGGTTCCAATCTAGCGGGCGCCGGGGCGCGAGGGCATCCCCCCAGGGTTGATCGGTGGGTACACCGGCTGGGGTAGGCCAGGGGTCGGAGCTACCGCACTCGATGCAGACGGATTGACCACCGCCGGGGGACGACGCGCCCGATCGCAGACGGGACGATGGTCACGGCCCAACGAGCCGGCCACCTGATGGCTCGAGGAGGAAACAAGTTGCTTGAAATTCTGCGAAACCTGGGCCGGCGGAAGCTCCGCTCCCTGCTGACGATCTCTGGGATCGTGATCGGCATATTCGCCCTGACCACCATGGGCGCGCTCGCCGAGCACTTCAACACTATGCTCGGCCAGGGCCAGCAGTACTTCGCCACCAACCTCACCGTGGGCCCGCCCGACGGCCAGACGACCGGGCTCCTACCGCTGTCGGCGGCGAGCACGATCTCCTCCATCGAGGGCGTCACCAGTGTCTACCCGACGTACAACACGCTGGCGGCGCCAGGCGGGTCCTTCATCTCCATGGGTGCCCCCGACATCATCGGCAACGAGACCCCCAACAGCATCGGAGCCGGAGCCGGCCAGATCGCGCTGGGGCAGGGCCGTGACCTCGCTGCCAACGGCGAAGTCATGCTCGGGTCAAGCATCGCCAACGACTTCAAGGCCCGGTTGGGTGACACGGTGGACCTGCCGAAGAAGCCCAAGAACGCACCCTCGACCTTTCTCAGCCACCCCTTCAAGGTGGTCGGGCTGATGGCGGCAACCGGTGCCTGGACCGATTCGATGGGGTTGGTCAGCACCGCTGACTCCCGCATGCTCCTCTCTGACAGCCTGGCGCCGGCCGTTCGTCAGTCAGTCGACGTCACCGCCTTCAGCCAGGGGCTCGTTGTTCATGGGAAGGCGGGTGCATCGGTGGCCGAGCTCGACAAGCTGGCCGACCGGATCAACGCCCAGGTGCCATCGGTCAAGGCCTCACGTCCCAGCGAGGTGGTCGCGTCGTTCAAGTCCACCGGCACCATCTTCACCGCGGTGATCACCGCGGCGGCGCTGCTGGCACTGGTCATCGGCGGCCTCTCGGTGGTGAACACCATGATCATGGCGGTGTCTGAGCGGGTGCGCGAGATCGGCCTCAAGAAGGCCCTTGGCGCCCAGGTCGGCACGATCATGCGCGACTACATGATGGAGGCCGCGATCATAGGCGTAATCGGTGGTGTCACCGGCTACCTGCTGGGCCTCGGCCTGACGCAGCTGATCGACACCATGGGCAAGGCCAGCAACATGAACATCTTTTTGGTCACCCCGCGCCTGACCGTGCTAGGCATCGGGTTTGCGGTGGGTATGGCCACGCTCGCCGGGGTCATCCCCGCGCTGCGCGCAGCTCGAATGGACCCCGTCGCGGCGCTTCGGAACGCCGGCTGAACACCCCCCAAATAGATACAGGGAGAAAGGAAATGGCAAATATCGAAATGGTCAATCTCACCAAGCATTACGTCCAGGCCCGGCAGTTGATCCCCGCGCTCGACGCGGTCAACCTCAAGATTTGCGGCGGTGAGTTCGTCTCCGTCGTCGGTCGCTCGGGCAGCGGCAAGACAACCCTCCTGGATCTCGCCGGGCTGCTCCTGCGCCCCACCGCCGGTACCATCCTCATCGATGGTGTCGACAGCGCGACGCTGTCGGATCGGCGCCGCGCCGATATGCGCGCCCGGCAGATTGGCTTCATCTTCCAGGAGTACAACCTGCTGCCCGGACTGAGCGTCCTGGAGAACGTCCTGCTGCCCCTGCGCTATGCGAAGAGCGACAACCAGGAAGGGCGTGATCGGGCCCGGCGGCTGCTCAGTTCAGTCGGCCTCGACGACCGTCTCACGCACCGGCCGGACCAGCTCTCCGGGGGTCAGCAGCAGCGAGTGGCCATCGCCCGGGCCCTGGTCAATCGCCCCGCCCTGGTGCTCGCCGACGAGCCCACTGGTGCGGTCGACACCCAGACCTCGAACGAGTTGGTTGCCCTCATGCGCCGCCTCAACGAGGAGGAGGGAGTCACCTTCGTCATCGTGACGCACGACCCTGACCTGGCTGCCAGGACCGACCGGATGATCCGGCTCCAGGACGGGCGCGTTCTCTCCGACGAGTCCACTGCGGACGTCGCCAGGCTGAGTGCCTGAGGGTGCACGGACCTAAAGGGTCAGGCCGGGGACGAACAGTAAATGGCGCCCAACCGCAAGCGCGAGCATCACCAATATTCCACCGATCGGCCACCTGAAGGCCGGGCTGAGAGGAGGTACATGAATGACCTTCGAGAGCCACCTCACATAGACCAGAAAGATTCCCGACGTGAGCGTGCCCAGGAGCTCGAAAATAACGATCGCCGAATGCGATGACCTCTCGGAGTTCGGCAGGCTGACGATGACAACGATGGCTACTCCGATCAACCAGGCAAACAGACCAAGGGCGCGCATCTGCGCAGCGGTGTCGCCCGAGGTGTTTGTCACCTCGAGCAGCCGCCTGGTCGCAACCCTGGCGGTCAAATAGGTCAGTGCGGCACCGACCGCGAACACAACCCGCTTCAGCCAGATCGGGCTGCCCAGGAGTTTGTAGGTCGACCCGATATCACCGACGTTGGTGAATAGTCCGACGAACAGGTAGCCGGAGAATTCCTGGACGCTGAGGAGGCCGAACCAGAGGACGGCCAGACGCCAGAATGCCCGGGACGCCGGCACCTGCGGAAGAGCCAGAACAACCACTCCTGATACCAGGCTCCAAAGAGGTCCCGCCAGTGCGATGAATACCTTCGCGCCGACGGTGGCCGCGTTGTCGTCCTCGGAGCTGGGGTGGATCACCGGCTGCTGACCCTGCATCAGGGCGGCCACGCCATGTGCGAGTTCGTGGAGGGTGATCATCGCCATGAGGGCTAGGGCGAAGGCCACCGCCGAGTTGAGCAGAAGCACGCGATGCCGCATGGTGGTCACAGTAGCGTAGACAGTCCACCGTCGACTGCCAGGACCTGGCCGGTGATGTAGCTGGCCTGGTCAGACAGGAGGAAGACGACCGCGGCCGCGACCTCCTCTGACGTGCCCTGACGACTCAGCGGCACGGGGGTGCGGCCGCGGCTGGGACGGCCGGCGGTGGCGAGGCGCCCGAGGGGCGTGTCGATCAGGCCGGGGGCGACGACGTTTACCCGGATGCCTGTGCGGGCGGCTTCCCGGCCGGCGGTGCGCATCAGCCCGATCTGGGCGGCCTTCGACGTGTCGTAGGAAGGTATTCCGCTGCCCGGTCGAAGCCCGGCGACCGACGAGATCAGTACCGCCGACGAGCCCTCGGGCATCAGGGGCAGCGCGGCCTTCAGGGTGACGAAATTGGACCTCAGGTTGACGTCGAACACAGAGTCCCAGTCCTCGATCGACGTACCCTGGATACCGCCGCCCTTGCCGATTCCGACGTTGAGGACGAGCCCGTCAAGGCCGCCCAGCGTCCGCGCCGCCCACTCGACCACTTGGGCGCATGCATCGGCGTCAGCGGCATCGGCGGTCATCGCATGCGCGCTGCCGCCGTCGGCACGGATGAGCTCGCAGGTGAGCTCGGCCGCGTCGCCTTCGATGTCGCTCACCGCGACCTCCGCTCCCTGCTGAGCCGCGGCGACTGCTATCGCCCGGCCATTGCCCATTGGCGCATCCGCGTCGTCGGTCTTCCGGGTCCCGCCGCCGACCACCAGCACGCGCCGACCTGAAAGTACGCCGGTCAACCCTCTCCGTCCCGTGGTGCGCGTCGGGTGGGATTCGCGCCGGCGGGCCAGCCAGGCGTCGCAGGTTCGAGCGCCACCTGGACGCTGTTCAGGTACCCGGAGACCAGGCGGTAGAAGCCGGCGAGCAGCAGCAACTCCATCACCGTGGGGACATCCCAGCGGGTCATGAGCGCGTCCCACGTCTCCTGCGAGACGGCGTTGTCGTCGCAGAGTTCGTCGACCATGTTGACGAGGGCCTGGTCGATGGGCTCCCAGGCGCCCGGTCCCGCGTCAGCGAGGCGCGCGATCTCGTCATCAGTCAGGCCTGCACCCTTGCCCAGTACGGTGTGCTGGCCGAACTCGTACTCCGAGCCGGCCCGCCAGCCGGTGCGCAGGATGACGATCTCGCGCTCGCGGGCAGGCAGCAGCCCGTCACGCAGGAAATGCGCGCCGAAGCGGGCGAAGGCCTTAAAGAGATCCGGGTTGTGCTGCAGGGTGCGGAAGATGTTGAGCGACGGGTCGTCGCCCTCGGTCGGAAGGGGTGCGATTCGAGGTTGCATATGACCAGTCAGAATAGGCGCTTGTCGCATCGGCCGTGTGGCTCATCAGGGGTGACGCGATAGCGCTGCAGTGACCACACTTGAGCTGGATAGCCGGGTGAGGAGAAGATAGCTGCGATGACCGTGATCAAAAGGTCCGCCTGGCGCCCCCGGCTGGCGGCCGCCGGCGCCGTGCTGGCGGTCGTGCTGGTGGCAATCGCGGCCTTCGAAAGCCTGCGACCCGGCCGCGCGGTGAGTCGCGGCGCGACCCCGAGCCCGCAATGTTCGCCGCACCCTTGCACCGAGCTTGACGGCCTCAAGCTCTATATCCAGCACAGCAGCACAGAGAGCGGCCGCCTGATTCTCGACGTCACCTTCCGCAACGACACCGGCGCGCAATTCCTAGAGGCAGTGTCCTATCGCCACACGACCCCGGCCGATTTCTCCCTGCAGTACCGCGGCAGCGGCAAGGTTGCGCCGAGCACCGGCCCGGGGTGTCCAGCCTGGCCGGAGGTGCGCATCGAGCGCGGCTCGGCTGCGGGGCCGGAGCGGCTCTGCTTTCTGGTCCCGGCAGACGCCAGTTCCCAGGTCCTGTGGTGGTCGCCGGACCAGGGCGCCTTCTCGGCGGCCGGGAGCGTGCCGGTCCCCTGACCGCGGCTAGCGGATGCGCACCATCCGGAGGACGTCCGTCGTCGGTTCGTCGTCCTCGGGCGAGCCGACGAGCACCACGACAATCTCGCCGAGGTGCGCGATGCCTCGTTCGACTGCGTCCTTCACCGCGAACCAGACAATCTCATCCGCAGTCTGGTATTGCTCGGTGGCGACCGCGTTGACGCCCCACGCCATCGACAACTGACGGGCCACGGCCACGGACGGGGTGTAGGCCAGCAACGGCGCGGTGGGGCGGAACCTCGAGATGGCGCGCGCGGTGGCGCCGGTGTTGGTGCAGCAGATGATCGCGGCGGCATCGCTGAAGGCAGCCGCGCGCCAGGCCGCCGCGGTGATGGCGGCGGTGATACGCACTGACGTGGACGTCCGGGAGGCGTTCGCCACCTGCTGTCGACCCAGCCTGGTGCCCCACGCGCCGTAGTCGAACTCCAATTCAGCCCGCCCAGCAATCCGGCTCATCGTCGCCACCACGCCGACCGGGTCATGACCGACGGCGGTCTCACCCGAAAGCATCAGTGCGCTGGTCCCGTCGAAGACCGCGTTGGCCACGTCGGTGACTTCGGCCCTGGTCGGGACCGACGCCAGCACCATCGACTCGAGCATCTGGGTCGCTGTGATCACCGGGCGCCCATACGACACCCCCGCCCTGATGATCCGCTTCTGCAGGTGCGGAACGTCCTCCAGCGGGAGGCGCACCCCGAGATCCCCGCGCGCCACCATCACCCCATCGGCGGTTTCTATGATCTCCTCGATGCCGTCGACCGCGTCCTGGGTCTCGATCTTGGCGATCAGCATCGGTCCGTCCGGTCCTGTTGCGCGCCGCACCGCACGAATGTCATCAGCGCCCTGGACAAAGGACACCGCGACAGCGTCGACACCTGCGTCGCACATGACTTCAAGCAGGCGAAGGTCCTCAGGGGTAGGAGTCTTGGAGCTCAGGCGGCCCGCCGGCAGGTTGACTCCCGGGCGTCCCTGCAGGTGACCGCCGTTTCTGACCACGCTGGTGGCCCTGCCGTCACCGATGTCGACCACCGACAGGCGCACGCCACCGTCGCCGAGAGCGATGATGTCGTCCACCCGCAGGTCATCGATCAGTCCCTGGTGATCCACGACCGTTCGTTGGGCTGAGCTCATGTCTTCTCGTCCCGCGCTCGGGCAAAGTTCTATGACGTCGCCCTCGGCAACGAAGACTCCTCCGTCCGGGTAGGCTCCCGCGCGAATCTTGGGACCGGGCAGGTCGGCGATTATCCCGATCTCCCGACCGGCCGCCGCCGCCGCCGAGCGCACCCGATGCAGGCGCTCTACGCTTTCGCTGACCGGACCATGTGCCAACCCGAGTCGGGCGGCGTCCATGCCCGCCGCGATCATTCCTCGGAGGGTTGCCTCCCGGTCGGATGCGGGCCCGATGGTGGCGACGATCTTGGTGCGCCGTCGAGTGGCGTGAGTTGAAGACATGTCATCTGAATTCTCCACAACTGGACGCTCAGCATCACGGCCGGCTCCGCGCAGCCGACAGTACGCGATCAGGTACCAGCCGCTGCGACCTCCCATCAGCGCGCCGACCGCAATGGCCTCGTGTCAAAGCGTGTGGTCGAGCCCGGGATTTATTGCCGCTCAGGGCGCAAATTCCAAGCAGCCTCGCCATCTTCGCTCCCTTCTCCCTGTTGCTAGGCTCAAAATCCAACTCATGCAGACATCACGCGGATGGAACCATCCGGCGCGCGGACGCGTCTAGCTGCCATGGCGGCATGGTCCAGGGAAGTCCTCGCGCTGGCCGCGGTGGCTGCGGCCTTCCTCGTCGGGGCGGCGCCTGCCGCCGCTTCCTGCGTCGGAGAACCGGTGCCGTTTACCCAGGCCCTGGCTTCGGCGCCACTCGTCTTCGTCGGAACGGTCACCGCGACGGCAGACCAGGAACGCACCGCCACGGTCCATGTGGATGAGCTCTGGAAAGGGCCGCCACTGCCCGCCCAGGTCACGCTGCGCGGCAGCCCGGACACATCCGCAGCCGCGACCTCGGTCGATCGCCACTATAAGGAGGGACTGCGCTACCTCTTCGTGCCCGCCGGCGAGGCAGGCCCTCCGTTTGATGACAATTCCTGCACCCTGACCCGCGAGTTCACGGCCGACGTGAAGGCGCTTCGCCCGGCATCGGTTCGCAGCTACCCTCCTGCGACGCCGTCGCCACCTCTGCCGGTGATCCTGGTCGGCGGCATTGTGCTGCTTGTAACCGCAGGCTACCTGATCCGGATGGTGCGGTTGCGCGGGGCTCAGACGACCGTCCGGTGATCCGCTAGCTGGCCAGGATCACCGGGACTGCGGCAGCTTAACCGAGCCCGCCCTGCCCGCTCGCGCGGAGGGGGGCGGCACCACCGGCCCGATGTCACCATCAGGAGCCTCGTCCAGGTCAACGACCACCGGGGCATGATCGCTCGGACCGGCGCCCTTGCGTGCGTACCGGTCCACCCAGGCGGCGCGGACCCGGCCGGCCACCGGGGCGGTTGCGAGAACCAGGTCGATCCGCATTCCCAGGTCCTTGTGAAACATCCCGGCACGGTAATCCCAGTAGGTGAACACCCGCTCCGCCGGCCACCTGTCCCGGACAATATCCCGCAGGCCGAGGGTTTGTAACCGGGCGAGCGCCTCCCGTTCCTGAGGGGTCACGTGGGTCTGGCCGACGTAGGCCGCCGGGTCGAACACGTCGGCGTCGGTTGGCGCGATATTCATGTCCCCACAGATCATCTTGTCATTCGGGTCGGCCCGGACAACCTGGTGGAGGGTCGCCAGCCACTCTAGCTTGTATTGATAGTGGTCAGAGCCGGGGACCCGCCCGTTGGGAACATATACCGAGTGCACCCGGATGCCGCCACATGTGGCGCTCACAGCCCGCGCCTCCTGGTGCGGGAACCCGGGCGCACCAGGGAGCCCGGCCACGATATCCGTCAGACCAACCCGGGACAGGATCGCCACCCCGTTCCATTGCGCCGTGCCATGCAGCGCCACGGCATATCCGCGACCCGCCAACTCGCTGCCGAGGAGGTCGACAAAGGCCCCGTCGCCGAGCTTGGTCTCCTGCAGGCAGAGCACATCGGGCTGACGTTGGTCCAACCATGGCAGCAGCCGCGGCATACGCTGCTTGACCGAGTTCACGTTCCACGTCGCCACGCGCACCGAACTACGTTAGCGCGCGTCAGACCTCTTCAACTGGCGAGTCGGACGAAGCGAGTGTCCTCGACCGGGCTCACCGATGCGACGGCCGTCCTGGGGTGCGGATAGATAAGCACCGAGCCGGGTGCCGCGCGGAGCACGTTCGTCGAGACGCTGCCCAGGGCCAGCCGCTGGACGGAGCCCCGGCCACGCGAACCCACCGCCAGCATCGCCGGCGCCGGAGTCTTGCGGGCCTCGGCGACCAGCCCGGTGGCCGCGTCGCCAATGAGGATCGAGGTCGCGGGACGGAAGCCGAACCTCTGCTGGACCTGGTCGGCAACCTCGTCGAGCGAGGTCTCGGCGGCAGCCGCAACCGCCGCCATGCCGCGGGCCTGGCCGGGCGAGGAGGCGTCCTGCCACGAGGCAGGGATGACGTGGACGATTCTCAGCTGGGCGCCGACAGCGCCGGCGATCTCAGCCGCAGCCGAGGCCGCCAGCCGCGACTCCTGCGAGCCATCATCGCCGACGATGATCTCCGTCGGCGGCCAGGCCCGCCTTCTCCCCCTGACCACCAGCACGGGGGTATGCGCCATGTGAACGATCCCTTCGGAGACGCTACCGAGGACCAGGCGCTTGATCGCGCCCAGGCCACGGCTGCCAATCACGATCAGCCGCGCCCCCAATTGCACGGCGAGGTCCGGGACCATCTCGGCGGCGCGCCCCTCGATCAGGTGGGACTCGTCGGGAACGGATTTGAGGCGTTTGAGGGCGTCGATCTCTTCCCCGAGGACCAGCGCCGCGGGCTCCTCGTAGGGTTCGACAACATCCATGGGGAGCACCCCCGCCGGGCCGTAGGCGTCGACCACCGGCATCCAGCAATGCACAACGTGAGCCGCCCCGTGGCAGCGTCACGCTGTCACGGGCCCTTGTCGTCGTGACGTTCGTTACCGCCGCATGATCACCTCGGTGAGGTCTCCTGTCGGGTAGCGCAGCGAGATAATCTGCAGGTCGCTGCCCCCGGCCCACCGCATAAAGTCGGTGGGGAAGCAAGCGTCATCACTGAGGATGCGCACCGTCTCACCGTCATCCCAGGTCTGCGCCGCCCGTGCCAACTCAAGGATAGGCTCCGGGTTGGGCATCCCGCGGAGGTCGAGGAACCCATCTGGCGGGGTGGCTCTGGGCAGAATGCTGAGAACAGGGATTTTCATGGATCTCACACTGGCCGGCGTTGCCGTAATTTTCTAGGGTCTCTGGACCCTGCTTTCGCGGGCCCACCCGCGAGATTTGTCCATGCCGTCACCGCAGCAATGAAGCGCCCGGCTGCAAGCCAGTGGGATCATGCGTGGTGCGGTCGCCATCCCGCCGGGCTACATTTCTTCCCAATGGACTGGGCTGAACGGCAGACCAAGCTGCTTGAAATTGGGATGACCCTGGCCGCTGAGCTGTCCCTGCCGCTGGTCCTGCAGCGGATCGTGGAGCTGGCGATCGAGCTGACCGGCGCCACGTACGGCGCGCTGGGGGTGCTGGGATCGGAGAGACGCATCAACGAGTTCATCACCGTGGGCATCACTGAAGAGGCCCGCGAGCGGATCGGGCACATCCCTGAAGGTCACGGCATCCTGGGCCTGTTGATCGATGAAGCCCAGCCCCTCCGCCTCAAGAACCTGGCCGGCCACCCGCAGTCAAGCGGGTTCCCGGCTCAGCACCCCCCGATGACCAGTTTCCTCGGGGCGCCCATACGGGCGCGGGGCAGGGTCTTCGGCAACATCTACCTGACTGACAAGAAGGACGCTGAGGAGTTCAGCCAGCAGGATGAGGACGCGCTGCTGGTGCTGGCTGCCCAGGCGGGCATCGCCGTCGCCAACGCGAGGGTTTATGAGGAGAGCGTTCACCGGCAGCGTTCGCTGGAGGTGGTCCACGATCTCACAGAACGGATATTGGCCGGTGAACCGCTCGCCGGCATCCTCGGTAGCGTCGCTGCCAGCGCCCGCGAGCTGGTGGGAGCCGATGTCGCGATGATCGTGGGGCAGGCGTCGCCCGGCAACCCGTCGACGGTCATGGTCGCCGACGGTTACGGCGCGGAAGCGCTTCGCTCGACCGTGGTGCCTTTCGGACAATCGATTTCTGGCGAGGTGATGCGCACCGGGCACCCCATTGTTGTCGAGGATGCCACCTCCCACCCCGACGCTTACCCTCCCATAACGGCCTCCGCCGAGATGGGGCCAACGATATTCGTGCCGCTGCGCCTGCGAGACCGGATCTTCGGGACGCTCTCGGTGGCCAACCGACGCGGCGGCAGCCTCTTCTCCGGTGAGGACCTCAAGCTGGTGCAGACATTCGCCAACCACGCCTCTGTCGCCATCGAGCAGGCGCGGTCTCGCGAGGCCCATGAACGACTGGCGCTGCTGGACGACCGCGAGCGCATCGGCCGTGAGCTGCATGATGGGGTGATCCAGGCGCTCTTCGCGGTCGGGATGCGCCTCCAGAGCGCCGCCCTGGTCTCGACCGACCCGGATGTGCGCCAGCGGATGGAGGGGGCGGTGGAGGAAATTGACCGCACGATCCTGGACCTGCGCAACTACATCTTCGGTCTCCGCCCAACAATCCTTGATGACCAGGAGTTGGCCCAGGCCCTGACGGCGCTGGCTGACGATTTCTCGACGCGGTCCGGGGTTGTCACCATTTCGGATGTCGACCCCGTGGTGGCGACGGCGTTGTCTCTGCTGAGTGGCGACATCGTGCAATTGGCGCGCGAGGCGCTGTCCAACGTGGGTCGTCACGCCGGCGCATCCACCTGCCGGCTCACGCTTCGGGCCGATGGTGCGGGCGCGGTCCTGGAGATCGACGATGATGGACACGGATTTGACACCGCTCTCACCCAGACCGGCCGGGGCCTGGGCAACCTGCGCGCTCGCGCCGACCAGATCGGGAGCACCGGGGCGATCGCCTCAACACCTGGCGAGGGAACCACGGTCACCATCCGCATCCCACTGCCGGTCGCTGCGGCCGCCCTATAGATAGGAGATTGTCGTGGAAGAGAAGTTGCTCCGGGTGATGCTGGTGGACGACCATGAAGTGGTTCGTGACGGCGTGAAGTCCCTATTGCTCGCCGCCGGCGGGATGCTGATCGTTGGTGAGGCCGCCACCGTTCACGAGGCGATTGAGGTGGCGGATCGCTCCTGGCCTGACGTGGTTGTCATGGATATCCGCCTGGCGGGGGGGAGCGGTATCGAGGCGACCAGGGAGATTCGTGCCCACCGCCCCGAAACCCGCGTTGTCATGCTGACCTCGTTCGCCGACGATGAAGCATTGTTCGCTTCGATCATGGCCGGAGCCTCGGGCTACGTTCTCAAGCAGGTGAAGGGCGACGACCTGGTCAGGGCGATCCAGGCGATCGGACGGGGGGAGAGCCTGCTCGATCCCAAGATGACCGGGAGCGTCCTGGCGCGGCTGCGCAAGGGAAAGCACCTGATGGAGGACGAGAAACTCGCACGCCTGTCCGCCCAGGAGGAGAAGATCCTCTCCCTGGTTGCTGATGGAAAGACCAACCGGGAGATTGGGGTCGACATGAACCTCGCCGAGAAAACGGTCAAGAACTACATGTCGAACATCCTTACCAAACTCGAGGTCGCCAGGCGCGCGGAGGCCGCCGCCTACCTGGCCACGCGGCGCCGCACTCCGGGTGATTGATCTCTGAGTCGGTGATGGGTGCGCGCCGGTCGGCTCACGCTGACCAGGAATAGGCACCAGGTCCCTCTGGGTCCCCGAAAGCTAGGGACCGTCGTCTCTATTCGCCTCCTCCTCGGTCGCTGAACCTGAAAAGAGCGAACAGCGAAATGCGCTCGCCGCCACGAGGACGACCATTATTTTGATCACTGGAAATCGCCGCCGAATTGCCGCACTGCTCGGCCTGGCCACAGCGCTGGTGCTGGCCGCTTGCGGCCAGGCGTCCAGTTCCACCAGGACACCGAGCAGTGGTCCGACTGCGACCACCTCTTCGATGCCTGGGATGGGCACGCTGGGAACCAGCGTGGGCACCGCTGACCAGATGGACGCCTCGATGGCGGCCTCGGTCAAGGCGTTCCCGGCCAAGACCGAAGGCGTGGGCGGCCAGCTACTGCAACCGGCGCTCCAGGCTGACGGGACCAAGCAGTATGAGCTCACGGCGAAGGTCACCCCATGGGAGGTTTCGGCCGGCCACGTGGTCCAGGCGTGGACCTACAACGGCACCGTCCCCGGCCCGACCATCCTCGTCAATATCGGGGACAGGGTGCGGGTGATCCTGCACAACAGGCTGCCGGAGTCGACCGTAATCCACTTCCACGGCCTGATCGTGCCCAACGCGATGGACGGAGTGCCCGACCTCACCCGCTGGTGGTCGCCAAGGACGGGTATGCCCTCCCGAACCCCTACCTGGCTGACACCGTCCTGGTGTCTCCCGGGGAGCGCTACAGCGTTCTGATCCATGCCGACCAGCCCGGCGCGTGGGCCTGGCACTGCCACATCCTGACGCACGCCGAGTCGACGACTGGGATGTTTGGGATGGTCACCGCCCTGGTGGTCAAGTAGCAATTGTGATGGTCCCGGTCAGGTCTCCAAAGGTCCCCTCGCACTGGTGCCCTGAGGCCCTAACCGGAGACCTGGCGCGGCGAGATGCTGAGGGCAGAGAAAGACCAACGGACGGCATGTCCTCATTCAGAGGTAAAGCGTCATGACCAACGGCATTCGTACCAGGATCTTCATCCTCCAGGCAGGTGCGATCGCGATCTTCGCGTTCTGCGCGCTGATCCTGCTCGCGGGCGGAACGTTCGTGCATGGGATGATCCGGGGCCAGCTCAACGCCCAGAAGATCAGCTTCCCGGCCGCGGGCAGCGCAGCCCTGAGTCCCACCGAGTTCCCGGACCTGCAGAAGTACGCGGGTCAACCGGTGGATGACGGCATCAAGGCTGAGGCCTATGCCAACGGCTTCATCGGCCGCCACTTGCAGGCGGTCGCGGGGGGCCAGACCTTCGCTCAGGTGAGCGCCCAGGCCCAGGCCAACCCCACCGACCCAAAACTGGCCGGGCAGGCCGCCACCCTGTTCAAGGGTGAGATGCTTGTCGGTACGCTGATGAACACCTACGGCTGGTGGACGGCGGGAACCTACGCCCTCTATGCCGGCGTCGGACTGGCAATCGCGACAGGCGCGATCCTGGTTGCGCTGCTGGTGGAGATCTACCTGGCGATCAAGGCCAGGGAGCCCCGCAGTGTGGCAGTCCCAAAGAAGGCTTTCGCCGCCTAATAGGACCTGCCGTCCAGACTGGAAGGGCGACCCCCGGGTCGCCCTTTCTCTGCGTCAGTCGCGGTTGTCAGGCTCCGCTGCCCTTGGCGTGGATCGCGAGGATGTCAGCCACCGCGCGATTGAGCGGCGTCTCGATACCCACTTCCTGACCGAGCTCCACGACCCCCCCAGACAGCCATCGCACTTCCAATCGGTTGCCGCGCTCAAGGTCATGGTGCATTGATGAGGTCATATCCGGCGAAACCCCGTCGGCGAACTCCAGGCGCTGCTCGGCAAAGTCCTCAGGCAACGGCACACCATGTGCGCGCCCGACGGCAACCACCTCCCGCATGATGTCCAGCATGAAGGCGCGAGATTGCGCGTTCTCACGAATTGGGCCGATCGAAACCCGCATCGTCGTCGTGGTCGCAGACAGCCCGACCAGGAACACGAACTTCTCCCAGATCGCCCGACGGATGTCAGCGCTGATTTCTGCATTGATCCCGCCCGCCACGCAAGCCGAAAGAAGAGCATCGACGCGGGAGGAGCGGCGACCGTCGAACTCGCCGAGGATCAGGCGCTCCAACGGGCCGGTGCGCATGATCAGTCCCGGACTCGACAGCGTTGTCGCGACATACGCGACCCCTCCGATCAATCGATCGTCACCATACGCCGCACGCAGGAACGAGTCCTTTAAAACCCCGTTTTGAAATGACACCAAAGTCGTTTCTGGCCCGACCAGCGATCGGACCTGGTGCAGCGCACCCTCGGTGTCCCAGAGCTTTACGCACAGCATCACCAGATCAACCACTCCGATTTCGTTGGCATCATCCGTCGCCCGGACATGCTCGAGATGGATCGGTTCGGGACCGCCCTCAATGCGGAGCCCCGTCTGCTGCAAGGCTTTGAGATGAGCGCCACGTGCGATGAAGGTAACCTCAGCGCCACCCCTGGCCAACAAAGCGCCGAAATACCCGCCAAGGCCGCCCGATCCCATGATTGCCACACGCATGCGCACTTCTACCAGAGCGCCTCCAAGCAGGGTATGTCAGGGTCCCCTGCGACCTGTGTGGGCGTTCCGCGAACATGACTGGAGTCGGGGGCGCTGATGGAGCAGTTACGAACGGGGACGTCGCGATCCTGCTCTGGCTTGGCAGCCCTCAGCGGAGCTCCTCGGCCAGCGCGACGATGATGCCCGCGGGGCCGCGGAGGAAGCAGAGCCGGTAGATGCTCTCGTACTGCGCCACCTCGCCGAGTAGTTCGGCAGCCCTAGAGCGTCGCACCGTCACGGTTGGCAGATCCAGGGAGACCGCATACGGGACCTCTTCGCCTAGGGACCGCGATCACCATGAACCAGCCACCCGATGACGACGAACTCTGGGAAGCGATGGCTGATCCGACGCGCCGCAAACTGCTCGATCTGCTGGTTGCCCGCGGTCAGTCAACGGCGACGACGCTCACCACGGAATGCCCGTCAGTCGACAGGCGATATCCAAACACCTCGCGCTCCTGCTGCGGGTTGGCCTTATCGAGGGGCACCGTCAGGGACGCGAGGTCCGCTACCAGGTCGTGAACAACGCCTGGCCGAGGCGACGGGGGCGCTGTCCCAGGTCGCCGCCCGTTGGGACCGCCGCCTCCGAGCGATCAATCTACTAGCTGAGCAGGCCCACGCCGCCGATCGTGCGACGAGCGCGGAGGTATCGTCCAAACATGACCCTGGTTGACGTTGTCCGCCAGGCTGGGTGAGGCTCAACTCTTCAACTACTTCATTTCTGAGACGCCTGGCGAGCCCGGCGCTGACCGACGCAAGCGCGGACTTTGAGCACCTCCGCTGGTTCTGGTTGCCGCACGAGGTCGGGGCCACGGCGGAGGTCCGACTTGCGTAGGCACACGTCGCGGAGCGCGCCCTGGGCCAGACTACGCCATCACAGGAGACGGCGCTTCGATATCTTCCCGCCGGTGGCACCGTCATCGACGTCGGCTGTGGTCCGGGTGCCGCCTCGTTGCCGCTTGGGAAGCGCGCCTCGCAGTTGGTGGGGGTTGACGAATCCAGCCGCTTCCTGGCCGAGTTTCGCCGGCGGGCCGAGGGGCTGGTGAACAGCGTGTTGAGCGTCGAGGGCCGCTGGCCCGACGTCGCGGATAAGGTCCAGCCTGCTGACGTCGTGGTGTGCGCCAATGTCGCGTATAACGTGCCGGACCTCCGACCCCGGCCGTTACGGGAGGGCCGCCGGTTCAGCGACTCTCCTGGCCCGCGTGTAGGTGGTCTGGAGGAGCGCCTCGCCCATGGTGGCGCCAGGGCCCCGGCGTGCCGCCACCACGTAGAGCGCCAGGCTAAGCAGCAGGATCACCGCCTGCTGGAGCAACGGTGGGCCAAACCCATGGGGGAGCAGCCGTTCGACGATCTCCCAGACGGCGATGACCACGCCGGTCAAAACGGCGAGGTCGATCACGATCGCCAGCGCTGATCGAAGGGGTCGCGGGGTGCGGGTGAGGCCTGAGTCTGATGAATGTGGCACTCTGCGCACCGCCAGGAAGGCGCCCACAATGCACACCACCAGGATCACCGCCTGCACCACCAGCATGGCGGCACGATCGAAGAAGCGCTGCGCCGGGATGCCGACCGCCGCGCCAATGGCCACGTAGAACAGGACCCACATGACGGTTGCGGGAACCAGCGCGACCACGAACCTGCGTCTCTCGACCCTCAGGGCACCCGCGACCAGCGTGGTGTAGATCCGTAGCCCCGGGGGCAGCCGGGTGGGCCCCAGGGCCAGCCCCCCCGACAGCTTCCT
>JBPCPW010000029.1:0-8448 GCA_050998755.1 Candidatus Dormibacteria bacterium
GAGCAACGCTGGCGCTGCGTGAACGCGCCGCACCTGGTCGCGCTTGTACGCGCTGGCGCGACCTTCGTGGACGGTGTCAAATTGGAGCGCGAGGACACGAGGGACGTCGCGTGACCAGCTCCCTTAATCCACAACTCTTGACAATTTCCCTCGGGCGCCGAGGCCGCGGCCGAAATTCGGGTGGGTAAAAACGAGATCGCGATTCTCTTCCTGAGCGCAGATGACAGCGATATGACCATCATGGATGGGCCGATTCTTCCCCTTTTGGGGGGGCGGAGTCCGGCCGAAATCGGGTCAGAGTGGAAGAAGCGGCGGAGGCCGACATTCAACGATCACAGCTCAACCGAGGAACGGGCATAGGTGATGCGTGTGACTTTGGGAGGCCCTGCAGGTGGTGATCAAGTTGGCGTTCGTACTTAGTGATCTGACGATCGGATTGCCGATGCTCGCCGCGGGAAATGTGGCGACTCGAACAGTCCTCGATCGGGGAAGCCAGCGGTGACCTCAGAGAGCGGCGGGGCATTCTCCCGGGCTGTCAGAGGCGCCCGGAAAGGTCGGATGTACAGGATGGGCGCGTCGCGCCTTCTGGCCCTGGCGACGCTGTTGAGTTTCGTGCCCCTGATCGTTCTCGCGGCTCTCTCGGTCCAAATCGGCACCACCGCCATCCGCCGGCAGGTCGATCATCGCGTGTCGACCTCTGCGGGCCTGAGCTCCAAGGTGGTTGCAGCACACATGGACGACATCGTCCACGTCGTGAGCGCCTTCGCCGGCGGCCCGGCGCTCAGAGCTGCACTCTCGGAGCCACTGCCCTCGCAGGGGAGCCTGACCATCATTCAGGAACGAATGGCGCAACTGCACACCCTGGTTAGGGGCAGCGAGGCGGCATTCATCTCTGACGCGGCAGGCAATCTCAAAGAGATCGAGCCAGCTGACCCAAACGTGGTGGGAAAGAGCTTCAGCCAACGAGATTGGTATCGGGGGGTCATGGCCAGTCACGCTCCGTACGTCTCCGAGGCCTACGTCTCCGCGTATGCCGGAAACCCGCTCGCGATCGGGGTCGCCGCGCCGGTCTTCACCGACGGGTTCAACGGTCAGATCGTGGCCATTGTGGCGGTGATCTACCCGACGCGAGCAATTCAAGCGTTCGCTCAGGAAGCCGCCGGGGCCGGGGAGGTCACGCTGACGGTCGTCGATCAGCGCGGCCACCTGCTCGCCGGCCCTGGCCTCCGGGCGGGGATCCTCCAGGCGGCGGGGCCAGGCTCGCAGAGGCCAGGCAGTGGCACGACCGAGCTCTCCACAGGCGGTCGGCGGGTTCTCGCGGGGTACGCGACAGTTGCGGGTCTTGGCTGGACCGTATGGTCCGGCCTGGACAAGGAGCATGCTCTGGCCGACGCGGCGCAGTTGCAGGGCAATGTGCTGACGACTACCGCCATCCTCTCGTTGATGATCCTCGCGGGCCTAATCGCGACGGGGGTCAACCTCGGCCAGCGTCGCCGGCTCGAAATCGGTCTCAGAGAACAGTTTCAACAGAGCCAGCAGCTGCTGGATGTCCTCCCTGTCGGCATTTTCGTCCTTGGCGCGGACGGGCGGCCGACGTACGCAAATGCGATGTCGACGAAAATACTCGGCCGCGGGATAGCAGTCGACGCCACCCCCGACGAACTCCCGATGATTTACAGCGCGTACAAGGCAGGGACGGATGAGCTCTACCCGCCAGAGAAGATGCCCCTGGCGGGCGCGCTCGCCGGAGAACACTCTCGGGTAGACGACATGGAGATAGAGCAACCCGAGGGCCGCCTCCCTATCGAGGTATGGGCGAATCCGATCTATGACGAAGCCGGCGCACAGGTGGCCGCCGTGGCCGCTTTCCTCGACGTGAGTGACCGCAGGCGGGCCCAACATGAGCTGCGGGAGCAGGTGCAGCAGAGACAACAACTACTGGATGGCCTGCCTGTCGGGGTCTTCGTCCTGGGCAACGACGGACGGCCGGAATACCTCAACAAGCTGTCGATGGACATGTTCGGCAGAGGTGTCGCACCCGATGCATCCCCGGAGCAGCTATCCGAGGTTTACCGGCTCTATCGAGCTGGGACAGACGAGCTCTACATCCCCGACGAGCTGCCGGTGGTACGCGCGCTGGCTGGCGAAAGTGTTCGGGTGGACGACATCGAGATCGTCCGCGACGGGGGGCGAGTGTCCGTGGAGGTTTGGGCGAATCCCATCTATGACGAGACAGGCGAGCTCATCGCGTCGGTGGCGGCATTTCTGGACGTAACCCAGAGTAAGCGAGCCCAGCGTGAGATCCTTCAGCTGAACAGACACCTGGAGGCACGCGTCCTCAGCCGAACCGTGGAACTCGAAGCCTCCAACCAGGAGCTTGAGGCCTTCAGCTATAGCGTCTCCCACGACCTGCGAGCTCCCCTGCGGGCTATGGCTGGGTTCGCCGCGAAGCTCCAGAGGAAGACGGACGCCGGCTCGGACGAGGAGATAAGGCGATACGCCGACCGAATCGCCATCAACGCTCAGCGCATGGGCAAGCTCATCGATGAACTCCTCGCGCTGTCGCGCCTCAGCCGACAGGAGCTTCGCAAGGAGTCGTTCATGCCGGGCGAAATCGTCGATCGCGCGCTTGCGGATCTCAAGGACGAGATTCTCGCGGCCCACACCGAGGTCACTGTCGGCCCTATGGCCGCGGAGACCGGCGATCCAGGACTGATCGAGCAGGTATACGCCAACCTGCTCTCGAACGCCATAAAGTACTCGCGCAATCAGCCCCACCCAAGCGTGGAAATCGGATCTGATTACAGCGCCGACACGGGCACCGTCTACTTCGTCAAGGACAATGGCGCCGGCTTCGACATGCGCTTTCAAGACAAGCTGTTCGGGGTCTTTCAGCGGTTGCACGGTCCCGAGGAGTTCGAGGGAATTGGGGTGGGACTTGCCATCGTCAAGCGCATTGTCAACCGTCACGGAGGCGACGTGTCAGCGAAGGGCGTGGTCAACGGCGGAGCAACCTTCTCATTCACCCTTGGAGGCTCATGAATACAACGCCAAAGACGGTCGACGTCCTGCTCGTCGAGGATAGCGATGACGACGCCGAGATGACCATGGACACACTCGAGGAGTACCAACTCGGCGACCGCGCTGTGCGGGTCCGCGATGGGCAGGAGGCGCTCGACTTCATGTTCCTGCAGGGCGCTTATCGCGATCGCCGTAGCGGGCTGCCCAAGCTGATACTGATGGACATCAAGATGCCCAAGGTCGATGGGCTTGAAGTGCTGCGCGCGCTGCGAGCTGATCCACGGACGGCTGGGGTGCCGATTGTGCTCTTGACGTCGTCCGCGGAGGAGCGGGACATCTATCGGGCCCACGACCTGAACGCCACCAGCTACATCGTCAAGCCCGTGGACTACGAGCGATTCGTGGAGGCGATCCGCGAAATCGGCACCTATTGGCTGGTACTCAACCAGCTTAACGCGGCTCCGACGAGCGCTGGGACGGCGGAACTATGAGTGAGGTCCTCCATCTCCTCCTCGTGGAGGACAGCGAGGATGACGCCAGCCTTGCGGTCATGAGCCTTGAGGACGCTGGCCTCACGCTGGATTGGAAGAGGGTCGCCAGCGCCGGGGCCCTGAGCGCTGCCCTGGAGCACCGAGTGGACGCAATCATTGCCGACTACAACGTCCCCGGGCTTGATGTCCGGGACACGATCGCCTCTGCCCTGAGCCTGCATCCCGACATCCCGATCATCGTTGTCAGTGGATCCATGGAGGCCGAGACGGGTGTCGAACTTATGCGACTCGGGGCTCAGGACTATTTGAGCAAAGGAGCCCTCCTTCGCCTGGGCCCGGCCCTTCACAAGGGCCTGGAGCGGGCCGGCGAACGGGCTCGGTTGAGGGCGGCCGAGACCACCTACAAGCGGCTCTTTGAACAGTTGCCGGTCGGCGTGTCACGTAACTTGCCTTCGGGCGAGACGCTGGACATGAACCCGGCGCTCCTGCGCATCCTTGGCTTCCCAGACCTTGAGACATACCGAGCCGAATCCACATTGACCAACGCCGAATTCGTCCCGGCCGCGGACAGGGCGATCTTGGCGGCAAGGCTTGCCGCGGAGGGCGTGGTTAGCAAATTCGAGGTGCTGGCCCAACGGCGCGATGGGGTCCGGAGATGGATTCGCCTGGACATCAGTGCCGAGCGCGACGCCGGCGGGACGATCACCACAGTTGACACGGTCGTCACCGATATCGATGATCGCAAGCGCAGCCAGGCCGCGCTTCAGGTAGCCCACGACCAGCTCGGAGCTACTGCCGACACCCTTCGGCAGAGCGATGCCGTCCGTCAGGGACTGCTGGAACGGCTGATCACTTCCCAGGAGGAGGAGCGCCACCGGATCGCCCTGGATATCCACGACGATGCCGTCCAGGTGATGGCCGCTTCCAGCATCAGGCTGGTGATGCTGGGCAACAAGATCGCCGACCCGCAGTTGAGCGAGGAGATCAAGGTGCTTGTGGACACCGTGACTGAGTCGACGGGTCGCCTTCGTAATCTGATGTTCGAGCTGGAGCCTCCTGGCCTGGAACGGCACGGACTTGTAGCTTCGATCCGAAAGGCGCTCGAGATAATGACCGCCGACACCGGGATCGCCCACACCCTCATCGGGGAGTTGGAGCACCAACCCTCCAAGGCCAAGGGAGTGATGATCTATCGCATCCTCCAGGAGGGCCTTGCCAACATTCGCAAGCATTCGAAGGCCTCCAACGTCGCGGTCGTGATTTCGAACGGCACCGATGCGGTGAGCGTTTCAATCACAGATGACGGCGTCGGTTTCGTTCCTTCTGGTCAGGCCGGAGGAGGTAAGCCCGGGCACCTGGGCCTGGCGTCGATGCGCGAACGAACCGGACTTGCCGGCGGAACTTGGAGCGTGGTCAGTTCGCCCGGCTCAGGGGCCCGAATCGAATTCGAGATCCCCCTCGCCGAACTCAGCGCCGTGCCTCGTTCGCCGTCGCAGAGTGCGGCATGACATCACCGCGGATAAAGATCCTCATCGCCGACGACGAAGAGGTGATGCGACGTGCACTGGCAGACTTCCTCGGGTCCGACGGCCGCTTCGAGGTGCTTCCCACCGCCGTCGATGCCTCAAGCGCCGTCGAACTCGCCGCAGAGCATCGCCCCGATGTCGCCCTACTCGACGTCAGGATGCCAGGTGGAGGCGGCCCTGCAGCCGCTCGCGCGATCGGGCTGCGGTCGCCGGCGACGAGCATAGTCGCTCTCTCAGCTCACGATGATCGCGAGACGGTGCTCGAGATGATGGAGAACGGCGCCAGAGGCTACGTGATCAAAGGAGGCAATCCGAATGACATCATTGAGGCGGCGCTCAAGGCCGCGGCAGGATGGGTCACAATATCGCCCGAGGTCGCGAGCGGGGTGGTTGGGACACTCGCGGCGCAGTTGCAGTTGGTACACGAGGACGGGATTGCCCGCGACGCGAAGGTCAACAGGGTACAACGCGCCGTCATGGGCGTCGGCCTCTCAATTGCGTATCAACCCATCTGGGATCTGCGGGCGCAAACGATCGCCGGATACGAGGCGCTGTCTCGCTTTGCCAGCGAGCCAGTGCGGTCGCCGGATCTCTGGTTCGCCGAGGCCGGGGAGTTCGGACTCGGATCTGATCTGGAGCTGACCGCGGCCAGGCTGGCGCTGTCAACCAATCCTGCAGGCCTCGGCGGCGAGTTCCTCACCGTGAACCTTTCCCCCGAGACGCTGCTCTCGGGAGACTTCGATTCCATCCTGGCCGGGGCCGATCTGAGGACAATAGTTCTGGAGATCACCGAACACGCTGCGGTCGCCGATTACGCAGCGCTCATGGAAGCGATCAACATCCTCAAGCAGAGTGGCGTTCGGACGGCAGTGGACGACGCCGGCTCAGGCTACGCGAGCTTTCGTCACATTCTGAATCTCGACCCGCAGATGATCAAACTGGACGTGAGCCTGACGTCGGGAATCGACCACGATCCCAAGCGGCGCGCGCTGGCCTCCGCTCTGATCGCCTTCGCCGATTCGACCGGCGCCGACGTGGTCGCCGAGGGGATTGAGCATCGATCGGAACTGGACACACTCATCGACCTGGGCGCGTCGCACGGTCAGGGCTACCTGCTCGGCCGACCCCAATCCGTAGACCAAATTATGAGTAGGACGCTGGCGTGGCCATCGGCGGCATGATGCGTCGCCCAAGCTGGCAGATTCACGGAGGAAATGTGGTGGATGCCGAAGCAAGTAGAGGATCTCTATCCGCGCCGGCAACGGCCTGGTGCGGCCCGTGAAACCGACCGCGCTGGTCGTGGATGACAGCGCACTTATGAACCTGGCAATGGCGAGAGCCCTCCGAAGCGAGGGCTTCGACCCCGTGGTTGCGTTGTCCGCGCGCGCCGCTCGCCTACAGCTCGAAGCCGTGACCCCATCGTTGATCCTGATGGATATCCAGATGCCCGAGACGGACGGGTACGCGTTCACACGTGAGCTTCGGGCGGACCCGCGGACGGCAGACATCCCAATCGTTGTCTCAAGCGGCCGATCCCTCGACATCGACCGGGAGATGGCGTTCGATGCCGGATGCGACGAGTACGTCGTCAAACCGATTCTTCCCCATATATTGGGGCCGTTGCTGCGCCGAGCGGTCCTTGAAGGCAAGGACAAAACCGAGGCAATCCTCAGCGCCCCCGAGGTCATCCATGATTGACGCACCGCCTACACGCATCGTCCTTGTTGACGACAACCTGCCAGTTTGCGCGGCCCTCAAAGCCCTGATCGACTCTACGGAGGACCTCATCACAGTAGGCGTCGCCCATGACGGCGCCACTGGCCTGGCATTGTGCCTGGACCTGGCTCCCGACCTTGCGGTCCTTGACATCTCTATGCCCGGGGGCGGCCCCAGCCTGGTGCGCTCCCTGAATGAGGCGATGCCGAACCTTCACCTGCTGGCATTCTCGGGCCAGCCGGAGGAGGGCGTCGTCCTCGAGATGATGGACGCGGGAACACTTTCCTACGTCGCGAAGGGCACCAAGGTCGAGGATCTGCTGCGCGCCATTCGAAGGGCGGCAGAGGGCAAGATGACCGTCTCCCCCACTGTCGCCCCTCTCGTCAGTAGGTGGATGTACGACCACAACCAAAAGCCGCCTGTCGAGGAGTCATGAGTATCTGCGGCGGTCCGTCCGGAGTTCGTCCGCGATCGCGCGGGTGAGGGCAGGCCTCTGGACCACCCGCCGCGAGAGCCCACACCTCTGGGAGAAATGGGCCCTGTGACGAGGATCCGTGCAGGATCCTGAACGCCCAGCGGCTCAGGCATCGGTCCGCAGGGTCGCAAGTCTGACCGGCCGGCGCTGTCTGTTCGGCCGACGTCGTCAGGATGGGCCCAAGGAGTCTCCAACTTTGCGTAGGGTGGTTCCGTTGCCATCCATGGAGCGACACAGGTGTCTATCACCGGGGCTCACCGGCGCCACGAGGCCCGCGATCCGCTACATCGAGCGCCTTGGCGACCACGGCGCGGTGACCTCCATTGAGACTCGCGCGGCTCAGATGACAATGCCGTGGCTTAGGTTGAACGGTTCCTGTACAAGGCCAAGTTCATCCCCCGGCGCGGACCGTGGCGCACCTGCGATAACTTCGAGCTGGCCACCCTGGCGTGGGTCGGCTGGCGCAACACCTACGTCTCCACAGCGCCTGCAACGACATCCCTCCCGGCGAGTTGAGAACCCGACCCGACTGAGCAGGCCGCGGTCTCCGCAGCTCGAACCCAACGCCCGGATTCTCCACAGAATCCAGCCCGATTCAAGGGCCAGGGCCCGTGTGGATTCCAAAGAGACCGCACGCATACCTGGCCCCGCGACGATGGCGGACGACCGCGCCGTGCTGCACACATAATGACGCCCGAGGGATGAGCAAGGTGGTTCGCGGAGCAACGGGTCCGGGGGCATCCGAGAACAAAGCCAGCGAGGCGACATTCACGAATGATCGCCTCTTCGACATGTCTCACGACATGCTCTGCGTGGCCGGGTTCGACGGTTACTTCAAACGCCTGAATCCGGCGTGGCAGAGGACCTTGGGATTCACCTCTGCGGAGTTGATGTCGAAGCCCTTCGTGGAGTTCGTCCATCCTGACGACCGCGCCGCCACCGATGCGGAGAGCGCCCGTCAGATGGCCGAGGGCGCCACAACCCTCCACTTCGAGAACCGGTATGCGTGCCGGGACGGAACGTACCGGTGGTTGTCATGGACTGCGGTTCCTGAGCCAGACGAGAAGCTGGTGTATGCCGTGGCCCGCGACGTCTGTGGAACGCCAGGACATTCCCCACTTGAGAAGGGCTTAACGCCAAGTTATTCCCCAGGCTCAGCGCCAAGTTATTCCCCAGGCTGAGCGCCAAGTTATTCCCCACCCTCGGGGTCCTCCAACAC
>JBPCPW010000031.1:0-9023 GCA_050998755.1 Candidatus Dormibacteria bacterium
GAGCAACGCTGGCGCTGCGTGAACGCGCCGCACCTGGTCGCGCTTGTACGCGCTGGCGCGACCTTCGTGGACGGTGTCAAATTGGAGCGCGAGGACACGAGGGACGTCGCGTGACCAGCTCCCTTAAGCCACAACTCTTGACAATTTCCCTAGTTGCCCGCAAGCCCTCCCATCAGCGCCAACAGCGGTACGATCCCGCCAAGCCGCGCCACCTTCTGTTTTCCGCCCCGGCGGAACAACCAAAACCTGTTCACCTGTCGTGTCTCCTCTTCTGTTCGATGTTGGCGTTTCGCAAGCGCAGGCCTGTGGTTTCGACCCCAAAGCTCAATAAGGCGCCTCCACCGCGGTGGCGACCGAACCACGACCCTCGGACAAAAGTGTGGGCGCTGTGTCAAGGAATGTCAAGAGATGTAAATTGGCCGAGCCAGACGTCGGTAGAGTGCGCCGGACGCTCTGGGTGCGGTGATCAGCGGCCAGGCCCGAGGCCCTGCTCCTGACGCAGGTCACGCCGCCAACAAGGCCCTCGGCCGATTCCGCTTTGACGGAATTCGCCTCGGTCCGGTCGGGTCGGGTCGCCGGATTGGCCTTAGCTTGTCCCGGCGACGGCTCCCTCCTGGAGGCCACCTGCTCCACGCCGCGCAGCAGCGTCACGAGTGCAGGTGACACAATTTACCCGGCATGGGCGATCAGCGGACAAGAAATCGCGACGGGTATCTGGTCGCGTGGGCCATCGCCGAAGTAGAGCGCCGTGCGGACGAATTCGGAGATCGATGGGCGCATGTGGCGGCGGTCGCCGAGCAGGCACGCTGGGTGAGTCGGTTCTTGCCATCGGCCGAGGATGAAGACCATCTGATCGCCGCTGCGTACATGCACGATGTCGGCTATTGCGCGAGCGTTGATCGGACAGGCTTCCACCCATATGACGGTGCGCTATTCATCCGCGAGGCGGGCTTCGATCGGTTAGCTGAGCTAGTCGCTCACCACTCGGGCGCGGACTGGGATGCGGCCCTTCTCGACCGCGCCGAAGATCTGAAGACCTTCCCGACAGAGAAGTCCGCGGTCGCGGACGGCCTGACGTATTGCGACCTGACGACCGGCCCGGCAGGGGAAAGGATGACTCTCGGTGAGAGGACTGCCGACGTGATCCGACGGTACGGGAAGCGCTCGGTCGTGGCTGAGGCGATGGCTCTCGCGATGACCGAACTCGAAGGCGCGATCCAGCGAACCGAGAGCCTCATCGAGGCCAACCGCGTTGGTGCGTAGTCGTTACTCGATGACTGGCTCCGTTCCGTTTTTCAAGAAGTGCCGAAGCCGCACGCGAATTGATGCCTGGATGTCGAGTCCTTCGAGGTCTGATGGGGAGACGAAGCGAACCTCGGTCGACTCGCTGCTGACGCGAATCTCACCGGACAGGATGCGGCAGGCGAAGCAGAGCGAGAACTGCTGTCTGACCTCCCCATCGGAGAACGCAACCACAAAGCGGGGGTCCGAGTAGACGCCGACCAACCGCGTCGGCTCCACCGTCAGGCCTGTCTCCTCATAGACCTCGCGAATGACCGTCTGGCGAAGGGTCTCGCCAAGCTCCATCGCGCCGCCGGGGAGGGACCAGCTGCCCGAATCGGTGCGACGCTGGAGCAAGATTCGGCCGTCGTCATCGGTGACGACAGCCGACGCGGCAGGCACGATGGAGTTCGGCCGCGGCGCTGCGGGGTCATTGAAGTAGTCCCGGCGACTCACGGTCGACGCCCTGGGGGCCGCGGCGGGGGTGGTGGGATCGGCGTGGTGGTCTCCCACAGCGACTCAAGGTGCGACGCGAGGTTGTCGAACATGCCGTAGGCACCGGTTCGTCGCAGGTGAAAGAGGGGTGAACTCGATCCTGGCTTACCGAAGAGGTGTGGCGTGAAAAGGATCTGATCATCGAAGCGGAAGATCGAGTTGTACAGGGGCGCTGTCTGGAACCTCAGCTCCACCCCCGGACAGCCGAAGAGAGACCGGAAATACAGCAGCGTCGTCCGTATCCGGGCGGATAGTGCACCACCCATCTGTTCCTCCTCGTCGCGGGCCAGGACCGCTGGACATGCGGGGTCGCCAAGCACGATACGCACGCGGCAACCCGAAGCGCCCTTCTCACGGAGCAGACGACTCAGCCCGGAGTGCTGCTCGGGCAGGAAATGCATTGCGTATGCCAGCAACGAGATCTCGGCATTCGCTGTGGTGAGTAGCTGCCACCACACGTCCGAGGCCAGGTCGGCACGGTGCGCGTGAGCATCGACAACCTCAGCAATGACCTGGGCTCCCGACAAGGGCTGATCCCCTGGCCACAGGTAGTCAGGGTCCTCACGCAGAACCTCGCCTGCAATGAATCGATAGTGCTCCTGGGGCCCGCGGCCCGCCATCCAACGGGAGACGGTCTTGGGATCGACCCCCACCTTCTCGGCGAACTGGATCTTCGTCAGGTGGGCAGCCTTGAGCGCGGCCAGCAGTCGGGCGTTGGTCAAGTCGTCATCGTCGGGCGTTCACGGGACGCGGGCAACGTATCACGGCGCGTCCCGAAGAGTCCCAAGCGGTCCCCTCCGCGTGGTTTTGAAATCCGCCGATCAGGCGCTCCATGGAACCACGGGCCACGACAGAAAAGGCCATCACGGCCACCGGGCTCGCATGGAGGTGCCTCATATGAAAAGAGTCTTTCACCAGTTCGGCAAGGATCAGCGGCGGCAACGGCGCATGTGGCTGAGTCTGCGCGCGGCGCACCGCAAGGCGCTGGAGCGCGGCTATCGCGAGGGATCGCTGTGAACCACGTCCAGCTCGTCGAGAAAGTAGCCTCGGCCATCCGGGTGCAGGAGTTCGAGTCGCGGACCGGGGGTGACCCCAAGGTCAAGGCGAGTTTCATCCTGGTGGTGCGCCGTGCTGGCAAGGACAAGGACCCGGACTGGATCAGGGTCGAGACCTGGGGGCGGCAAGCCACGAACCTCGTCCGCTTCAACGACAAGGGCTCGCGCATCGCTGTCGTAGGCAGCATACGGGGGCAGTTCTACAACCCCGATGGCAAGGAGCGTGGGGGCCAGCTCAGGGCGGCGGTCGTCGCCGACGAGATCACGTACCTCACGCCCCCTGCCAAGCCCGAGGTCGAGGCGGAAGCGGAAGAGCCGGCGAAGGCGGCACGGCGATGATCGAAGTCCTGGGTCGCCTCATTGGCCTCGGAGTGAAGGTTCTGGAGGTCGCCATCGCCGGCGGCCTCCTCCTCGCCCTGATCAAGATCGCTCTCGGCAAGTCGGAGGGGTATAAGCATCTCTTCGGTGTCCTGCTCGCCGTCCTCGTCCTGACGCTGTGGCGGACGGGTGAGCTGGCGGTCGTGCTGGCACAGCTCGCCAACCAGGTCATCCATGGGAAGCAGGGTCCGTCGCTGGGACTGGGCGGATGAACGGAGCGACACGTTACACCACCTCCTCGCGGCCAGGCCTCCTCGACTCCCTCGGAGACGCCGTCCTGGGCCTACTGATGCGGCCCCCCGTACTGGGCGCGGTGGCCGCTGGTGCCGGCGCCGTGCGACTACATCTGTCCTGGCGAATCGTTGTAGCAGCGGCCCTCATCGCAGGCGTGGTGGTCGAGCTGATCCGGTACTACCGAGCCAACATCCGGATCACTGCTCGGCTCAAGCAGTCGATGACCGAGCTGGGCCTCGTATATCGGCACGAGGACGGACACATAGAGCCTCCCCGGCTCCGTGGCCGAACGATCTGGATCGGACGCAATGCGCGGCTGCGCTGGAGACTCCCACCGGGAGTCACTCTCCGGGACGTGGTGAACCGCCAAGAGGCCATCGAGCACCGGTGCGACTGCGAACTGGCCATCCGGCCCCACGAACGCGGCGATCTGATCATGGAGGTGTACCGCCATCGAATCCCAGAAGTGGTGCGCTATGAGCGGTTCTACTCGACGTCCCGGCCCCACGGGCGACTCTTGGTTGGCCTCGGCCGGGGGCGCCGCGGGGACCTCTGGGTGGATCTCTCCACCCTCCCCCACCTACTCGTCGGCGGCATGACCGGCGGCGGCAAGAGCGTCTTCCTCGCGCAGGCGCTCACGTTCGTGGCGACGGAGTACACGCCCAAACAAGTGCGGATCGCCTGCATCGACCTCAAGGGCGGGGTCGAGCTGGCCCGCTTCGGTGAGCTGCCGCACGCCTGGCTCCCGGTAGTGGACACCATCCCCGACGCGGCCTCGGCGCTCAGCGAAATACGAGTGGAGCTGGACCGCCGGTTGTCGGCCCTGCGGCTCGCCGGACTGCGCGACATCGACGGCTGGTTGGACGCGGGGCATCCGCCATGGCCTCGTGTCCTGGTCGTAGTGGACGAGCTGGCGGAACTGACGGTCCGCGACCTTGGGGATGACAAAGCCGCACGTGCAGCCCAACAGGCGGCACTGGGGCGGCTGTGTGAGATCGCTCGCCTGGGGCGGGCCGCAGGTATCCACCTGATCCTTTGCACACAGCGACCAGACGCCGAGGCCGTGCCGGGGCAGCTCAAGGCCAACCTCGCTGGCACGGTCGCGTTCCGCGTGCGGGCAGCGGTCAACAGCCTGATCCTGCTGGACTCTGACCGCGCCTCGCTGCTGCCTCCGCATCCGGGGCGGGGGGTGTGGGCACACGAGGGCGCCGAGGAGTTCCAAGGCATCTACGTGTCGGGTCAAGAGAGCGCGCAGATCCTTGAGAGTAGATGGGCGATCGCGCCGGCCGCGACGGCACCCACGGGCCCTGTAACACCGTGGGTGCAAACTCCGGTGAACGACTGGATTTCTGAGTTGGGCTCCGACTCGGAGCCGCCCGAGTGACCAAAGTGAAGATCCTCAGCGCGGGCGTGGACAGCCTCTATTTGTCGGCGCCGGGCAAGCTCCGCGGCGACCTGAACGACGAATTGGCGGCTAAGCGGCTGGAGGCAATATCCACAGGCGAGCCCGTCGCCATGATGCTGGCAAGCGGCGCGTCATTCGTCCTCAAGGAGCACGGCTGGCGGGGTTACCCCTACTGGCTGTCGTCGCCGTGGGTTGACGTGATGATCGGTGCCCGGGAGCCTTTCCCCCCGGTCTATGTCCAGCTCAGCTCCGCGTACCTTCACCAGGTCGGCGCGGAAGCCGCGGTGGAGGGGGTCCGGCTGATCCTCGCCGCCGACGTACTCGTTGACGTCGAGCACCTGAATGTGTCGAGGGTCGATCTCTACGCCGACGAACAGGGCTGGGCGCCTCTGCCCGCAGACTTCCGGCGTTTTGTCTGCCGCGCGCTGCGCCGGCACCTGTACGAGGTGCCGCGACAGATGCACGACAGCGGCCGTCGCCTGTCCGGCTTCACCTTCGGTCGCGGAGATCTGATGGCGCGAATCTATGACAAAACCCTGGAGCTGTCGAGCCGAGGGCAATCATGGCCCGAGTTGGTCTGGGCCGGTCGCGATCCCGAGGCGCCAGTCTGGCGGATCGAATTCCAGTTCCGTCGAAAGGCCCTCGGGGAGTTCTCGGTGAAGACGGATGCGGACCTGCTCGGGTCACGCCAGGATCTCTGGGACTACGGCATGAAGTGGCTCTCCCTGCGGCGGAGCGGGCGCCACCACGATCCGTCCCGCTGGCCGGAAGCACCGGCGTGGCAGGCGCTGCGACAGGCTCAAATGGGTTCGCCCCGCTCAGGCCTGATTCGCGGGCGTATTCGCCAGGACAACGAGCGACGTCTGGTCGCTGGATTCGTTGGGTATGCGTCGTCGCTCGCCGTTGCAGGTCCCGATCGGGATTTGGACGCCTCCCTGCGTCGCACCGAGGCCCTGGCGCGGTCCTACCTCAGTCAGCGTGGCCAGAGCTTCGGGGAACTTGTCGAGCGCAAGGGGAGTCGCCGCGTTGGGCTCCTCTAGCCGGTGCTACCGAACCGAAGCGGCTGGAAAGTACGCTGCCCAAGCGGGTCCGAACCCTGCCCTTCCGATCGAAGTCACCGAGGTGATCGCGGTGTGCGCTGAGATCACCCTTGGGACCCTGCGGAGGCGAAATGCCGCTGCTCCTGGAGGAAGCGCGCCAGGTCGTCGGGTCGGACCATGATCCTGCCCCCCTTCCCCCACCGGTACGCGGTCAGGCCCTCGGTTATCCATCGACGGATGGTGGTCGGATGCACCCGCGCCAAGGTGGCGGCCTGGATCAGCGTCAGATCGGCAGGGTCAGGAAGCAAGCTGTCGAGTAGTTGCATAGTTTGGTATACTTTAGCATACGATGAAACATGACGAATGGACCCGGGAGAGTGAGGCGGCCGCACTCGCCCGCCTGACAGAACGTAGCGCCGAAGGGGCGACCGCACTTGTCCTCGTCTACACCCGGCAGTCTCAGAGCGACTTCGATCAGGCGGGGAACCCTATGGGGCCCTCCCTCGATCAACAACTTGATGCCGTCACCCGACGAGCAGAGTTGCAGGGACTTCGGTTCGAGCACTATCAGGACGCCGACAGGTCGGGGAAGGAGACATCACGCCGTCCGGGATACCTCGCGATGATTGAGAGGATCGGCAGTGCCGGGGATGGGACCATCGGAGCGGTGGCTTTTTACGACTCCGATCGGCTCCACCGCATGTGGGCGGCGTGACTGAGTGAGCATCGGAGGGGACATACCGGCGGTGCAAATTGTTGACGTAGGTCTTCTCTTCAACCAGTAGCAGTAGCTCTGGGAGGGGGTCCGGGGGAGGGGTGAACAACCCCGGGTCTTGTGGATATCGGGGGCTGAGGCGGGCAGGATAGCCACCAAAGGAAAGGACCCTCCCGAAACTTTGGAGAACCGAGAGGGTCCGTGGTGTGTGTAGCACCGTTGACCATCGTATGGGCCGCTGGCCTGGATGTCGAGTCGTACGCGAAGCTGGGACGCGCGGTGGAGATCCCGCGGCCCGGCTGTCCGAGTTGCCAGCAGGCCATGTCGTGGTGGTCGTGGTACCAGCGAGACCTGCGGCCGAGCGGACCGACGGGAGCCCTGGCGCGGCTCTGGATACGGCGGGTGAGGTGTCGTCTGTGCGGCATCACCCACGCGTTGCTGCCGACGTTCGCACTGGCGCGGCGCTTGGACGCCGTGGCCACGATTGGGACCGCGGTGACCCTGGCGGTCGGCGGGATGGGGATGCGGGCGGTGGGCCGCGAACTCGGTGTGCCGTGGTCGACGGTGCGCTCCCTGCGGAAGCGTCACCGGCTTCGTGCCGGGATTCTGTATGCGGAGTTCGCGGCGCTGGCGGTGAGCCTTGGAGCGGCGGCGGCGACTTACTCAGCGGTGCCCGAGCGGGCGGCGCTGGAGGCGATCGGGTTTGCATATGCCGCCGCCGCGAAGGGTTTCGTGGTGGCTCCTGGCGAGGTCTTCGGCTTTGCCAGCGCGGTCACCGGCGGCGGCTGGCTGGCCAACAACACAACCTCGCTTCTATTCAATCCGCCCGGGGTGCGGTTAGCTGCGCGGGCCCGACCCGCAGCACCACCGGAGGACTCCAATGGACCCTGACGCCGCCGAAAAGACCGCGCTGTGGCGCTACCACCTGGTCGCCGAGGCCACCAATCCCCGCCTGACCAAGGCCGAGCGCGGCCTGTTGGTCCGGGAGATCTCGTCACGCCTACAGCGCCATCCCGACGGCGACCTCATCAGCATCAGCCGCGGCACCTTGGACCGCTGGATCCGCGCCTACAACGCGTCCGGCCTGAAGGGACTTGAGCCGGTGCCACGCTCGGACACCGGGGCGGTGCGGCGCAACCGGCAGCTGTTCGACGAGGCCGCCGCGCTGCGCCAGGAACGGCCGGCGCGGGGCGCCGCGCACATCGCCGACATCATCTTCTCCCGCCACGGCGTGCGCATCTCCGAGCGCACCATGCGCGACCATTTGCGCAGCCGCGGGTTGACGCGGGTGGCGCTGACCAGCGAGGCCCGGACCTACGGCCGCTACGAGGCCGAGCGCCCCAACGAGCGCTGGATCGGCGACGTCCTGGTCGGCCCGTTCGTACCGAATCCCCAGGTCAAGGGCAGCCGTCGCGCCAAGCTGTTCCTGCTCGTCGACGACCACAGCCGTCTGCTGGTGCACGGGGTCTGGTGCAACGACGAGAACCTTCGCGCCGGCCAGTCGGTGCTGCGCGCGGCGCTGCTGCGGCGCGGCCTGCCCGAGCAGCTCTACTTCGACAACGGGAGCCCCTACAGCGGTTCGGAGCTTGCCCGCACCTGCGCGGTCCTGGGCATCCGCCTCATCCACAGCAAGCCGTATTCGCCCCAGGGTCGGGGCAAGCAGGAGCGCCTCAACCGCGTCATCCGCGAGCGCTTCCTGCTCGAGGCCGAGGCTGCCGGGATTGAGTCCCTGGAGCAGCTCAACGACCGCTTCATGGCCTGGTGCGAGCAGTGGCTGAACTGTCGCATCCACCGCGAGACCGGCCAGGCGCCCATCGCCCGCTTCCTCGCCGGCGGCCCCGCCCGCACCGTGGAGCCGGGGCTCCTCACCGAGGCCTTCCGCTGGTCAGCGCTGCGCCGGGTCACGCGCACCGCGTCCGTCAGCCTGCTCGGCAACAAGTACCAGGTAGACCCCGCCCTGGTCGGCCGCAGGGTCGAGGTGCGCTACGACCCCGAGGACCTCTCCAGCTTGTCCGTGCTGTTCGAGGGCAAGGCCGCCGGGCTGGCCGTGCCCTACGTCCTGCAGCACCACACCCACCCGGCGGTGCCGCAGGCCGCGCGTCCCGCGCCGGTCCCGACCGGCGTCGACTTCCTCGGCATGGTTGTCGCCGCCCACCAGCAGCAGACCGCCACCGCCATCTCCTTCCGCAAGCTCAACAACCCGGAGGTCACATCATGATTGCCACTCCAGCCCTGGCTCCCTGGGTCGCCCACTTCGGGCTGACCAAAACCCCCTTCTCCAAGTCCATCCCGGCCCCCGACCTCTTCCTCCGCGACGCCCACCTCGAGGCCGTTGCGCGCATTACCCACTGCGTCAGCGAAGCCGCCATTGGCGTCATCGCCGGCGACGTCGGCGTCGGCAAGACCGTCGCCATCCGCGC
>JBPCPW010000063.1:0-53940 GCA_050998755.1 Candidatus Dormibacteria bacterium
CAACGGCCCGGCGTCGGCCAGCGCGATCAGGAGGTTGTGGGCGGAGATGTCCAGGTGCAGACCCGCCGACGCTTGTAGGAGGCGCGGCACGACAGCTGAACGGGCCTGCCGGTGCTGCGCGACCCAGGTGCGGCGAAGCTGCTGTTCGGCAGCGCGAGCGTGAGCTGACCGCTTCATGACGCTTGTATAATACAAGCAGGAAACGCAGCCACGATCGTCGCCGCTGCTGACCATGAGGCGGTAGCCAAGCCGACCGATGAGCCGCTATCTGCTGTCGCCGGCGAGCGCTCTGGCTTCGGCGTTCACCAACCGCGACAGCCGGCTAGGCTAACCGACCGGTCTCTGCCCGAAGAATCGGCGTAGCTGCGCAAGCAGCAGCGCCGGCGTCGCCAGGTCGGCGAACAGGCTCTGCCGGAACAAAGCGGCGTCATGGTTCGCGAAGGTCAGCGTGTACCCAGCGTCAGCCACCAGCAACGCCCAGCAAGCGAACCAAGCCCATCGCTCACCGTGGCGGAAGGGGATGACGACGATCAGCAGGGCCAAGATGCCGAAGACGAGTTCATGCAGCGCGTATCCAACCTCCAGAACGCTGACAAACCTCCCGGCCCCAGGGGCGCTGATTCGGAAGGAGGACCAGTTGCCTCCGGCGATCGCCGCAAAGGCGGCATGATGGTCAGCTGGAAGCCCGTCTTTAGCAACGCCGACAATGTCGGCGACTGGGGCGAGGATTGGAAAGATCGCGATCGCAATAAGCAGGACCCAGGTGATCCTCAGGTCAAGACCCCAGCGGCGAAACTCAGCGCCCGAGCCAGTGTGCTTGGTTGCTGGTAGCGTGTCGGGGTCGGTGTCGGTACCGATCGCTTCGGGCACAGCGAAAGCTTAGTCGGGACACCCTGACGTCGACCAAAGCGCCGTACGTGCTGCCGACCCCCGCGGGATCGGAAAGGGTGGCGGCGACTGGCATGAGGACCAACTGCAGTCTGAGAACGCTGTCGCGATCTAAGGGTGACGACTTCGCTCAGGCAGAGGCCGACGATGATATAGGTACCCCGCCCGCGACGCGTGCTCACCTGACGGCCCCCGACTCGTCATCGTTGCACCGCCCGGGATCACCTGCGACCAATCGATCGCCCCGACGTCAACGATCGTGCCCACTTCCACATCAGCCGCGTCTGCCCCCTGTTTTCTGGTCCCATACCTGCCCTGGTTCACGTGGACGGTCGTGATCCGATCGCCCATGAGCGCCTCGCAGCTGGCCAGAATCGCCGGCTTGTCGTCGACGAGCACATAATGGCGTGCCGGAACTCGCTCCAGGACATCGTCGAGGTTTTCGGTCTTGTGCTTGTAGACCAACACCGGACCGTCTATGACCCACATCCACGCGCACCTCTTCGTATAGGCGCCAGAATGCAGCCGCCAGGTCGCGGCCGACGAGGTGTTCAATGCGAGCCTCGAGCTGAGATTTGACGCGGTCGTTGTCAAGGAGTGTGTTGTCAACGTCCAGCAGGAATGCCAGCGGGTGGGGCAAGGCGCCGCCAGCCGACACTGCTGAACCTCGGATGAGAGACGCTGGCTGATCCGAGTCAGGCTCCTGGCGGCGTGTCACCCTGGCCTCTTCAACGCGTCTGCCTGCCGATCTCGGCGTTCCGCCGAGCGAGCTCAGGTTGGGCCATCCAAGCCTCCATCGCCGAAGGGCACGGCGATATGGGCAACACCCCGATGGGTGAGCGACCCGGCTTCGAAATTGGCGCCTGTCATGGATCGCGCATCCTCAGTGTTCCTTGCCGACGAGCTCACCAAGTCGCTCGAGTAGCACCACGGCCTGGTTGTGCTCCGTGTCCTTAGCGCCGTAGAGCAGGACCAGCGATCCATGGCTCGCAAGCTGCTCCAGTTGCTTGAGGGACTCCCGGGCGGGACCGTGCCGCAACTCGGCCCGATAACGCCGGCGAAATTCAAGCCATCGAGCTGGATCGTGATTGAACCACTTCCGCAGGGCGGGGGACGGTGCGACCTCCTTGGCCCAGAGCTCAAGGCCGAGGGATGCTTTCGTGACGCCCCTCGGCCAGACCCGATCGACGAGGACGCGGCGGGACCCGTCCGGAAAGTCGCCGCCGTAAACCCGCTGAATCGTGAGGCCTGTCATGTCCGGCCGACGACGTGAGGTGGCTCGCGACCGGGCGGCTGGTGGGGCCTCACGGTTGCTGGGAGAAGCGGTATCGAGCATTTCTTCGCTCGCCTGCCGACTTTGATCGCGGTTCCGAAGTGCGTGATCTCAAGTGGATCTCCTGTCATGAGGCGGTATGCCGCCGCTTGGTGGTTGACCTCGACTCGCAGCAGTCGCCCGCGGAACGTGAGGTGGAAGCGGAGACGCTGTAGTTGGCTCGGTATTCGCGGAGCAAACGCCAGCCGTCCTCCGTGGTCTCGCATCCCACCCATCCCGGCCACCACCGCGATCCAGGCTCCGGCAAGCGATGCCATATGGAGGCCATCGGCGACGTTGTGCTCAAGATCGGACAGATCCATCAGTGCCGCCTCGTTCAGGTAGTCGTAGGCGAGGTCGAGGTGTCCGACCTCCGCAGCGATCACCGACTGGGTGCAGGCTGACAGCGACGAATCGCGCACCGTCAGAGGTTCGTAGTAATCGAAGTCCCGGGCCTTCTCCTCGGGGGAGAACCGGTTGCCGCAGAGATGGAGCGCAAGGACCAGGTCAGCCTGCTTGACCACCTGCTTTCGGTACAGGTCGAAGTAGGGAAAATATAGAAGCAGCGGGTACTGGTCCGAGCGCGTGCTCGAGAAATCCCATCGCTGATGCTGGGTGAACCCGTCGGCTTGGGGGTGAACGCGAAGAGGTTTGTCATAGGGCACCTCAACCGCACCGGCGGCCATTAGCCAGGCGTCGCGTTCATCGACCGAGACCTCGAGCGTCGCCGCCTGGTCTGGGTAGCGCTCGACCGCCGCGGCGGCCGATTCCAGGTTCTTTTGGGCCATGAGATTCGTATAGACGTTGTCGTCAGCGAGTGCGCTGTACTCGTCGGGGCCGGTAACACCAGCGATGCGAAAGCCACCCTGGGCGTCGTAGTGGCCGACCGACGCCCAGAGCCGAGCCGTCTGGACCAGCAGCGGAAGCCCAACCTCACGTTCAAAAGTCTGGTCGTCGACCGCGCCTTGATAACGGACGACGGCATCCGCGATATCCGCGTTGACATGAACAGCGGCGGTGCTGGCCGGCCAGTAGCCTGAGCACTCCTCCCCGCGTATCGTCCGCCAGGGAAATGCGGCCCCGGCAAGACCCAGCAAGCGCGCCCGCTGCAATGCCTGGTCCATGGTGCTGTGCCGCCACATGAGCTCGTCACGGGCCGCTTCCGGAGCGGTGTAGGTGAGCAGCTGCAGCACGAAGGTCTCGGTGTCCCAGAAAGAGTGCCCGTCGTACCCTGGCCCTGTCAGGCCCTTGGCGGGGATACTTCTCCGCTCTGCGCGCGCCGCCGACTGAAGCACGTGGAACATCGCGAATCTGAGCGCTTGCTGAATCTCAGGATCGCCGTCCAGCTGCACGTCGGATCGGACCCAGAAGTCATCAAGGTAAGCGCGCTGGTCAGATGCCAGTCCATCCCAGCCTCGGCGCCAAGCTCCAGCCAAGGCCCCTTCGATCTGGTCGCGAACAGCGGGTACGGAGCGCTCGCTGGACCAGCCATACGCGAGGAACTTAACGATCGTCAGCTTCTGCCCCGGTTCGATTCCGGTTGTCACCATCACTCGCCCCAGATCAGGCTCGCTGTCAGTCCTCACATCGGTCTCCGCGTCGCATTCGATGACATGGTCCATCGCTGCCCCGACGACCAACTCGCTCTTGTTGGTGGTATGGACGAGGACGACCCGCTGGTCGCGGTGGCCGAAATGTTCGGAGTGCAAGGGTGAACCGAGCGCCGCCGCCTCCCGCGGATCTCCCTGCCTGGCCGGTGTCGCCTCGTTCGCGACCAGTTCGGACTGAACCACGATGTCCACCCTGCGATTGAGAGACTCGACCTCGTAGCGCACCGCAGCCACAGCACGCTGGGCAAACGACACCAGGCGCGTGCTGGATACTCGAACCTCAGCCCCGGCTGGTGAGCGCCACTCGCCCTCCCGTCGCAGAACACCGTCCCGGAAGTCCAGCACCCGCTTGTGCCCCAGGAGCGTTCCGTACCGCACATCGAAGGGCTCGTCGTCGACCAGCAGACGGATGATCTTGCCGTTGGTGACATTGACGACCGTCTGGCCGGACTCGGGGTACCCGTAACCGCCTTCCGGGTAGGGCATCGACCGTAGCTCGTAGAAGCCGTTCAGGTAAGTGCCTGGTAATGAATGCGGCTCGCCTTCGTCCAGATTCGCCCGCAGGCCAATGTGGCCATTCGACAGTGCAAAAAGGGACTCCGTTTGGGCCAGCAGATCGAGGTCCAGGCTGGTCTCTGGCAGCGACCACGGATCAACGGCGAAGGCAGGATGGTTGATCATGGCGGAGGAAGCAGTTCCGCGAGGTCGCTAACCACGATGTCGGCGCCATGCTGTCTCAGGGCATCCGCCTGGCCAACCCGATCAACTCCTATGACATAACCAAAGCCGCCCGCCTTCCCGGCCGCGACGCCGGCGAGGGCATCTTCGAAAACCGAGGCCTGACCTGCCTCTACGCCCAGCGCCCTGGCCGCGGCCAGGAAGGTGTCCGGAGCCGGCTTTCCGCTCAAGTGCTCGCGCGCAGCGATCACCCCGTCGACGACCTCATCGAACAGGTCGTCGATATCAGCAGCCCTCAGGATCTCTCTACAGTTGGCGCTGGATGACACAACAGCCCGCAGCAGGCCTGCGCCTCTGACGGTCTTCACGTATCGCACCGATCCCTCATAGCTCTGGGCGCCCTGCGCGCGGATCAATCCCATGAACAGACCGTCCTTGCGATTGCCAAGTCCATGGACGGTCTCGGCCTCGGCCGGATCGTCCACCGTACCGTCCGGGAGGCTGATGCCGCGCGATTCGAGAAACGACCGGACACCGTCCGCTCTGGGCTTGCCGTCCACGAACTCCTCATAGTCAGCCACCTGATCAAACGGGACCGAGTCTTTGGTCTTCCGGCGCAAGAACTCGTCGAACATCGTTTTCCAGGCCGCCGCGTGGACCTTGGCTGTTTGCGTCAGCACTCCGTCCATGTCGAAGAGGCACGCCGTGACATGGGCCGGAAGGCCAAACCGGCCATCAGGGTGGGCAGGCGGCGCGTTCACCCGCTCATCAGCTGATCCCGGATTATCTCGCCGCCGCAGCCGGAGTCGTGTGAACGTCGAGGCGCTCGTGGCTGGTCTGGCTCAGCAACTCCCGAGCCCGCTCGACCTCGTTTGGGGTGCCGTGGGCGATGACCAGGAAGCGGTCCGCGCGGAGGTCGGCCTCGTACTTGGGAATCCCGTCTTTGGGGATGCCAACGCTGGTCAAGGCTCCACCGAGAGCTCCGCCCGCAGCCCCGATCGCGGCCCCTGCCAACAGATAGACCAGGTACCCGCCGATCGCAACGTGGCCAATTCCGGGCACGAAGAAGAACGCCCCGAACAGCCAACCCCATAAACCGCCCCATTTTGCCCAGTGGGCGGTGTGCTTACCCGGGGTGTCGAAGCCGACAATGTGCCGCTCCTCGCTCATCCCCCTGCCGAGGACCGAGATCCTGGACATGTCATATTTCTCTCGCTCGAGGTGCTTGATCGCCGAAGTGAGATCTGCCTCTGCGGTGTAGACGCCCACGGTGGCGTCCGGGGTCTCGGTTGGGGCACTCTGCTGACTGGTCATCGGTCTCCTCCTGTGCGCGGTTGTTCTGGTGCAACACGGCCCGAGCGGCCGCATCTCTTAGGCGACGGGAGCAAACCCATGCCTTGAGGACGCATCCGCGGCCTAAGCGTCGCCTGCTCGGGTGTTTTGGGCTGTGCGGTTTCTAACCGAGGCTCGGAAACACTCATGAGACTCAGCTCTCAAGACTCGGCGCCGGCCACCCGGCCGCTACCCGAGCCAGGGCAACGCGTCGGCGAGCGGTCTGGCCAGGAATATGAACTGTTCGCGATCGATCAGCTCTTCAGCGGACACCGCGAGCGCGGCTCCGAGCGCCGCCATCTCGGCCCGGTGACGGGTTTCGATGGCCTGGGCCTTCCAGGCTTCTGGCGCTCCCTCGCCCTCGATGAGGTCATGGATTGAGCGTCGCAGATCCTCCCAGGAGGCAGCTCGGTCCGACAGCTCGAGGGCGGCCAGGGCCCGCCGCTCAGCGTCGTGGAAAGCTAGCGCGCCATCGCCGGACATGTACTTCTCGTGTCCGGAGGCGGCGAGCCCGATGGCCTCGGCTGAGAGGTCCCGCAGGTCGTTGAAGAGCTTGTCGCTCCCGCCCTCATTGGGTCCGAAGCCGTACTCGCTATCTGTCATCCGGCAGCACGCGCTCCGGGGGTGAAAGGTTGGGCCGGAGGCGCGGTCAACTGATCCGCCACCAGAGCAAGAACCGGCTGACGTCCGAATCATCCATAAAGCCAAGACTGCACGCCCAACTCAATCATCGCTGTGCGAAACCGTACAGCGATTGATCCGCGCTCGGCTCTAGTGTGGTATGTCAAGGAACTGGAAGGAAATTACCGATGACCAAACGTGCCCCAGCTGGGGCGACCGCCAAGGGGCAGGCTTCCCTCAGGCCGGGGGGACCGAAGGCCAAGCCTGGCCTGGACCTGATCGGTGAGTCCAGGTCCCTGCTTGCGGAAGCCCGTTCGACCAAGGCGCCCGCGCTCAAGACGGTGGTCGGGCTTTCGCACCTCGAGGCGGTCTTATCAACGGTGGCTGCCGGGACAAGCAGCGAGGAGCACAGCGACAGCGGCCCGATCACCATCCAAACCATCATCGGAAAAGTCCGGATCAGCTCAGGCGAGGAGCGGATTGTGCTGGGTGCAGGCGGCCTCATGGCTCTGGACCGCAATGTCAGACACGTCCACGAAGGGATAGAGGACAGCGTCCTCCTGATTACGTTTGCCTGGCCGAATAATCAGTCGGGTAGATTCGGCGGCTCCGAGGCCGAATGAGCTCATGGCCGAACAACGCCGCGGCGACCAGGGGCCGCTTGCCCTCCCGCTGCGCAACCTGCAGACGCTGGTCGAGATGGGGGTCGACAAGAACACCACGGTTGTCTTCCCGGCTCCGCTGATGAGCACCATCCAGGAGCTGGGGACCTTCCTGGCCCGAGAGAGAAGCGCCGCCAGCGCGGTGCTTGCTCCTGCACATCCTGTGGCTGCAAACGGCGAAGCGGGTCGCTAGGGCAGCCCGCCGGGCCTACCTCTGACAAAGGAGCACCGCAAGAGGGGCGCCAACTGCCACGGTCTGACCAGCCTCAACGAGAATGCGGCTCAGAATGCCCTCCGCTGGCGAGATAACGGCCACCGGTGGCGTCCACACCTCCAGATCCATCTTGTCCGTGGTGACAGCCACGATCACCTCGCCGGCCGCGACGTGGTCACCTTCATGCTTGCGCCATTCCGCCACCATCCCCTCGGTTACCGATCCACCGAGAGCGGAGAAGGTGATCAGAAGCGTCTCCGCCACGAGCTTGTGAACCGTCTACGCCCGCGGGTTAGAGCATTGAGGCTATGTTCGAGGCCCGGGTCGGATAGGCGAAGAGCGTCTGTTTCAGGTCGTCGGCGCGGATGTCGGCACGGATGGCAAGGATGAAGATGTTCGTCAGATCATCGGATTCAGGACCAAGCAGATGAGCTCCGAGGATCCTGCCGCTGCCTTCCTCGATCAGGATCTTGTACATCGAAGCCGGTTCTGCCACCCGCCGGGCTGAGTACCAGCTAGATGTGTCCGCCTGGTTTACCTTGAAGGCCAGACCCTTGGCGTGAGCTTCCTCCTCGGTCAGTCCGACTCGGCCTAGCGACGGAACCGAGTAGACCACGCTTCCCTGGCCGCGGTAGTCGGCCCGATGGAGGTTGCCGTCCAAAAGGTTCCTGGCTGCGAGGCTACCCTCGTATGCCGCCAACGGCGTCTCAGGCAGAGCCCCACTATTGGCTGCATCGCCTGCCGCATACACAGCTGGGTTGGAGACACTCTGTAGGTACTCATTGACCGTTACTCCGTGGTCATCGAACTCGATGCTGGCGGTGGCCAGGTCGAGGTCCGTGATGTCGGGTGCTCGACCAGCCGCGTGGACAACCAGATCGGCATCGATCGCCGTCGAGGTTGAGTCAGTCGACGCCGTCACCTTGAATTGTTCCGGCGCTCCCTCGATGCCAACCACGGTCGTGTTGGTCCGAACGTCTATGCCGAGGGCTCGGGTACGCTCCAACAACCTTGCCACCAGATCCGCGTCGAAGTGCTCCAACGGGCGCTGTCCTCGGTGCAGGATGGTTACCTGTGCCCCGGCCCTGGCCGCGATGTGCCCGAACTCGAAGGCGATGTAGCCACCTCCCACAAAGACGATGCGCTGGGGCAGAGCCGGCAGATCCAGGAACTGGTCGCTCCGGGTCAGGTGCTCCTCCCCGGAAATATTCAGTTTGGCCGGCCAAGCACCTGTTGCCACGACGACACGGTCGGCTTCCAGCAAGTCATCGCCCACCTCAACCGAGTTGTCCGTGGCGAAGCGGGCAGATCCGTGGAACGTTTCGATCCCCGCCTTCACGAAGCCGTCCTCTCGGCTCTTGGGAAAGGGATCCGTGAAGGTGGACTTGAAGCGGATCAGCTCAGGCCAGTCGATACGCAGCTCCCCCGCAATCCCCTTGCCATGCATTCGGCGCTGCCGGTCGATCATCTCGGCCGCGCCCACCAGCACCTTTTTGGGGTCGCAGCCCCTTAGCCCGCACGTACCGCCGAAGGGCCTGGAATCAACGATTGCCACGGTCCGGCCCGCCGCCCGGCACGTCGTGGCCACAGCCGAGCCGGCTTCTCCTGTCCCGATCACGATTACGTCGAATGTCCTCTTCACCGCGGCCTCCCATGCTGTTCGATTCTTGGGTCAGCCTGGGCTGTTCGGTGGATCGTCGCTGTGCGAAACCGCACAGGGTGGGAGCTCGCGAAGCAGTATCGCCCGAGAGGTGCTACGAGGGCGCGCCCGCTTCCAGGGTGGGCAGCCAGCCCGATGTCGTGATGCTGTCGAGCAGGAGATGGAAGTACACCAGCCCGGCGAAGGGCGACCAGCGCTCGGTGATCTGGTTGACCCCGCGGTAGTCGAGCGGCTCCGGACGGCTCAGCCAACGCTGAAGCTTGTTGCGGGCCCCCACATCGTCGCCAGGAAACACGTCGGTGCGACCAAAGCCGCGCAGCAGGACGTACTCAGCCGACCAGCGCCCGATCCCATCCAGGGCAGTCAGGTGCGCCACCACTGTTGCATCGTCTGCCGCGACAAGATCGTCAAGGTTGAGCGAACCGTCCATCAGTTTCCCGGCGAGCGCGATGAGGACCTGAGCTTTGCGCACGCTGTAACCAAGTGTCCGAAGATCCGCGGCTCCCGCGCCCGCCAGGGCTTCCGCGGTCGGGAACGATCGTAACCCTTTTTCCGAAGCCTTCCCATACCCGTCGGCCAGGCGGTTGAGCAGGCCGATTCCCACGGTCAGGCTGAGCTGTTGGCAGCTCACCGCGTTGGCCAACGCCTCGATCCAACTCTGAAAGCGAGGAGGATGCAGCCCGCGAAAACGTCTCGCCAGCGGACCAAGGAGGGAGTCGCTCTCAGCCTGGCGGTGGAAGTCACTCAAATCGGCGGACAGACCAAATGAAGTCCCCAGCATTTCGGCCACTTGGTCCTTCGCAGAATCCGCATCAGCCGATGGTCCGGTCATGCGAACCAGCAGCTCCGGTGCGTCACAGGGTCCGACCTGCCGGACATCCACGTCGACCGCTCCGTCGGTCGTCTCCATGGCTCGACGATACGAATTCCCGTCCCAACAATCGACCCCGTTGTTTGGCCGCCGACGTAATGCCCAGGCGGTCAGGTCTAGCCGAAACGGCGCTACTGGGTGGAGCGCGAACGAGCCGCTACTTGTCCCTTTCGTCACGGAGTTGCCGGCGAACAACTGCTCGAAGCTGACTCGGCCACGTCATCCCGCGACAGCGATGGCGGCAACGATCCGATCAGAAGCTCCTCGGCTCTAAACCGCTGGTCCGCTACCTCGCTGTCGCCACGCTGATCGGCGCAATGGTCGTCGAATCGCATGCCGCTGGGTTTGTTGCTCATGTGTCCTTAGCCCGTACCAGGGGGGCCCACCCGGCCCTGGATAAAATGAGAGAGCCGGGCCTCACAAAGCCCAACGAGGTCATGATCTCAGGGGGACCTCCGTCCGATCTGTACGGTTTCGCACACCTGGCCGGGACTCTAGCAAGCCACGGCTAGCCTGCTGATAACGCGAGGAGCACCACCCCGATAACGGTGAGGCCTATGGCGCCGCTGCGCACGCCGGTCAGAGGCTGGTGCAGAACGACCGCGGAGAGCATCACGGTCACGACTACAGAGCCGCTCGAAGCTGCCGCGGCGATGGATATGGGAAGGTCTCGGAGGCCCAAGAAGTAGAACACGGAGGCTAATCCGATCATGGCTCCGACCCCGAATCCACCGAGGGTTCTCTTGGTTATTCGTAGTGGAGGGCCATGGACGGCCAGGACGATGCCGCCGAGGGCCGCCATCGAAACCGCCATCAGAGCATTGAGCTGAGTAGCATCCAGGCCCCTCAGGGCAGGCTTCTCGAGGAAAGCAGCGATTCCGATGAGGACGATGTATGCGGCCAGCAAGCCGACAGCGCGGATCGAAACTGTCTTGCTGTGCCCTGCGGCCTCGGCGTGGACGCCATACCGGGCCGGGACCTGGGAGAGCAGCAACACTCCTGCCAGCGTTGTGGCCAGGCCGGCCAGCTTGAGCACGGTGACGGGCTCGCGAAGCAGGACGATCCCGAGAAGGATGGTGACCACAAGGTACAGGTTCGAGAAGGTGACAACCAACGAGACGGGTAGGTAGCCGAGAGCGAAGCAGTAGAAGATCGATCCGATCCCAGTGATGAGACCGATGCCGAGTCCTGCCAAGACAGACGGCACAGATGGCAGAGCCAATCCATGGACGGCCAGAACGGCAACTGCGGCCGTGGCAAGACTTCCCCCGCGGATCAGCACGTTGAGTTGGACGGCGTGGACTCCGCGGCTGAGCGGGCGCTCCATAAACGAGGCGACGCCTATGAGCACGGCGTACACGCCAACGAAACCGAGTGACACGGTCATGGGCGACCGTCGCGTGGCTGGCCCCGCGCCCCAAGACGTGGCATGCGACGCTGGTTGTCGACCATCACGCCGGCTCGGCCGGCGGCGGATAGGAGATCCGGAGCCCGTCAACGCGAGCGAACGATGTCAGTTCATGCGGCCGCGGAACGCCGCGGCCAATGATGTCAAGTACCCGCCACCCTCGTACGCTGATGCCGTCCGCCACGAGCGATCGGTGACACCTCCACGGCACAGCTTCCGCGCACATCAAGCACCCGAGTCGATCGCTAGCCAGCTCGACCAGGCGATCAAGGCCGGCGGCAAATTCCGAGGTCTCCATATAGTCCGCGTACCCCCTGAAGCTGGCGTTGCGCCAGCCTCCGTTGGATGAGTCTTTGCGTCCATGTCGCAGTCCACCAAGCTCCGCCAGGTGAACATACGCGATTCCGCTCGGCGGGAGCGTTAGTTCCAGAGCGGACTTGTTGAACTGGGGGACGTGACGTGACCTCGGTACCGTGCGTATGTCACACAACAGCTCGATCGAGTAGCCGTGGAGCATGGCCACCAGCTCTTCGAAAGTCCGAGGGAATGACCAACCGTATAGATCAGGCGATCCGCCACTCCGGACGCAGCCCCGTTGCGGAAGCTAGGCTCCCGCCAAGACCAAGAGCAGTGCGGTGTCCTCCGTAGCAGCCAGCTGGTGCGGAACCTGGCCGCGGAGGACCTGGAGCAGGGCCGAGCCATGGAGGCTGTGGTCCTGGATCACAGTTCCGCCCAGGATCGCCATCAGCACGACGTCCAGCGCAGAGTCCTTGGAGAGAGTCTTGGCCGCACGGCGGCTTGGATTCGGCCCGGCCTCCCCCAATAGCTGCGCGACCTCGTCATCGAGCTTGTGCACGTGGATGGGAGCGCTGTAGTCCTCCGGCGCCCGCTGAGCCTTGGCCATGATCGCCTTGGCCTCGCTGTCAGGCTCCAGGGCCATCCGCTGCTCATACCATCCGATGGCCTCAGCTTCTTCCTGCAGAGAAGCTGCCAGCCTGGCAAAGGTTCTGATTTCCGCAGTTGTTCGTCGGGAGGCTCGTGGTATTGCTCAGTCGTCATGCGATCATTGTCCTCGTCGCCGCGGCGCAACGGTATTCCCCGTCAGTGTGGTCATCACCCTTCCGCCTTGGGCGTGACCGGGACAGGTTGCTTTGGAAGCTGGGAGATGAGGAGAACGGGACGCTTGCAATGTTGCGAGAGCTCATGGCTGACGCTGCCCAGGAGGAATTCCTCGAGTCCGCCTCGGCCACGGCGGCCGACTACAACGAGGTCTGCGTCGACCCTATCGGCGACCGCTGCGATCACGCGTGCCGGCCGCCCATCCTCCATCAGCGCGCGATGGGTGACCCCCGCGTCGCGCAGCGGCGCGCACCATTCGTCCTCCAGGAGCTGGGTCATCTCCGCCTGCCACTGCGGGTCCAAATCCGGCTGAGGTGCCGGCACGTAGGAGGAGAAGGTGAAATCGGAGTGGGTGACCGCGAAGACAGCCACGATCTCGGCCCGCACCGCCTTGGCCAGGTCAATCGCCCATAGGAGCGCTGCAGCGGAATGCTCAGACCCGTCGACCCCGACCACGATGCAACTGATTGCCTGACGCTCAACTGCCATGATGCTTCCTCCTTCGGACTCCCAAACCGCTAAGCGCGCTAACAAGCTCTTCGCGTCCAGCGCTGCCTATCGTGGGCTCTGAACGCTTGGTCCCAACCATTACGGCCGTGCATTCGCGACACGCTCAAGGACTAGTGCGAGGGCACCCTCAAATGCCGGCAGCTCGTGCTCCTCGAGAGGGACCACGTTGGGCAGATCGTAGTCGATGTCATAGTCCGCGCCTGATGGATCAGGCACCAACGTATCGTCAGTACATACTTCAAACGCGAGGTGTCCGTGGGAGGCGTGGACGACGACCTGGGTGACCTCATCGTAAGGGTATTCGACAGCCATGCGGCCCGACAGGTGCAAGAAGCCTGGCTTGATGATGTACAGGCTTCGTCGCGTGAGTGCGAGGATCTCAGTGCCGTTGCCAACGACGTACATGTCGACGTGCTCCCCGACTCTTAGCTGCTGACGAAGGACCTCGCCCTCTTTGGGGTGATCGGCACAGAGCTCGTCGAGTGTCGCTCCGTTGGGTTTGTGGCTCATGATTCCTCCGCCTCTGATGGGGATCACCAGGCTTTGACGCAAACCGAGAGAGCTGGGATCAAGCCGCCTAGCAAGTCCATTGTCTGGAGGGATGGGCACCCGATCTGTGCGGTTTCGCACAGGTCGTCGGGTCTGATAGGGCCTCCATGTCGGATACTTCCCGCGGGGGGCTGGCAAGAGCTCCGAACGCAGGTGCAACTTATGGACTGGATCGGCTGGTTGGTCTTCGGGTTTGTGGCGACGTCGCTCTTGACGGCCATCCTCGTGTTCGCTCAGATGGCTGGGCTCACCCGAATGGACCTGCCGATGCTGCTCGGCACGATGTTCGTCGACGATCTCGATCGGGCCCGGGTGATCGGAATCATGATCCACCTGGTCAACGGCCAGGTCTTCGCCCTCTTCTACGCGGCGGCATTCTTTCTCCTGCGCACCTCCGGGTTGGGGCTGGGCGCCGTCTTCGGCCTGGTTCACGGTCTTCTTGCCCTCACCCTCATCGTCCCGCCTCTGCCCGGCATCCATCCGCGCATGGCGTCCGATCGCTCAGGCCCGGCGCTCCACAAGTTGGAACCGCCGGGCCTCCTGGCACTGAACTACGGCCGCCAGACCCCTTTGGTGACCATCTTCGCCCATGTCGTCTACGGCGGGATGCTTGGGTTGCTACTCAAGCCTTGAGGGCGCGCTCAACCTCGATGATCGCGTGGATCAGCCCCGCCTGGCTCAGTGCCAAGGGATGGTTCCCAAGATAGGCGCCGGTACCTGGATCGATCTCCTCCGGAAGTAGATACAGCGGTTCGATCAGGTTCAGGAGCTGCTCGAAGAGCTCGACGCCTTCTTCAACTCGACCGCTGCGGAGGAGCGCTTCCACCAGCCAGAACGAACAGGGCAGGAACGCGCCTTCCCGTCCGGGTAGGTCGTCGGCGCCGGGGCTGTAACGAAAGAGCAGTGGGCCACCGGCAGTGAGCTCGCTGCGCACCGCCTCGATGGTTCCGGCGACACGCGCCAAGTCGACTGGCTCGAACCCCGTCAGCGCCATCAGCAGCAGGCTGCTGTCGAGATGCGGCTGATCATAGGCCTGGCGGTAGGTGTTGCGGACCCCGTCGAAGCCCCGCGAGCGGATATCCCCCGCCAGACGGTCGCGCTCCACCTCCCACCTCAGCAGGCGCCCGGGGTCTCGACCCAGCTGGCGTCCTATCCGGGACGCTCGATCGAGCGTGATCCACGACCAGAGCTTGGAGTGGACGTAGTGACGAGGGGGCCCCGGTATCTCCCACAAGCTCGAGTCGGGCTCACGCCAGCTCTTGGCCACGAAGTCGCCGAAATCCCGGACCGCGCGCCACTCCTCCCCCTCGAGTCCATGGCCAGCCTGGAGCAGGGCCAGAGCGGCGTCGACGACCCAGCCGTACACGTCGAGCTGGCTCTGGTCCCGCGCGTCGTTGCCGATGTTGACAGGCTGGCTGCCGGCGTAGCCGCTGACGCCGACCGTGCGCTGCGCTGGGACGCGACGGCCGTGCAGAGTGTAGAGGACGCTGAGCCGGGGTCGGGTCAGCCGGCGGGCGGTGAGGAGCCAATGGAGGAAGGCCTCCGCCTCCTCGTGCTTGCCCACAGCCAGGAAGGCCGCCGTGCCAACGCTCGCGTCCCGCGGCCAGGAGTAGCGGTAGTCCCAGTTACGGGAGCCTCCGATCACCTCGGGGAGGGAGGTGGTCGGTGACGCCACAGGCGCCCCCGTTGGCGAGTAGGTCAGCAGTCGCAGCGTGATGAGGCTGCGTTCGAGGGGCTCCCGGTATCGGGTCTCCAGTGAGATGCCGCGGCACCAGTCGGACCACCAACGGTCGCATTCCTCAAGCAGCCGGTAGGCATCTCCGGGATCGCTGATGACGCCTGGCTGATGCGGGGCCATGGTCAGGGCAAGCGTCAGCGACTCACCCTTGGACAGGCCGATGGTCCGCGCGCGGCCCGGTTCCAGTTCCAGGTCGGGATCCGACGTCAGCGCCAGGACGTTCCCGGACCAGGTGCTGAGCAGGGCGCCGCCACGACGGACGGACGCTGCGGGTCGACCAGGCAGTCCCGGCCGGGGATCAAAGCAGACCTGCGCCAGGACCTCACCCGCCGTGCACGACAGGCGGCGCACCAGGAGCATCTGGGGCAACAGACGTCCTGTGAGTTCGAGCACCATTCCCTCAACCAGCTCCGCGGACCCAGCCGAGGTCGTCCATACCGTCTCGAGCACCGCTGACGAGGGGCGATACCGGCGGTCCACTTTCGTAGCCGCGCTCACCCCAATCTCGAAGTAACCACCCTGTTCCTCGTCGATCAACCGACCGAACACCGGGGCGGAGTCAAAGCGGGGTAGGCAGAGCCAGTCGATGGAACCCTGGCTCGAAACCAGGGCCCCTGTTCGCGTGTCCCCCAGCAGGGCGTAGTCTGCGAGCGGCAGGGCTATGAGCCCTGCCTCCGTGCGGCAAGGGTCGCGTGGACCATCACTGCCTGGCGTCAGCCATGTAGTGACCTGGCCAGCTTGACCTCAACAGTCTCCCCCTCCTCGCGCACGATAAAGCCGGGCTGCTCAAAGGTGGCGGGGCCGCGCCTGACGCGGCCGGTGGTCAGGTCGAATTGCGAGAAATGCCAGGGGCAGGTGACGCACGCGTCGTGCAGCTCACCCTCGTCAAGGGGCCCGCCGGCGTGGGAGCAGGTATTGGAAATGGCGTACAGCTTGCCGGTGTACCTGACAACCAGCACCGCCATACCACCGGCGTCGACCTTCTTCATCTGGCCCTCGGCGAAATCCGACGGCCGGCCAACTCGGACGAACTCCTTCTCGGGCCCCTCGATGAAAGCGTTGCGGTTGACCATGGTTCCGAGCGCAAAGACCAGGTCGCCACCAAGATAGGCGCCGCTCACGAGCAGCACGTAGCCCAGGACCGCAAGGATCACCGCCAGGTCGTGGGACGAACCGCCGCCGAGCCAGCGGATCAGGAACGACGCGGTGTAGAGGAGCGTGGTCACGGTCATGACCAGGCCGTGCGCCGTCGCGACCCGGAGTTCCTTGCCGTAGGTTTCGTGGTGGTCGTTGTACCCGGTGACCACCGCGCCGTAGGCCGCGATGAGCCCGATGAGGACACAGAAATTGCCCACTCCTGGGCTGACCCGGCTGGTGTAGGCGACCAGGTCGGCGACGATCGCCACGGTCCAGGCACCAAGGGGCACATCGGTGATGACCGGGTGCAGTGCGTGCCCGAGCCAGGCGCCATGCAGGAAGCTCTTGAACTGCTGTCCAGGCTGGCCAAACGGCTTATAGATGCCGCCGACCACCTTCTGGACAAAGCTCCCAAACCCTTCCAGCCAGGCCTGGCTACTGACGATTCGATCAACGATTGACGCGATCATCTTGATCTCCTTGTGGGGCCGGCCGGCGAACTGCCGGACCTGGCTGAGGCAGCTGGTACGAGGCCGGGAAAGGGATCGGTCAGGCTCTTCAGGACGTGGTCAGCGCCAGCCTGCTTTAGCTGGCCGGTGTCGAACTTGCCAGTCGCCACGCCGATGCCGATCGCCCCCGCCGCGTGAGCCGCGTCGATATCCATTGGCGTATCTCCGACGACGCACACGCGGGCTGGGTCAACCGGTGAGCCCATCACCACGCTGGCGCGGCGAATCGCCGTGCGGGTGAGCTCCCCACGGTCGGTCGAGTCCGAACCGAAGCCGCCAAAGGAGAAGTACTGGTTGAGGCCGGCGCGGGCCAGCTTGATATGGGTTGCAGCCTCGACCGCTCCAGAGGTGATGCCCACCAGGATCCCGGCCTCGATCATGCGGAGGAGGAGGTCCTCCGCGCCAGGCAACACATGGTATCCCTTGGAGTTGGCCACCTCCTCAGGCAGGAACTGCAGGTAGGAGTGCATCAGTTGCGCGAGCTCCTTGGGCTTGGGCTCGCGCTTCATTACGCCCTTGAAGGTGAGACGTCCGACCTCCGGGTCGGTCATGCCGCCATGGGTGAATTTGCTTATGTCGGCGTCGACGCTCCACAGCTTTTCAAACCCGCGCCGCCAGGACTTGGCGCCCGCACCCCCCGTGCTGACCAGGGTCTCGTCGACATCGAAGGCCACCGCCAGCGGTGCCGCATCGTTCTTCATTGGGCCACCTCGTTGGACCTCGACTCCATAACCGGATCGTGCCAGCGACCCGGTGCTGCGATGAGCTTGTTCGCCGCCTTCGGTCCCCAGGTGCCGGGCTGGTAGGGCTGAGCTCGGTGATGGTGTTTCAGGACCGGCTCCACGATGGCCCAGGCCGCCTCAACCGTCTCCTCGCTGCTGAAGAGAGCGCCGTTGCCAGCCATTGCGTCCCCCAGGAGTCGCTCGTAAGGGGTTTCTTCGCCAGCCGCTGACTCCTGCAGATAGAGCTCCCGCTGGTCGCCGACGAAGGCTTCGCCGGCGCGCTTGACACGGGCGGCGAGCGCGATCGCCGGGGCGGGCGCGATCCTGAAACGTAGGTAGTTGCCGTCCCCTGCCCGCACGGCGGAATCTACGAACAACGCCTGCGGTGGCGGCTTAAGCTCAACCAGCACTTCGGTGACGGTCTCGGCCAGGCACTTCCCGGCGCGGATGTACCAGGGGACCCCGGACCACCGCCAGGACTCGATCGAAAGCCTGAGAGCACAAAAGGTTTCGACAGCGGAATTCTTGGCGACGCCGGGCTGATCACGGTAGCCAGCGAACTGACCCCGGACCAGGTCATCCGGGGCGAGTGGGCGGATGGCTTTGAACAGCTTGGCCTTCTCGGTCCGCAAGGCCCCGGTTTCGAGGTGTGGCGGTGGCTCCATCGCGAGGTGGGCCACGACCTGGAAGAGGTGGTTCTCGACCACATCCCGCAGGCACCCCGTGGCGTCGTAGAACTTGCCCCGCGCCTCCACCCCGAAGTCCTCGCCCATCGTGATCTGGACGCTGGCAATATTTTCGCGGTTCCAGATTGGTTCGAGGAACGAATTGGCGAAGCGGAAGTAGAGGATGTTTTCGACCGCTTCCTTGCCCAGGAAGTGATCGATGCGGAAGATCGCATCCTCTGGAAAGACCGAAGCCGCCACGCGGTTGAGCGCTCGCGCGGATTCCAGATCGTGCCCGAAGGGCTTCTCGATGATCACACGTCCTTCTTGGGCGAGGCCCGATTTTCCCAGGCCCTTCACCACCGTGCCGAAGAGGGCCGGGGGGATGGCCAGGTAGTGCGCCGGACGACGCGCGCGGCCCAGGACCTTCTTCAAAGCGGCGAATGTGTGCTCGTCGTTGTAGTCGCCGTCGACGTACCGCAGCAGCGACATCAAACGTGTGAATGCCTCCTTGTTGTCGATACCGCCGGCGCGCGCGATGCTGTCCTCTGCCCTTTCGCGGAGATCCGTCAGGGCCCACCCGGAGTGGGCCACGCCGACCACGGGCACCTTGAGGGCCCCTCGCTTCACCATGGCGTAGAGCGCCGGGAAGATCTGCTTGTGGGCCAGGTCTCCCGTCGCGCCAAAGAACACCAGGGCGTCAGAAGGTGCCTGGCTGTCGCCGCCGGCTTGCACCTCAGCCCTTCTTCTCGTCGTGCCCGCCGAATTGCTTGCGCATCGCGGAGAGGACCTGGTCGGCGTAGTCGGCATCGCCGCGTGACTCGAACCGCGAGAACAAGGCGGCGCTGATAACCGGCGCCGGCACCCCCTCGTCGATGGCGGCGAGCGCTGTCCAGCGGCCCTCGCCGGAATCCGACACGCGCCCGCTGAACTCCTTCAGGTCAGAGTCACCGACCATCGCGCCAGCGGTGAGGTCGAGCAGCCAGGAGGCGATCACGCTGCCGCGACGCCATACCTCGGCGACCTGCCCGATCTCGATCTCGTACTTGTATGCGTCGGGCTCGCGCAGGGGCGTGGTTTCGGCGTCGTGCTCCTGCTGACGCAGGCCGATGTCAGCGTTCTTGATGATGTTGAGACCTTCCGCGTAGGCGGCCATCAGCCCGTACTCGATGCCGTTGTGGACCATCTTGACGAAGTGGCCCGCGCCGCTCGGGCCGCAGTGCAGATAGCCGTGCTCGGCGGTGCTGGGCGGCCCGTGCCTGCCTGGGGTTCGCGGTGCCGCCTCGACGCCTGGGGCAATCGTCTTGAAGATGGGGCCGAGGTGGCTGACCACGTCCTGCTCGCCCCCAATCATCAGGCAGTAGCCGCGGGCCAGCCCGAAGACCCCGCCGCTGGTACCGCAGTCAACGTAATGGATGCCGCTCTTCTTGAGCGCCTTGGCGCGCTCGATGTCATCGCGGTAGTAGCTGTTGCCGCCGTCGATGATGATGTCTCCGGGCTCCAGGCGCGAGGCGAGCTCCTCAACCGTTTGGCCGGCGACGCCGGCGGGGACCATGATCCACGCGGCCCGGGGCTTGGTGAGCTTGGAAACGAAGTCGTCGAGGGAGCTTGCGCCCACAACGCCCTTGCCGGCGGCCGCCTCCACCGCCTTGGGGCTCACGTCATAGACGACGCACTCGTGACCACCCTCGGTCAGCCGCTTCACCAGGTTGGCGCCCATTCGCCCCAGTCCCACCATGCCAAGTTGCATCGAGATCCCTCCTATCCGCGCTGAATTGGCCTGGCCAGTTGAGCCCTTGCCGCCTGGATCACCCGCTCCGGTGTGAAACCGAACTTCTTCTCAACGTCCTTGAGCGGGGCCGAGGCACCGAAGGTGTGCATCCCGACCATCTCCCCCGTCGGCCCAACGTACCTGTCCCATCCGAACACGGATGCTTGTTCAACCCCAACGCGAGCGGTCACCTGGGCCGGCAGGACACTGTCGCGGTAGGCCTGGGGTTGCCGCTCAAACAGCTCCCAGGACGGCATGCTCACCACCCGGGCGCGTACGCCGTCCTTGGCCAGCTCCTCGTACGCGGCCACCACCAGGCCGACCTCGCTCCCGGTGGCCATGAGGATGATCTCAGGCTCCCCGGACGCTGCGTCCGCCATCACGTAGGCGCCTTTGTCCAGGTTTGAGGCGGCGGCGTAGCGGGCCCGGTCGAAAGTGGGCATGCTCTGGCGCGACAGGACCAGGAGCGCCGGCTGGTGCTGGTAGGCCATGATCAGCCGCCAGGCCTCCACCACCTCGTTGGCATCGCCCGGGCGCAGCACAACGAGGCCCGGCATCGACCGAAGTGAGGCCAGCTGCTCCACCGGTTGGTGAGTGGGGCCGTCCTCCCCGACGCCGATCGAATCGTGGGTGAAGATGTAGATGACGGGGATCTGCATCATCGCGGCCAGCCGGATCGGCTCGCGCATGTACTCGGTGAAGATGAAGAACCCGGCGCCAAAAGCCCGGATCCTGGAGAGGGAAAGCCCGTTGACGATGCCGCCCATGGCGTGCTCTCGGATGCCGAAATGGAAGTTACGTCCGTCCCGGTCCGCCTTGGTGAAGTCTCCCGCCCCGTCGAAGGTGAGCCGGGTCAAGGTGGATGGGAAGAGGTCGGCGGCCCCGCCCATGAGCCATGGCATGTTCTCAGCGATCGCGTTGAGGACCTTTCCCGACGCCTCCCGACCGGACACGCCTTTCTCATCAGCCGGGAACGCAGGGATGTCGCGGTCCCAGCCGTCCGGCAGTTCGCGCAGCTGCATCTGGTCGACCTGCGCCGCCAGCTCGGGATAGATCCGGCGGTACTCCTGCAGCTTCTCGAGCCAGGCCTGCCGCAGCTGGCCACCCCGCCTACCGACGGTTCGGCCAAAGTGCTCCCTGACACCGTCCGGAACCAGGAACTTGGCGTCCTCCGGCCAGCCGTAGAAGCGCTTCGTCTCCCGCTCCTCCTCCTCGCCGAGCGGCTTGCCGTGGGCCTCGCTGCTGTCCTGCTTGTGGGGCGAGCCGTAGCCGATGTGGCTGTCGACGATGATCAGTGTCGGAGACTCCTGCTCCGCGCGAAAGATCTGAAAGGCTCGCTCCAGCATCGCCAGGTCGTTGGCGTCGCCGACCCGCTCCACCCTCCAGCCGTAGCTCAAGAACCGCGTCGCCACGTCGTCGCTGAAGGTGAGCGAGGTTGGTCCCTCGATGGTGATGTGGTTGTTGTCGTAGACCCAGCAGAGGTTGGCCACCCGCTGGTGGCCGGCGTACGACGCGGCCTCGTTGGAGATCCCCTCCATCATGTCGCCATCGCTGGCCAGCGCGTACACGTCGAAATCGAAGAGGTCGAAATTGGGGCGGTTGAAGCGGGCCGCGGCCCACTGCGAGGCGATCGCCATCCCCACCGAATTCGCCACCCCTTGCCCAAGCGGCCCGGTCGTGGCCTCAACCCCGGAGGTCAGCCGGTATTCGGGGTGCCCCGGACACTTCGATCCCAGTTGCCGAAATCGCTTCAGGTCGTCGATCGTGACCGACGGTTCGCCCAGGGTCTCGTACTCGGCATCGACTGCCTGGACCGCGGTGAGGTGAAGCATCGAGTACAGCAGCGCCGAGGCGTGGCCGCAGGAAAGCACGAAGCGGTCCCGATTCGGCCAGGTCGGGTCGGCCGGGTCAAAACGTAAAAAGCGGGTCCAGATCGTGTACGCGACTGGCGCCATATCCATCGGGGTGCCCGGGTGCCCCGACTGCGCCTTCTGCACGGCGTCGCAGCTGAGCGTTCGCAGGGTGTTGACGCACAGGGTGTCAATTGGCCTGCCGCCGACCGCGCCACGCGCCGTCTCGAGCAGGCTCTCGGTTGAGCGCACGCCGACCGCGGTCAACCTCGGGCGCCTCCGCTGAGGGCTGCGGTCTTGGACTCGATCGACTTGAGCAGGTCCTCCCAGGATTTGACGAACGCCGCGGTCCCGTCGCTCTGTAGCGTCGCGGCCAGCTTTGACACGTTAATCCCGGCCTCCCCGATGCGCGCGATCACCTCATCCGCGTCACCGCCGTCGCCGGGAAGGAATCCGCCGACCTGGCCATGGTCGACGAACGCGTCCAGCGTGGCCTGCGGGATGGTGTTAATGGTGTCCGGCGCGGCCAGCGCCTCGATGTAGTAGGTGTCTGGCTTGGCGGGGTCCTTGGTCCCAGTGCTTGCGAACAGAAGGCGCTGGGTGCGCGCGCCATCGGCCACGAGCTTCTTCCATTGGTCGGAGGCCAGGAGATCGCAGTAGCTGCGGTAGGTCTGCTTGGCCACCGCTATGCCAAGCTCGTCCTTGAGGTCCGCCGGTACCCGGTCAAGCGTGGCGTGGTCCCAGCGAGAGACGAACAACGAGGCCACCGAGGGGACGTCGAGATTCTTGCCCGCGACCCTGCGCCGCTCGAGGCCGCGTTGGTAGGCGCTGGCGGTCGCGATGTATTGCTCGGCCGAGAAGAGCAGGGTGATGTTCACCGGGACCCCCTGGAAGATCAGCTCCTCGATCGCCGGCAGGCCCTCCTGGTTGCCCGGGACCTTGATGAACAGGTTGGGCGTCTCTGCCTTCTGGTGCAGCGCCTTCGCCTCCGCGACGGTCTTGTCGGTATCGTGCGCCAGGCGCGGTGAGACCTCCAGCGACACCCAGCCGTCAAAGCCACCTGTACTCTCCCAGGCGGGTTTGAACAGCGCGGCGGCGGTTCTGAGGTCGTCCACTGCCAGCTCGAAGAAGAGCGCTTCCGGGTCGAGTCCCTTTTCCGCCAACTGGCGCACCTGGGCATCGTAGTCGTCACCAGCCGTGATGGCCTTGTCGAAGATCGTCGGGTTCGAAGTGAGTCCAGTCACCGCCGCGTCGGCGATGTATCCGGCCATCTGACCACTCGTCAACAGCTCCCGGGTGATGTTGTCGAGCCAGAGGCTCTGCCCGGCCTCGTGGAGGCGCTGCGCTGCGTTCATGCTCGCTCCTTCTTGCTTCACCGGCTGTGCGACAGCGCCCCCTCGTAAACCTCGATCTCGCGCAGGTAGTTGTTCGCGATCAGGCGGGCTGCGCCGGAGCGGTCCACCTCCTTGCTCAGCCAGGCCTTGATTGCGTCTCTCCAGATCGTGCGGCCGACGGCGAAGCCGACATAACCCGGCACGCCGGCGGCCTCGCGCAGCCAGTGCTCGACTCTGGTTTCGCTCGCGCCGTGGCCAAGCACGATGCACGCCACCCCGTCCCGTCCGCCGGTCCGGGCTTGCGCGGACACGCGTTTGCAGTCATGGCGGCGGTCCAGGCCCTGGATCTTCCAGATGTCCGGCTCGACCCCCGCCTCCTGCGCGTCAGCGATGGTGCGGACGGTGAGCTCAGGCCGGATCTCGAGGTCGTACCGGTCTTCGTCCCCGCCGACCGTATCGAGCTGGGCCGGCTCAGCGGGTATGAGCAGCTCGAAGAGGAGACGGCGACCGCGCGCGTGCAGCCAGCTCGACAGCTCGTTGAGCCGGCGCAGCTGCCTGTGGTTCAATGCGGGGTCGGCGTCAGGGTTGTAGCGGACGAGCACCTTGGCAAAGGCGGGGTCGAACTCCTCGATGTGGTCGCCGAAGCTGCCTCCAAACTCGAAGTCGAACTCAGGCTGCCCGCTCTTTTCGACCGACATCGCCAGCGTGTAGCCTTCCGCCTTCGCCTCTTTGGCGATCTCCGCCGCGAACTCCTCGTCGACGAGCGCCCCAGCGCTCCCCAGCGGCGCCCCGTCGGCAACCGCCAGCCTGAGGCCTTCGAAGATGACGCGCTTGGCATCGGTGATGGCGCCAGCCTGGTCAGGTGTCGGCTCTGCCTCGATACCGAACAGCTCCTTCTTGAAGGAGGCGCGGTGGTCGAAGGCCACCATGAAGAGGGTCTTGTCGTAACCGAGAGGGGGGCTCAGGAGCGGAGCCTCCGATAGCGACTGATCAGCGCGTCCGTCGACGAGTCGTGGTCAAGCTCCGGCTCGGCCACGCCCTCCAACTCGGGGATGATCTTTTTGGCCAGCACCTTGCCCAGCTCCACCCCCCACTGGTCGAAGGAGTTGATGTTCCAGATCGTGCCCTGCGTGAATACCTTGTGCTCGTACATCGCGACCAGTTGGCCCAGCGTGTAGGGGGTGAGTTTGGTCGCCATGATGGTGTTGGAAGGGTGATTGCCCTCGAAGACGCGGGCGTTGAGCTGCTCATCGGGGATCCCCTCCGCCTTCACCTGCTCTCGCGTCTTGCCGAAGGCCAGTGCCTCTGGCTGGGCCAGGAAGTTGGACATCAACAGGTCCTGGTGATTACCGACGGCATGGTTGGGTTGCGCGAACCCGATGAAGTCGCACGGGATCAGGTGGGTGCCCTGATGAATCAGCTGGTAGAAGGCGTGCTGGCCGTTGGTGCCCGGCTGTCCCCAGACGACCGGTCCGGTCTGATATGTGACCGGGTTTCCGGAGAGGTCGACGGACTTGCCATCGCTCTCCATGTCGAGCTGCTGCAGATAGGCGGGAAGCTCCGCGAGGTACTGGCTGTAGGGAAGGATGGCCTGGGTTTCGGCACCGAAGAAGTTGATGTACCAGATGCCGATCAGGCCGAGCAGCACCGGGAGGTTGGACGTAAGCGGGGTTGTGCGGAAGTGCCCGTCGATGGACCGGAAGCCGCGTAGCATCTCGTCGAAGCGCTCGGGCCCGATCGCGACCATTAGCGACAACCCAATGGCCGAGTCAACCGAATAGCGTCCCCCGACCCAGTCCCACATCTCGAACATGTTCTCTTTCGCGATGCCGAACTTGGCGACCTCGCCGGCGTTGCTGGAAACGGCGACGAAGTGCTTCTCCACCGCCGCCGCCTCGCCCAGTTTCGCCAGCAGCCAGTCCCTCGCGGCGGCCGCGTTTGCCAGCGTCTCCAGGGTTGTGAAAGTCTTGGAACAGACGATGAAGAGGGTCTCGTCGGGCTCGAGGTCATGGGTCGCCTCCCAGAGCTGGGTGGCGTCGATGTTGGAGACAAAGCGGAACGTGCGGGACCGGTCAGAGTAGTCCTGCAGCGCCGCGTACGCCATTCGGGGGCCGAGGTCCGAACCGCCGATGCCGATGTTGATGACGTTGCGGATCGGCTTTCCGGTGTGACCCTTCCACTGGCCAGAGCGGACACTGTCGGCGAAGGCTGCCATCTGGCGGCGGACTCGATGGACCTCAGGGACAATATCGACCCCATCGACGAGCATCCTGTCCCCTTCCTTGGCGCGCAGTGCCACATGGAGCACGGCGCGGTGCTCGGTGGCGTTGATCTTGTCGCCGGTGAACATGGCTTCGATCCGCTGCCGCAGGCCCGCCCGCTCGGCAAGGTCGACAAGGAGCTTGATCGTCTTGGGGGTCAGGCGATTCTTGGAGTAGTCCAGGTACAGGCCATCGGTCTCCGCTGTTAACTCAACCCCACGACGGGGGTCGTCCGCGAACAGGTCGCGTAGGTGCAGCCCTCGCACATCTGTGAGGTGCGTCTCCAGGGCCGCCCACTCGGGGGTCTTGGTGATCGGCTGGCTTGTCGTCAGTGCCTCCATCCTCTCAGTGTGGGCCGCGCTGCCGTGTCGCTCTGTACGAAACCGCACAGGGGCACAGCGATCGACCGCCGCGTCGACGTCCGATACACCCCCCGGGTCCAACCTTCAGAGCCGGTCGCCGACCGGCTCATCCCGGCGGGCCACCCCCCTGTGCCGCGAGGCTGGCCTCCGCATCTCCGCCGCGGCCGCGCAGGACGATCGCAAAGCCGACCGCCACCAGCATGCCAAGCGTTGGACCGGCCAGGTACACCCAGAGATGACCGATATCTCCGCGAACCAGGTCGGGAGCCAGCGACCGCACCGGGTTCATTGACGCGCCACTGATGGGATCGGCCCAAAGTCCGGCGAGGGCGATGTAGCTCCCGACCGCGATCGCCGATAGTGGTCCCACGTTCTGCGCGCTCGAGGCCGTGCCCAGGATGGTGCTCACCAGGCCCATGGTCAGCACGGCCTCGACGAGCATCGCCTGCACGTCGCCCACCGATGCCCCCGGCAGGGTGGACCCAAAATTGTCCGGCCGCCCCAGCACCGCCCACAGGAACAGGCAGGCGAGCACGCCCCCCAGGACCTGGCTGATTACGTAACCCGGCAGGCGACGCCAGGGAAACTCCCTGCGCAGAGCGAAGGCGACACTGACGACCGGGTTGAGGTGCGCGCCACCGACCCTGCCCATGAACAGGATCACGACCATGACCATGAGCCCCGGAGCGGTCACTGCCGCGATCCGCGAGACCGGCCTGCCACTCGCGGCACCCGAGATATCGGCGCCGACCGCGACGAGCACGAGAAAGAAGGTTCCCAAGAGCTCCGAGAACAGACGCCGCCACTCGAGGGAGGTGTCGTGGAAATCGAGCGCCCATGGTGGCACCTCCGATCCGCTGGAGTCGCTCACCTGCGCAGGGTAATCAGTTCTCTTCACCATCGCCTCCTTTTCTGGCGGAGCCGGCAGGCCCGAAGGCTGAACCGGGTTGATGGCGGGGTGCTGTGCGAAACCGCACAGCGGCACTATCCATGAAGCTTAGATGATGGGCATGGTCCGGACCGGCCTGCCGCCACAGGGTTGCGCCGCCCGGCCGGCTCGGACCGCCAACCAACCGTCCTGACTGTCGAGGAGGATAGCGCCGACGCGATGTTGCATGTTGATCTGGATGGCTCGTCACCCCGCAGTCATGCAAACGATCGCGCAATGCAACCCGAGAACCCGATCGATCTCGAGGCGGCCAGGGCGGCGGTCAGCGACCTCCTGCTCGCGCTCGGCCTCGATCCGACCGAGGAGGGGCTGTCCGATACCCCGCGCCGGGTCGCGATGGCGCTCGCTGAGATGGTGACGCCGATCCCCTTCAAGCTGACCACCTTCCCCAACGACGAGGGCTACGACGAGCTCGTGCTGGCCCGCTCGATTCCATTTCACTCTCTCTGCCAGCATCACTTGCTGCCGTTTGTCGGCGTGGCGCACGTGGGCTACCTGCCGGCTGACCGGCTGCTTGGGCTCTCGAAGCTAGCGCGCGCGGTCGAATACTTTTCCCGCGGGCTGCAGGTCCAGGAGCGGCTCACCGCGCAGATCGCCAACTGCCTGAACGACGGCCTCAGGCCGAAGGGCGTTGGCGTGGTGTTGGAGGCAGAACACATGTGCCTGGCGCTGCGGGGGGTCCAGAAGCGCGGCTCGGACACCGTGACGTCCACCCTGCTGGGGGCGATGCGAGACGACGCCCGAGCACGGCATGAGTTCCTTGCGCTGACGGGCATCTCGGGGAGCCGGGGGTGACGAGCTCGAAGCAGATCCAGGTAGGCAGACGTGAGTCTTTCAACGCGGCCCACCAGCTTTGCGACCCCGTCCTGTCGGAAGCGGAGAACCGACGGCTGTTTGGCAAATGTGTGAATCTTCATGGGCACAACTACGTGGTCGAGGTCGTCGTCGCCGGAGAGCTGGATGCCGCGACCGGTTTCGTCATCGACCTCAAGCACCTGTCCGACCTGATGTGCCGCCAGATTATCCAAGAGGTGGATCACCGCAACCTCAACACCGACGTGGCCTGGCTGGCCGGCCTGAATCCAACCGCGGAGAACCTGGCCCTCGCCTTCTTCGAACGGCTCCGCCCTGAGCTCCCGGGTGGAACGCTGCGGTCGGTGAAGGTCTGGGAGACCGAGAAGAACTGGGCTGAGTGCGAGGATGGCGGCTGAGACGGCGGCCAGGTTCATTGCCGCGATGCCCCTGAGCGAGCGCTATGCCCCGTCAGATCTCAGTGTATTCAGCAGCAGCGAGGCCCAGCGGTTCTTGGGAGGTGGCTGCGACGATCCGCGGGCCAGTCCCATGCTGGCGTGGGAGCTCCTCTACCGGCTGGAGCCCCGCCTCTACGACCGGCTGGCCAGCGCCGAGCGGATCCACCCCGCGATCCTGGACTGGCTTCCGAGACGGTCGGGTCACGTGGTCGAGGTGGGTGCTGGGACGGGCAGGCTCACCCTCGAGCTGGTCGCCCGATGTGACCAGCTCATCGCCATCGAGCCCGCCGCGCCACTCCGGACGATTCTCTCGGAGCGGCTGGCGGCGCTTGGGATCTCGGCCGGCGTCAGGATCGTTGACGGCTGGTGCGACGCCCTGCCCGTGCCAGACGCCTCAGCCGACCTGGTGATCGCGTGCTCCATGCTGACGCCCGACCGCGCCCACGGCGGCGACGCTGGCCTGGCCGAGATGGAGCGTGTTTGCGCCCCCCATGGACGGGTCGTGATCATCTGGCCCAACCATCTCCGTTGGCTGCGGCAGCGCGGGTTCAGCTACAAGTCTTTCCCCGGCGAGATGAACATGGAATTCCCCAGCGTTGAGGAAGCTGTTGAGCTTGCCGGGATCTTCTACCCTGACGCCGTGTCCGAGATTCGGCAAAGACGTCGACGTCGGGTCCCATACGAAGTTCTCGGCGTGAACCCGCCGCGCGACGTGGCCTACAAAGACATCCGGGGATGAGGATTGCCCTCATCGCTCCGCTGGTGACCCGTATCAAGGAGCCTCAGGCAGGGGGCTCGCAGGCATTCGTCGCCGACCTCGGGCGGGGTCTCGCCGGCCGCGGCCACAGCATTGACGTTTACGCCGCCACCGGGTCCGAGATCGAGGACGTGAACCTGGTCGACCTGGGCATCGATTCGGAGCTGCTCATCCCCGCGCTGTATCGTGCCGGAGCGCGCGAGCGCTCAGACCCACGGATCACCGAAAAAGCGTTTGCCACGGTGTACGCGCACGTCGCAGACGGCATCTACGACGTGGTCCACAACCACGCCTACGATGCGCCCGCGATTAGCCTTGCCTCAGGGCTCCACTCCGCCGTTCTTCACACCCTCCACCTGCCGCCAACGATGCCGGTCGTCGAAGCCCTGCTCGAGGCCGAGCAATATGCCCATCCTCCAGCCGTGGCCACGGTGTCGGAGTTCTGTGCCGCCGCCTGGCGAGCCTTTGCGCGAATCGACGCAACCTTGCGGCCACACGTCCCGACGAGCCGCATCCCATGGTCCGACCAGCCCGGGGAGGGTGCGATCTTCGCTGGGCGTCTCAGTCCCGAGAAGGGAGCAGCCGAGGCAATCGAGATCGCCCACGCTGCCGGACTTGCGATCGACGTCTATGGCGACCCTTACGACCCCGACTATGTCCGCCGCTCAATCGATCCGTGGCGCGACACGCCTCATGTTCGGATCCACCGAGCGCTACCGCGGCCGGAGCTCTGGGAGAAGATGGCGCGTGCCTCCGTAGTCGTCTGTCCTGTCCGATGGGACGAGCCCTTCGGCATGGTCGCCGCCGAAGCTCAGGCGTGTGGAACGCCAGTTGTCGCTTCTCTGCGGGGCGGCCTGCCAGAGAACGTGATCGATGGACTGAGCGGGCTCTTTGTTGACCCCTCCGATGTCGATGGCGCGTCAAAGGTTCTGACCAGGGCGCTCGCCCTGTCGCGCAGCGCGTGCCGGCGCCACGCCGAGACTCACCTGGATCTGGGCTCCAGCCTCGACGCCCACGAGGCGATCTACGCGCACCTGATCGCGACGCGGGGAGCGAGTGTCTGTGCCTGAGAGCCGACCCTGGCTCGCCGGGCGCGTTGCGGTTGTGACGGGCGCCAGCCGGGGCATCGGTGCCGCCACCGCGCGGATCCTGGCGTCGGCAGGGGCGCACGTCGTCCTGGCCGCCCGCAGCCGCGATGCGCTGGACAGCGTTGCGCAGGGCATCGTGAATGACGGTGGGGCGGCAACAGCCGTCGCCACCGACGTGAGCCGCGCCGCTGACGTCGAACGGCTTTTCGCGCAAGCGGCGGACCTGGGCGGCCCCGCCGCCCTCGTCTGTGCCGCTGGGATGTTGACCCGGGCCGAGTTCGAGGCCACCACCTGCGAGACCTGGGAACAGACGCTTGGGGTAAACCTCACCGGAACCTTCCTCTGCTGCCGTTCAGCCTTCAAGGCGATGCGCGCGGCCGGCGTCGGCCGCATCGTGAACATCGCGTCGTTGTCGGGCGTCTACGGAACCGAGAAGTTTCCCGGTCTGGCCGCCTATAACGTCTCCAAGTACGGGGTCGTCGGCCTAACGGAGGCGATCGCCCTTGAGGGTAGGGCTTATGGCATCAGCGCGATCTGCATCAGCCCAGGGGCGGTGGACACTGAGATGCTGAAGCAGGCCAACCCCGACCTGCGCCCGGGCCTCACCCCGCCCGATGTGGCGCACCTGATCCTCTCCCTTCTCGACAACCCCATGACGCCGGCGAGTGGCGCCAACATCCCGCTGTTCTCGAATGCCTGACGGCGGACGGGCCTTCAGCCCCCGACTCACACGGAAGGGGTCAGGCGCACTTGTACGCCTCGGCATTGGACTTTTTCAGCTCGAGCCCCAGTCCTCCGCGGCTGGCGTGCGGGCGGAGATAGCCCCCGCGCCGCTCCGGGACACCATCGAAGAACATCTCCTCGATCCGGGCGTGGTCGTGGAAGTATTCGACGTGAGAAAGCTGGGGCGCGGCGCACCCTGCCTGAGCATGGATGCTGGGCGAGGTGTGGGCCGAGAAGGGAATGGCAAAGGCGTGCGCCAGCTGGGCGGCTTCCAGCCAACCGGTGATCCCAAGACAGCGCGTGGCGTCGGCCTGCAGGATGTCGACTGCTCCTCGCTCCAGCATGGTACGGAAATACCAGGGGTCGTAGCCATACTCTCCGGCGGCGATGTCCAGGTCGGTGTTGGCTCGTATCAGAGCGAGCTGGTCCAGCTGATCTGAGGAGACCGGCTCCTCGAAGTAGGTGACGCCGGACTCGGCGAACACCCGCGCCAACCGGAGAGCCTGCTTCAATCCGTAGGCGCCATTGGCGTCGACGAAGAGCTCGGCGGCGGAACCAATGGCTTCGCGGGCCACCCGCACCCGCTCGATGTCGCGCGCCTCGTTCGTGCCCCAGTCCTGGCCGATCTTCATCTTGACCCTGGATATGCCGTCTTTGACCCATCCCCCGAGTTGCTCCCGCAGTAGCTCGTCGGGGTAAGTGGTGAAACCGCCGCTGCCATAGATCGGAACCTCATCGCGAACGGCCCCCAATAATTTGAACAGCGGGAGGCCCAGCGACCTCGCCTTGAGGTCCCAGAGCGCCACGTCAACTGCCGAGATCGCGCTCGCCGCGATGCCCTGGCGGCCGAGGTTGCGCACCGCAGCCACCATCGCCCTCCAGGCGGCTCCGATGTCCTCGATAGGCAATCCGAGCAGGTGCGGCTCGAGCACCTCGTGCACCACCTGGGCTGCCGCGCCGCTGGTGTAGCTGAAGCCGATGCCGCCGAGTCCGGAGTCGGCCGTGGCCTCCACCAGCACCATCGTGGTGGAGTCCCAGGCAATCGTACCGTCCGCTTCGGGATGGTCGGTGGGCACCCGGTAGACGCTCGTTTTGAGACTCTTCAGCTTCATTCAGGCCGCCAGGTGATCGGCCAGCCGCGCCGCCAGCGCCATGATCGTTATCGCGGGGTTGGCGCTGCCCTGGGTCGGGGTGACGCTGCCGTCGCAGATGTAGAGGTTGGGGACAGCAAAGCTGCGCAGGTTGCGGTCCACCACCCCGGACTTCTCATCGGCGGCCATCCGCGCCCCGCCCATCAGGTGGGCGTAGCGCTTGATCGTCACCGTGTCCTGTGCGCCTGCCGCCTGAAGGATCTCGACCAGCACCTTCTGCGACGCCGCCATCAGCTTCTTATCGTTGTCGCACTGGGAGTAGTTGAAGTTGGCGACGGGGAGGCCGTACTGGTCTTTTTCCGCCGCCAGCGTGACGCGATTGTCCGGCAGAGGCAGGAACTCGCAGAGGGTCCCAAGCGTCGCCCAGTGAACGTAGTCGCGCGTGTACTCGCGCAGGACCTCGCCCCAGTGGCCTTCGGCGCAGACATGCTCGGCCCAGGTGATGGGCTGGGGAGAGATCGTCTGGACCGAGAACCCGCGCTTGTAGTCTTTGGTCGCATCGGTCTCGTAAAAGGCCTCCGAGGAGACCTCGGGCGGGGGCGCCTTGTACATCCGCACCTCGTCCTCGAAGCGTCCGGCGGTCTGGGCTGCACCCTGCACCATCAGGTAGCGCCCCACCTGGTCATGGTTGTTGCAGAGCCCATCGGCGAACCGCTTGCAGGCGGAGTTGAGGAGCAGCCGCGGGGTCTCGATCGCGTATCCGGCCACACAGACCATGCGCGCCCGCTGCCGGTGTTCGACCCCGTCCCGGTAGTAGGTGACGCCCGCCGCCTCCCCATGGACACCGATCTCGACACGTGCGACCATGCAGTTGGGGCGGATTTCGGCACCGTGTTTGAGCGCGTCCGGGACGTGAGTGATGAGCGTCGATGCCTTGGCATTGACCTTGCAACCCTGGAGACAGAAGCCCCGATAGATGCAGTGGGGTCGGTTGCCCATCACGCCGTTGGTGATCGCGACTGGGCCCACCAGCGCCTTGATCCCGATCTTCTCGCAGCCACGGAGAAAGATCTCGCCAGCGGCGTTGACGGGATGGGGACCGTGTGGATAGCGGTGAGGGTGACCCCAGGGCCAATCCTGCCCGGCCACCGGCATCTCCTCCTCCATCAGCTCGTAGTAGGGCCGGAGCTCCTCATAGCTGATCGGCCAATCGGCCCCCACGCCGTCGAGCGTCATGGTCTGGAAGTCGGAGGGATGAAACCGGGGCGCGTATCCCGCGTAGTGGATGGTGGAGCCGCCCACGCCGCGACCGGAGTTGTTGGCGCCGAGCGGGACCGGGTCGGCGCCGCCGATGACCCGGGGCTCAGTCCAGTAGAGCTGGTGCGAGCCGGCCTCGTCGCTGACCCAGTCGGCATCCGGGTCCCAGAACGGCCCCGCGTCCAGCGCGACCACCTTCCAGCCGTGCCGCGCCAGGCGCTGGGAGAGCACGCCGCCGCCGGCGCCACAGCCGACGATCACGATGTCCACCTCCTCGGCGTCATCGTATTGGCGCATTCGCTCTCGCAGGTCCCAGGGGGTGCGGACCTGCGTCGCCGGGTCCGGCAGCAACCAGGCTGACTCGTTTCGTTGGCGGACGTCGTCCAGGGACACGGTCAGGCGCCGCGGCTCGTCGCCGCCGGGTCGGACGAGCTGGCCGGCCCGCCGCCAGCATGACGTTGGCGGGCGGCCGTGAGCCGCTCGGCCCACGGACCGGGGTCTGGGCTGCGGGCTTCGACAACCTCCCAGGGCTCCCGCCTGCCAAGGCCCAAGTTCTTGTAGCCGCGCGGGTAAGCGGGCCCGCCGTAACCGATCTCGTTCCACGCCCATGGATGCGAGTAGAAAGCGGCGCAGCCATATCGCATCCAGAGGCCAAAGACCCGCTTCGCCGGGAGGCTGCCAAGGCGATCCGCCCCCCTCACCCGCTCGAGGAGGTCGTTCTGCTCTCCCTCGGCGACTGTGTGAAAGCCGCGGCCGTGCTGGTCCTGGGAGAGCGCCTCGATCGCCGCAAGTGACTGATGCCAGGCGTCTGCGTCGCTCGGCATGTCCTCGTACCGGTAGCCGTCGATGATGCCGTCCGCGAGGCGCGCATCCACCATCTGCACCAGAGGAACCTTCGGCTCATCCGACTGCGCCAGGAGGCGGTCCAGGAGCGCCTCCGCGGTAAGCGCCTCGTCCGGATTGAAGAATCGGAGGGGACCTGGGGCGTCCAGCCTCGCCAGCACGACCCCGGCCGTCTCTGGGTCCCAGTTGGCGGCCTGAGCTACGACATCGTAGCCCGGGAAGCGGCCCTTCCGTCCTGGAGTTGTCCCCATCACTTCTCGCGACGGAGGATGGCGGCGAGCAGTCCCATGCCTCCAACCAGCGTCACCAGCATGGGCGCCATCAGCGGGGGACCCATCTCGATGTTGTATATCGCCTGCGACCAGCCGCCGGGCTTGCGGCTGATGCCGCGGATGTGAAGATAGGTCCCCTGTACGCCGTTGGCGACAACGAAGGCCGAGACCACTGGCAGCGCGGTCTTCGCGGTGCGCCGGCTGAAGATGCCGGCAATACCGGCGAAGAGCATCACCGGGCTGAGCGCGATCGGTGCCCACATCCAGCGATTGCCGAAACTGGCACGGTCGTGCTCGAAGTAGATCTCGGCGCCGACCACCACGGCGGATATCCCGGCCAGACCCGACAGCAGGCGCTCGAAGCGACCGTGCTCGATGTTCTGGACCAGGTGGTCGATGCCTTCAAGCGTCTCCACCACCGCGCCATGCCGGCGGCTCATGCCTTGAGTTCGTCGATTTTGTCGCGAAAGAGGGTGCTGGCGATGGTGGCGCGGTGGGGCTGGCCGCGCAGGAACGCCTCGGCGAAGCCCTTGGCCTGCGCGTAGCTCACCTTGGCTGGCAGCGGGGGCTCCTCGGGGTTCGTGACGCAGTCGACCAGGGCGGGGCCGTCGTGCTCGAGGGCACCGCGAACCGCGGCCTCAAGGTCCACGGCCTTCTCGACGCGGTAGGCCTTGCCGCCGTTGGCCTCGGCGAAGGCCGCGAAGTTGGCGATACCCGCATGGCGCACCCCGAACTCGGGAAAGCCGAGGACCATCTGCTCCCAGAGGATCTGCCCGAAGACGTGGTTGTTGTTGATGAAGACCTTGACCGGCAGCTTGTGTCGCACCGCGGTCAGGAACTCGGCCATCAGCATGGCGAAGCCACCGTCGCCGACAAAGGCGATGCACTGCCGGCCGGGATAGGCCCACTGGGCGGCGATCGTGTAGGGGAGCCCGGGCGCCATGGTGGCGAGGTTGCCGGACAGCATGTAACGGCGGTTGCCACGGATGACGAACTGGCGGGCCGACCAGGTCGCGATCGTTCCCGAGTCGGAGGAGAGGATGGCGTCGTCGCTGGCAAACCTGTCGATCAGCTCCGCCAGGTACTGGGGCTGGATCGGATCACGTCCGGGGTCGGCAAGCGCCCGGACCTTCTCCCACCACTCCTTCATTCCCTTCTGCGCGTCCTCAAGGAAACCGCGGTCCTCCTTCCTGTTCAACATGGGAAGGAGTGCCTGCAGGGTCTCCTTGGCGTCGCCGACCAGCGGCACTTCGGTGGGGACGCGATTCCCGGCGCGGGTGGGGCTCCAGTCGACCTGGACGGTTCTGGCCTTCTCGGGGAGGTGCTTGGTGTAGGGGAAGTTGGTCCCGACCATGAAGAGGGTGTCGCAGCCGCTCATCGCGTCCTCTGAGGGCCTGGTACCCAGCAGCCCGATGCCGCCGGTGCAGTAGGGGTCGTCATCTGGAAAGGCCGACTTGCCGGAGAGCGTCTTGACCACCGGGCTGCCGAGAAGCTCCGCGACCTGGCGCAGCTCCTCCCCCGCCCCGATCGCGCCGGCGCCGGCCAGCAGCACGACCTTCTTGCCCTGGTTCAGGACGTCGGCGGCGCGCCTGAGGTCGGCCTCGCGCGGCAGGCCCGGGGCAGGGATGAAGATCGGCGCCGTGTGGGGAGACCGCGCCGGAGCGAAGTTGTCGTACGGGTTCAGGTCTGCGTCCGCCAGCTGGATGTCCACCGGGAAGGTGATATGGGAGACGGTCCGGTGAGCCAGCGAGGTCTTCACCGCAATGTCAACCAGAGTTGGGATCTGCACCGGGACCAGGACCATGGCGTCGTACTCGGCCACGTCTTCGTAGAGCTTCTCCAGGTGGACCTCCTGCTGGTAGCCAGTGCCCAGTAGCTGGGTCTCCTGCATCCCGGTAAGCGCCAGGACCGGCTGGTGATCGAGCTTGGCGTCGTAGAGGCCGTTCAGGAGGTGGATCCCTCCCGGTCCGGAGGTGGCCAGGCAGACGCCCAGCTTTCCGGTGCACTTGGCGTAGCCGGTGGCCATGAAGGCCGCCGCCTCCTCGTGGTGGACAAGCACAAATCGCATCTTGTCCTGGTGGCGACGCAGGGCCTCGGTGATGCCGTTGATACCGTCCCCGGGAAGCCCAAATATGGTGTCGACACCCCAGTCAATCAACCGTTCAATTAGCAGCTCTGCCGCGATCTTTTTCAATTCGGTCTCCCTGTGGACATGCATGCCATCCAAGACATGCGATCCCCGGACTGGGTAAATGGACATGGCCGCGGTGCGGTACCAGCCAACACCAGTCGAAGCTTGCACGGGCGGTCATCAGGGCGCTGTGCGAAACCGCACAGCGGCGCGATCCATGACCTTAGACGATGGGGATGGTCCGTGTCGACCTGCCGCCACAGTGTTGCGCTGCCGGCCAGCCCGGACCGCCAATCGACTGGCAATCACGGAGCCTCCTGAATGATCTTCGACGCCAAGGTAGCGCTCGTAAACCTCCTGCGTGACAGGGTCAACCTACTACGTCGACGGCGGCATGGCGCGCTTTGCCGAGGCTCTCTGAGGCATTCCGGTGACTGAGACCAACAAGACCCCACCCCTCCAGAGCGGAGCCAGGGCACGATCGCATTCCACCCGCGCGGGCGGCACCGCTACTGCGGGCCAGGTGAAGAAGCCAAGCGCCCATACCCGAAGTGCTGCCGGCAAGAGCAGTGCCGCCGCCCGAGCGGGGCGTCTGTTCCATCATGACGCGTCGACCCGCCATTCGGATCTCGGTGAGTCGCTGATAACCAAGGTGAATGGGCTCTTCAGCCTGTGCGCACGCAGCGGCGACATCGACAGCGACGAGAACGACGCTCATGGGCTCTATTTCCACGACACTCGCTTCTTGAGCCGGGCCCGCCTGCGCCTCAACGGCCTGCCGCTTGCGGTGCTCCTGTGCCGCGCAGAAGGTGCCACCTTCACCGCCGAGTTGAGCAACTGTGAGCTCACCAATCGTGACGGCGCCGTGGTCCCAAAGAACCGCATCGGCATCAACCGCCGGCGAGAGGTAGGCGCCAAGACGATCGAGCGCCTCGAGGTCGTCAACTACTCGTCAGAATCCGTCGCGCTGTCTCTGTCGCTCGAGTTCGACGCCGCCTTCGAAAGTATGTTCGTCCTGCGGGGGGCGGAGTCGGGCAAGCGCGGAACCCTTCACCTCCCCCAATGGTCGAGCCACACGTTGACCTTTCGTTACGACGGCGCCGACCGGCGCACCAGGTTCACCCGTCTGTCATTCGAACCTGATCCGACACACGAGCACCGTGCTGGGGCTGAGTTCAAGCTTCAGCTGGAGCCCAACGAGCGGGCGGTCATCGCCGTCACGATCGAGATCGAGGACCGCGGCCCTGGCAACCTGGAGCCGCGACCGCTGGCGCAGCTGGAGGACTGGCCGTTGCGATCAGTGAGCGTCGAGACAGACAATCCGCTCTTCGACCGGGTTCTTCGGCGGTCGTTCGACGACCTGCGGATGCTGCTCATGCGCGAGCGCCGGGAGATCTTCTTCGCGGCGGGCGTCCCCTGGTTTGTCGCCTTGTTCGGGCGTGACAGCATCATCACCGCCCTCGAGATGCTGCCATATAACTCTGCCATCGCGGCCAGTACCCTGATCCTGTTAGCGCACCACCAGGGCAAACGACGTGACGCCTGGCGTGACGAGGACCGGGGCAAGATCCTTCACGAGCTGCGGGTCGGGGAGATGGCGGATCTGCACGAGGTACCCCAGACACCGTACTACGGCACCGTCGACGCCACCCCGCTGTTCATCATCCTCCTGGCCGACTACATCCGCTGGACCGGCGACCTGGGACTTTGGCGGAGGCTGCGCAAGAACGTGGATCGGGCCCTTGGATGGATCGACAAATATGGCGACCATGATGGAGACGGGTTCACCGACTACCAGTCGGAATCTGGAAAGGGAATGGCAAACCACGGCTGGAAGGACTCAGGCAACAGCATCCGCAACCGCAATGGCTCGTTGGGGGTTCCCCCGATCGCACCCGTCGAAGTCCAAGGCTATGTCTACCGTGCCTGGCTGGATGCGGCCTGGTTACTCCGGCAAGAGGGTGAGGATGAACGTGCCCAGCAGCTTGAAGCTCAGGCTGCCGCTCTGCGCGCGAGATTCCGAGACGCGTACTGGATGCCGGGAGACAAGTACTTGGCGCTGGCGCTGGAAGCTGACGGCAGGCGTGTCGAATCGATAACCTCGAATCCGGGTCAGGCCATGTGGGGCGGCATCGTCGACGCCGATCACGCGGAGTGGGTGGTGCGGCGGCTACTGAGCGAGGCGATGTTCAACGGCTGGGGGATTCGGACCCTCGCCGACAGCGAGGTCGCTTACAACCCGATCGACTACCAGGTCGGCTCTGTCTGGCCACACGACAATGCCATGATCGTAGCGGGCCTGAAGCGCTACGGGTACGAGCATGAGGCTCTGCAGGTCGTCACGGGAATCTTCGAAGCGGCTTGCAAGTTCCCCGAAGCACGCCTTCCCGAACTCTTCGCGGGATTCGCGAGAGACCAGTACGGGGTGCCCGTCCGCTATCCGGTCGCCTGCAATCCCCAGGCCTGGGCAGCAGGAGCGGTCCCCTACATGTTGCAGAGCGTCCTGGGGTTGGTTCCTGACGCAACGCGAGGAGAGCTTCGGATCGTACGCCCCTCATTGCCCGACTGGCTGCCCACGGTTACAGTCCGGGACTTGGAGGTCGGCGGCGCAAAGATCGACCTGAGATACGAACGCCACGCCGACGCCACCGAGGTTGAGATCCTTGACCAGCGCGGCGACATCAGCGTCCGGATCGAGGCGTAGCGGCGGCGGTGGTGACTCGCGCCCCCTCGACCTGCTCGAACGGAACCGGACCGGAAGCGACTCGGCCCGCGCGGCGCGCGGTCGGCAGCGCCTCGCGGCTGCGAATCGCGCAGATCGCCCCGTTGTCGTTGCGTATTCCACCCCTCTCATACGGGGGGACCGAGAGGGTCGTCCACGCCCTGACCGAGGGACTGCTCCACCGCGGCCACGACGTCACCCTGTTCGCTGCGGGAACCTCGTTGACCTCGGCCCGCCTCCGGAGCGCCACACCGAGGCCGCTTTGGGAGGTCGATGAAGACTCACATCCCGAGGTCAGAGCGCGACAGATCGCGGATCTGGTTGCCCACCAACATGAGTTCGACATCATCCATTCGCACGTCGACTACGTATCAGATGCCGATGCTGAACTCGAGGTTCCCACGGTGCGGACGCTGCATGGCCGGCTCGACCTTCCCCGCGAGAAGCAGCTCTTGCTCGTGGTCCCGGACCAGCCTCTGGTGTCGATCAGCAATCGCCAGCGCGCTCCGGTGGCGGACCTAGGCCTGAACTGGCAGGCCACCATCTATCACGGGCTGAGGCTGACAACCACCTACCGACTTGGTGAGGGAGACGGGGGATACCTGGCTTTCCTCGGCAGGATCAATCCCGAGAAGGATCCGGTCACCGCGATCAGGGTGGCGGTCACGGCAGGTTTGCCCATCAAGATCGCCGCCCGGGTGGACCCGATTGATCGGGAATACCATCGAGACCAGGTCATGCCCTGGCTGGACCACCCGCTGGTCCACTGGGTCGGTGAGGTCGATGATCGAGGCAAGGCCGAGCTCCTCGAGCACGCATTGGCGCTGCTCGTCCCGATCGACTGGGAGGAACCCTTCGGACTCGTTTTCATCGAGTCGCTGGCAGCGGGCACACCGGTCATCTCACGGCCGCGCGGCGCGCTCCCGGAGCTAGTCGACAACGGTCGTAATGGGTTTCTCGCCGAGGACGAAGACGGCCTGGTGGCTGCCTGCAAGGCAGTCGCAGCTCTCGATCGAAGGGCGTGCCGCGCAATGGCTCTCGACCGGTTCTCCGTCGAACAGATGGCTCTCCGATACGAGGAGGTATACACGGCCGTGCTGGAAGCGCGAGCAGACCGTTCATCCGGCAGGTCATGCGGTAGCAACGGCACAGAATCCTCCAGGCGGCGCCAACTGGCCCTCTCGGGCGTCGAGTATGGAGCGGTAACAGACGACTAGTCTCTCAGGGGTGGGCTTCCACGACGTCACCGTGCCACTTTCGAAGCACATGCCGATCTGGCCGGGCAACCCGGGCTTTGGTCGAATCCTGGCCCAGGCCCAGTCACGGGGCGATGCGGCCAACGTTTCCAGGATCCATGTCGGCGTCCACGACGGCAGTCACGTCGATGCTCCGGCCCACTTCATAGAGGGTGGACGGACGATCGAGGACGTCAGCCTGGAGACGCTGATCGGTCCGGCGGTGGTTGTTGACGCAAGCCGCGCCACCGGCGAGCTCACCCCAGGGGACCTGGGAGACGTCCGCGCCGACCGGTTGCTCTTCAAGACCCGGAACTCTGACCTGTGGGCCACCGGTGACACCACCTTCCATACCGACTTCGTCTCCGTCGGCGTTGCTCTGGCCGAGATCCTGGTCGGCCGCGGCGTACGACTGGTCGGGGTGGACTACCTGTCGATCGAGGCCTTTCGTGCTCCCGATGCGCATCCTGTCCACCGGACCCTGCTCCAAGCCGGGGTCGTCATCGTTGAAGGTCTAGATCTGAGTGAGGTGGACGCCGGTAACTACCAACTCCACTGTCTACCGCTGTGTATCCTGGGCGCCGAGGCGGCGCCAGCGCGCGTGGTGCTCGAGGGTCCACACTGAAAGAAGTGGGTCCAATCAGAGCCGCCACCTAGATGTTCGCCGCGCCTCTGTCCGCCGACCTGGGTCCGCTACACCCCGCGTCCATAACCCTCGCGACGCTGGCGTTTCCCGGCTGGATCCGCTTCACCCACCTTCTGAACATCCTCTTCATCACCTTCATGATGCGCAGCGGGATACAGATCCTGGCCTCACTGCCCAAGCTCTATTGGAACGAGCACTGCACTCCTGGGGCAGAACTGCTGAGTTCACCCGGTCAGCATGACTCTTCGCGCATCGCATTCCGGCTCGTGGATCGCCAACAGAGCCCCCTGTGGGAGATGATTCTCGACGTGTGGAAGGCTCGGGCTGTGAACCTCAGGCCCGATCTAGGGCTGGGCACCGTCGCGTTCGAGCCATGGTCACCGCCTGAAGCGGGCAACCCTGGCACTCGAAGCAGGGGAATACTCCGGGCCGCATCGAGCTGGGTCTCACCTTGGCCCGGTCGCGCCGATGAGCGCTGACGCGTGAGCGACGAGCCTCCGGTGGACGATCTGCGCAGGCCCATCCCGAACGAGGTCCAACTGCAGGACGAGTTCCGTCACAAGGCGCTGCTGGATCACGAGCAAGCCCAGCCCCGGATGTCGCTCGGCCGGGTGCACGTGCGGCTAGGCGGGCGCTTTGTCTCGGTCTGGTGGGCGATCCCAGTCCTCACCGCCGCGGGAGTGGTGATCGTGCTCGCCGCCAAGCTCTACGCGGGCAGCAGCGCAGGACGGGCACTGATGGCTCACTACCCCTGCATCCCGCACGCCCCCCCCGTCCCGCAGGGTATCCCGGCGTTCGTACGCTGGACACATCTGCTGACCTTCTTCTTCTTGGTGATTATCGTGCGCTCGGGCCTGCAGATACTCGGCGATCACCCGCGGCTGTACCTGAAAGTGCACTGCACGCCAGGGCGGGAGTGGCTGCGTTTTCGCGGTCCGGTTCCGACCGACGTGGTGTGGACCGCCAAGCAGGACGCGATCATGCTCAGCCCGCTCGTGGGGCTGCCCGGGGGCCGTCACACGATCGGGGTAGCGAGGCATTGGCATTTCATCTTTGACATCCTCTTTGTGCTCACCGGTGTGATCTACGTCGTGTTCTTCTTCGCCACATCGTGGGTGAATCGGCTGCTGCCCACCCACCTGTCACTCGTCCCCGACGCGGCCTCGTGCGCGGTCACATATCTGAGCCTGCACCTGCCCCAGGGGTCGAGCGGGTTCTTCCGCTACGACGCCTTGCAGCAGCTGAGCTACTTTGCCGTCATCTTCGTTCTTGGACCACTGGCGATACTGACCGGCCTGGCGATGTCGCCGGCCCTGGACAATCACTACCGCTGGTACGCGCGGCTGTTCGGCAATCGCCAGATCGCACGCTCGCTCCACTTCCTGGTGATGCTCTCCTTCGTGCTCTTCTTCGCCGGCCATATGACTCTGGTCGCGCTGACCGGCTTCGCGCCCAATCTCAACGACATCACCCTGGGCGTCAACCGCAACGACCTGAACGGTTTCGGCATCTGGCTGCTCGTGCTCATCCTCGTGGTCGGCTTCAACGTCTGGGCTGTGCGGCTGTCCTGGACCCACACCCGCCTGCTGCAACGGGTATCCAATGCGACGGTGGGCAGGGGGATGAACCTGCTCTTCGACCGCTTCGCCCCCAAGGTGCAATACCAGCGCAAGGACATCAGTCCGTATTTCTGGCCCAACCATAGTCGCCTGCCCGAGGGTCCCGAGTGGGACGAACTGCGCGCCGGTGACTTTCGCAACTACCGGCTCAAGGTGCACGGCCTCGTCGAACACCCCGTCGAGCTGTCTCTGACCGACCTCCAGCAGATGGCCAAACAGGATCAGATCACCATGCACAACTGCATTCAGGGCTGGTCGGGCATCGCCGAGTGGGGCGGGCTGCCGTTCTCCACTCTGATCGATCTCGTGCGGCCCCAGCTGGACGCGCAGTGGGTGATGTTCTACTCGTTCGCGGAGGGCGGCGACGGCGGGACCTACTATGACTCGCACAGCATCCAGGACATGCGCCACCCCCAGAGCCTCCTCGCATACGAAATGAATGGCGAGCGCCTGCCGATTCTGCACGGTGGTCCTCTGCGCCTCCGCGTCGAGAATCAGCTCGGCTTCAAGCACGTCAAGTGGATCAGCGAGATCGAGTTCGTCCACCACTTCTCAGAACGCTTCGCCGGCTTCGGCGGCTACCAGGAGGACCATGAGTTCTTCGGATACCGCGACCAGATCTGACGCGAGCAGACTCCCCCGCCAGAACCCTGAATCGAGAGTACTGACGCCACTTGCGATCGCTCACGTTCAAGGTGCGTTCATCAATGGGCGCCCGCAGCCGGGGCTCAGTCGCCGATCAGTGGCGCCTTCGGCAACAAGTCAGACACGCACGCGGAACACGAAGCCAGCCGTCTGTCGGGCAGGCCGGACCGGTGGCGGCCTCGTTATGAGCTGGCGGCCTCGACGCTTGGGTGGAGGTCGACCTCATGTTCGGCCAGCCGCCGCAGCGCGAGACGATCGAGCAAGATGCTCCCGTCGACCATCTCCACCGCCCCCGAGCTGATCAGACTGGGCCACTGAACGGTCACGGTTTCCCGCCTGACGCCGAGCATGTCGGCAAGCATCTGGTGGGTGAGGCGTAGCTCCAGCCCGCACCGCTGCCCGGCAGAGTTCCCGTGGGCCTTTGCCAGCAAGAGGAGCAGCCGGGCGAGGCCTGCCGCACCCCGGGACGCCATGGACTCCATCTGCTCCTCGCGGGTTTGGATTCGTGCGGCCATCGCGCCAACCAGGGTCAGCCAGATTCGCGGCTCGGCGGCCACCAGGCGCTCGAGCTGCGGCGCAGCGATCGAGACGACAACAGAATCGCTCATCACCTGAATGAAATGACCTGGCTGACCGCTGACAGCCATCAAACCGTCCATCCCGCCCGGCTCGATGATTTCGAGCAGCAACTGGTGTCCGTTGGAGTTCAACAGGTAGGACTGCAGGCGCCCGCTCAGGACCAGGTGCAGATGTGCTGGCGCGGCGCCGGGCCAGGACAGCAGCTTCCCGGCCTTTGCCCGCCTGGGGGGCATCTCGCGAAGGATCGGTTCAACCTGGTCAGCGCGCACCGCGGTGAATAGAGGGTGCTCAAGCGCACCGCGCCAAGAGGACGGCGCCGGGCGAACCGCCTGCTCACTACTGGTGACGATGGTCATTGCTCAGCCTCCTCCCTCCCCCCGGATGGATTCCTCGCGGCCTAGTCCACTGCTGATCTTGGTTCGAGGGCGTCGAAGTATTAGCGTCGTCCCACTTCGAGAGCGATTTAACCCCGCGATAAGGCATGGGCCGCTCCCGTCACAACCAACATAACAGAAGGGATAGCGCGGCGTCGAAACCGATATTCCGCCTACGAATTCGCCCAACTCCTGCGTCTACCGTGGATGCCGGGGAGGCGCGGAGACGTACAGGGCTGGCTCAGAGATGCCGGACCGGCGCGAGCGTGTGCCGCGGCGGGAGCACCGTGGGCCTGACACCCTCCGGCGAGGGGTGGTGGGGTCCGGTTCCACCATTCGAGCGTTACTGTGAGGAACCGTACAGCCGATCCTCAACAATCAGCAGAGGCTAGGGTTTGTTGCCGCGGTCGCTGGGGCTGGAGCCCGGGTCAACTCGAGGCACCAGCCGTCTCGGCGCCCGCCCACCCGAGGAGAAACCATGATCAAGAAGTCGAGTGGATCAACCCTGGAGGATCTGTCCGCTGACCACCGCAAGGAAGCGGAGGTGCTCCGGAGCCAACTCGCTGAGGGCGAGGCCAGCGTTCGAGAAGGCCCTCGCTGTGGACCGGCAACGGGTCGCCCGAGCACGAGCTTGAACTCTGGTATCCGGGTAACGCCTGAGCGCAACAATGACGGCCGCTCGCAAGACGAGCAAGCAGACCAAACCCAGCCGGTGGTTCGAGCCAAGGATCTCTCGGCGCAGGTGGCTCGCTGGGAGTCCGAAGGCGGAAGACGCGGGACGCCGCGGTTCATTGGGCGAATCGTTGTAGGTGTAGATGGGTCCGAGCATGCGTCGGCCGCGGTGCTGTGGGTGGCCAACCTGGCTCAGGTCATCGGTGCCGAGGTATTCGCGGTCTTCGCGTCAATCCCTCCCGACATCAACTTCTCCTTCACCGGCGTGCCGGTCCCACGGTTCGATCTGGATCCCAAATGGCTGAACGAAATGATGCGCATCGTGGCGGACGACTGGTGCGAGCCTCTCAAAGCTGCCGGAGTCGCCCATCAGCCCCTCGTGGAGGGCGGTAGGCCGGCCGCGGTGATCGCCGCGGTCGCCGATCGCGTGGACGCAGAATTGGTGGTGGTCGGGCGGCGCGGTCGCGGTGGCCTGACCGAGATGATTTTGGGCAGCGTCAGCCACGAATTACTGCACCACAGCCGGCGGGCGGTACTACTGATCTCCGAGCTCCCAGCCAAGGGTGCGCTCGCGTAGACCTGCGTTGGCGGGTGCGAAATCGCACAGACTCGCCATACGCGCAGGAACAACGTTCAGTCACACCCGGTTGCCGCCTGCGGCACCCACCGGGGCGAAGTCCAGCTGCGAAGAAGGAGGCTAGTCATGGCCCAGAAGGCAAACAGCAAAGCGCGTCCGCAAGGTGAGACCACCGGCACAGCGCGTCGGCCGAAGCAACAGTTGGGTGAAGCGATCCTCGCCTATGACCTCGAGAAAGAGTCGGAGGCCCTGATTCACGAGGCGCTCTCTGCCGAGGACGGCCGCGCTACCAAGACCCTGGCCAAGGTCTCGCGGCTGCACGTGGTCCTAACTGCCCTCCGGCATGGCTTCGTACTCCGGGAGCACGCCAACCACGCCCCAATATCGGTACAGGCGATCAAGGGCTCGATGCACCTTCTCCTACCCACTCAGGCGATCCACCTCACGCCAGGTATGGTCGTGACCCTTGAGCCCATGATCCCCCACACGATGGAGGCTGAAGAGGATTCAGCCTTCCTGATCTCGATGGCCTGGGCCCAGGAGACGAGCCGCTGATCTTGGCTCGAAAACGCAGAGGATGTCAACGTTGCGACATATGACGATTGGAACCAAGGAGAGCAGCGCTTCTCTAGGAGGCAGCCCATGGCAGAAAACGGTAGGGTAATCAAGCGGATAGTCGTCGGGGTGGATGGATCACAGCACTCAGCGGCAGCGCTGCAATGGGCGATCAATCTCGCCAGAAGCACTGGCGCCGAGATCTTCGCGGCCTTTGCAGTGACCCCGCCGGACCTCGGATTCACCAGTTACATTCCCACGCCCCAGGTCATCCCGAATCCGGGGCTGTTGACCGAGATGCGCCGCCTCCTGGAGGACGAATGGTGCGCCCCGTTGCGAAGCGCGCAAATCCCATACCAGACGCTTTTTGAGGAAGGACGGCCGGCGGTGGTCGTCGCCGGGGTTGCGGACCGGGTCGATGCCGACCTCGTGGTGGTCGGGCGCCACGGCCGGGGAAGCCTCGCCGAGATCCTTCTGGGGAGCGTCAGCCACGAACTCTCCCAGCAATGTAAGCGGCCCCTGGTTCTCATCTCGCAGCTGCTGAGCCGGGACGAGTTGCCAGGACCCACGAGCGCTCCAGCACTGTCCGAAACCGGTACCAAGCGGGATCCAGAGCCAACGGCCCGGAGCAAGTAGGCGGCCCCCGAGGGACCTGGCGCTAGTGAGCTCACCATGAGTCTTCGCGCGAATCCACCCGAGCACGGCTCTCCCGCACCTTGGGTGAACCGCACCCGGCCGCATGTCGTTGTGGTCGGAGCGGGATTTGGCGGGTTGGCAACGGTAAAACGCCTCCGACGTGAGCCAGTCGATGTCACCCTTGTTGACCGCCACAACTACCACCTCTTCACGCCGCTGCTGTACGAGGTCGGGACGGCACTGCTTGACCCCTCGGAGATCGCGTACCCCGTACGCGGCATCCTTCACCGGATAAGCAATGCCGACTTCAGGCTCGCCTCGGTGTCAGCGGTCGATCTTGAACAACGAGTCGTCCAGACCTCCGCCGGCTCGCTCGACTACGACTTCCTGGTGGTCGCCGCCGGCAGCGTCAACAACTTCTTCGGCAACCAGAGCGCCGAGCAGCATTCCTTTGCCCTGAAGGATCTTGGTGAGGCTCTGGCGCTACGAAATCAAATCCTGTCGTGTTTCGAACAGGCAGCCTGGACCAGGGACCCCGCCGAGCGTGCGAGACTGCTGGGCTTTGTGGTCGTGGGCGGAGGGCCAACGGGGGTTGAGTTTGCGGGCGCCCTGAATGAGCTGATCCACCTGGTCCTGCGCAAAGACTTCCCTCGCCTACGGCTGGATGAGGTCCGCATCTACCTGGTGGAGGCGACGGACAGGATCCTCGCCGCGATGGCGCCCGACCTGCAGACCAAGGCCCTGGCGCGGCTCCGGCAGGTCGGGGTCGAAGTCCGCCTCAATGCCGCGGTCAGGGAGGTCCGCACCGGCGAGGTTGGACTCTCGGATGACGCTGTGATTGCCGCAGCGACCGTTGTCTGGACGGCCGGAGTGAAGGCATCGGGCCTCGCCTCCCAGCTGGGCCAGCCACTGGTGCGGGGCGGCCGCATCTCGGTCGAACCCACCCTCCAGCTGCCGGGTCACCCCGAGGTCTACGTGATCGGAGACATGGTGCACCTCGAGCAGAACGGCGAAGCTCTGCCTCAGCTGGCCGCAGTGGCCATGCGACAGGGCAAGATGGCGGCGCGCAACATCGCCGCCGGCCTCGCCGGCAAACCACTACGCCCGTTCCACTACCCGCTGCAGGGATGGATGTTGGCCACGATCGGACGAAACTCTGCGGTGGTCCAGGTCCGCCGACTGCATGTCGACGGGTTCCTCGGCTGGGTCAGCTGGCTGACACTGCACCTGGCCCTGCTGATCAGCTTCCGAAGCCGAATCCTGGTCCTGATCAACTGGGCCTATGCCTACTTCTTCTACGACCGGCCGGTGCGCCTCATGGTGCGCGCCGCGCGCGAGCCAAGACAGGACGACTGAACCCATGACGGGGCACGAGCCGTCTCTGTCCGCTGTGGGGGGCAGAGGCGACCGAACCATCTATACGATCGGACACTCCACCAGGCCCTTTGAGGATCTGGTGGAGCTGCTGCGGGATAACGGCGTCGAGCTACTGTGCGACATCCGCACCGTGCCGGGCTCACGGCGCGTTCCGCAGTACAACCAGGCGGCCCTCGAGGTCGAGCTCCCCGCACACGGGATCGCCTACACCCATTTGGACGAGCTCGGTGGTTTCCGGCGGGCAACCGGCGCCTCCTGCAATGCGGGCTGGCGCAATGCCAGCTTCCGGGGTTACGCGGACTACATGCAGAGCAGCGAGTTTGTCGCCGGTCTGGAACACCTGGTCGGGCTCGCCGGCGCCCGAATCACCTGTCTGATGTGCGCGGAAGCCGTGCCATGGAGGTGCCATCGGGGCCTGGTGGGTGATGCCCTGAGTGTCCGCGGCTGGCGGGTCCTAGACATCATGGGCCGGGACAACCTCCGCCCTCACGAACTAACCTCTTTCGCCAGGGTTGATGGGCAGCGCGTCACCTATCCCGGCTGATTGAGGATCCTCAACGGGCTGGCGGCGCCGCCGCTGATCTTGCTAATGCTGATCCTTGGGAACCGTAAAGGCGCGATCGGTCGCCATCGCAGCGGCTGGATCTCGAATGGTCTGGTCGGCGCGGCGTGTCTCATCATGACCGCACGCCTTGCCCCTCGTCTACTTGTTGGCCAAGTGAGAGTGCGGCGCGGAGGGTGAGCCGCTTCCGAAGAATGATTGTTCAAAGCAGCACGGTGACGATGACGTAGGAATTTGCTGCCGCCAGGGCGACGGACACTGGGAGACCGTGCAGCCCCAGAAAGTAGAAGACGGACGCAGCCCCGATCATGGCGCCGACCCCGAGCCCTGCAAGGGTGCGTTTCGCCATCGGAAGCTTTCTTGTCGAAAGCGACGAAGGGCTCACCGGTCTTCTTGGCCCGGGTTTTCAGGAGGGCGTCGAACATCTCCTTCCACGCCACGGCATGGATCTTGGCGGTCTCGGTGAGAACACCGTCGAGGTCGAAGAGGCACGCTCGCACCTCCTTCGGCAGGCCCAACGTCGGCGCCATGGCCATCAACGCACCAGGTCCGCCAGCAGGACCGCTTCGCTGAGCTCCGGGTGCTTGGTCGCGGTGAGCAAGGTCAGCGTCCCCTGGTCGGCCAACTCGATGAGGTGGCTTAACGCAGCCGCCGCCTCTGGCTCCTTCAGCTCCGCGCGGTAACGGTCCGTGAATTCTCCAAAGCGCTCCGGTTTATGCCCATACCATTTGCGCAGAGCGGTCGAGGGCGCGACCGTCTTGCACCACTCGTCGAGGTGGGCCTTGGCCTTGCTCATCCCGCGCGGCCAGAGGCGGTCGACAAGAACCCGCTTGCCGTCGCTCTCCTCCCGTTCGTCGTAGATCCGGCGCACCTGTACGTTGAAGTGTTTATTCATTGTGTCCCTCCCTGGAGTCGATGCCGGATCGCGGTGGTGCTGTTCACCCGACCGCCGCAGAAGCGGCGAACATTCTTGAAGTCGTGCGCGTCGGGGGGTTCTTTCAGCGGCTCGCCTCGGGAACGGCGCGGAGATTCAGAAGGCTTGGGCACGGCATCTTCGGTTCGGCGCGCGACTTCACATCCTTCGGCATCTTGAGCGACCACCTCAGTCAATAGTCTTCCCGGTCACGGCTCCTTTGCCTTTTGAGCCTCCTCGTCGGCTGGGTCGGGCGCGCCTACCTCAGCAGCCGGAGACGCTGACGCGCTCTGCTGTTCCCTTCCTCCTCACCCTGTGCCGCGTCGCGCTTCGTCACGGCTTCGCTGTCGGCGTGCTCACGACCCTTCGTCTCGTCTTCTGTCTCCATGTCAACCTCCATGATTGGGTCCGCCATGGCGGTGCCACTCCACCGTGGTCATTCCAGTCAAGTGATGGGCTCTACAGGCTGGGCAAGCGCCAGGCGCTTCGGCTGCCCAGCGCTGATAGCCGCAGGAGACTTGCCTTCCTCTCCCGTGAGCTGCCATTAGAGCTTGTGCGTCTCGCTTTGAAGCGTTGTCCGGCGGGGGCGGTCAGCGGTGGTCAATTGCTTCCGGACTGGGGCCGCGTGATTCTGTACGTGAGCTTCATGGACGTGTTCCATGCCGAGTTCTTCATGCGGGGTTATGAAGATGGGTTATCGCCAGTGGTCGTGCTCGTGGTCGTGGGTGGCGGTGAGATGTTTCCACTCGTCCCGCTGCAGTGCGATCTGGCAACTGCATGTGGTCCGCCGTCTTTGCTCCACCGGATCGCGCCAGCACTCGCTCGGCATGCTGCAAGCGGCAAACAACTTGTCCAGCAAATCCACGGGGTTCGGGAGCCAGTTCGGTGTCAGCCGTGGCGGCCGTAGTCGTCGTCCTTGTCACTTCTCTGGCTCCACCTCGGGCTGAGCCTGCGGCGTCGCGATCGCCGTCGGCGCGGGTTGTGCGCTGGGCGCAGCATCGGGCACTGGCGCCGCATCAGGTTGGGTTTCGGGTGCAACCTCGGCTGAAGTCGGTGGTTCTGCCGCGGGGACCTGCTCGGCCGCAGCGGCTGGCGTTGATTGGCCCGGTTGCGGGAGCGCAACCGGGGTTGTGGGTTCGGGCTGCGCTGACGACTCAGGCTCGGCCGCCGGCGTGGGTGCTGGCGCGACCGAAGGCGAAGGGGCGGCCAGGGGCGCCGGCTGCGCTTCTGGCGAGGTCGCAGCCCCCTGCGGCAGTGGCACCGCCGGTGCGGGCTGCCCGCTGGACGCAGGCTCGGCTGTTGGCGGCGATGCCGGAGCCGCATCGGCAATGGCGGCCTGCGCAGTTGCAGGCGGAGGTGGAGCGGCGGGGGTAGGCTCGGTCGTCGGCACTGGCGCCGGAGCCTCCTGGGGCGTCACCGGCGGTTCGGCCTCGGACGTGGGCTGCGTGGTCGGAGGAGGCGCGACCGTGGGCACTGGCGCCGGAGCCTCCTCGGGCTTCGCTGCCGGTTCGGTCTCAGGCGCAGGTTGGATGGGCGAAGACTCGCTCGCCGATGGTGCAGGAGCCGCCTCGGCAGGCTGCTCGGATGGTGCGGGCTGCGGCGACGGCGTTGGCTCCGGCGATGTAGCCACGGGAGCGAGCTCCGCCTGCAGCGTGGGCTGTGCCGCAGCCGCCGCTGGCTGCGCGGCGGGCGCCGCAGCGCTCAGGGTATTGCGGCCGGTCTTGAAGTAGTCGGCGTTGAGCTGCGTGTACTCCTTCCACTGGTCTGGCACGTCGTAGTCCACGAAGATGGCAGTGACCGGGCAGACCGGCTCACACGCCCCGCAGTCGATGCACTCCTCGGGATTGATGTAGAGTTGCGGATCATCCTCAGTGTCGTGGATGCAGTCGACTGGACAGACGTCCACGCAAGACCTGTCCTTGACACCGATACAGGGTTCGGCAATCGTGTACGTCATGTCGGATCCACCTACCTTTTCCGCCTGTGACGGCGGAGCTTCGCTGTGTGTCGGCCCCGGGACCTCGGATTCAGCAGCTCAGATCTTTTTGGACCTCCCCCCTTGAAAAGCTCGCGCCATCCCCGGGCGGCCACCTCGATGTCGTACTTCTTGGCTGCCGTTCTGATTCGACGCCAGGCAGCGTCGCGTTCGGAGTCGGACACATCCTCGACCTGATCGAAGCGCGCGACCGCGTTGCGAACGTGGCGCGCGTCAGTCAGGGGCTCCTTACGCTGCCTCGGGAAGGCGAATTCGAGGTCGTCGAGATCTTCCTTGACTTCAGCGCTGATGGGGTTCCGGCTCTCTGACGGCCGCGCACGGCTGCGCCTCAAAGCAGAAGCAGCCACCGCCTTCTTGATGTGCTCTCGCGCTACGGCCATCGGCTTCGTGGTTGCCATCTGCGCACCTCCTGTCCCACGCGAGGGACTGTCGTGCCATCAACCTTGACTATAGCGCCACTCATCGCAACACACGGGTAGCACGGAGTAGTGTTCTTAAGATAAGCGGCTCCCAGCGGCCGGTTAATATTCCACCGGCCGTCCGCCAAGGAAGGCCAAATTAGATGTAGGGCGGCTAAAGGCCATCGCAGGTCAGGCTGCCCGAGCGTAAAAGTGATGCAGACCGCCCAGCACTGATCGGCGGAGGACAGCACCGTCGCCCACCGCAGAGCCTGGTCAGCTATGGGACCAACCGCTGCCGTCGAAGGTGTCGGGGGCGGTCGCTCGCGAGAGCTTTGGTAGTGAGGTGCGAACCATCCAAGCGAATTAAGAACCCCATGTGGAGCTGCCTGCCCGGCGCCCGGTCTGGACCGCGGCGTGTGCAGACAGCGTTGCCGCCTACACGTGGCGAAAGAGTCTTCGTCCCCTACCTAGAGGATTCCGCGCTGCCCGCCATGGCGCTTGGCGCGGTTTGGTGTTGGGAGGTGCCTTGGCCTCCTGCACCTGGCGCCAGCGATGCGAATCGGCGGTGATGTCTCGGGTCAGCCCGACCTGGCGAGGCTGGGAGCGGTGGGAGGCGGAATCGCGCTGCTTTTCTTCCCGCTCAACACCGCCCTCGCGGTGCTGAGAGCAGAAGCGTGCTCAGCCAGGCCCTCCGTCGCCCGGATGGTTGAACGTGCTGTCCCTGTCCTCAGTAGCTCCTGTGTCGTCCCATCCAGATGACTCCAGGCCGATGTCGGCTGAGCGTTCGCCGAGGTCCGGCTCATGGGCTTCCCTGAGCGCAGCCTCCTCGCCAAGGAAGACCCTCATCTTTATGACCTGGCCGTCCGCCATGGTCAAGAGGCGGAACGTGTGCCCGGTCGCCAGGCTCTTGGACTTGAATTCCACGACGACCCCATCACGTGCTTGCCTCACCTCACCCAGTTCGAGGTCGGCGAGTGCGCCCAGGTTGGCCCTGATCATCGCCATCGTCTCAAGGCGGCCTTGGCACTGGGACGGAGACTCCCCAATTGAGTCGTCGCCAAACCAGAGGACGTCCTGACTGAGGAGCGCTTCGATCAGGGTCAGGTCTCCGCTCGGGAGCTCCTCAAATGCCTTACGCAGACTCTCGAGATCCTCGTCCGTCGCTGCCATCTACGCCATCCACTCTAGACGGTGGTTGTGGTCCTTATTGGTGAGTTACGTTCCTCCCGGCTAGATCCTGGCGCGGGCGGTCGGCACTGCCACCGACGACACCACCTACGTGTGATACGTCGCCACCGCACTGATTGTCGAGTTAATCGGAGGCCCCGCGATCGGGGTGCTGATGTATCTCGCACCGTCTGGAGCGCTCTCCAGCCACCTCCGTGGCTGTCGGATCCACACCTTGGTTGCCGGCTCCAGCGCCCTTCCGCTCAGCCGCTCGACCTGAGTCATCGACTCGGTCCATTCGGGCCACCGATCGACCTCGAGCAGGGTGGTCCAGACCTTATCCGAGAGTGCGTCGATCTCTACCGTTACGCATTCCAGCCCCTTGAGCGGCGCTCAATGCTGGATCTCAGGCGTGCGTGTGGTCGGCCTCCTTCTTCGCCACCTCGACCGTCGCGACGAGGTTCTTCACCGCTTCGTCAAGGCTGAAGCCGTCAATCTTCGCGCTCTTCTCGAGCTCGTCGATCAGCAGATAGTCAGGCTTTCCGTGGTCCTCGTGGGGTAGTAGGCAACCGCAGGTCAGGCACATGAACGGATCCTCCTTGTTTTTCGTCGGGTTGGTTTCAGGTCGGTTCGTCGGCACGATGGTGAGCAGCGGGGCCCGAAGTCGATCCATTATCCGCGCCAGGTCCGGCGGGGCGGTTTCCGCATTCACTAGCGTAGTCCGCACCGCCCGGCGCGCGTGTCCGGGGATACGGTCTCCTGAAGCGGCCAGTTGGTCAGGCACCCCGCCTACTCACGCTTCGCACATAGAGCACATACTAGGCCGACGCCCAAGTCGAACCGGCGCAGGTCATACGCGGGCGCACCGGCCCGATTGGTGTCAGCGCGGCCTCCGGCGCCCCTGCTCAGGATCCGGCGATCACCAGCAGGAGGAGAGCATCCTCGGGAACTGACAGGCGGTGCTCAACCCCGGCGGCCAGGGTGATGGCGTTTCCGGCGGCGACATCGACCGAAGTATCACCAAGCTCGAAATGGGCCTGACCCTTCAGGAGCTGGACAACGGCGGCACCGTGGACGCTGTGATCCCGGATGTCAGTTCCACTCTTGACCGCCATCAGGA
>JBPCPW010000006.1:0-19813 GCA_050998755.1 Candidatus Dormibacteria bacterium
TATTGCTTGAGCATCTTGAGGACGCGCGACGCGAGGTTGCCAAAGTCGTTCGCGAGGTCGGCGTTGTAGCGGTCGACGAAGGCCTCAAGCGTGAAGTCGCCGTCGCGATCGAACGGGACCTCGCGCAACAGCGTGTAGCGTGCGGCGTCGCTGCCGATCAGCGGCCTGGTGTCGCCCTTTGCGCGCAGGCTGTCGACCAACGCCAGGGGTTCGAAGAAAATGCCCCTCGACTTGCTCATCTTCTCGCCGGCGATGTTGACATACCCGTGTGAATAAACGCGGTGCGGTAGATCAACGCCGGCGGCCCAGAGCATGACCGGCCACATCACGGTGTGGAACCTGGTTATTCCCTTCCCGATTATGTGAACGTCGCAGGGCCAATATTTATCGAACCGCGCCGGTGCGGTCGCGTACCCAACCCCGGTCACGTAAGACAGCAGGGCGTCAAACCACACGTAGATGACCTGGCTTGGATCGAACGGCAGCGGGAAGCCCCAGTCGGTGAATCCGCGCGAGATCGAGACGTCCTGTAGCCCCTCGCGGATGACGTTCAACATCTCATTGCGCCGTGACGCGGGCTGCAGGAAGTCCGGTCGTTCATGGAGGTCGATGAGGCGTTCGGTGAACGCGCTCAGCTTGAGGAAGTAGTTGTCCTCTTCGAGGTGTTCGAGCACGATTTGGTGCTCCGGGCAACGGTGGCCCTCGAGCAACTCCCGCTCCTGGTAGTACTGCTCGCAGTTCGGGCAGTAGTAGCCGCTGTACTTCCCCTTGTAGATGTAGCCGTTGTCGTAGACCCGCTGCAGGAACTCTTCGGTCGTGCGGCGGTTAGCCTCGGAGGACGTGCGCACGAATTCTGACGGCTCGACCTGCAACCGCTCGTACATGCGCTCCCAGGTGGGAATCATCGAGTCGGCGTAGGCCAGTGGCTCCAGACCCATGGCAGCAGCTTCGCGGGCCACCGACTGGGAGTGCTCGTCGGACCCCACGACCAGCCAGGTGTCGTACCCCGCCAGCCGCTTGTAACGGACCAGGGCATCGGCGGCGATCTTCTCGTACGCGTGACCCAGGTGGGGTACACCGTTGACGTAGTCGATCGCGGTTGTGACGTAGAACTTCATGCCTTTTTCCTGCGTGCCGCGCCCTCGACGAGGACGGTGATCTCGCCCCGCGCCGGGACCTGGCGGTAATGCTCCGCCAGCGCGGCGGCGAACCCCACACGGACCTCCTCGTGCATCTTGGTGAGCTCGCGGGCCACGGCACAGCGGCGGTCGGGCAGGGTGGCCGAGATTATATCGAGCGCCTTCACCAGTCGTTGCGGTGACTCATACGCGACGTGGGTGCGCCGGTCGTCGAGGATGGCCTCGAACACCCTGGTCATCTCACTGGACTTGCGAGGCAAAAAACCCATGAATACGAAGCGATCTCCGCTGAACCCCGAGACGGCGATAGCCGCGGTCACCGCCGATGGCCCTGGAACCACAACCACCCCGTGGCCCGCGCCGCGCGCGGCGTCGACCAGGTACGCGCCGGGGTCGGAGACCACCGGCATGCCGCCGTCGGTGCAGTAGGCGACATCACCCGACTCCAGGGCATCCAGCACCTGCTTCGTACGGTTCCGCTCCACGTCCGCATAGACCGCCAGGAGTGGCTTGCGCAACTCCAAATGCGTCAGCAACGCGCGCGTCCGCCGGGTGTCCTCAGCCGCCACCAACGCCACCTCCCTCAGCACCCGCCGCGCCCGCGGCGTCAGATCCTCAAGGTTCCCAATCGGCGTCCCCACCACAAAAAGCGTTCCCATCCGCAGCCCTAAGCAGCGCGGGCGATCAACGGTCGAGACGAAGGAGAGATCGAGGACCGGAACGAGCGTACACAAAGTACGTGAGTGAGGACCGCAGAAGGGGCGCAGCCCCGTGCTCGACGCTCGTCTCGGCCGTTCAGCGCCCGTGCCTCAAGAGCCCCAGTCGCGGGGGTAGCGGAAGTCCCGGTCTATGGTCCGCATCGACAACTTGGCGATAACCGGGAGCCGGCGCTTGTACTGGTTGACCCGCACCCGCCGCAGCACCGCGTCGACAAATGCCGCGTCGTGGCCCTTCTCGACGAGCTCTGCGCGGCCCATGCGGCGGTCCACCGCGTGGTACAGGAGGCGGTCCACCTGCGCGTAGGCGAAACCCAGCTCCTGCTCGTCCGACTGGCCCTCCCAGAGGTCTGCGGAGGGAGGCTTGCGAACCACGGCATCTGGCAGGTCGACATGCGCCGCGAGCTGCCACAGCTGTGACTTGTAGAGGTCGCCGACCGGGTTGAGCGCCGATGCCATGTCTCCGAAAATCGTCCCGTAGCCCAGGAGCAACTCGGTCTTGTTGCTGGTTCCCAGGACCAGGGAGTTGTCGCGCGCGGACAGGTCGTAGAGGATGGTCATGCGTTCGCGGGCCATCTTGTTCCCCCGCCGGGTGTCGCCGGCATCCGGGAATCGGTCGAAATAAACGTCGACCTGGGGGGTGATGTCGATCACCTCATGGTGCATGCCGAGTGTCCTGGCAACCGTCGTCGCGTCCGCCAGGCTGGCCGGGTTGCTGAGCCGGTAGGGGGACGTTACCCCGGTCACGTTCTGTGGTCCAAGGGCCTCGACCGCCAGGGCCGCGACCAGCGCCGAGTCCACCCCGCCCGACAGACCCAGGACCACGCGGCTGAATCCCACCCGGCCGGTCTCGTTGCGCAGAAAGCCGATGAGGATGCTGCGGACCAGGGGCAGGTTGAGGGCCAGCTCGCTGGTGTCGAGGGGCTCGGCGGATGCCGGCTCAGAAGGGGCCGGCGGTGCGTTCATCCCAGATCCTCTCCAGCTCGCGAAGGGTGAAGTCCACCTTCTCGTCGCGCAGCAACGGCGTGATCACCCGCTGCCGCTCCACCTCGCGGGCGTCGATGTCCGCGTAGACCAGCTGGTGGCCCTGCGGCATCGGTTCGCCGTGCCTGATCTCGGTCCCCGCCGCTGCCGCCACGGGTCGCCCGTCAGGCCCAAATACTCCCGAGCCGCCGCCGAAGTAGACACCATCCTCGTAGCCGGTGCGGTTGCAGTAGGCGACGTAGCATCCGCTGAACTGAGCCACAGTGCGGCAGAGGTCGCCCCAGGACTCGGCGCTGCCCAGGCCGCGGTCGCTGTCGGGGTCGACCAGGACGCCCCGCCCGGGGCCCGCGGAGGGACAGATCAGCAGGCTGATGCCCTGCACGAAAAGCAGGTAGGCGGCGCTCAGGTGCCAGAGGTCCTCGCATATCAGCATCCCCGCCGAGAGCCCGCTTGACGAATCCGCGGTCAACGCGGCGAATGCTCGGATGCGGTCACCGGGCGCGAAATAGCGCTGTTCATCGAACATGCCATAGGTCGGCAGGTATACCTTTCGGTGCACATGCCGGACCTCGCCACCGGACAAATAGACGGCCGCGTTGTGGTACTGGAAGTCCTCGCTGCGAAGCGCCATCCCGACGACCAGGTCGGTGCGGTGCGAGAGGTCGAGCAGCGACTGGAGGCGCGGATCGGAGAGGCTCATCGCGACCTCCGGCACGAGGTCCTTGAGGAAGTACCCGGTGAGACTCAGTTCGGGGAAGATGCAGAGGTTGGCGCCGGCATCCGCGGCCTGCTCAGCCAGCTCCAGGTGCAGCTTGAGGTTCGCCTCCACGTCCCCCAGGCGCGGAGCGCACTGAGCCAGCGCCACCCGGTGGCGGGGCGGAGCCTCGTTCGAAGTCCCCATCCTTGAAGGATATTCTGCGATCGTTCACCCAGCGCTCGATCTCGTCAGGAACCAGGTGGGCGGGCCCGCTGAAGCTGCTGCACTGCGGCAGCGCATCGAGGAAGTGCTGCCCGTAGCTGCGCGTGGTTACCCGGCGGTCAAAGATCACCACCGCGCCGCGGTCCGTGGAGCGGCGGATGAGCCGGCCGAAGCCCTGCTTGAGCCGCAGCACGGCCTCTGGGAGGGCGAGTTGCAGGAACGAGTCGCGCAGGCCCTCGGACCTGGCCCGGAACACGGGGTCGCTGGGTGCGGCGAACGGCAACCTGACGACCACCACACAGGAGAGCGACCTGCCGGGTAGGTCGAGACCCTCCCAGAAGCTGTTGGTGCCGCAGAGCACGGCCTCCGGAAGGCTCGAGAACCGCTCCGTCAATGCACGCTTGCTGCCGCTACCGCGGCCCTGGACCAGCACTTCGATCCCCTCCCCGATCAGCGCTTCCTTGACCCTCGCGGACACGGCGTGTAGCTGCTCCGTTGAAGTGAAGAGCACCAGGGTCCGCCCGCGGAGGCGCAGCGCGGCTCCGGAGATGACCTCCACCAGGGCGTCTTCGAACCCCGGGTCGCCAGGGGACGGGACGTCGTCTGGGAGGCACAGGAGCGCCTGCTCAAGGAAGTCGAAGGGGCTCGGGAGAATCATCTCCACCAGGCGCGAGGCCGGCAGTCCGACCCGCCCCCGGAAGTATTCGAAGCCTCCCTGGACGGTGAGCGTGGCGCTGGTCAGGATCACCGAGTCGCGGTCGGTGAAGATGGCATCCCGTAGCGCGGAGGCCACGTCGATGGGAGCGGCCCGTAGGGCGGTGCGCCCATCCCGTCCATAGGCGAACCAGAGGACCCTGCCCGACTGGTTGGGGTTGAGCATCTCAAGCAGCCGCGCCAGCCTCGGCGCCACCACCGCCGCCTGCGCGGCCGGCAGCCGGCGCGCCGCCTCGCCGGTCCGGGCCGCGGCGTCGAGCACGGACTTCATCCACGGCTGGATCCAGGCGTCCTTTTCGATGGTCAGGTCGCGGCCTGTCTCCAGGCCCCAGACCGACCGACCCGCCTGCCGCACGGCCTCGAACAGGCCGCGAACCTCCCGCTCCAGGGCCGCCAAGTCAGCGCCCTGAACCACGCGCCCGCTGACCATTGGACCGGCACCCGCGGCCAGCGCCAGCGACTGCATGACATCGTCCTCGCGAGCCTCCTCGGTGAGGCCGCGGGTTGCCGCCTCCTCCATATGGTGGGCCTCGTCAAGCACCAGGCAGCGCACCGAGGCCAGGGTGTCGCTCTCATTGAAGGCGTCGGCCAGCAGCAGGGCGTGATTCACCACGACCACGTCAGCCTCGGCAGCCCGCTGTCGCGAGCGGTGATAGAAGCAAGGGCTGGGGCCGCCCAGGCAGCTCTGGTTGGGGCAATCCGCCCATTCCGACGCCACCGTCCGCCAGATCCGCTCCTCCTGCCCGAACAGCCGCAGTTCGTCCCGGTCACCGCCGGCAGTCCGCTCCAGCCAGACCGTGATCTTCAGCTTGAAGATCAGCAGTTCGTCGGGGTTTATACCCTCGAGGTCGGTGTGTGCCGCAGTGTGGCCCCCGGCGGATCCCAGGAGGAGCTGTTGCCAGCGCAGCAGGCTGAGGTAGTGACCCCGGCCCTTGAGCAGGGTGGCCCGGAGTGGGATACCGAGGATGCGCGCGGCCAGCGGAAGGTCCTTGTGGAGCAGCTGCTCCTGCAGGTTGATGGTGTACGTCGACACGTAGACCTGGCGCCTGGTGGAGGCGGCATGGGCCAGCGCGGGGAGCAGGTAGGCCAGCGACTTGCCGGTGCCGGTTCCCGCCTCGACGACCAGGTTGAGCCGCCGCTCGAAAGCCTGAGCAACTGCCCGGCACATCTCGAGCTGCGACTCGCGCAACTCCCAGCCGGGCTCTGCGGCCAGTGGCCCCCCGGCACCCAGCAGCGCCACCACCTCTTCAGCCTGCATGCGTTCGAGCTTCCCGGCATCTTCGCCGCGCACGGTGGGCTTGCCGCCGGGACGGATCCGCTGCGGCTCGGGGACCGCCGGGACGACGATGTCGTGCAGGAAGGTGCGCAGGCTGTGGTCGCTGGACGCCGTCAGCTGGCGCAACTCCTGCAGCGTCTGCACCGGTAGCTGCCCGGCGATGTCGGCGAGGGCCAAGAACACGCGGAAGGTCGCCTCGGCATCCTCCAGGGCGTGGTGCGGGCGGGGGTGCTGCAGGTTGGTCAGCTCACAGAGCCCCCCGAGCGAGTAGGACGCCGCGCTGGGCACCACCCAGCGGGCTATCTCGATGCTGTCAAACACGTCGCGACCGTCCAGCGCCCCGGCGCCCAGGGTGGTCTCCAAAAAAGTGATGTCGTAGCCCGCGCCGTGGGCCAGGACGTCGGCATCACCGATGAACTCCGCGAGGCCCGGCAGAACCTCGCGCAGCCGCGGCGCCCTGGCGAGGTCGTTGTCGCTGATCCCCGTGAGGCGACGGATCATCGGCGGCAACCTGACGTCCGGGTTGACCAGCGTGTGGTACCGCCCAAGCACCTCGCTGCCGCGGAACTTGACCGCGCCGATCTCGATCACGTGGTCCACCGAGGCGCTCAACCCGGTGGCCTCGAGGTCCAGGCAGACGATCACCGGCCAGTGGCTGCCCCCGCCACGGCTCTCCTCGGCCCAGTGGTCACCGACGTGGCCGCGCGGCAATGAGGAGCGCGGCGCCGGCCCGGTCGCCCCCCGCCGGGGGCGGCTCAAAGGAGTACGGCCGCCAGCTCGGCCAGCTCTGAGCGCTGGCCCTTGGTCAGGGTGACATGGGCGGCGAGCGGGCTCTCCTTGAACTTCTCGACCGCAAAGCAGAGACCGTTGCTGCTGAAGTCGAGGTACGGGTGGTCGATCTGGTAGGGGTCCCCTGTGAGCACCATCTTGGTACCGTCGCCCGCGCGGCTGATGATCGTCTTGACCTCGTGCGGGGTGAGGTTCTGGGCCTCGTCGACGATGATCAGCTGCTGCGGGATGCTGCGCCCACGAATATAGGTCAGGGCCTCAACCTCGAAGAGGCCCTTGTCCTGCAGCCGGTGGACCATGTCGCCGACCATCTGGTCCTTGTACATCGTTGACATCAGGAACTCCAGGTTGTCGTAGATCGGCTGCATCCAGGGACGCAGCTTCTCCTCCTTGTCGCCCGGTAGGTAGCCGACGTCCTTGCCCATCGGCACCACCGGCCGGGTCACCAGCAACCGGCGGTAGGCGTGGGAATCGAGCACCATGTGAAGGCCGGCGGCGAGAGCCATCAGGGTCTTGCCGGTCCCCGCCCGCCCGGTCAGCGTGACCAGGCGAATCTCCTCGTTGAGCAGCGCGTCCAGGGCGAAACGCTGGCCGAGGTTCTTCGCGGTGATCCCCCATATGTCCTTGGGCACAGGCTTCAGCGGCACGATTTCGTTGCGCGCAAGGTCGAAGCGGCCGATTGCCGAGAGTGAGTGCTGGCCCGGGACCTGGAAGTGGACGAACTCGTTGGGGCGCAGCCCGAACTCCCCGCCGGGCATCCCGCCTTCGCGGTTGAAGCGCTCCATCACGTTGGGATCGACGTTCACCGCCTGGATGCCGGCATAGAGCTCGTCTGTGCCCCGGACGACCTTGTCCCGCTCATAGTCCTCGGCGGCCAGGTCCAGGGCCTCCGCCTTGACCCGGACGTTGATGTCCTTGCTGACCAGGATCACATTGCCACCCTTCAGGGCCCGCGTCAGCTGTGCCGCCACGGCGATGATCTGGTTGTCGGGTTTGTGCAGATCCAACTCGCCCGGCATGTCGCCCTGCGGGTCGTGGATCTCCACCCAGAGCTTGCCCCCGCCCAGCGTGGGTACCCCCTCGGAGAGCTTGCCTTTGCTGCGGAGGTCGTCGAGGTGGTGGGCCACCCGTCTCGCGGCCCGGCCGACCTCATCCTGGCGTTTCTTCTGCGCATCGATCTCCTCGATCACAACGAGGGGAATCACGACGTCGTTCTCCTCGAAGGCGTTCAGCGCGTCGGGGTCATGGAGAAGGACGTTGGTGTCCAGCACAAAGGTCTTGGCGTGGGTCGCGGTGGCCTGGGGTTCGGCTCGTGTCAAGCGCTGCGCGCCTCGGCGTTGGTGCGAAGCCGGCGATGCCGGCCCGAGGCGCCCGGCTGCCAGTCGGTGAAGTAGCCGCGGTACTGCTCCGGGAGCATCTCGGCCACCCGCGACATCATGAACTCCGCGGCCTCCTGGTTGTCCATGCCGGGGTCCGGCAGGTTGAACGGCTTGCCGAACACCAGGTGTACCTCGGTCCCGGTGCGGCGGGGGAACCTGGCGCCGGTCGGCAGGACGTCCTCGCCACCCCAGGTGGCCACGGGCAGGATCGGCACCCCCGCGCGGCGGGCCAAAAACCCAGCGCCGGCCTCGGGGGCCTGCAGCTTGAGGTCGCGCGACCGCGTCCCCTCGGGGTAGAGACAGACCGCCTCGCCGGCCTGGAGCAATGACAGGGTGAAGCGCAGGGCCGACCGGTCGGCGGTGTGGCGGACCACCGGGAAGCACAGCAGGCTGCGGCCCAGGAACCCCAGGAGGGGGTTCTTGAACCACTCCACCTTGGCCATGAAATGGAGCGGACGCGGGAAGGACGCCCCGAGCAAAGGCGGGTCGGCGCCGGCGATATGGTTGCCGATGACCAGCAGCCCGCCGGTGCGGGGCACGTTCTCCCGGCCCTCGATGATCAGGTGGCCGCCGAAGAGAATTGCCTGGATCACACCGCGCATCGCTGTGATGAGGGGGAAATAGAACAGCGTGGGCCGCACATGCGCCGCTCCCGAGGCGGCCGGCGGCTCAGTCATCCGACGCCGGGATCAGCCGCAGCACCTCGCTGAACACCTGGTCGGGGCTGCGATCATCTGTGTCAATCGTATAGGCGTCCTCAGCGGCCCGCAATGGCGAAATGGATCGGCCCTGGTCGGCGGCGTCGCGATCGCTGATCTCACCCTTCATCAGCCCGTGGTCCGACTCACGCCGCTGGGATGCCCGGCGGCGACGACGGACCTCGTCGGACGCGGTGATGAACAGCTTGACGTCCGCATCGGGAAAGACCACGGTCCCGATATCCCTGCCCACCATCACAACGCCCTCCGAATACCGCCGCTGGCGCGCCACCAGCGCGTCCCGCACGCCCCGGACCTGACTGACCCGGGTCAGCAGCGGGGCCAGCGCGGAATCGAAGACCCGCGCAGTGAGGTCCTCTCCCCCGCCCCGCACCTCCCAGTGCGAGCCCTCCTCGGTGGTGGTGTTGACGTCGATGTCGGATTGCTCCGCGATCCTCGCCAGGCTGACCTCGTCGGACGCTGAGACCCCGGCGTCCTGGGCCAGCACGGTCACCGCCCGGTACATCAGCCCGGTGTCGACCAGTGGCAGCTTGAGGTGGCGGGCCAGCATGCGCCCGATGGTCGACTTGCCGGAGGCCGAGGGGCCATCTATCGCCACGATCATCCTATTGCCACGATCTTTGGGCCACGATCATCGGACGCCGCTCAAGGCAAAAGCTGAACGGCACCGCGCAGCGCCGCGACCTCTGGGTCGGTCAGCCTCCGCGATTTGCCCTCCGGCAGGTCACCCAGCTCGAGCGGTCCGACACGGATCCGCTTGAGGTCCAGGACCGTCGCTTCGACCTCCGCAAAGGATCGGCGCAGTTGACGCTTCCAGCCCTGGCGCAGGACCACCCTGACTACCACCCGGCGGGCGCCTCTCTCCAGCACCTCGAATACAGCCGCTGTGGTTGTCCCCTCTTCGAGGTGTACCCCGGCGCGGAGCTGGTCCAGCGACGCTTCGCTCAGCTCCCCGCGAACCTCCACGCGGTACTCCTTGTCGACGTGGTGGCGGGGGTGCTGCAGGCGGAAGCTGAGCTCACCATCGTCGGTCAGGATGATCAGCCCGTGGCTGCGAAGGTCGAGGCGGCCGACGGGGTGGATTCCCGCCTCGCGGTCGGCTCGCGGCACCAACTGGGTGACCAGCGGCCGTCGCGTCCTGTCGCTCACCGCGCTGAGGTAGCCAACCGGCTTGTTCACCGCGTAGTACCGGTGCGCGACGGCCGACTGCACCGGCTGGCCGTCCACCGCGACGACGTCGGTGCCCGGCGTGACCATCTGTCCGCCCGGAGGCGTGGGCGCGCCATTGACCGTGACCCGGCCCGCCGCGATCATCTCGTCGGCCTTGCGGCGGGCGGCCACCCCGCACATCGCCAGGTAGCGGTTCAGGCGAACCGCCTCACCCCCCGCAGCACTCACCCTGGCGGGGTTTCCTCGGGGTCACGCTCCCCCTCGGGAACGCTCTGCTCGAGCTCCTCCTGGCGCGCCTTCTCGGCCAGCCCGGGGAGGTCTTCCAGGCTGGCGACTCCGAGGATCTGCAGGAAGCGCATCGTGGTGCCGAAGGTTCGCGGCGTCCCGGGGGCCTCGAGCCGCCCGCGCTCCTCGATCAGGCCGCGGACAATCAGCCCCTCGATCACCCGCTCGCTGTCCACCCCGCGCACCTCGTCGATGGCCGCCTTGGTCACCGGCTGCCGGTAGGCGATCACCGCCAGCGTCTCGTAGGCTGCCGGGGAGAGCCGCCCGGTGACCTCTGGGTTGAGGACCCGGCGGACGGCGTCGCCGGCCTCGGGCCGGGTCACCAACTGCACCATATCCCGGTGACGCTGGAGCATCAGGCCGCGGTCCTCCAGGGAGTCGTCAAGGGCCTCGAGCACGCCATCGAGCGTGTCCGTGTCCACGTCCAGCGCCTCCGCCAGGCGCCGCCGCTCCATGGCCGTGCCGACACTGAAGAGCACCGCCTCCGCCTGCCGCCGGAGGTCATCGACGCCCGGGACCGTCGCGAAGTCAGGCATCCGCGGTGGTAACCTCGATCTCGCCAAAGGTGCTGCGCTGGCGGACGCCGGCCTCCCCGAGGCGGATCAATTCCAGCAGCGCCAGGAAGATGACCACGGCGTGCAGCCGGCTCTCGGCCTGTCCGAACAGCTCGCCAAACAACACCGCGCCGCCTCCCAGCAGCCTCGAACGCACTCGATCCATCTCGTCGCTGAGGGAGTAGCTGCTGATCTCGACCGAGACCTCCTCGGGGGTTGGCAGGCGATCGAGGACCGCCTGGAACGCCGCGGCGAGGCCGTCGGGGTGGATCGCGAGGCGCTCATTCGGGACAACGTCGCCCTCCAATAGTGAAGAAAAGCTCGGACCGCCCTCCTGGTGGCGGCGCATCAGCTCGAGTGCCGCTTCCTTGAAGCGCTGGTACTCCAGCATCCGCTCGCGCACCTGCTCCTCCCAGCGCTCCAGGTCCTCCTCCTCATCAGCGCTGGTGGTGCCGGGAAGCAGGCCGGCCGCCTTGAGCGCCAGCAGCCGGGCGCCCACCACCAGGAAGGCCGCCATCTCCTCGGCTGGCCGCCGCCGGTCGCCCTTCAGGCTCTCCAGGTAATCCCAGGTCAGGTCAGCCAGGCGCACCTGGTTGAGGTCCACCTGGTGGCGTTGCGCCAGCGTCAGGAGAAGGTCGATCGGGCCCTCGAAGACAGCGGTTTTGACCCTCAGTCGCCCATCTGCCAACGCCTCGGTCGTCGCCGGCGTCGCCGGCGTCGCGGTCAGCTCCTCATTCACCACCGTCGGCCTCCTGCAGCCGCGGGGTCTCGGCGTGCCGTGGTGTGGCCGCCTGGTGCTCGGCGACGATCTCCGCCAGCGCCGCCGGCGCTCCTGCATCGCGCAGCATCTGGGCACCAATTTCGGGGTGCTCGATGTAGCGGAGCACGCGCGGACCGATTGTTGGTAGCCGGCCAACCAGGCCCGTCGTTCGCGTGGCCGCCGACAGTACGACGAGGGTGCGGCCCGGGGTGCCCAGAAAGGCGCGGGCCTTTCCCACGTCGTGGAGCAGGGCAGCCTGGCGCAACAGCTCGGTCGACGGCCCCAGGCGGTGCAGCACACCGATGGCATGGCGCTGGTCACGGGGGCGCATCTCCAGGAACAGGGGCCTGAGGTTGGCGGGCAACTCGGCGAGTGCCGCATCCAGCTGACGACCGTCGAGCCGCCCAAAGGTGCCCAGGAACGCCTGCCGTACCCGGTGAGACGCAGTCTGCAGCGTTCCCGCCATCACCTGCGGCCCTCGCGGACCAGCGGCTCGCCCCAGCGCATCTTCTCCCGCAGCTGCTGATAGAAGTCTGACGTCCCGGGCGTGCGCACCACGCGCAGAGGCGGGCCGTCGAGTGAGCACGTAAGAGTGGAATGGCTGGGCACATCGATCTTGATGGCGCCGTCCAGCACCAGGCGGGTCGATTCGTCCACCTGCAGCACGACGGTGGCGTCCCCCGGCAGGACCAGGGCCCGGCTGGCCAGCGTGTGAGGGTTGAGGGGCACCATGACCATGGCCGATACCGCGGGGTCAAGGATGGGTCCGCCTGCCGACGCGGCGTAGGCGGTCGAACCCGTGGGAGTGGCGATCACCACGCCGTCTGAGTGGAACATCCCGACCTGGACACCGCCGGCGCTGACCTCCAGCTGAATCACGTTGGCCGCGGGGTCCTTGATCAGCGCGGCCTCGTTGATCGCCAGGTGCGTCTCGCCGGCGGTCTCGACCTGGAGGGTGGCGCGGGTCTCGATGGTCGAGCGCCCGGCGATCCAGTCCTTGAGCGCCGCGGGGGCGTCCTCCAGGGTGGTCCAGGCCAGGAAGCCGAGCCGGCCGAGGTTGATCCCCAGCAGCGGAACCGCGTGGTTGACCGCGGTGCGCGCAGCGTGGAGAAAAGTGCCGTCGCCGCCGAACGTGACCACCAGCGCCACGTCTTCGACGTGTTCCGGGTCCAGTTCCCACCCTCCGTCAAACCGCCCCGGCCGGTCCTCTGGTCCGTGCCGGCGGAACACCCGAACCTGGCGCCCGTTCCGCTCGGCGACCTGGCGCGTGGCGATCACTGACGGGTCCTCGTCCGGGACCCGGGAGTGCATCACGAAGAGAACGTCGGTGCCGCCGCCTTCAGGCATCAACGCCCTCCCGCCCTGGGACGCCGTCGCGCGCGTGGACAAAGATCTCGAGGTTGCCCTTGGCGCCGGGGACCGTGGAGTCGACCGAGGTGACGATCTCCAGGCCCTCGATTTCGGCCCAGGCCAGGAACTCGTGGAGGGCCGACTGGCGCGCCGCGGGGTCGCGCACCACGCCCCCTTTGCCGATCCGTTCGCGGCCGACCTCGAACTGCGGCTTGAGCAGGAGCACAAGGTCTGCCGGGGGTTGGAGCAGCCGGCGGATCGCCGGCACCACGCGGTGCAGGGCGGTGAATGAGAGGTCGCCGACGGCGAGGTTCGGGCGCGGCCCGGGCAGTTCGGCGACGTCGCGGATGTTGGTGCGTTCCATCACCACCACCCTCTCATCCTGACGCAGCTTCCAGTCGAGCTGACCGTAGCCGACATCGACGGCGTATACCATCCGGGCGCCATCCTGGAGGAGGACATCGGTGAATCCGCCGGTAGAGGCCCCGGCATCCAGGCACACCCGGTCGCGGGCGTTGACCCCGAGCGCGTCGAGCGCCCCCCGTAACTTGTCCCCGCCGCGGCTGACGAACCGGGCAAGAGCCATCACCTCCACGTTGGCACCATCGGCGACCCGTGCGTCCACGCGGTCAACGGGGCGGCTGTCTAGGCGAACCAAACCGGCGCGGATCAGCGCCTGGGCCTTCTGCCGGGACGCGACGAGCCCTCGTTCGACCAGCGCCTGGTCGAGGCGCGAGGCGGTCGTCACGTGCCCAGCAGGAGACCTAGCCCGATACCCAGCAGGGCGCCGGCGTAGACCTCAAATGGAGTGTGTCCGAGAAGCTCGCGGAGGCGGTCCTCCTTGATCCCCTCCTGGCGCAGCAGGTCGTCGACGATGCGGTTGAGGACGCGCGCCTGGATGCCCACGGCACGGCGCACGCCTGCCGCGTCATACATAACCACCGCGCTGAAGATGGCGCTGACCGCGAACTCCGCGCTGCGCACGCCGACGTGGATGCCGATCAGGGTCGTCAGGGCCGCGACCATGGCGGTGTGGGAACTCGGCATGCCGCCTGACGACCCCAACCGGGCCACGTCAAGGCGGCGGTGACGGAACGAGTCGGTGATCACCTTGAGCGACTGGGCGATGGCCCATGCGATCACCGGGACGATCAGGTATGGGTAGGTTCTCAACCCTCGTGTTCGACTTCCATGGGCACCTCGGAGGGCTCCCCTCGCGGCCCGAGTACCAGCCGCTGGACCTTCTTCTCGGTGACCTCCAGGAGGCTTGAGCAGTGGGCCGCCAGGGCCACCCCCCGCTCGTACGACGCGATCGAGTCAGCGAGGTCGATGCTGCCGGTCTCCAGCTTGCGGATCAGTGTCTCCAACTCCGAGAGGGCGTCCTCGTAGGTCAGTTTGGCAATGGCCTGATCGACCTTCGGCTCCGACAGTGTGTCGCCCTCCTGCACAGCTGACATCATTCCACCTCCCTGCCGGCAACTGCCGGGTTCCTGTCAATCGACACCAGTTCCCCCAGCGCCGAACCGTCCGCGAATTGGGTGACCATGCGCTGGCCGGGACGCAGGCCATCGACCGACGTGACCACGCGACCATCCACGGTGCGGGCGAGGCTGTATCCCCTGCCGAGCACCCTCAGTGGGCTGAGCGCGTCGAGCTCGGCGCGGCTGGACCGAAGCTCTCCCCGGGCACGCTCAAGCCCGGCGCGCAGGGCGGCATCCAAACGTTCCCGCCGATCATCCACGCGCTGGCGCATGAGCGGGAGCTGAAGCCCAGGACTCTGGCGATGAAGGCGGTCGCTGGCGTACTCCAGGCGCTCCCGCTTGGTCGCCGCCTCGCGGGCCACCGCTCCATCAAGCCGCTCTCGCAGCACCACCAACGCCTGGCGGTGCCGGCCGATGTCCGGGAGGGAGGTGTCGAGACGCTGGCGCAACTGCAGCAGGTGGCGACGAAGCTCCACCAGGCTGGGAACGGCCAGCTCTGCGGCCTGAGACGGCGTTGCCGCGCGGACGTCGGCGGCGAAGTCGGCAATCGTGAAGTCGGTCTCGTGCCCCACGCCGGTGACCACGGGGACGGGGCAGGCGCGGATGGTGCGGGCCAGCACTTCGTCGTTGAAGGCCGCGAGGTCCTCGAGCGACCCTCCGCCGCGCACCAGGAGCACGACGTCAACGCCAGGGAGGGCGCCCGCCCGTTTGAGCGACAGGATCAGCTTGGCCGGCGAGATCTGCCCCTGCACCGGGGCATGGGCAACGACCACCCCAACTATCGGGCAGCGCCGCCGGATGACCTTGATCACGTCGCGGAGGGCGGCACCACCCTCAGAAGTGACGACGGCGACTCTCCTTGGTAGGAAGGGCAATGACCGCTTGAGGTGCGAGGCAAACAGGCCCTCGGCTTCGAGTTTGGTCTTCAGCTGCTCGAACGCCAGGTACAGCGCGCCCACCCCCGAGGGCTGCGCGGCGTCCAGGATCAACTGGGTCTGGCCGCGGTCCCCATAGAACTCGAGGCGCCCGTGGGCCATGATCACCATCCCCTCCTTGATCTGGAAGCGGAGGCGGCTGGTGGCGACGCGGAACATCACCGTCGCGATGGTGGCCCGGTCGTCCTTGAGGGTGAAATAGCAGTGGCCTGAGGCGGCCAGCTTGAAGCCGGTGACCTCGCCCTCCACCCACAGGTCCTGCAGGCCCTGCTCCTGGCTGTAGACCTCCTTGATCCAGGAAGCCACCTCGCTGACGGAGTGGACCTGCATCAGCCGCCGTCTCTCACCCGGACGACCGCGCGAGGTGGCTGGCCACCCGGCCCAGGACGCCGTTCACGAACCGCCCGGCCTCGTCCCCGCCAAAGGTCTTGGCCAGCTCGATCGACTCGTTGATCGCCGCCTTCACCGGCACGTCCGGCGAGTAGAGCAGTTCGAAGAGAGTCAAGCGAAGGACTGCGCGCTCGACGCCCGCCATCTGCTCCAGCGTCCAGTGCGTCGACGAGGCGGATATCTCCCTGTCGATCGCCTCGCGGTTGTCGAGAGTGCCCTGGACCAGGCTGAGAGCAAACCTGACCTGGTCCTCTGAACCGGGCTGGTCCGCGAAGTGGTAGCGCACTGCCGCCTCGGCATCCCCGTCGCGATGATCCATCTCGAATATCACCTGCATCGCCACCTCTCGCGCCAGGTGACGCCTACCCATGACCGCTGCTTCAGGCGGGGGCGGTGGCGAAGCGCACGTCGGCGAAGTACACGTCGACGGCGGTGGTGTTCAGCCCCAGCATCCGGTCCACCGCAGAGGCCACCCGGTGCTGGACCTCCGAGGCCAGGGCGGGCAGGTTCTTATTGTTCTCGGCCACCAGGAAGAGTTGCAGCCGGATGTCTCTCTCCCCCGCCATCTCGAGGCGGACACCCTTGTGCAGACCGCCGCGACGGATAACCCGGGTCAGCTGGTTGGTGCGATCCGCCATTCCCGACACGCCGGACACCTGCAGCGCGGTGAGCGCGGCGATCTGCGCGATGACCTCGTTGGCCACCTTGACGTGGCCTGGGGTCGGGGTGGACGGCTTGGCCTCCTCGGACATCAGGCGCGCTCCACGTACTCGCCGCTGCGGGTGTCGACCTTGATCCGGTCGCCCTGGCTAACGAAAAGCGGCACCGCGACCACCAGCCCCGTCTCAAGTGTCGCCGGCTTGGTGCCCCCCGTGGCGGTGTCGCCCTTGAAGCCGGGATCGGTCTGGGTGATCTCGAGGTCGACTGTGGTCGGCAACTCAATCCCCAGCGCGCTCCCCTCGTAGGTCTGGACCACGACGTCGGTGTTGTCCTTGAGGTACTTCCGCGCATCTCCCAGCTGGTCCTCGTTCATGGCCACCTGGTCGTAGGTCTCGCTGTCCATGAAGTGATATTGGCCGCTGTCGGTGTAGAGGTACTGCATCTTGCGGCGCTCAATCCGGACCAGCGGGAAGCGCTGCTCGGGGCGGAAGGTCTCCTCCTGGATGGCGCCGGTCTTGATGTTGCGGATCTTGGCGCGCACCTGCGCCGTGCCGCGACCCATCTTCATGTGGGAGAAGGTGACGCACACGTAGAGCTGGCCGTCCCGGTCGAAGACAGTGCCATTGCGGAGATCGCCGGCCTCGATCAACCGATCGCCCGCAACCTGGGTTGGGACGTGACCTTCACGCGTTCCAGCAGCAGGTCCAGGGCCTCCAGGTAGCCCTTGACGCCGTGGCCCGAGATGATGGCGATGCAGGCCTCGGTGATCACCGACTGACGCCGCCACTGCTCGCGGGCGCTGATGTCCGAGATGTGGACCTCGACGGTGGGCACGTTGACGGCGGTGATCGCGTCGTGGAGGGCATAGCTGTAGTGGGTCAGGGCGCCGGCGTTGAGGATGATCCCGGCAACCCCCGCGTCGGCCTGGCGCTGGATCTCGTCGATCAGGTCGCCCTCATGGTTGGACTGGAAGGCGGTGACCGACCAGCCAAGGTCCGAGGCATGGGCGCGGACCATGTCCACCACGTCATCGAGCGTGGCGGTCCCGTAAATCTCGGGCTCGCGGCGGCCGAGGCGGTTGAGGTTGGGTCCGTTGATTACTGCAACTGTCGGCATTGGTTTGTAAAGCCTAAGGGACGGGGACGGTGGGGGGCGGTTCGGGGGCCCACAGGCACGTTCCGCGTGCAGTGCCATTGGTGGTTCTGGCCAGGGTGGAGCGCGGTTTGGGCTGGTGTCGCCAGCGTCGCATCCCACATTACGAACATTTGTTTGGTATAATCAATGCATGGGGTTTGGGGAGGGGGATCCTGTGCCCGGGGGCGGGGCAACGCCGGAGGTCGGGACTGAGTTGAATCTCCTCGCGTCTGCAGTGGAGCGCTTCTGCGGGCGTGCGGAAGAGCTCTTGCTGTCGCACGAGATCGGCCAGCAGATGGAAATCCTGGCTCACCTGCGTGACCGCCTCGACCTCGAGTTTTCTGAGCTTGGCGGTGTCTTCGCAGCGACGGGTGAGGCCGAGGCCCAGGGTTCCAACGGCCCGGTCGAATGGGTTCGGCACCACTGCAAGCTGTCCTTCAGCCGCGCGAGCGAGCTCATGGTGGTCGGGGACCACGTGGCCCAGATGCCGGAGACCTGCGATGCATTGGAACGGGCTGACGTAGGTTTCGGTCACCTGGTGCAGATCGCACGCAATGCCCGATTCTGCGCCAACTCACCCACCGCGCATTTCGATGAGAAGCCGCTGCTCGAGAAGGCGGTCGACGAGAGCGTGAGCCGCTTCCACCACACCTGCCTCGCCATGCGCCACTCCCAGGATCCCGAGGGCTACGTTGTTGCTGAGGTGAATGCCGTGGAATCCCGGGAGTTGTTTGTATATCCGCAGGACGACGGCATGACGCTGATCAGTGCCCGGCTCGATTCAACCGGCGCCGCGACGGTGCAGACGGCGATCAAGGCGTTGTCGAAGAAGCTCGGTCCCGACGATTACCGGACCAGCGCCCGGCGCGACGCGGATGCGCTGATCGAGATTGCTCTCTACATGCTCAACGAGGGCGCGGCACCCGAGGGCGGTTCGCAGCGGCCGCATATCAGCGTGACCTGCACGCTCGATACCCTGATGGGTTTGAAGGGTGCGCCGGCGGCACAGATCGAGTACGGCCAGCCGATATCCGGCGCCACACTGAACCGCCTGGCCTGCGACAGCGAGATCACCAAGGTCCTGCTCGACGAGCGCCTCATCCCGGTGGCCGTCGGCCACATGAAGCGCACGCTGAGCAAAGCCGAGCGGCGGGCATTGAACGCTCGCGACGGCGGGTGTCGGTACCCGGGTTGTCACCGGCCGCCGTCGCAGTGCGAGGCCCATCACATCGAGTTCTACTCCCGCGGTGGCAAGACCAAGCTCGACAACATGATGTTGCTCTGTGCGTTCCACCACTGGCGCATCCACGAGGGTGGCTGGCTGTTGGGGATGAGTGCTGACGGGTCGGTTGTAGTGGTGCCGCCGCAACTGGCGCGCGGACCAGGGAATTGGACTATCTGCTGACCCCCGTTGCGGAATGGACCTGACCTAGCCTTCTGATGACATCACCGCCGCATGGACTACAGGGCGTCCATAATCGCATCGTGAGAGATCGGCGCCTGTCAAGCCCCATGAGACACCTCGCTCTCGGAATTATTGAGTGACGCTTCCGAGTTCGCGTCTGGTTTGTTGATCCACGCTGCCAGGGGCAGCGGCGGGGGCTGGGGGATGCCGTGTACGAAACGGTCGGGGTGCGCGGCGTGGGCGGCGAGCAGGATTGCAACGCGTCGCTCGCGTACGTCGGCCGCCTGGCCGGAGTGCACCGTGGCCGGCGTGAGATACCCGATGCCGGAGTGGCGGTGCTCATTGTTGTACCAGTCGAAAAACTCAGAGCAGAACGTTCGGGCGTCAGCGATGCAGCCGAACCGGGCGGGAAATGACGGCGCGTACTTCAGGGTCCGGAACTGTGATTCCGAGAACGGGTTGTCGTTGCTGACACGCGGCCGGGAATGGCTCTGGGTGACGCCCAGGTCGGAGAGCAGTTCCTCCACGAGTTTGGATCTCATCGCAGCGCCGCGGTCGGCGTGGAGGACGAGTTCTGCGGGGTCGGCGTCCTGCTTGCGGATGGTCTCCTTGATGAGGCGCTTGGCCAGGCGCGCGGACTCGCTGGGTGCAACCATCCAGCCGACGGCGACACGGCTGAAGATGTCGAGGATGACGTAGAGGTTGAACCAGGTTCCCTTGACTGGTCCTCTGAGCTTGGTGATGTCCCAGGTCCACACCCGGTTGGGCTCGCTGGCCAGCAGCTCGGGCTTGGCGTAGGCCGGGTGACGCAGCTGGTTGCGGCGCTCGCGGACCTCGTGACTGTCGGCCAGGATCCGGTACATCGTCCGTTCGCTGGCCATGTAGATGCCCTCGTCCAGCAGGGTGGCGTAGACCTCGGCTGGGGCGCGATCGCCGAAGCGCGGGCTGTTGAGGATCTCGAGCATGCCGAATCGCTCCCCGTCGCTGAGCGCCCGCGCCGGACGGGCCTTGGGTTTGGGGTCGGCCACGATCCGCGGCTGGATCCGGCGGTAGT
>JBPCPW010000028.1:0-4958 GCA_050998755.1 Candidatus Dormibacteria bacterium
GTCTACCTTCACGGATGCAACCAGACGCCGCAGGACGCCGCCGTGGGTACGCGATGGAACACCGTCGGCGAAGCCAAGGGCATGATCGTTGTATATCCCGAGCAGCCTGCTGGTTTCACCAGCAACAGTAACGCCGCGCACTGCTGGAACTTCTTCGATCCCACCCAGCAGAACCGCGGACAGGGGGAGCCCGCGATCATCGCTGGGATCACCCGCCACGTGATTTCCACCTGGAAGGTCGACCCGAAGCGGGTTTATGTCATCGGAGCCTCCGCCGGTGCAGCCGAGGCCGAAGTACTCGGAGCTGCCTATCCGGACCTGTATGCATCCATTGGCTCGGTTGCCGGCTGCCCGTACGCCGCATGCAGCGATGTCACCGGTGCGTTGACCTATCGCGCCATGGGCAGCAATGCCCGCCAGGTTCCTGCCTTCATCGCCCACGGTACCAGCGATGAAGTCACCGTTTATCCGCTGGGGGAGGCGGAGGTGCAGCAATGGCTCGGCGCCGACGACCTGGCCGACGACGGGCTCTTGAATGGCTCCGTGTCGCGGATCCCCGCGTCCTTTGAGAACTTCGGCTTCACGACTCCGCCCAACCCGGGCTCGGGCGACCCGTGCATCGTGCCTGTTGCCGGTCCGTACGACCGCGTGCCCTGTGCGGGAGGCGTGGCCGGGTTCCAGGGAACGTACCCGTACACCATCCGCCACTACAACGATGCCACCGGCCACTCGCTGCTGGACTTCTACACCATCTACGGATTGGGACACGCGTATCCGGGGGGCAACCCTTCTGGATCCTTCGTTGATCCGCTGGGACCCGACGTCACGACGGCGGCCGCCAACTTCTTCATGGCCCATCCCAAGCCGTGAGGCTTGGTGGTGGCAGAGTAACTCTGACGAAGCCCAGGAGTGTAGGTGACATGTTGTGGCGCGTGAAGACGAGGGTTGTTCTGGCGGCGTCACTGATCGCAGGGACCTTCTGCCTGGGCGCAGCGGTGCCGGGGTGGGCGGCGTCCAGGTATCTGCCCTTTGACGTGCCGCCTGAGAAGCTGGCTGCCGCGATGGAGTGCCCGGGCGGGTTCCACCACCCTGAGCGCGAGGCCGTGCTGCTGGTCCATGGCACCAGCGTTACAGCGGACGAAAACTGGGCCTGGAACTACGAACTCGCCCTTCCCAAGGTGGGATTCGATGTCTGCACCATTGAAATGCCCGACTACGCCCTGAGCGATATGCAGGTCTCGGCCGAATACGTGGTCTATGGAATTCGTGAAACGGCTCTCCAATCCCACCGCCGCATCGCGGTCATCGGGCTCAGCCAGGGGGCGGACGAGCCGCGATGGGCACTCAAGTGGTGGCCGGATACAAGAGCGTTGGTTGAGCAATACATCTCGATGGCGGGCTCCAACCATGGAGGAGCATTCGGCGACGGCGACTGCGCCTACAGCTGCCCTCCAGCGCTTTGGCAGCAATCGACCAAATCGAGATTCATGGCGGCGCTGAACCTTCCCCATGAGACCCAGCCGGGCGTCAACTACACCAGCATCTACAGCCTCACCGACGACATCATCGAGCCCTCGGTGACCACGCCGGCCGGCCGGGCAGTGGCGCCGATCGACGGCGCCACGAACATCACTGTCCAGAGCGTGTGCCCGGGGCGATACGTCGGCCATGTTCAGAGTGCGTGGGATGCCGCGTACTACGCCGTCGTATTGGACGCGCTGACCCATCGAGGACCGGGTCGATTGGACAGGGTCGATCGCAGCTTCTGCAATCAACGTGCGATGCCGGAGGTCAACGAAGCCGACGCTTGGCAGCGCACGGCGGCCGTCTACGCCGACGCGGGTATCCGCCAGTCCGAGCACTACAAACCCACAAGCGAGCCGCTTTCGGCTGACTACGTCACCAAGGGCACGCCGCCCCCGGGAGCACTGATCGAAGACGCCGCTCGTCCCGCCCCTGGATCGGCACACACGCAGGGACAAGCGACCGCGGCAGCAGCTACTGTGGCGGCGGGAGGCGCCCTTCCCCTCACTGCGACGGCGCCAGCGCCAGCCACTGGGTGGCTGGCCGTCATCGCACTGATCCTGGCTCTGGGGACCAGCGCGCGGACGATTTACACGCGTACGGCCAGCAAGCGTCCCCACAAGACGCTCAACAGCTGACTCCGGGGCCAAATGGAGGCAGGAAGCCCAAGTCGAGGGACGCGTCTCCGGCGCGGAGGCGCCGTGATCGGCCTTGCGTGCCTAACCGGGATGGCCGGCGTTCCCGCCGCGACCATCCTCCGACCCCTCCAGGCGAACGCGGCAGTGGCGGTCCCGCCAGGGCCGCCCATCCTCTACGCCGCGCCGGCAGTCTCACCGCAGCTGCAGAACACCGGGATCTGGCAGGCTCCCCCCATCCTGGTCTCTGGCGCCAGCGCTTACCGCAACGGCGAGTTCATCTACCAGGACTTCCTCTACGACGACCACGGCGCCAAGGGGTCGAACGGACCTGGGTTGGCTCCGGTCGACCCAGGTGATCGGCGCACCAACAACTCCTTCTCCCTGACCACAGGGACCTACACGTACCCTTCCGACCGCAGGTACGCCGAAAATGCCGCCGACCTGGTCGAGCTCAGGCTCAAGCCGCTGGCGGATTCGACCGCCTTCCGATTCACCCTGAACACCATGAACGACCCCACGCTGCTCGGGATGTCAGTGGCGCTGGGCGGCACAGCCGGCGCTGCCCACCCGTTTCCAGGGGGCGCCAACGTGTCGGCGCCGGCGGACCGGTTCGTCACGATTCACCCCTCGGGGGCAGCGCTGGTCGCCGACATCACCGACGCCATCGGGAACCCCGTCGCCAGTCCCGCCGCGACGGTCTCCGTCGACCCCGTTCGTCGCCAGGTGGAGTTGCGCGTCCCGCATACCGCATGGGATCCGGGAGCGGGCGCGGCGGTGCGCCTGGCCGCCGCGACCGGGCTCTGGGACAGGGTTGGCAATCACTACCTGCTCCCCGGCCTGCGCTCAGATTCGACACACCCGGGAGGAGCCACGTCCGCCACGCCGGCGGCGTTCTTCAACGTTGCATTCCGCGCCGCCGAGGCGGTGCCGGTGTTCGGGAGCGCCGGCATCCAGCAGGACTTCACCAATCCGGCCTGGTGGCGAGAGCAGGGCCAGGCACTGGCGCTCGCCGCCGGCGACATCAGCGCCTTCCATGCCGAGGTCAACTTCGCCAAACTCGCCACCGCCCAGACCGACGACAGCGCCATCCCGCGCACCGGCTCCATCGACCGCATTCTCGCCAGCCACTTCGAGCCGGCGCAGGGCGTGAACTACGCCTCTAGCTGTTACAGCGGCGACAAGACCTGTCAGTACCAGGGGCGGCTGCAGCCATACAACCTCTACGTACCGAACCGGCCCGCCCCACCGGCGGGATACGGGATGTCGTTGCTGCTGCACGCCAACGCGGCCAACTACAACGAGTTCCTCGCCAGCAACAACCAATCGGAGTTCGGTGACCGCGCCACCGGGTCGCTGGTTCTCACCCCGCAGGCTCGCGACCCGGGCAGCTCTTACACCGGCCTGGGGGCGGCAGACGTTTTTGAGACCTGGGCCGACGTCGCGCGGCTCTACCCCCTTGACCCCAGCTGGCGCACGATCTCCGGTTACTCGCTCGGCGGGCTCGGAGCATACAAACTCGGAGAGGCGTTTCCCGACCTCTTCAGCCGCGCGGTGGCGATTGTCGGCACCCCCGGGGGGACGCCGAATGAGGGCGTGCCCTACACCGGTGAGACGGCCGAACTGGCCTCGCTGCGGAACCTGCCGACCATGATCTGGGACGTGCTGCCGGCGGACGAGTTGAACCCATTCCCTGAGGCCAACGCCGCGGAGTTGGACCGGCTCGGATATCGATACGAATTCCTGGCCTTCCCGGGTGAACACCTCACGTCTTCGTACAACGACGAATATGCCCCAGCGGCGGCATTCCTCGGCATCAGTCGGGTCGAGTCGAACCCACCTCATGTGACCTACGTGTATGACGTCAGTGCCACCGACGCCCTGCAACGCCCGTTCGGCGATTTCCCCGACCTCGGGCTGGTCGCGGACCACGCGTATTGGCTGTCGGGCCTGGTGCTGCGATCCGGAGGCCAGGGGACATTGGACGTGTTCTCGCACGGCTTCGGCGCCGGCGACCCGCCCGCATCTGGCACGCAGCGCAGTGCTGGGGTGCTCACCGGCGGACAGCTCTTCCCCGCCCTCCCCTTCCTCGACACATACCAGACCTGGGGCGCCGCTCCGCTCAGCGCGCGGCAGGACAAGCTCGACATCAAGGCCCACAACGTGAAGGCGGTGAGTGTGGATATCGCTCGTGCGCAGGTCGACTGCAACGTTGTCCTTGATATCCAGTCGGATGGCCCGCTGGCGGTGACCATCGCGGGTTGCGGCCGCACCGTGAGTTTCCGACCCACCAGCACCGCTGCCGAGGCGCTGCCCAACACCGGAGCTATGCCCGCCGGCGTGGCGGCATTGCTGCTCGCGGTATTGGCCACTGTCGCGGTGACGTGCGGGCTGGTCCAGCGCCGCCGCCAGGGAGCTTCAGGTGCGGCAGAATGTGACCAACTTCCGTCCACCAATGAGGGCCGGTCATGACCCAAACCGCATCGTTAGCCGCTGTCGACGCCCCCGCGGGTCGGATCGAAGGCCGAACAGAGGGGAACCTGAGCGTGTTCCGCGGCATCCCCTATGCCGAGCCGCCCATCGGGGACATGCGTTTCCAACCACCGCGGCGCATCACGCGCTACCCGCATACGATCGACGCCCAGCACTTTGCGCCATCGCCACAGCAGTCGCCGGCGTTCCTGGAGATCGCCCCGGGGGTCGACCTGTTCGCGGGGATCGGCGAGAAGAGTGAGGACTGCCTGGCGCTCAACGTCTGGACGCCGGGCACCTCGGGGTCGCGCCCGGTCATGGTCTGGA
>JBPCPW010000047.1:0-2765 GCA_050998755.1 Candidatus Dormibacteria bacterium
TGACGGGCACGGTCTATGTCGCCCTGCTCTTCTTGACGGACGAGTGGCGGCGGCTGGTGCCGACCTCGATCGACATCCTGCCTCAATCGATCCACGACCTGGGGCAATACATCACCCTGCATGTTCCGGCGGATCGCGGGCACTACAACGCGCTGCAGCAGCTGACCTACTTCACGCTGGTGTTCGTCCTGGCCCCGCTCCAGATCGCCACCGGCGCCGCCATGTCGCCGGCGATCAGCGCGCGGTTCCCCCGCTTCGTGAGGCTGCTCGGAGGCCGTCAGCGCGCCCGCAGCATGCACTTTGTGCTGCTCATCCTCTTCACGGTTTTCATCGCCGGCCACACCCTGATGGTGGTTGTGCACGGGCTGGGCTACGAACTCAGTCGGATGATCCTGGATACGGGCGGCGCGATGCAGGGAGCCGCGGTCGCAATTGGGGCGCTGAGCCTAGTCGCCATCGTTGTCGGGCATGTGCTCGCGACTCAGGCGTCCTGGCGAAGTCCGGCCCTGACGCGGACCGTCACCGGCGCGATTATCGGCACACCGGAGCGCCTGATGTCCCGCGCTCTGCGCCCCAGCCATCGCCCGTTGACCGCCTCGCCATCCCAGTATCACTGGCTCAATGGCCGGCCTCCGGTCGAGGCTGCCTATCAGGAGCAAGTGGCGACCGGATTCAGGGATTGGAGGTTGGAGGTGGTCGGTCTCGTCAAGAGCCCCGTCAGCCTCACACTGGATGAAATCAAGGCTCTACCGACGCACGGACGCCGAAGCCTTCATCACTGCATCCAGGGCTGGTCGTCCGTCGCGGACTGGCGTGGTGTGCCGATGGCGGACATCCTGAGGCTGTGCCAGCCAGAGGAATCTGCCCGGTATGCCGTGTTCTGGGGCATGGATGACAAGGCGCAGACCGATCATCAGGGCACGGGCTATTTCTTTGAAGCCGTTCGGCTGGATATCGTGGCCGCTGCGGAGGCCTTCCTGGCATACGAGATGAACGGGGCGCCTCTGCCAGTGGAGCACGGCGCGCCGCTGCGGTTGCGCCTTGATAATCAACTCGGCTTCAAAATGGTGAAATGGGTCCACCGGATCGAGTTGGTCGCCGACCTCCGCGGGATCGGAATGGGTGGCGGCGGCTGGCGTGAGGACCAACAGCAATTCGAGAACGCCGTCGCGATCTAGGTCGTGGTCCCGGCCGCGCAGAAGGCAGAATCTCGAGCGCTGGCGGTGATCGCGTTTGTTGCGACCCTTGGGCTGTTCTATCAGGCGACCTGCCTTGGAGGCTGACCCCCGCCTCGAGGTTGTCGAGCCCCCGGGTGCCTATATCTTCTTCGTCGTCAGCGCCTTTGCCGTGACGCTGGTGATGGGCCCGCTGGTGGGCGGGATGCTGTGGCTCTCGCGTAGCGGACTGGCACTCGCCGGCCGCGAGAGCGTCCGGTGGCGTGATCTCCTTCGCGCAGGATCGCGCCGGGGGAGAGTATCCGCGCATGATTACGCCAAACCGAGTTACGTTCGACGACGACGCCCTCCCAAGGAGAGGAGAACGCGTTGTCAGGTTGGCCGTTCACGCAAGATCCGGACCTGTGCGCGACGCATTGCGTCGACCTTGGCGACAAACGCCGTCGGATGGATGACCGGCGTTCCGCGCCACGGGCTCATCCTCAAGAGATCGTCATCGTTGCTCACGATCAAAATAGCTCCAGACTCTGCGGCGAGCTCCAGGATGCGATTGTCCTCCCAGTCGTTACAGTCGGCAACCACCAGACGCGGAGTGATGACAGCACCTCCCGACCTGGATGCGATTCTCTCGAGGACGGACTGGTATTGGCTTGCTCGGGGCTGGCTCCACCCGTAGAACTCGCGCAGGACCCGCTCAGTACCGTCGAGGATATGGGGCGACAGCCAGAGTGCAAACTCCTTGGCGTCGTTGACCACGCCGACGGCGTTTGCGGACGGATCACCTCGGACTGGTGGCGGGCTCGGCCAGCTCTCGAAGGCGGCGGCCGAGTCCTGCGCCGTGACGGCCTCGACGAGGACGTTGATGTCGAGAACGACAGGGACGGATGGCCGCGCTGGGCTGGCGGAGCTTATCGGTTGAGGGTCCTGCGAACAGCATCGCGAACGTCAGCGTCCGCAACCCGTTTCGCTCGGGCCCTTCGCTGCCCATATGCCCGCAGCTCCGTCAGCTCCTCAGCAATCTCAGCGGTCTCCATCCGATCCATCGCCACCCGCATCAACTCGGTCGGGCTCCCCTGCCCGAACCGCTTGACAAGCCTTTCGAATCTGGGGGCCTCTTCCGGCGTGAGGGACAGTGTCTTGGTGATCGCATTCCTCGCCATGGCGAATCCTCGTGTAATAACGGTTGCCAACCATCATACCGCGGACCCGTCAGATAACGATGGTCCACCCGCGGTGCAGGACCTGCTTCTGCGAAACCGCTGCTGAGCACGACCTGCTTGCCGAAAATACATCGCGCATCCACGCCGAGTTGATTGAGCGTAAACGAACTCGAATCTGGTTTTGGTCGGGGAGGCGGGATTTGAACCCGAGACCCCCTGCTCCCAAACTATGTCCGCTACCGATTTGGCCTGTTTTGATCTTATTAGCAGGACCTAACTCTGCGATAGCCGTCTGTAGAGCGACTGTGGAACGCCACGATATTCCCCAGGGGTCGCGCCAACTTATTCCCCACCCCGGGATCCTGTAAATCTCGCCTAGTTTAACCACCTCCTGGGGGCCGTGGGTGGTTCTGTCACAGAGTCCCCGAAA
>JBPCPW010000048.1:0-20729 GCA_050998755.1 Candidatus Dormibacteria bacterium
TCACGCGACGGGCCTTTGGCTTCCGCTCAGCAGCGCCGCTGATCGCCCTGGCGATGCTCAGTTTCGGTGGTCACCGACCCGCCCTCCCAGGTCGTTCCGCATGACCCACACATTGGTCACAAGAGCCCTTCTTCGCTTCGACGGGGCCACGCGGGCACTCCGCCGTCCCCGGAGCGTGTGGTTGGGTTAGTTAAGGAGAGACGGGTGCAAAGACTTAGATTCCAGCGACAGGGTCGCCAAGCCACGGGGCTCCTGGTCGGGGCGATCTTCCTGGCCGCCTGTGGCACAGGCGGAGGGTCCGGCTCGTCAACGCCGTCCAATGGTGGCGACATCACGTATGGAGCGATCGTCGGGCTCTCGGGCATCTTTGGGCCATACGGCCAGTCGTACATCGCTGGTATGAACGTGGCTGCGGACAAGGTGAACAAGAACGGTGGCATCGTCGTCGACGGCAAGAAGTACACGCTCAAGATGAAGTACGTCGACGATCGCTCCGACGCCCAGGTTGCTCTGGCCGACGGCATCCAGATGTTCCGCGATGACCACATCAAGGTCCTTGTCGGTCCGCTCGCCAGTGAGGCGGTGTCCATGACACCGGTCGCAGCGCAGTACAACGTCATCAACATCTCGCTTGCGACCCAGGCACCTGATCTCGTCGGGCCGAAGTACCCGCTGCTGTTTGCCGCACTCCCTGCGAACAACTACCGGATTGGGGCCATGGTCGCGGGTATCAAGCACTTCTACCCTGGCACGAAGAAAGTGGACTTCATCACCGGAAACGGCAGCAACGACACGATCGTCGGCCCGATGACGACCCAGCTGCAGGCGGTCGGCATCACCGCCGGGCAGTTCACCTATCCCCCCGGAACCACCGATATCTCAACGGTGGCCAGCAAGGTGGTTGCAGACAACCCCGACCTGATCGTCGTAGGCAACTCACCCCAGGAAGAGCAGAGCGATGTTGCCCAGCTCGATGCCGCGGGTCTGCCGAAGTCCGTCCCATGCCTGTGCTACTCAACAGAGCTGAAGCCAAACGGACGTCCCCAGCTATTCCCGAGCGCGTTCTCCCCAGTGGACCCTGGCGTGCAGTCGACACCTGAGATCGACGCATTCAAGACTGCCCAGACGAAGTACATGAACGGCGCGACGCTGCAGCCGTTCAACGTTACGTTGGGACTCGCCTACTACTTCTCCGTCCAGCTGACCGCATTGGCAATGACCAAGGCGAACAGCACAACGGATGTGGCCGCCATCGCCAAGGCCATGACGGAGGTCTCTGACACAGAGTTTGGCGCGAAGTTCCAGTGGAGCTCAAACCATACGATCACTGTTCCTCTGGCGGTGACACAGATCTCGGGCACGGGCACCTCCACCGTGACCCAGGTCACGCCCTGACCCAACAGCTTGGGAGTGCCGGCGGGGTTGCGCCCCCGCCGGCTCCCATCATTTCTCCCCAGTGAAGTTCGGCGTTTACCTTTATCCCCCCGCCGGCGGCGGTGACCCACGGGAGATCGTTCAATTGGCTCTGGAAGCAGAACGGCTGCAGTTCGACTCCGCTTGGCTCGGGGACCATATCGCGTGGCCCGCACATTTTGAGCCTGGGACCCATGACCGGAATGTCGGCGGAGTCGCACCCCCGGCAGCGGTCGTCGACCTGCCGGTAATCGAACCGCTCACGATGCTGTCCTACGTCGCGGCCACGGTGCACCGGATCAAGCTCGGGCTGGGGGTGCTCGTGGCACCATATCGAAATCCGGTGCTTGCCGCCAAAATGCTCTCCATGTTGGACCTCCTTTCGGAGGGCCGCCTCATTGTTGGCGTGGGCTCCGGCTGGCTGGAAGAGGAGTTCCCAATGCTGGGCGCGCCAGCGTTTTCTGAACGGGGACGGGTGACAGATGAGTATCTGCGGGTATTCATCGAGCTCTGGACCAGCCCCGAACCCCAGTTCGACGGCGACTACGCTACCGTGATAAATATCAGGTTCAACCCCAAACCGGTGCAGCAGCCTCATCCGCCGCTGTGGATCGGCGGCAACGGCATCCCGGCGATCAAGCGCGCAGTCGCATACGGACAGGGGTGGATGCCACTGCATCAAACTCCGCTCGAGATGAAGGCGAAAGTCCAGCGGCTTCGGGAGATCGCCCACCAGGAGGGACGCGACCCAGGCGAAGTTGGTGTTGCAGTCGGATGCGGTTTGCATTTCAGCGAGGCGACCGGGGCGCGCCCTGAACGTGACACCCTGACCGGAACCGCCGCCGACATTGTGGAACAGCTTCGCCGATACCAGGATGCCGGGGTCGACGAGGTGCGCTTGTTGAACCATGGCTACGTCACGGTCCCGGACCTGGTCGGCTCCTGGGATCGTTTCCTGACCGAGGTGACCCCCCATTTCTGACGACACGATCTGCCAGGTCCTTGATGGCTATCGCTCCTTCGGCGCCGTCCGGGCGCTCGATGGGGTGAGCATCGACATCAACCGCGGCGAGCTCCTGGGCATAGTGGGTCCCAACGGCTCCGGAAAGACCACGCTCTTCAATTGCCTGACAGGCCGCTTCCCGCTCACGCGAGGCCGCGTGGTCTGGCAGGGACGGGACATCGGCCGGTGGCCGATGGATCGGATCGCCCGGTCGGGCCTCGTGCGCACGTTCCAGCAGTCGATGCATTTCGGGGCGGCATCGGCGGCCGAGAACGTCGCCATGGCTCTGGACATCGCCCGGACAGCTGCCCGGAAGCCCGACCAGTCCAAGCTCCCATCCGACCTAGCGGACCTACTTTCTTTTACGAACCTGGAGGCACTGGCGGACACCCCCAGCTCGGTCCTGTCCCATGGGTCACTGCGCCAACTGGGGATTGCGCTCGCATTGGCGGTTCGGCCGACGTTGCTGCTGCTCGACGAGCCCGCCGCGGGGCTCAATGAGGCCGAGGGTCGCGACCTTGCTGCCCTCCTTCGCCGGGTGCGGGACAGCGGCGTGACCCTGGCGGTCGTCGATCACGACATGGGCTTTCTGATGCCGCTAGTCGATAGGGTCGTGGTCCTATCCGCGGGGCGTCTGCTCAAAGAGGGGACTCCCGCCGAAGTCCGCGCTGACCCGGGAGTGATCGAGGCTTACCTGGGCAGTGGTTTCACAGATGCTGCGCAAGGCCGGGCCTCCCGCACTCCAGTCGATGGGGTCGAGGAATCCGTTGGCTGAACTTGTTGTCCGGAACCTCGATGTCTCCTATGGCCGCGTCGCCGCCCTTCAGGGTGTCGACCTGGTGGCCGGTGACGGCGAATGCATCGGGATCCTAGGTCCGAACGGCGCCGGGAAGACATCGCTCTTCCGTGCAATTTCGCGTCTGGTGCAGTTCCGCGGCGAGGTTACTCTCGATGGGACGCCCGTCACGGGGCAGCCGGAGGACGTGGTGCGCCAGGGAATCGGACATGTTCTAGAGGGACGGCACATCTTCTCCCAGATGACGATCAAGGACAATCTCCTGCTGGCCCGGTTCGGCTCGTCGCGGGGCGATTTCGACGATCGTCTGGCGGCTGTCCTGGGCTTCTTCCCAGTCCTCAAACTCAACCTCGGCCGTTTTGGCGGACAGCTCTCGGGCGGTCAACAGCAGATGTTGGCGATCGCCCGCGGTCTGTTGACTCAGCCGAAGGTTCTCATGCTGGACGAGCCATCGTTGGGTCTCGCCCCCGTCGTCATCGAGCAACTGGCTTCGACGATCCCGACAATTGTCAAGGAGTGGCGCACGACTGTCCTTCTGTCCGAGCAGTTCGTCCAGCTGGTCCTCGCCGTCGCCGATCGCGTCTACATCCTGAGTCATGGACAGGTGATACGGAGCGGGGTGGCCGACGTGGCGATTCTCGGGGACGAGATTGTTGCCGGGTACCTCGGCTAATCGCCGGTTAGGTGCCAAAAATCCAATGAGCATGGAGGATTCCTGACATATGCCCCAGTGGCTGACGCTCCTTATCGAGCAGCTCTTCAACGCGGTGTCTCTGGCCGGGATCTACATCTTGGTCGCGATGGGGTTGTCGCTGGTGTTCGGCCTCACCCGTATCGTCAATTTCGCACAGGGTGAGTTTGTCACCCTCGGTGCCTTCGCCACGTGGACCTTGGTTCAATTCCACGTGCCGCTGCCTCTGGCGCTACTGCTGGCTGGGATCGGGGTGGGGCTCGGCTCGGAGCTCCTCGACCTCGGAGTGTTCCGGCGTACTCTCTCGCGGCCGATCAACGGCTTCATCGTGTCGCTTGGGTTAATCGTGGCGCTGGAAGCCGCCTATGCCATTATCTGGCCGGGTGCCGTGTATTCCATCGCGCCCTTCTTGCCCGGGGCCTGGCGTCTGGGCACGGTCGTCTTTGTGAAGGAGCGCGTCTTCCTGGTCGCGATCACGGCGGCTCTCTGCGTCATGCTGTTCATCTTTCTGGAGCGCACCCACTACGGGCGGGGCATCCGGGCGCTATCCGAGGATCGGACGAGTGCGCAGGTACTCGGGGTTCGCGTCGGTCGGCTCATCTCAGTCACATTCATCATCGGGAGTGCCCTGGCCGGTCTCGCCGGCGGTCTGCTCGGCACCATTTTTCCATTTGGTCCGTTTTTCGGGTCGGCGTTTCTTCTCAAGGGATTCGCAGTGGCCATCGTGGGCGGCCTTGGCAATATTCGTGGAGTGGTGATCGCGGCGCTGCTATTAGCGCTGGCTGAGACCATGGGGGGGGCATACATCTCGCTGGCGTGGTCCTACGCGATCCTGCTGGTCGTAATGGTGGCCATAATTCTGTGGCGGCCTTACGGGTTGTTTCAGAGCGCGGAGCAAGCGAGTGGTGATCCGCTGCAAGCGGACCACCTACTTTCGGCAGGAGGCGGCCTGAGCTACACGGTCTTGGCCTCGCGCTTTGGTGCCGTGTTGGCACTGGTCCCGAGGGTCAGTCTCGGCGCAATCGTCGCGCTTCTCCTCGTTGCGCCCTTCACGCTTGGCTCGTTCCATGCCGTCGCACTCGCCACATTCGCGCTGGTGAGCGCGATCGCGGCTTACAGCCTTTGGTTCGCGTTCAGGTATGCCGGCATCTTCTCGGTCGCGCAGGCGGGCTTCCTGGGTATTGGCGCATACGGCACCGTGATCCTGACCAACCACTTCCACATCAATTTCTGGGAGCAGGTGCTGGCGAGCATGGTCCTCGGCGCGGCGCTCGCGGCGGTGTTCGCCTTCATCGCCCTGCGCGCGTCCGGCACCTACCTGCTAATCCTTCTGTTCGCACTGTCCGAACTCGAGATAATCGTCATCCAGAACTGGAGCAGCGTGACGGGCGGTGACATCGGGATCGTGCTTCCGAACCCTCCGGATCCGTTCTTTGGTGCCGTGTCCTTCGCTGACCCGATCCCTCTCTACTACCTGGTCCTGGCCTTCACCGCGGCCGCCGTCGCATTCCTATGGTGGCTCGCCCGCACACGCTTCGGCCGGGTTTTGGCCAGTCTTCGCGATAACGAACCCCTCGCTCAGTCCCTCGGCCTGAACACGTTTAGGTACAAGCTTTTAGCGCTGACGGTGTCTGGGGCAGTGGCGGGAATGGGTGGAGCGCTCTTCGTCTTCGCAGACGTGGGCATCGCACCCAGCTATTTTACAGTAAATGCATCGATCCAATACAGCCTGATGATGCTTCTCGGCGGTTCTGGCACGCTTGCGGGTCCACTGGTCGGGGCTTTCGTGGCGACTTTCCTGCCTGATGTGCTGCATATCGGGCCGTATCAGGCCCAGCTTGTGTATGGAGTCCTTCTCGTACTGATCATCGTGCTCCTCCCAGCGGGCCTGGTCGGAGCAGCCAAAGACTTCTTTTTCCGGGCAATTAACCGCGTCATGGCTCGCCCCGCCTGACATGCCTGGCGAGTGTGGTGGCTGACTCCGCGGTCGAGGCCGAGTACGACTATGTAGTAGTCGGCGGAGGGTCGGCCGGATGCGTGGTTGCGGCGCGGCTCAGCGAGGACGGCAGGCACTCGGTGCTTCTTCTGGAGGCGGGCGGGTCGGATCACAAGATCAAGTTCATGATCCCGGCTGCGGTGCTGCAGCTGCAACTCACGAGTGAACACGATTGGGCGTTCCCATCGGAGCCTGACCCCACGCGGAACGACCGAGCGGAGGGCTGGGCATCTGGAAAGGTGCTCGGGGGCTCCGGGTCGATCAATGGCATGGTTTGGGTACGAGGTCACCCGGCCGATTTCGACCAATGGGCGGCGGCGGGATGTAGCGGCTGGGACTATGGGACCGTTGTCGAATATTTCAAACGAGCTGAGACCTATGTCAGTGGCGGCGACGACAAGTTCCGCGGGCGTGATGGGCCGATCGGCGTTCGCAAGAACCGGTTCAACCACCCATTGACAGCTGCCTTTATCAGCGCAGCCCAGGCGGCCGGGCACGTTTACAACGACGACTACAATGGAGCGACCCAGGAGGGAGTGGGCCACACCCAGTACAACATCTCGCGCGGTCTCAGGGCCAGTACGTCGCGCGCATATATCGGGGGCCGCCGGCGCGGGGACAATCTCACGGTCGCGCTGAACGCGCGCGTACATCGCGTTTTGTTTGACGGGCCGCGCGCGGTCGGTGTCGAGTATGAGAGCCAGGGCCGGGTGGCCACGGTTCGCTCGCGCCGCGAGATCATCCTCAGCGCTGGCTCGATCGCCTCCCCGAAGCTGCTCATGCTATCCGGTATCGGTCCGTCGGCGGAGCTGAGTCGGGTCGGCGTGCCTGTCCTGCAGGATTCACCTCGAGTGGGCCAGAACCTCTCTGACCATGCTGCCGCCTCGATCTCCTATGAGGTGGATATCCCGACGATCAACACCTATTTCACACCGCGACGGATGGTGCAGGCCGGCATCCAATTGGCCATGTTTCGAGATGGGCCTCTGGCGGCCGGCCCTGCCCACGCGACATTGGTCGGCCACCTGGGGCCGTCAACGACACCCGACTACCTCATTCACCTGCTGCCCTTCGCCCTGCCAGGTCTCGAGCGTGGCCGCAGCGTGACGAAGCTTGTCGGCGATCTCAAACAGTACTCCGCCATAACCCTCGTCTTGCTGACCCTCCATCCACAAGCGAAGGGCGCTATCAGCCTCCGTTCAGCCAACCCGAATGACCCACCGCTGATTCGCCATTCGCAACTTGACGACCCTGTCGATGTCGCGGCCATGATCGGTTGCGCCGAGGCAGCTCGTGCGATCGTCGCTGAATCTCCGTTGAGGGAGCACATAGCCAGGGAGCTATCGCCGGGCGGCGATGTCAAGGGCCCCGACCAGTGGCTCGATTTCCTGCGGGGACACACCCACCGGGGCCTGCACCCAACAGGCACGTGTGCGATGGGAGCAGACCCGGAGAGCGTGGTCGACCCGGAGCTGAAGGTGAGGGGAGTCGAGGGGCTGCGAGTCATCGATGCCTCGATCATTCCGACCCTGACCAGCGGCAACACCAACGCGCCTGCAATCATGGTCGGCGAGCGCGGCGCCGCTCTGGTGTTGGGCTCGTAGGAATGGAGGTCTCCTCCCGAAACCTCAGATCTCCATGGATCCGAGTTCCTGCTCGAGCCGCGTCATGACGCCGTTGATCTCGGTCGCTACCGAATCGGGGACGTCGTACGCGGAGGTGTCGCTGATCTCGCCGAGGTGGTCACGAATCCCTTCCGCAGACGGCTCCAGCTCCGAACTGACCCAACCCCGCGTCAGGCCTGTGAAGGAGCGGGCGTAGCGTCGGCCGGCGGCCGAGAAGACATGGCCGGTTATCGCGCAATCCCGACTCGCCAGGAAAACCACAAGTGGCCTGACAAACTCCGGGCGCATGGAGTCGAGGAACGCACGCCGAGCCGGGGTGATTGTTGGGGCATCCCGCTCATAGACGACCGGGCTCGCGCCGCCCATCCGAGTCCGCCCGGTGGGCAATACGCTGTTAACCAGTACGCCATGCGGCTCACCCTCGAGAGCGACGACCCGGGCGAGCCCAAGAATCGCAGCCTTCGCGGCTGCGTACGCGGCGAGTCCCGGCGATCCGAACGCACCCGCAGAGGAGGATGTGAAAACAATCCGGCCATAGCCCTGATCACGCATGGCACGGAAGGCGGGTTGAGTTGTGTTGAACGCACCTCGCACGTGGACGTCGAGGAGTGCACTGAGTTCGACATCACCGACCTCCCCGAATGGCGCCGGAACTATGTTGCCGGCATTGTTGACGAGGGCGTCCAGCCGCCCGAATTTCCCAAGCGCGCCGTCGATGATCCGCGTGCCGCCCTCCGCGGAAGTGACACTTTCGTACGAGGCGGACGCTCGACCTCCGGCCGTTCGGATCTGATTCACGACCCGATCCGCGACGTCCGAATCGGAGCCCGCGCCATCGACCCCGGCGCCAAGGTCATTGACAACCACGGTAGCTCCGCGCTCGGCGAAGTCCAGCGCGTAGAGACGGCCCAGGCCACGTCCCGCGCCGGTGACTACGACGACCTGGTCATCGAATCGCACAGCGTCCAACGTGGGCCATTATCGGTCACAAACCCTTGTCGGGGCCTTGGGGCACTTCGGGGCCGCCGGCACCGATGATCGATCGACTGACGCCAGATTTTCGCGCTGCGCTGGATAGGTTCCCCGACGGGCTCGTGGACATGTCCGACATCCAACGTGCGAGGACGCAAGCGCACAGCCGCATGGACGCCGCGAGCGGGGCGACGCAGCCAGCGCACGGGGTCACCGAGCTGGACGAGCTCGTCCGAGTGCCAGGTACCAGCCGGCAACTGCGGATTCGCCTCTATGTCCCGGAGGGGATGAGCCCTGTCGCCGGCGGCATTCTGTTTGTGCACGGCGGCGGTTACGTGATGGGCCGCATCCAGCATTTCGACCTCCATTGCGGGGAGCTCGCCCGGGGCGCCGGCTGCCTTGTCGCCTCTCTGGATTATCGGCTGGCACCCGAGGAGCCCTACCCGGCGGCGTTGGACGACTGCTATGCCGCGCTCGAATTCCTGGCCACCAGTGCCGGGCGATTTGGTTGCGATTCTCGGCGCCTTGCGGTATCCGGGACATCCGCCGGAGCTGGCCTGGCTGCGGCCCTCACTCTGGCGGTGCGCGATCGCGGAGGCCCAGCCCTAGCGCTTCAGTCCCTCGAGGCGCCAATGCTGGACCATCGCGGTACGACGCCATCAAGCCGAAATCTCGCTCCGCCCAAGGCGTGGAACCGAGAGGCGAACGAGCTGGCCTGGCAGGCATACCTGGGACCGATGAAGGAGGGCCCAGTATCCCAGTACGCGTCGCCAGCGCGCGCCGTGGACCTCACAGGCCTACCTCCGGCATACCTCGCAGTCAGCGCCCTGGAGCTATTCCTTGACGAGACGGTCGACTATGCGCGGCGCCTCGTAGCGGCGGCCGTTCCTGTTGAGTTGCACGTGTACCCGAACGGGTTCCACGGCAGCGCTTGGGCCGTGCCCGATGCTGAGGAGTCCCGACGGTGGCGACAGGACACGATCGCGGCGCTACGTGCAGCGGTCGTGCCGCTGCCGCCGGGATCGACAACGGCTTCGAGACCCCAGTGATGCCAGAGACGTCCGAGCCCGGTTCCGTGAGGGCGCCCGGCAGTCGCGGAACGGAGATCGAGGTTCTGGTGGTCGGTTCGGGGATCAGCGGCATCTACATGCTGCACAAGCTGCGACAGATGGGATCCAACGCTGTCGTGTTCGAAAAGGCCCCGGGCGTAGGCGGCACCTGGTTCTGGAATCGATATCCAGGCGCCCAGTGCGATGTCCCCAGCATGCAGTACTCATACTCATTCGACGAGGATCTGCAGCAGGAATGGGAATGGAGCGAGCACCACGCCCGGCAGCCGGAGATCGAGGCATATCTCAATCATGTGGTCGACCGTCTCCACCTGCGCGACGGGATCCGGTTCAACACGACGATCACGAAGATGACCTGGGACGCGGATGGCGACGTCTGGGTGGTGGAGACAGACGGGGCGGACGTCGTGCGGGCGCGGAGATGCGTGATGGCGACTGGCGGCTATCACACCTCGGTAGTTCCTGACATACCCGGCCTTGAGCGCTTCAGCGGGGAAATCTACTACACAAGTCATTGGCCTCTGCACCCGGTCTCGTTTGCCGGAAAACGCGTCGGAATAATCGGGACCGGCGCCAGTGGCGTGCAAACGGCAACGACAATCGCGCACGAGTCAGTCGAGAGCCTCCATGTCTTCCAGCGGTCGCCGTCCTATATCGTTCCGTCTCGCGATCACAAGCTTGACCCGACGTATGTGACCGACTACAAGGCGACATATGCGGAACGTCGGACGCGTGCCCGCCGCACAGGATATGGGACGGATGTCGTGGCGATCCCGGTTGGGGAGGGCAAGACTGCGGAGGTGCCGGAAGCGGAATTCCTGCGTCGTGCTGAACTGGTCTGGGAGCGTGGGGGAGGTGCCATGGGGACCGTATTTCCCGACTTCCTCGTCGACGCCGCGGCAAACAATAGGGTCGCCGAATTCCTGAGGTCCAAGGTAAGAGCGGCCGTGAGCGACCAGGCCCTGGCGGCGAAACTGAGCGCCCGCGATCACTACCTAGGAGCCAAGAGGATTGTCATCGTCGACGGGTATTTTGAGATTTTCAACCGGCCCAACGTGGCCCTCGTCGATGTCAAGGAGCAGCCAATTGAGGAGATTACCCCCGCGGGGGTTCGGACCCATGAAACGGAATACGGGCTCGATGTGCTGATCCTCGCGACGGGGTTTGATAGTGGCACCGGCGCCATGCTGGCCATCGACATCACCGGCACAGCCGGTCGGACGTTGAAAGACGCTTGGGCCCGGGGACATCACACGTTCCTGGGTATCGGTGTCCCGGGGTTTCCGAACATGTACATGATCAACGGGGCCGGAAGCCCAGGGATTCGGTCGCACATGATGGTCCAAGCGGAGCATCACGTCGACTGGATCGCGGACTTCCTCGGGTACCAGGGGGCCCATGCCATCTCCCGAGCAGAACCCACTCAGGAGGCGGCTGCGCAGTGGACACAACACCTACTTGAGGTGGCTTCGGCAACCCTCCTGACCATCGATGACACGCAGTACGTTGGGTCGAACATCCCCGGGAAGCCGCGGATGACGACGTCGTACCTTGGGGGGGTTGGGCGCTACCGCGATATCTGTGATCGGGTGGCGGCGTCGGATTATGAGGGCTGGATGATGAGGACTCCGAGTGGCGCTGTCCTTGAAAACGGAAGGGATTGGAGTGGGCCGGAGATCGTGGCGCCCGGGGCGAACGGAGACTCAGGGGCGACTCCGACGGCCAACGTCATCTGACGGGGATTCAGGTTTGGACGGAATCCCCCATTAGTTCCGCGCTATGGCGCCGGAAGTCATCTGACTGGTCCTCAGCGACAAATCTATTGACCTTGACGCTGGCGGCCCGCTCGTTCATCCATTTGGCGAACTCGGCCGAGCGCGGACTGCCCATGTGGGTTTGGAGATCCTTTTCCGATTCCCAGCGCTCTAGAACGTGGAGGCGCTCAGGCGTCTCGAAATCCCGAGTGAACAGGTATCCCAAGCAGCCAGGTTCGGTCAGGGAACCGTTCTGGAAGTCGACGCAGGTGCGCATTGCCTCATCCGAGACCGGTTCCTTGGAGTCCATGGTTGCATAGATAATAATCATATGTCTGATACTAAGAGTGATCACCGCCAAATGCAATCGGGTCCGACTCACGATCCGATCCCGCGCCACCGGGCCCCGTCACTCCGGCGTCGGTGACTCCTCAAACCAGGTGGGCCGCCCCGCCGTCACCGTCACATGCGCCAGTGCGGCGCCGTTCTTGGCGCCATGCCAATGCTCCTCACCGGGCGCGATTGAAATGGCATCGCCCATCTGGATGGCGATGGGATCGCTGCCACGAGACTGGACCCAGCCGTCGCCCTCAACAACGAACAGCATCTGCCCGCCCGAATGGGAGTGCCAGTGGCTGCGTACCCCCGGCTCGTACCGCACCATCGACACGTTTCCGGGGTACGTGTTCCATGTCCCGGTGCCCGCAGCAAGGGTGTCCGGAGACGCGGATGCACCAGCCGGTGGGGTTACTCCCATGTCCATCGTGTGCAGGACCCGGAAGCCCGCCAAGCCGGTGAACCGCTCGGGCTCGCTCTGCGACTCCAGATCCATTGACTCGCTTCGGGTGGTCACTTTCATGGCGGACCAACATAGCACTGGAGCCTCCAGCGACGCCTATGATCCAGACGAGTGGCGACTGATCCAAGCGTTCAGGAACTCGCGGATGTGCACCTGATACGCCGGCTGAAGAGCCGGTATGTGCGCTTTGTCGATCTCAAACAGTGGCCGGAGTTAGAGGCTCTGTTCGCTGCTGAATTCCAGTTCGGCGGACAGGGTTCGATGAGCGGGCCCGGTACGTTTGTGGAGCACGTGCGGATACAGCTGGCGGATGCGCGAACGGTACACATGTTGCACGAGCCGGAGATACTCCTGGAGTCACCCGGCCACGCTGCTGCGGTCTGGCCATTCAGCGATGTGATCGATCAGCGGCGCGGGAGAGTGGGTCTGTTGCGGCGCGGATACGGTCACTATCACGAGCGTTACATCAAGGCCCCGGACTGGCGCATCGCGAGCATGCGAATAACCAGACAACGCATCGAGTGCGATGACTACCCAGAGGGAGGCGAACCTCGCTCCGAGGTTTTTGTCTCCCAGGATGACCTCGCCTCCTGGCTGGCGCAGCGGAATAGCTCGTAGTCACTCAAGTTCCGTGACTCCGGCGCTGGCACGAAACGCGCTTACCACCTCGTGGAGGATCTCCGTGGCCTTCGCGCGGTCGTACGGGAGCGCGACTCGTGCACGGAAATCGGTGACCCCGCCCTTGATAAGCCGCGGCACGACGTCCATGGTTCGCTCCAGGTCGAGGCCGCCGTCGGTGGCCAGAAGGATCGGCAATGGGGCTTCCACGAGCACCGAGGCGGGGTCGCGCCCGGCGCCGGTGAGCAGCTCGGCCATCTCTCTAAACGCAGAGAGGATGTCGTCGGCAGCTGTTCCCCACGGAATCCATCCGGTGCCGAATCGTGCGAGTCGCTGAGCGACCTGCGACGTCACCGAGCCGCCCACCCATAGGGGCACTCCTCCGGGTTGACTCGGCTTCGGCATCATGTGGATCCCGCTGAATTCGAGGTCGGCGGAGCGATACTCCGCGCGCCACTCACGCCAGAGGGATTGACACACCGCCAGTGTTTCGTTGAGAAGGCGGCCGCGGTCCTCGAAGCGGAGCCCCGCCGCCTCATACTCCTCGCGCTGCCAGCCCACTCCCACCCCCAGGTCGAGGCGCCCACCGGACAGCACGTCGAGCGTCGCCGCGGCTTTGGCCAGCACCGCGGGCCGCCGTAGCGCGGCGATCATGATGCTTGTGCCGAGCCGGGTCCGAGATGTCATCCCGCAGATCACCGACAGCGTGGTCAGCGGCTCAAGCCAGTGGCCGTCCGCGTCGGTCGGTTGCGTCGCTCCGAGGCGCCCGCCGAGCTCGGGGCGCCCATATGCCTCCATGTGCTCGCCAAAGACCACATGGTCGGGTACGACCACCCTGTCGACGCCGGCGTCGTCGGCAGCGCGGGCGTGGTTGAAGAGGGGAGTCCAATCTGGCTCTGCTTCCGAGGAGAAGGACTTAAGGACGATCGAGAGGCGAGCCGGACGATCCATAGTGTGGAAGTATGTCTTGCTGAAAGCGGCGTACCTGACTGGCAATCTCCGTCCCGGAGAACATCAGCAGCAGTCGGCGGATGCCGGTCTCCTCAAGTGCCGAAAGTTGCCCAGCGCAGTCCTCAGGCGTCCCCATGAGTGCATAGCGGGCGGTCAGGTAGGGCATCAGACCGAGTTCCTCAACAAGTAGGGCATTCGGGCTATCCCCGGGTTGGGCGTGGGCGTTGGGTCGGTATCGCGCGTTCAGTTCGTTGATAGCCGGAACCAGGTCGGCCGGAACCCCCCGCGCCTCAGGTGACAGTCGGAGCGCGTGATGCGCGACCGACGCCATGCCGGCTCGGGATAAGCGGCTGGCGTCATCCGCGCTGTCGGCGACGGCAACTCGCGCTGCGTGCCAGACCTCGATGGAAGCGAAGTCGCGGCCAGCCGCCACGGCCCCGGCCGCAATGCGCTCCTCGGCGGCGCGAACATTGGCCGCAGACAGACCGTACGACACCATCACGCCGTCGGCGATTCGACCCGCCAATTCAAGAGCCCTAGGTCCCTCCGCCGACATGAAGATGGGCACCGGGCGTTTCGACCAGCCGACGTGCATCGAGCCGCCATCGACGGGGACCTCATCTCCGGCCAACATAAGCCGGATCGACCTGACGCCCTCCTCGAGGTCCGTGAGCCTGGCTGCTCGCGCGCCGATGTTCAGAACCGAGCTGTCCCCTGGGCCGATGCCGAGGAAGGCCCGGCCGTCGCTCAATTCATTGACCGACGCGATCGCGCTTGCCGTGACCGCGGGGTGTCGGGTCACGAGGTTGGTTACGCAAGTGCCGAGTCGAATCGCTGACGTTGCATGCGCCGCGAGCGTTAAGGACACGTACACGTCCCGCCACAGGGACTGGTTGTCGCCAAGACCGAGGAGCTCGAAGCCGGCCGTCTCGGCTGCCTGCGCGATGCCCATCGCATTGCGCGCCTCGCCCAGAGGCCCCGCGATCATGCCGAACCTCATCCTGGTCACCGTCGTTGCGTCCGAGGCAAATGTGCTTGCGGCATCGGATGTTGCCACCCCTCGGCTGTTCTGGGCGAGGCGTCGACGCTCGAAAGGGGCGCTCCGCCGGTGATGCTTCTGATTCTCATCATTAATATGATGGACCTATAGGAACTCAATCTCGTTCGCACGCCCACGAGAACCCCTGGAAATCCGGTAGCGGTCCTTAAAAGACGGTGCACAGGTAGCAGTCGAACACCGCAGTCCAACTGGCCGTCAACCCGCCTCGCGGGAAGCGAAGTGGGGTTGGTCGAACCGGCTGTCGACCGGGGAGCGGCGCTCCTGTCAAGCCTATGAGCGGGCAGCGATCTGGATGAGGTTCCTTCGCGAGCTGGGTCATTGGTGATCGATGCCGCGAAGTCTCACAATCTAACTGCAAGGGGGGAGTTGCATGGCTGAATGAGGGGTTGTTGACGGTGGATTACATCGAGGAGGAAACCGTGGCTGAGCCAGACGCAACGATGACTCAGATCAGCGAGGGCATAGAGCTCAGCCAGCGTGGCGAACGCGCCGCCGCGCGCCGGCTGTTCGCCCGGATCTGGACCAACTTTGGCGGTGAGCACGGCGATCCGCTATACCGTTGCGCACTTGCTCACTCTATGGCCGATGTGCAGGAGGACGTACACGAGGAGCTGGTGTGGGATCTGAGGACGTTAGCGGCCACCGAGTTGATCACCGACGAGCGGCTGGCGCATGCCGGCGTGCCCAGCTCAGCGGCCGGCTTCTACCCGTCGCTGCACCTCAATCTCGGTGAGTGCTACCGCAGGCTCGGCGACCTCGATCGAGCCCGACAGCACCTCGAGCGGGGTCGGGCCGCGGTCGGCTCGCTCGGGGACGGCGGCTACGGCCGCATGATTCAGAGTGGTATTGATCGACTCGCGGATCGTCTGGCAGCCCGGCCGCAGGAGGAGTCTCAGGGAGGTTAGCTTCGTCGCGGCCCCCCAGAAGGCCAGCGGTCCCAGCTCAGCCGACGTCAAGCCGAGCTCCCGGAAGGCCCCGTGTTAGGGCGTGGAGGCCTTCGCCCAATGCTGCTCGACCATATGTTCCGCCTGTTGGGCGGCGTCACCGTCGAGGCGCTGGACGACACTCGCGCCTTTCAGGGTGTTCAGAGACGCTCCCAGGTGTCATACCTGCTTCCCGTCGATGACGATGAAACGGTCATGAATCGAGTAAGGCTGCAGCACCCGTACTTCGACGGTGACGCCGAACTGCTGGGCGAAGAGCCGGGTCCTCTCCAGCAGATCTGTGTCGGCCTTGTCGACCAGGAGGCGAATGGTGCCCACCGGATTGGCTCTAGAGCGGTTTAGTTTAGTACAGCAACCCGGGCGGCACTCGGTGAACGACAGCGGCACGGGATGTACGCTGAGGACTCTCGTCCGAACTCAAGCGGACCTCAGCGGCGCTAGGCGAACACAATACTACGCGACCTGTTAACCGCAAGGTTCTCGGTTCGAGTCCGAGCTCCGGAGCCATCGTTTTGAATACGAAATCGGACCGGCGGCGGGCTGGCCCGGTCGCCGTTTTCGACAATGGTCACGCAGTGGTCACGCAATGGTCACGGGACTCAGGCGGTCCCATCGATCAGACCGGCGATCCGGTTGGCTGCGTCGCGGTGCATCGGTTGAAGCACATGGGTGTAGGTGTCCAGGGTCACCCTCACGCTGGCGTGGCCCAGGCGCTCTTGGACTACCTTGGGATTGATCTGGGCCTGAAGCGCGATGGTGGCATGGGTGTGGCGCAGGTCGTGAAGACGGATTCGCGGCAACCCGGCCCGGACGCCGCGCGCTATAAACTGATGGGTCACCGAGTCAGGATCGCGGGGACGGCCCTTCACGGTACAAAACACAAGGTCGGGGCCGATACCCACTGCGCTCCGTGCCTCCAGTTCGCTGGCTCGATACGCGGACAGCGCCGCAAGCGTCACTGGGTCGATGAACACGGTTCGCCGACCGGCCGGCGTCTTGGGACTTACAAGCTCGACCACCGCGCCGTTTCTCACCAGTTGGCGAACCACGACCAGAGTGGCGCGGTCGAAGTCCAGGTCGGACCAACGCAGGCCGAGCAGTTCTCCGCGGCGCATGCCGGTGCACGCGGCCAGCCGCCACAACGGATAGTCGCGCTCGTCGCTGACCTCGACCAGGAATTGCCGCAGCTCGGCGGGCGACCAGCAGCGCCCCGCCGACACCACGTGGCCCAAACGATGGCCGCGGTTGCTGGGGTTGTTCGGCAGCATGCCGTCGTCGACAGCTTCGCCGAGCGCCCGATGAAAGGTGAGGTGGACGTTGTGGACGGCCTTTCTCCTCGGGCCCGGACAACAGCAGGGTCATCGCGGTGCGCGCCTCGCGCCTCGTCGAGAACCCACCCCGCCTGGTCTGACGCCGGGGAAAGCCGATCGGTGCCGTGTCAACGACGAAGGTCCAGGACAGCGTCCGCCCGCCGCATTGCAGGCAATTCCGTCGGACGACTCTGGCTCCGCAGTTGCAGCAACGCTTGAATATGATGCCGTGTCTCATGTGCTCACTCCTGTCGTTGGACGCGGGGTTGCGCCACCGCACAGGATCGGCGCTGTGGATCGACGGATCTCATCTCATAAGTCCGCGAAAGTCAAGGTATACTGGTCTAATGCATGACAGGAGGGTTGCCCCCGATGTCCGGGGCCTCGAAGCCGACGCGTACGCCCAGGGCGGCTACTTCGACATGAGTCAGGCCCATGCCCATGGGGTCAGCCGGCAGCTCCTCGATCATTACGTGCGTCAGGGTCGATTCGAGCGGGTTCGCCGCGGGCTGTACCACCTCCATGGATTTCCGAGCGCAGAGAACGACCAGATGCGTGAAAAGTGGATGGCGGTGGGCACCGACAAGGCGGTGCTCTCGAATCAAAGCGCACTCGCGCTCCTCGAGCTCAGCGACGTCATTCCTGGCGCGGTGCACCTGCTTGTGCCGCGTCGGCATCGCGGCCTACGTCGGCCACATGGTGTCATCATCCACACGCGCCCGGATGACGAGACGCCAGCAATCGTCTGGCGAGATGGCCTGCCGCTTACTGCGCCAGCACAAACGTTGATTGACGTCGCCGGCGAACTGCAGCCGGAGCAGCTGGTCCTGGCGGTGGAACAGGCGCTGAGGCAGGGGCTCGTTACGCCGAGACAACTCCGGAGCGAGGCTGCTCGCAGGCACCGGACCGCGGACCTCGAGCAAGCGCTGCACAGGACGCAACGCAAGTGAGGTACGCGACGGCATCGGCTTTCCGCCAGGCGCTTGATGATCGACTCAAGGCCGAAGCATCAGACACCGGGCACGCGCTGAGCCGGCTACGCAAGCGCGTGGCTTTTGAGCTGTTCCTCCGTCGCCTGATCGCGACGGCGCCGGATCATTGGGTGCTCAAAGGAGCGCTCGCCTTGGACTTCCGGCTCAAGGTCGCGAGGTCGACCAAGGACATCGACCTGGGCCGCAGCGACGACGAGCAGGCAGCCATCGAAGACATAACGACTGCGCAGCAGGAACCGATGGATGACTTCTTCAACTTCGTTGCGACACGAACCAGTGCATTTGCCGATCAAGATGACGTTGCTGCGATTCGTTTCCATGTCCGCGCCGAGCTGGCCGGACGCATCTTCGAGCAGTTCACCGTCGACATCGGGTTCTCAGACCAGAGCGGCTGGGTTCCCGATCAGGTTCAGACGTCGGACCTGTTGTCATTCGCCGGTGTCGTCCCGGCGTCAATCCCTACGATCCCGATCCCGCAGCACCTCGCGGAGAAGGTCCACGCCTATACACGTCTCTACGGCGAGAATGACGAGCCGAGTTCGCGGCCGAAGGATCTGGTGGACATTCTGTTGATCGCCGGCTCCGAAGAGATCAAAGCAACAGAGTTTCGGGCCGCCCTTGAGCAAACCTTCACTATGCGGAAACGCCAGCCCTTGCCTGCGGCCTTGCCGGCGCCGCCGGTTGGTTGGGCAGCCCCTTATCGTCGGCTCGCGGTCGAGGTTGGCGTCGAACCAGAGCTTCCCGCTGCCCACGTCGCCGCGGCAGGTTTCGTCGATCCCATTCTCTCCCGCATCTCATCAGCGAGCTGGCACCCGGAGGCCTGTCGATGGATGAGAATCCGGCCGGGAACAGACAAGACAGCGCGTCAGCTGACCGAACCTGAGTGAGAGGGTAAATTGCCCTATGGGACTGCCCAACGTGGCCGAACTCGACGCCATGATCGCCGAAGCGACGATCGACTGCTACAACGAATCCGAACAGGCCACCGGGTTGTTGACGATGCTCGACGCGCACCTTGCGTGTCCGTTCGAGACCACAATCCTCGGGGTCCGGGTGCACGTCGAAAGCGTGGATATTGACGAGAACGACAACATCGTCGCCCTCTGTGTTCGGGGCGCCCAGCGCCAGGCTATCAGTCTCGCGGACCTCCCGTTGCCCGACCCCCCACCCGATGGCGCGGAGTGGATCTGGGCATACCGGCGCTGGCTCCACCCAGGCTGACCAACGCCCGGGCACGCCGATTTTGTACAGCAACCCGGGCGGATCTTGGTGGATCGCAGCGGCACGGAATGAACGCTGAGGTTTCCGTTCCGAGCTCAGACGGACCTCAGCGGACTATGGCGGACACGATACCACAATTCTGTTAACCGCAAGGTTCTCGGTTCGAGTCCGAGCTCCGGAGCCATAGTTTTATATATACGGCGGGCCAATTCTCCGTGTAACAGCGGCCCTGGATCCTGTTACGGTCACCAGTGGTCACGGCCAGCCGCATGCCGCGCAGGTGCGACCGCGAACGGATCTTCCACAGTGGCGGCAGCGCTTGAACGTCCAACCTTCTCGCATGACCGATGACCTCCCATGGGTGGCGTGGAACCCCCAACCGCGGATGCGTAATGGAGGTGGTACGTTAGAAGGTATGACCCGCGCGGAACTACATCGCCTGGTTGACGCCCTCCCAGACTCAGCACTGGACCCGGTTGGTGGCCTGCTCGAGCGCACGCTGGCAGACCCCATGGTCGCGATCCTTGACCAGGGCCCATGGGACGACGAGCCGACCAGTGCAGAAGAGGATGCGGATGCCGCCGAAGGCCTCGCCGCGTACGAGCGCGGCGAAGGAGTCGCCCTCGTAGATCTGATGCCGAGGTCCGCAGCTGGCGGTTGATCCGTCACCGTGGCGGATCGTCGTTCAGCCCCCCGCCGAGAAAGCGCTCCGTCGCCTCGGTCGAACCGACCGGGAACGGATTATCGTGGCGATCCAGAGACTTCCCCTCGGTGATGTCCGACCCCTGCGTGGCCATATTCGGCAGTGGCGTCTGAGAGTTGGCGACTGGCGCATCCGTTTCTTCCGGGATGACCAGAATCGGGTGATAGCAGTAATTGCGGTCATCGCGCGCGGAGGCGCATACAAGGCGTAGACCGACTGCGGTTTCAGGGCCTATGTGTGCGGTACTCTCGACCGGTGGCGGTCAGACGAAAGCCGGATGTTAAGGTCCGTCGGCGCGCCGACCTGGCACTAGTCGTGGCGTATCACGAAGCCAGGCTGGCAGACGTCTTGGAGCATGTCCGCGACGGCTTCAAGGCCTATGGCGCGGGTGACTTGGATGCCTTTGAACTCGATCACGTCATCCGTCAGTACAAGCGGTCTGCCCGGGAACTTTGGGTATTCTGTTCACCAACTCGCAGATCGCCGCGGCCGTCAGCCATCCCTGGAGCGCAGTGAGCTATAGGCTCCACCAGCTCGGGATCAGACGGGCAGATCGTTGGGCGCGAGAAAGCTGAAGTGATCTGGCCCGGACCCTCACGGGTACCGACAGTAACGGAGCGGAAGTGGTCGATGACACGCGCTACGGATAATCAAAATTTGAGTAATTCTGTAGTGTTGCCGACGCTGTGGAACGCCACGATATTCCCCAGGGGTCGCGCCAACTTATTCCCCACCCCGGGATCCTGTAAATCTCGCCTAGTTTAACCACCTCCTGGGGGCCGTGGGTGGTTCTGTCACAGAGTCCCCGAAA
>JBPCPW010000071.1:0-44578 GCA_050998755.1 Candidatus Dormibacteria bacterium
CATCTGCTGACCGATCTCGTGAGACAGCAAAAGCTCCTCCGGACGCCGGCAGAAGCGCTCGACGGCAGCGCCAAGAAGACTCAACTCCGCGCCGATCGCGGGTGCTGACTCACCCCCGGGCACAGGATCCCCCTCCCCAAACCCCATGTCCCAATTATACCAAACAGATGTTCGTCGTGTGGATGCCTCAGGCCTGTCGGCGAGCCATCACCTCAACCGATGTACCCAGAACGAGCAAACCGGCGACCGCCAACAGGATGTGGACCACCTGGACCGGCCCGTTGCCGACCGCACCCGCCAGCGCCAACAGCACAAAGGATGCGGCTGTGATTCCCATCGTCCACAACCGGGTCGAGGGAGGCGGGGGCGGCCCCTGGCGTGACGGCATGACGATCAGCCTCAACAGGGTGAATAGGAACCCAGCGACGAGGACGGCAACAAGGAACGCCGAGGCTGGCAGCGTTTCAAGCCGCCCCCAATACAGATTGAGGACCAGCAACATCGGCCCGATCGTAGAGAAAGATGCGGAAAACAGGGTCTGATGGCGGTCGATCCAAGGGTCACGCCGCGCCTCACTGGACTGCCCGGAGTTCATGCCCGAGATTGTCCCATCGGCGCACCCGGTCGACTTAACAAAACGGCCAACCAAGGACGCTGAATCGAGCCTGCCCACCGGCATTCGATACCCTCTGCGCATGGATGAGTGGCAGCTGGAGATGGAGGAGATCAGGCGTCGTGTGGGGGAGCTCAAGGCCCACAAGGGCGACCTCATCATCATCGATGAGCTGGAGGCGGAGCTGCGGATCCTGAACTCCTTCTACGTCACCTCGCAGGACGTTTTCGAAGCTGGGCAGCGCGACGAGGCGGCACACCAGGGGCTGCTGGCCGAGCGCTGGGGGGAGTGGAGCTTTCGCAACGTTTACAGCTACGTCTACGAGAAAGCCCTGGAACTTGAGCCCGGCCGGCGGGAGCTGTCGTCGCTGGTGCCGGAGCGGGACTACATCGGCATGCTCCGGGAGGCGGCCGGGTGAGCCCATTCGAGTTCCAGCCGCTGGCCGACCTCGACGACGCTGCGCGCGCTACCAGGGGGGACGACCGGCTGAGTCTCGCCAGCATGGACGGGGCGGAGATCCCGGGCGGCGTACTCCGTGTCCTGCTGGGACCAAGGATCGTGGGCAAGCGCTACTTCCGTCTGCAGCGCGATGACGGCAGGCACCGCGAGCGGTTCATCGAGGCCCTCTACAACGACGGCCCCTACCCGGGCCACAACTGGGTCGAGATCTACGACCTCGAACTACCGCCGCCGCTCCGCGGCCTAGAGCACTTCGCGCCCGAACTCGAGCCCTACCTGCGGCCTGTCGCCGATGCCATCCCGGCCGGTGGCCACCTGATGGCCGAGTACGAGAAGCCCGACTGGCATAGCACCCAGCGGGGGCTGCTGGCGGGGATCCCGCCCGTGGCCACCCCGCTCGGCGCACTGCTGTTTGCGCTGGGCGTCGGGGACAGTTTCAAGGACTGGTACTTCCCCGAGGGTGGCATGGAGGGTAGCCGCAAGCTCCAGGGCAACCGCGCGTACAGCGCCGATCAGCGGGTCCAGATGCACCGCAAACGCGCCGGCGAGCTACGTCGGTTTCTCGATGCCCCAGCCCACGCCCCGGTGGATATCGACCAACGCGCGCGCGACACCGCGGAAGTCATCCTCGAGCGCCTGGATATCTCAACCACGTAAACAAAAAGGGCGGCCGAAGCCGCCCGTTCTGTCAGCGAGGCAACGACCCTAAGGGTGGCGGCGACGCCTGCGGGCAAGGCTCGCCCCGAAGACCACCATAGGCGTCAGTGGTAGCGCCGCCCATGCCCAAAGCGGGAGCGAACCCACAGGCATTTTCATCGCACCCGAGGTGTTCGGCGTCCCGCCGCCGCCCGCAGCTGCTACGGGGTTGGGGTTGAAGTTGTCCGTGGCCTGGGTAAAGCAGCCCCCGGTTTGCGCGGCGTCATAGGCCGCGAACAATCCAAGTCCGCAGGTCTGTCGGGCGACGGCCGTTTGGCGGGCAAAGGTGCAGGTGGGTTGGCTGTCGATCTGTGCGGTTTCGCTCGTCCCACACCCCGACGAATCGATGGCGTTGGGGTTGGTCTTGCACGCCTTGGTGCACCCGTCCGTGTAAGAGACGAGCACGCGGCCCTGCTTGTCGACCGTGATCTCGTTGAAGTCCAGGCCGTTGCGGCAGGGCTGGCTCCCGCCCTGCAGCCAGACACAGCCACGCTGGACTGGACCACCGGGAACCTTGACGGTCTGCCAGCTGGCTCCGCGGTCATACGTGTAGGCGACGTATAGGTCCCAGGCGCCCTTGAAGAACTGGGCATTGGCTGAGCACGTCAAGGCACTGTTGACCTCGGTGCAGCTCTGGTCCGGGGCCTGGTCGTCGCCACGGGTGGTGGTGCCGATGAACGCCATAGCTGCGCGCCCGTCGTCGCCGGTGACGATTTCCGGGAATTCAGCCTCCTGGATGCCAAAGGCCGCGCCGACGTCGCTGGATTTCGACCACGTCTGGCCGTGGTCGGGGGACACCGTGACCATCGGGTGCCGCAGGCCGTTCGAATAGCCGAAGTACAGGGTGTCCCGCGCCCCGGCCATGATGGTCGGGTCTGAACCCGCGGAGCCCGGCGAGGTGCTGTCCGGGGGCACCGGGTAGGTCCAGGTCTGACCGAGGTCCTGGCTCAGCGCGAAGCCCTCACCGCCGGCCCCGGTCTTGGTGCTGCACTGTTTCTGTGGAACCGTTGCCGAGCCGTCCGGAGCCACCCTGACGTGACCATGGATCGACCCGCACGGGGTGCCGGTGCCGAAGATCTTCACTGACGGGTTGTACGAGGTACCGCCGTCGGTGCTGACGCCGCAGAAGGCACCGGCGGCCTGGACGATATTCTGGGAGCAGTAGTAGAGCGTCCTGGCATATGAACCGTGAGCGATGCCGGGCGGGTACGGTCCAGACCCCAGCGTCTCGTGGTCCGGGCTGTGAGGCACCGGGAACGTGCCCTGCTGCCACGACCCAGCACTGCCATCGGTGTCGCTGTACTGGATGTTGCTGCCGGCGACCAAGAGGCCGGCCGCCCACGTTCGCCCGGTCACGCGGTCGGTGATGATGATCTGGTCTTCGTTGGCCGGTTCCTGGGTTGGCGTGACATCAAGCCAACTGGCGGTTGGCGGAGTGACCCGGTCGTTGAAGGTGATCTGGGAAACCTGGTTGCCCGCCATGTACATGACCTTCCCAGTCTCGAGGTTGGCGCCGATGTTGGGCTCCCCGGCGTTCGGCCGGCCCGCGGCGTCGTTGCTCTCGATCGGCGAGTCGTAGCCCAGGAGCTGCTGTGGCCCTTTGGTCACGTTGTCCACCCTTGGCACAGCGACGACAGTCAGCGTTGCAAAAGCGGTGTAGTTCTGCGGCGTGACGTTGTTCTGACCGCAGACGCCGACATGAATCGCCGTCGGGTTGGCCGCCGCCGACGGGTCGGCGTAGGTAACATCCTGGAAGTTCTGGCCGCTCTTGTTGCCGTCCTGGATCTGGGTCAAGTTGCCCGCGCTGTCCTGGTACCAGCTGCTCATGTTGAGGTCGTTAACGGTGGCGTTGGCGGGCGTCCAGTCGATACGGATCCGCAGGGTGGCGATGCGCGTGTTGTAGTAGGGATCGGCGACCCCCAGCAGGTTGAACTGGTACTCGTCGTGGGGGACTGAGCCAAGGCAGCGAACCGCTTGGTTGGCGGGCAGGACGGGAGCCGTGCCGTGCCACCGGATCGTAACGCTCGATGGGACCGAGGTCGGCGCGCTGATCGTGGTGGGACCATCGGCGGTGGACGCCCTGGCGATCATCGAGCCGCCCGGCTGAGCCGCGACGATGGCCAGCAATGGGACCAAGGCGGCGACAAACCGCGTGATCACCTTCTTTCGCTGCATTCTCGTTCCCTTCCTTTGGTATGGAGGCCCGACCCGCGCGGGTGCGGGATCACCGCGGCCGCGCTTCACAATTGTTAACAGTTCAAACCCGAGAATACCGTTTTCCGTGCCGGCTGGCCCCGGACAATCAGCCGAATTCGCGTGCCAGAAGCAGAGGAGGGCGGCCGAAGCCGCCCTCCTGGGAATACATGAGGGCGGCCGAAGCCGCCCTCTCTGAGCCTGTGAGGTCGCTGCCTCAGTCGAGTTCCATCTTCCCTTCGGCCTTGGCCTTGGACTTGTCCATCTTGTGCACGTGCTCGTCCTTCCACCGCTTCTCCAGGCTCTTCTGCAGCCCGGCCATGGTGGTGTACTCCAGCTCCTCGAGCGGCAGACGATGCGGCTCGAAGGGACCATGGCGACGGAGGTACTCGCCAACCTCGTTGGCCTTCTCGCGTGCCATGTCGAAGCTGACGTCGTCGAACATGTCCCGCGGCTCGCCAAGACGGCCGTCGCACATCTGGAAGCCGAGGCAGATGACCCGCGGCGGGCCATCGAACCGCGCCGGGTGGGAATTGGCCTGGGAGGTGGGCATCAACGGGCCCATGTGGGAGCCGCGCATCCAACCCGGGACGATGTGCGGGAAGGCGAAGGGCTCGAGTGCCTCGCCCACCGCCGGGAAGCCAGACTGGCAGCGCACGATCATGACGGGGTCGTCCTTGCCGACATAGCGCCCGGCGATCATCGTCAGCTTGGTGGTGGAGGCCACCGCGCACCACTCGTCGGTCCACTTGCGGGGCCGGATGTGGTCGATGACATACCGCCCTGGCGCGCCCAGGAACATCAGCATATCGTAGGTCTCCTCGGGGGTCTCGAGGTCGATCGTCTTGCCCTCGAGCGCATCGTGGATGGTGAAGATGAAGCCCTCGTGCATCTTGGTGTCGATGACCAGCCCAGGGGTGGTCATGGGGTCGGCGAACATCCGGAAGAGCGGCATGTTCCAGGCGCCGGGGGCGGTCTTGTCGGCCATGAAGCAGAGGATGGGCTCGGATGGGCGCTCCACGAACTCGATCTCGGCCGCGCCGGGGCCCATGCCCTTGACATTGCCGCTGAAGGCATCCACCAGGAGGTCCTGGCCGGCGCCGTACAGGTGAAGCTCGTGAGCCACGTCGGCGGCCCCCTCGAGGGCATTCCATGCCAGCTTGTGCACGGCCTCGTTGTCGGTCCCGTGGTAGTGGGTCATGATCAGCTGGACATCATCGCCACACTGGGTGACGTAGTAGTCCTCGAGGATCGTGCTGTTGCCCAGTACCTCACGCGCCTTGGCCAGGAGCTTGGGATGAGACGAACTGTGGCCTACCCAGCCACCCACGTCAGCCTTGATGAGGCTCAGCGTTACCTTCCGACCTTTGTCTGCCAAATACCTGCTCCTTTCCTCTGTTTTGAGCGCGCGCTAGCGAAGCGGCGACCGGGTGGCTCGCAGGGGGGCGCCGGCAAGCCGGCTCGCGCTCCACGAGCGACGAGAAGTGAATTCAAATGCCGCCGTTATCATATCCCGTGCCCGCTCCACTGGACAACAAAGTGAGCGCGCGCCGGGGGTGGATCCTGCTGCTGCTGGCCTTCGCCGGCGGTATCACCAGTCTCGGGCTGGAGATCGCGGCATCCCGCCTGCTGGCGCCGTTCTTCGGAACCTCGACGTACATCTGGGGCGCGCTGATCGGGCTGATCCTGCTCTACCTGACGGTCGGCTACTACCTGGGGGGCGCGGCGGCCGACCGCTGGCCCCGTGCCGACTACCTCTACGGGGTCACCTCGGCGGCGTCGATCCTGGTCCTCCTGATCCCGTTGATCTCGCACCCCATCCTTCTGTTGTCTGCCAGTGCGCTGAACCCGGCGCCGGGGTCCGGCTACAACGTACCCGGTTTCGTGGGAGCGCTGATCGCGGTGATCCTGCTCTTCGCGCCGTCGGTGGTGCTGCTGGGGATGGTTTCGCCGTGGGTGATCCGGCTGCGGGTGGGGACGGTGGCCGAGGCCGGGCGGGCCGCCGGCGCGGTCTACGCGATCTCCACAGCCGGGTCGATCCTGGGGGCGTTTATGCCCGCCTTCTGGTGGATCCCGACCTTTGGCACCCGGGCCACCATCCTGGGACTGGGCGGTGTGATGCTCGCGATCTCCTTGTTCGGCTGGTTCCGGGGATCGCGGCGCGGACCCGCCGTGGCGCTGGCGGTGGGGCTGGTGGCCCTGCTGGGGTCGGCGCTGAGCCCCGGCCAGATCAAGCCGGCGGCGGAGGGCAGGCTGATCTATGAGTCGGACTCCGAGTACGGCTACATCCAGGTGGTGCAGAACGGGGCACGCCGCGAGTTGATCCTCAACGAGGGCCAGGCCGTGCATTCCATCTACGACCCCCGCACGCTGCTGACCCAGGGCTACTGGGACCTCTTCATCACCGCGCCGCTGTACGGCTACCGCAGCTGGCAGGGGGAGCAGCCCAAACGGGTGCTGATCATCGGCCTGGCCGGTGGTACCGTGGCCCGCCAGCTCACTGCCGCGTACGGTGGCGGGGTACAGATCGACGGGGTGGAGATCGACCCCCGGATCGTCGAGGTGGGGCAGCGCTACTTCGCCATGACCGAGCCCAACCTGCACCCCATCGTGGCTGACGGCCGTTACTTCCTCGACCACACCTCACAGCAGTACGACCTGGTCCTGGTTGACGCCTACCGGCAGCCGTACATTCCCTTCGAGCTGACCACCAGGGAGTTCTTCGAGAGCGTCAGGACCCACCTCACACCGACCGGGGTGGTGGCCGTCAACGTGGGCCGGGCGCCCCACGACTACCGGCTGGTAGATGCGCTGTCAGGGACGGTCGGCGCCGTCTACCCGGAGGTGTACCAGCAGGACACGCCGAAGTTCCTCAATACCGTGATCTTCGCGCCCGCGCTGCCCACCCAGCCGGGCGAGGTCCGCGCCAACCTCGACCGCGCGGCGCAGGGAACGATCCCCCTGCTGGCGCAGGTGGTGGCCGAGAGCCGAGACATACCCGTCGTGCATGACGAGCCCCACCTCCCCATCTACACCGACGACCTCGCGCCGGTCGAGCGCCTGGTCGACAACCTGATCTACCGCTTCGTGGTCTCGGGCTCCTAGGCCGGGACGCTACCGACCCGGGTCGGTCAGCAGCAGGGGATTCACCAGGGCCAGTTGGTCGAGTACCTCGTTGGTGGAGGTGGCCTGCATCTGCTCCATCTCGTCGCTGGTGATACCCACCACCTGCAGGAAATCCACGCGCCCGTTGGGGGTGCTCAGCGTGGCCAGGTCGGGATCACGAGTCAGGGCCAGCGCCTGCAGGCTGCTCAGGATCGGCATGGTGATGGGCGCGCCGACGTCGAGGCGGCTGCCCTCGGCCAGCGGCTTGCCGGTGCGATAGACGGAGTCGCCGACGATCTTGAGCAGCTTCACGGCCCAGGCCGGCGGGTCCTGCTCGTCCTCACCGCGGGGCACCTTGAGGGTCAGCTCGAAGCCCCAGCCGCTAGCCTCGAGATCGTCACCCTGCTTGGCCCAGAGCTCCGTCAGGCCGAGGGTCACGAGGTGCCAGAAGCCGCTCGCCTCGTAGGCCGCCACGCCCCAGACACAGGTGTTGGGGGGCTCGCTCCCATGGGTCTCGAAATGGCGCCGAGAATCCTGCCCGGGGTACAGGTCACGGAAGGCTGATTCGATCGCGTCCCATCCGGGGGCGCCGGTTCCGGTCTCTGTCACGGGCGCAATTTTCGCTGATACTCCCCGTGGCTAAGCTTGGGGTGTGCCCGAGATCAGCGAAACTGACGTTCTGCAGGCCCTCATCGGCGTCCAGGATCCCGAGCTCCACCGCGACTTCGTCGAACTCAACATGATTCGCAACGTCAGCATCAGCGGCGGGGTGGTGAACCTATCCGTCATCCTGACCACGCCGGCCTGCCCGCTCAAGGACGAGATCGGCAGCCGGGTCAGGTCGGCGCTGCTCGAGCGGGTGCCCGGCCTCACCGCGGTGAACATCGACTTCGGTGCCCAGGTGATGTCTTTCAAGGGGGTGGGGGACAAGCAGGCCATTCCTGGGGTCAAGAACGTGATCGCGGTCGGCGCCGGCAAGGGCGGCGTGGGCAAATCGACGGTGGCGGTCAACCTGGCGGTGGCGCTGAAGAACTCCGGCGCCAGCGTCGGGCTGGTGGACGCCGACGTTTACGGGCCGAATATCCCCACCATGATGGGCGCCCAGGGAACCCCCTACGGCGAGAACAGCAAGATCATTCCCCTCGAATCGCACGGCATCAAGCTGATGTCCATCGGCTTCCTCCTGCCCCCCGACAAGCCCGTCATCTGGCGCGGCCCGATGATCGCCGGGACCCTCAAGCAGTTCCTCTACGATGTCGCCTGGGGCGAGCTCGATTATCTGGTGGTGGACCTTCCCCCCGGGACCGGGGATGCCCCCCTGACATTGGTGCAGAGCATCCCGATCACCGGGGCCGTGCTGGTCACCACGCCACAGGACGTGGCCGTCGAGGACGTGACCAAGGCGGCGACGATGTTCAGCACCCTGTCGGTCACCATCCTCGGCGTGGTCGAGAACATGAGCTTCTTCATCTGTCCCCACTGCGGCGACCGCACCGAGATATTTGACAACGGGGGCGGCGAGAAGCTGGCGGCCAGGCTGGGGGTGCCCTTCATGGGCGCCCTGCCGATCGACCCCAGGGTGCGCACCGGTGGCGGCCCGGGCGTCCCGCTGATGGTGGCCGAGCCGCACTCCACCCTGGGGGAGGTCTTCAACACTGTCGCCGAGGCCATCGCCGGGCAGGTCAGCGTTGCCGCGGTGGCGTCGATGGGTGCCCTCCCCTTCAAGCCCGGGCCAAATTTCACCCCTATCGGCTGACCCGCCCCTGACCCGCGACTCCATCACGGCCAGGGCCGCGGTGTTCTTTGAGCGCAAATACGGGCGGGCGCCCCAGACCGTGGCCGTCAGCCCCGGGCGCATCAACATCATCGGAGAGCACGTCGACTATGCCGGCGGAATGTGTCTGCCCGCAGCCGTCGACCGCTACCTGGCGGTGGCCGCTGCGCCGGCGGCCGCCGTCAGCCTGGCCAGCCAACTCTCCCCCGGCCAGGACCTGGAGATTGAACTCGCCGGGCTCGTCCCAACCGGGACCTGGGCAGACCACCCTCTGGGTGTGCTCAAGGAGCTCAGCGCGATCGGGGTGGATGGCGGGCTTCAGCTGGCGGTGGTTTCCGACATCCCGCCGGGGTCCGGGCTGAGCAGCTCGGCGGCGATCGGCACCGCCACCACCCTGGCTGCCCTGGCAATCGCCGGGCGGCAACTGGAGCCGTACGACGTGGCTCGACTCTGCCGCCGTTCGGAGAACGACTTCCTGGGAGTACCCAGCGGGCTGATGGACCAGGTCGCCTGCGTCATGGGCCGAGAGAACATGGCCTTGCTTTTCCAGGCCAACACCGAGATCGTCGAAGGGGTTCGCCTGCCCACGGATGCCGCGTGGCTGGTCTGTCAGTCGGGCATCGAGCGGAGCCTGCGGGGTAGCGCCTACGCCAGCCGCCCGGCGGAGGCCGCGAGGGCCCTCGAGCTGGCGCGCTCCAAATACCGGGGGCTGCAGAGTCTCGCCGATCTCGAACCCGCCGAGGTGGAGAAGCTGGGTTTGCCGCCGCCCCTGGACCGGCGCGCCCGGCACATCGTCGGCGAGACGCTGCGGGTTCGGCTGGCGGTCGCCTGCCTGGAGGCCGGCAACCTCGAGGCCCTGGGCCAGCTGATGATCACCTCCCACCGCAGCCTGGCGCGTGACATGGAGGTCAGCCTGCCCGAGCTGGATCGCCTGGTCGACATCCTCATGGAGGCCGGCTGCCATGGCGCCCGGGTGATGGGCGCGGGGTTCGGCGGGTCGGTCCTCGGCCTGGTATCCGCCGAGATGGCCGAGGAGGCCACCCAGGTGATTGCTGAGCGCTTCCGTCCGGGGGGGAATGCCGCCAGGCACGGGGGAGGAGAGATCCACCGGGTACGGGTGGTGGACGGCGCCCTGGCCTGAGCCTGGTCCGGCAGCCCGTACACTCTGGCCCGTGAGTTCAGATTGCCTGCTGCTGGCCCTGCCGCAGGGTCTTGAGCGCCAGCGGCTCGACGGCTGGCGCACGCGGCGCTTCGCGCTGGGTGAGGGCGAGGAGCAGGGATATCAGCGGGTGCCGACGCCCTCGGGCGACTGGGTACCGGCCGACCAGCTCACCGTCCGGGGCCGGCCTGGTGACTCCGCGGTCTGGTACCGCACCGAGTTTTCCCACCCCGGGTGGGGAGACCGCACGCTGCTGCGCTTTGACGGTGGGTTCACGGCCGCCAATGTCTGGCTCAACGGGCGTCTGCTCGGGAGCCACTTTGGCTTTCCCGGGCACTTTGGCTTCGACATCTCGTCCTTCCTCGAAGCCAACAACGTGGTCGCGGTCTGTGTCGAGGCCGGCAGCCGCCCCGGCCAGATGCCGGTCGCCCTGGCCGACCTGAGCGACGAGGAGGGGCCGTGGTGGCCCCTGGGCCTGGTCGGGCGAGCGTGGCTCGAACAGGTCGGCAGCGTCGTGGTGGAGTCGCTTGAGAGCAGCTGGCGGTTGCAATCGGGGGTGGCGGAGGCCACCCTGCGGACCTCGGTCCGCAACCTCGACGCACGAGAGATGGAGATCGTCGTGGGCTGGCAGGTGGTCGCGCCGGAGAGCGATATCCCGCAGGTCCGGCTGCGGCGAGCCGCCACCATCGGGGGGCACCAGTCGGTGACGCTTGAGACACGCCTGGCGGTCGACCGGCCCCTGCTCTGGTGGCCCTGGACCCTTGGCCCGCAGAGCCTGTATACCGTCGCCGCGAGGATCGACCAGGGCGACCGCCGGACAACCGTGGCAGCGCGGCATGTCGGCATCAGGGAGATCGCGCTTGAGCCGAGCGCCGGGGGCATGTCCTGGACCATCAATGGCCGGCGCCACTTCCCGCGCGGGGCCATCCTGCCGCCGCTGCCCCCCGGAGAGGGCGGCGACCCGATCGGCGCCTGGCGCCTGGCGGGGTTGGACCTCGCCGTCTCCCGCGGCCAGGTCCCGTCCGAACGCACCGCTGCGTCGGCGGACGCGGCGGGGGTGCTCCTGGTGGTGGACCCGCCGGCGTTCTCTCCGGGCCAGGGCGATGAAGAGGCCCACCAGGACCACCTCCGGGAGGCGATCGGGCTGCTCAGCTCCCACGCCAGCGCCGCGGTTTTGCTGCACCGGGGCGGCGCAGCCCCGGAGCAGGACCTGCCAACCGCGGTGGCCAGCGATGAGCCCTACACCGTGACCAGCACCGATCGTGACCAGGTCGAACGTGTGCGGCGCGCGAAGTACGCGCCGCAGACGGCGCTGGTGTTAAGTGAGCTACCGGACCTTGGTGATGGTGAGGGCGTCCTGGCTTCGACGGTCGCCCTGCTGGAGTACAACCCGCTGCCGGATCGCGACGCCCTGCGGCTGCGTTTCCACGTCGTCAACGACGACGCGTCCGTCAGCGGCGAGGCGCTGCTGCGCTGGAGGCTCAAGTCACTGGAGCCGGCGGGCTGGCTGCCGTTCCTGCGCGACCGCACCGGAGACCTCGCCGTCTGGCTGCCGCGCGCGGATGAGCCCGCCGCGATCTACGAGGCCGAGGTCAGCCTTCCCGGTAGGGGAGGCGCAATGGGAATCGAGGTCGGGCTGGAGCAGGACGGCGAGCTGCTCAGCTACCTGGAGTACGACCTGGAGAGTTGAGTGGGCCTAGCCCTTGCCTTTGGATGCGGCCGGGGCGGTCTCCATCCTCTCCTGGATCTTGCGCATGACGATGGGGATCGCGGCGCTGGCGGCCGAGGAGGCGGCGCCGGTCAGAATCTTCTCGTGCAGCGGGCGGGTGTCCTTCACCTGGTCGGCCAGCTGTTTGCGCAATTCGTCACGGAGCTTCTCCTTGCCCTCTTCGATCGACTTCTCGGTCTCCTTGCGAGCCTTCCGGTAGGTCTTCTGCGGATCGCCGGCGGCCTTCGCCACGGCACGCGCGCGGGAGAGGATGGTGCGCTCCTCGGCACGCTTGCGCGCCCTCAGCACGATCAGCAGCGTGCCGCCGACCACGATCACTGCCACCGTGCCGACCGCGGCCATCTTGGCAATCCGAATCGGCCGCTCAGTGGCCTTGCGGAGCCGGGCGATTTTCTGCGACATCTCCTGTCGCAGTTGGACTATTTCGTCTCGGGTTTGATCTGCGCTTTCGCCCATGCCACGTCGTCCTTGATGGTTTGGATGGTTGATTCTGGGAGCTTGAAGACCAGCCGCGACTTGCCCATTAGGCCGAGGATCACCGCCACCAGCAGCCAGATCACCAGTATCACCAGCAGTGCGATCGCGTCGTGTCCCATGCCCCGTTGGAATACGAAGCTCAACGCCCCGAACACGATCATGGCGACGAGGGTGTAGAGCACGAAGATGCCGCTCAGCGCGGCCACCGACAGCATGCCGATGGCAATCGCGTTGGTCTTGAGTAGCCCGATGATCTCCTGCTTGGCAAGCTCAACCTCGAGCTTGACCAGGCGCTGGCCATCAGCGGCGATCTCGCCGATGGTCGCAGCGATGCTGTCGCTGGGCATCGGGTGGGGATAACGCCGTTCGGCCATAGGTCGAACATGATAGCCGATATATCACGTTCGCCCGGGCGGGCAGTCAAATAGCCTGCTAGCCCTCCGGTGAGGGCTGAGGGATGCCGAGCGCCAGGGACACCGCTGAGGCATCCGTGATGGGGCGCTGGCAGGCAAAGTCCCGGCAGACGTAGAGTGCGACCGTGGCACCCTGGGCGGTCCTACCGGCCAGGAGCGGAGGTTCAGCGGCGCCCTCCGGCCCCGCGGCCACCACCTTGTTGGGCATGAAGGCCGCACGTACCTCGCGCAGCATCGCCCTCGCCGCTTCGGAGCGAAGGTCGCCGCTGATCGCGACCTCGATCGGGTTGCCGAGGTCCTTGGCCAGCACCCCCAGCAGGCGTCCAAAGAAAAGCGGGTGGGAGCCCATCGATGGCGCCAGCGTTTCGAGGATCTCCTCAGAGATGGCGCGGTAGCGGTTCTCGCCCGTCAGCAGCCCGAGTTCCAGCAGCACCTCGGCGGCAACCGAGTTCCCGGAGGGCACCGCATTGTCATCGAAGTCCTTGGGCCGGTAGAGCAGCTGGTCGTGGTCGTCGCTGGTGCTGAAGAGGATGCCGCCGGCGGGGTCTGTGAACCGCTGCAGCATGACCTCGGCAATTTCCCGGGCGGCGGTGAACCAGCGCGGGTCGAAGTCCGCCTGGTAAAGGACCAGCAGTCCGTGAGCCAGGCAGGCATAGTCCTCGAGGTACCCATTGAGGTGCGCTCGTCCGTCGCGATAGGTGCGCAGCAGGCGGCCGTCAACGAATAGTTTGGCCAGCATCAGATCGGCGTTGGCCCGCGCCGCGTCCATGTAGTCGTGGCGGTCAAGGACAGCACCCGCCTCCGCGATGGCGGCCAGCATCAGGCCGTTCCAGGCGGTTAGGACCTTCTCGTCGCGGGCCGGTCGCGTGCGCCTCTCGCGGGCCGCCAGCATGCGGGTCCTGGCGCCGGCCAGGCGGTCTCGATAGTCATCTGCTGTTACGCCAAGGGTTCCCGCCAACTCGGCGCCGGCCACCACCTCGAGAATGCATCGACCCTCCCAGTTGCCGCCAGGCGTCGCGCCGTAGGTCGATGCCACGAGGTCCAGGTCCTCCCCACAGACCTCGGTCAACTGTTGCCAGGTCCAGGTGTAGAAGATGCCCTCCTGGCCCTCGGAGTCGGCGTCCTCGGACGAGTAGAAGCCGCCTTCGGCAGACCGGAGGTCGCGGAGTACATAGTCGATCACGCTCTCGCACGTGGCGCGGAACAGGGTGTTTCCCGTCACCTGGAAGGCGTGCAGGTAAGCCGGCGCGAGCAGCGCCTGGTCATAGAGCATTTTCTCGAAGTGGGGGACAAGCCAGCGGCCGTCGGTGGCATAGCGGTGGAAGCCGCCACCCAGTTGGTCATAGATCCCGCCGCGGGCCATCTTCACCAGGGACGTCTCAACCATGAGCAGGGCTTCGCCGTCGCGGGTCGCCGCGTACTGTCGCAGGAGGAAGTCCAGGGCCATCGCCTGCGGGAACTTCGGCGCCCCGCCGAAGCCACCCTCAGCCTGGTCAAACACCCGTCGCAGGCCCTTTACCGCGTCACCCAGAACCCCTCGGTCAACGCCACCCTGGCGCGGACCGGTCACCTGGCTCGCGATCGACTCCGTGAGCCGCTCGGCGGACGCCTCCACCTCCTCGCGGCGGTTGCGATAGGCGTCGAGTACGGCCTCCATGACCTGGACGAAGCCCGGCACACCGTAGCGCGGCTCGGGAGGGAAATAGGTGCCGCCGAAGAATGGCCGCAACCGGGGCGTGAGAAACACGGTCATCGGCCAGCCGCCGCTCCCAGTGAGCTGCTGCACGGCGGACATGTAGATCGAATCGAGGTCGGGTCGCTCCTCGCGGTCGACCTTGATGTTGACGAAATTGCTGTTCATGACCGACGCGGTCTCCGGGTCCTCAAACGACTCGCGCTCCATCACGTGACACCAGTGGCAGGCCGAGTACCCGATGGACAGCAGAATGGGGCGGTCCTCGGCCGCGGAGCGGGCCAGGGCCTCTTCGCCCCAGGGGTACCAGTCGACGGGGTTGTCCTTGTGCTGCAGGAGATAAGGGCTGGTCTCGTCCCCCAGCCGGTTAGTCACTACTAACTCACGTGGAACAACAGGCCGACGGCGTATGTCACCGCCCCGACGACGATGCCCGCGACGGTCATCTCCAGCCCGGAGGCCCACCAGCTGCGCAGCGTCACCAGGGCCTTGGCAGCGCCCACGGCGAAGTGCGCCAGGATCGAGACGATGCCGGCGAGGATGATCGCCGGGCGGCCGCTGAGGAAGAAGAAGGGGATGACCGGGATGATCGCGCCGACCGCAGTCGACACCAGCCCCGCCACGCCCGCCTGGACCGGGTTGCCCTTGGACTCCGTGCTGAGTCCGAGTTCCTCCTGGGCCATCGCGTCGAGCATCGCCTCGGGGTTCTGCGACATGCGGTCGGCCAGCAGCTTGGCCTCCGATTCGGACAGTCCCTTGAGCTGGTAGAAGAGCACCAGCTCCTCCAGCTCCTCCTCGGGGGAGTCCTCGATCTCGCGCCGCTCGCGGTCGACCTGCGCGTCGTAGAGCTCGGTCTCCGATTTCGTCGCGAGGTACGCGCCCGAACCCATCGACACCGCCGAGGCCAGCGCCCCCGCGAGGCCCGCGACCAGCACCACGTTGCCCCGGCCGGCGCTGGCGGCCGCCATCCCGGAGACTATGCCGAACACCGCGGCGAGGCCGTCGTTCACGCCGTAGATCGCGCCACTGATCCAGCCGCCCCCACCCTTGTGCCACGTTTCGCGGCCCAGGATCCGGTCGAGGTGGGACTGAACGTTGTGGTGTTGGGCCTTGACCGCCGTGGTCCCGCGCATCAGCCCCCGCAGCGCGCCGGCGTGCTCCTCGTCCTCGGCGGCGATCTGCTGCAGCAGCACGTCGGTGTCGGGGTCACCGGTCATCTCTGAGTGGGCACCCGTGAGGCGTCGCTCCTCCGCCTCCTGGTGTGAGATCACAGCGTCGATGGGGGCGAACCGCAGGCTGAGGTCCATCGAGCGCGGCAGCCGGACTGTCTGGGGGTTGGGCACGCTGGCCCCCAGTTCCTCCAGGCGACCGGCCCACTTCTCGGCGTGGCGGTGCTCGGTGGCCGCGAGCTCACTGAGGACCCGTTTGCGGTTGGGGTCGGCCTCGCGGTCGGCCAGGCGCGCGTAGATCGCGGCGGCCTGGATTTCCTCCTGCCAGTTATCCAGCAACCGCCGTTTGATCGTCTCGGATTCGGTCTTTGCCTGGGCCATGTATCGCCCTGAAATCCTACGCAGGGGTGCGGCGCCCCGGCGCCGCCCGGCAACGTGCTAAATTCGCCGCGGAATGGAGAACGCGACGCCCGCCAGTCCCTCGGCCCAGCCCAGGGAGGTCACCCCCCAGACAAAGGTCGGGGAGATCATGACGCGCAACGTGCTGACCACCAAGCCGGAGGCTGCCGTGGTGGACATCGTCCGTCTGATGGCCAAAAACAAGATCACCGGGTTGCCCGTGGTGGATGACGCCAACCGCCTGATTGGGGTGGTGAGCGAGTCGGACATCATCGGCAAGGCGGGAGACACCGTCGCCGACATCATGACCAACGGGTCGTGGACGGTCACCGAGGACACCACCCTGGGTGATGCCGCAGAGGTCATGCTCCGCCGTCGCATCCGGCGCCTGCCCGTGGTCGGCGGCAACAACGAGCTGACCGGGCTCCTCTCACGGAGTGACCTCATAACCTTCTTCGCCGCCCACGTCTGGACCTGCTCCTGGTGCGGCAAGGGATATCGTGGTTTCTACGCCCCGTCTGTGTGCAACAACTGCGGCGGCGAGACTTTCACGATCCAGGCGGAGGAGTCGGCTTGACCGCCGTCGATGCCCAGGCCGCGGTGGCCGACACCGGCGTGACAGGCCAGCAGTACAGCCCCGGGCTGGAGGGCATCGTCGCCGCGCGGACTGCGATGAGCGACGTCAACGGGCGGACCGGCAAACTCCTCTATCGCGGCTTTGACATCGCCGAGCTGGCCGAGAAGTCGAACTTCGAAGAGACCTGCTACCTGCTGTACAAGGGGCAGCTGCCAAATCGCGGGGAACTGGAGCAACTCAAGCACGACATCAACAGCCAGCGCAGCCTGCCGCCGCAGGTCATCACGCTCCTCAAGGGCCTGGACCCCAGGGCCGAGCCGATGGACCTGCTGCGCACCGGGGTCAGCGCACTGGCGCACTATGACGTGGACGTCGCCGACATGTCGGTCGAGGCCAACGTGCGCAAGGCGCTGCGCCTCGTCGCCCAGACCACCACCCTGGTGGCGGCGATTGGGCGGATGCACCGCGGTCTTGAGCCCCTGGCCCCCAACCCCGAGCTCAGTGTCGCCGCCGACTTCCTGCGGATGTGGAGCGGCGAGCAGCCCGACGAGACCGCGGTCAAGGTCTTCGACGTCTGCCTCATCCTGCACGCCGACCACGGGATGAACGCATCGACCTTCACCGCCCGGGTGATCGCCAGCACGCTCTCGGACATGCATTCCGCGGTGGTCGGTGCCATCGGGGCGCTGAAGGGGCCGCTCCACGGTGGTGCCAACGCGGCAGTGATGGAGATGCTCGAAGAGATCGGCGAGGTCGATAAGGCCGACGAGTGGGTGCGTGACGCGCTCACCAACAAGAAGCGAGTGATGGGCTTCGGCCACCGGGTCTACAAGGTGTATGACCCGCGCGCCACGGTGCTCAAGAAATTCAGTAAGAGCCTTGGTGAGCAGAAGGGCGAGACCAAGTGGTATGACATGTCCGAGAAGGTCGAGAAGGTCGTCCTGGACGTCAAAAAGCTCAATCCCAACGTCGACTTCTACTCCGCCAGCACCTACCACATGCTGGGCCTGGAGCGCTTCATTTTCACCCCGATCTTCGCGTTGTCAAGGATGGCCGGCTGGACCGCGCACATCCTTGAGCAGTACGAGAACAACCGTCTGATGCGTCCCGAATCCGAGTATGTAGGCCCGCCGAACATGGTGTACACCCCGCTCGACGATCGGGGCTGACCTCGCCCCCGGCGCACCGCTCGCGTTGACCGTGGGGCTGGCGGCGTAGGCCGTCGTCGCCGCCGGGCTCTATCTCCTGCTGCGGAAGCTCTGGCCCAAGGTCTGGGGCTGACCGCGTCGGTTCCTGCGCATCCCCAGCGCGAGGGCCATGCCAGTGCCCAGCGCGACCAACGCCAACCCACCGAATCGCGGCGCACCCGAGGTCAGCGGCAGACCTCCGCCGCCGGCGTGGGGCGGGGTCGCGGGCGACGCCGTAGGTGCGGCCGGCGTGAGGGCATCGGCGGGGCAGTCGGCGCGACCGGTGACCGCCTGGCGGTAGGCACAGAACGCCGGTTTGCGCGAGTAGTCGGAGTTCAACAACCCGAAGTGCTGCTGGAAATTGGGAGACGACGAGTCGGCGTCGCGCAGGTTGAACCAGCGGAAGTCGGTCACGTTGTAGAGGTGGCCGTAATCGTGCACGGCGGCGGTCAGCTCCTTCACCGCCTCCAGCTGGTTGGCCTCGGTTCGCGCCGCGAGATCAGTGGGGTACCCCGTCTCCTCGATATAGATCGGTTTCCCGGGTACGCCCCCATTGGGCATGAAGCAGTTGTGGAGCACGCTCAGCGCATTGACCATGCCTCCGTAGTACCCGTTGGGCGCCGGCTCCGCGGGCGGGAAGAACGTCCCGGGGTATGCATCGAGCCCGACCCAATCGAGCGCTGAGGCAAACTTCGGTCCGCCGTTGGACGCCAGGTAACCCCAGAACCCCTTCTCCGTCTGGCCATCGGTGCGATAGAACCAGTTGAAGCCGACCTTGACCTCCGGGGTGCCGTCGCTCTGAACCTGCTGCTTGGCCTTCTCCACGCCCTGAATCAATGCATCTTTGGCACCGGAGAAGGCGCCGTCCGAGCTGTCCTGGGAGATGGAGAAGTTGACCTCGTTGGTCACCTGCACCGACACCAGGTGGGAGCCGCGGTCGTAACGGTGGACCATGCCCGCGGCCCAGGCGGCAAATGCGGCCGGGTCCGGGGTGGCGGGGCTGGCGGGGTGGTACCGGAGCTGCAGCTCGATGAGGTAGCCGGCATCGCTGTAGCGCCTGACGTCCTGATCCAGTAGTTCCTGCTGGCCCGCGGGCGCCGGCCAGAACACGCGGTTGAGCCGCAGGACGAATGGGCCGCCTCCCGACAGCGTCGCCAGTGCGCCGAGCTGCCGCGCGGGGTCCACCGGGACAGCGGTCGCCGGAACCGGCCCGACCTGGCCCGCCTGCACCCGCGGGTTGGTGCCGAACCGGATGGGCCCGGGCTCGGTCGGGGGGAGAGCGCCGGGCAGCACCCCCAGGCAGGTCGCCGGGTCCGGCGAGGCGGCGCGAACGGTGCCGGGCACTGCCACGGCGCACGCGCCCGCGAGCGCCACCGCGCACAGCGCACGCGCGGCCAGGGTCCCAATCCCCCCAACCTGCTCCCGTGTCATACCTGACTGCCGATCATAGGCAGCCGGCGGGCCGTAACCCTGGGATCAGGGTATGGCTGGGTCAGTTGACCGAGACGGTCCCCATCATCTCCGGGTGGATCGAGCAGTGGTACTTGTAGACGCCGGCCTTGGTGAACTTGTACGAGTAGGTCTTGCCCTTGGTCAGCGGCAGCGACGAGAAGACCCCCATGTCCGAGCTGGCGGTGTGGGGATTGAGGTCCTGGAACGACCACTGGACGGTGTCACCGGCCTTGACCGACACCGCCGGTGGGGTGAAGGCGCCGATAGTCGTTGGGTCAGGCACCACCATTATCGTGGCGGCGGCGCTGGCCGCGGCGGGGGAGGGGCTGGCGGTACCGGTCGAGCCAGCGCCGCCTGACGCGCCACCGCAACCGGCAACGACCAGCAGCAGCAGCGCGCCGGATCCTGTGGCAATCCTGTTCAATTTCATAGTGTGAGTTCCTCCGTGTATGGAGTGCTACGCCCCCCGGAAGGCGCCCGATCACGGGGGTGCCCGCTACACTCCCCGGTCGAGGGCCCTTAGCTCAGCTGGTCAGAGCGGTGGACTCATAATCCATTGGTCGCTGGTTCAAATCCAGCAGGGCCCACAAAACGCCACCGCTTCATTTCCCGGTTCGACCGTAATGGTGAAACCTCAGCAGCTCATGACGGGCTGAGCTCGAAAACGTGGGCCAGGGATGGGAGCGTCAAGTCCCGAGTGAGATCAAATCCCGCTGATTTGAATATCGATTCGAACTGCGGTTTGGTGCGTTCCCGGCCCGACCCGGTCAGCACCAGCATGAGCAGGTCGATGGCCCGCAGCAGCCCGTTGTTCCGCTCCGAGTCAGTCTCCAGCAGAGCCTCGATAACAAGAAGTCTGGCGCCCGCCGGCATGGACTGTCTGACGTTGCCCAGGATCCGGGTACAGGCTTGGTCATCCCAGTCATGCAGGACCGCCTGCATCATGTAGAGGTCGCAACCGCTGGGCACAGCTTCGAAGAAGTCGCCGCCGACAAACTCGCATCGATCGGCAAGGCCGCGCGCGGAAATGTTCGCTTGGGCGGCGGCAAGCATCTGCGGGACTTCGAACAGGACTCCCGTCACGTCGGCGTAGAGCTGCAGTACGTCGGCGAGGAGAATCGCGCTTCCGCCCCCGATGTCGCACAACCGCCGCGCACCGGAGAAGTCGTACTTCGCGGCGACGATGGGTCCCTGGATCCTCGAGTAAAACTCGAGCGCCCTGGTGAACGACTCTCCGGCGGCGGGGTTGGATTGGTTCACGTACTCGAAATAGGGCACGTGGTAAGCATTGACGGTGCCGCTCTCACCGCTTCGCACCGAATGCCCGAGTTGTCCCCAGATGTCCCAGACCCAGTCGGCGCCGGCGAAGAGAATCCAATCGCGCGGCGACTGAGGATGGTCGCGGCGGAGGCGGTCGGACACGCGATTGTTTCGGTAACGGCCGTCGCGTGCCCGACCCAAAGAGCCCGTCGCCACCATGTAGCCAAGGATTCGGTCCAGGGCATCCGCGTTGGCTCCAACCGCCCCGGCTAGCTCCGCCGCCGATTTCGGCCCACTCGCAAGCTGGTCCGCGATCCCGAACTCCGCCGCGATCATGAGAGTTCGGCTACCGATCAGGCCATGGCTACGCTCAAGCAGAAGGAGCTCCGGAGGGGCGATTCCGGCGTGGAGTCGGCCCACCATGTTGCGGAAGCCGAAGAAGGCCCGCACCACCCAGGGCGGAGGCAGTCGGGCAGGCTTGGTGGGACTGGGCGGCACCATGCGGTAACTGTAAGAGTTGTCACACCATCGTGCCCCGCGCTTCGAGGAGGATAACTTCAAAGACATCCTGGCCATCTGCATCATGGAGTCGGGCAACACTTGTGTTGTGAGCCCGACCTGGAGGATCTCGGTCCTGGCGATCGAGCTCGAGGCGGCGGATTATCTGCAGCGCACGCTCGGCGATCGCTCCCGCGTCACCGGGGTCGTCCTCGAACGATCTTGACCGTGCCTAACGGGCGAAACTCAGCGAGATGCTCGGCTGGGAACCCTCGATCCGCGGAGGATGCCGAGATTGCCGGGTGGTGTAATGCAGAGCCTGCACCAGCAGGGCCCACAAAACAGCAATTGTGCTAGTTCGGCGGAGGCTTGGCATTTCGCTTTCCCGTCTGGCCTATGCTGCGGCAGTTGGCTGTCCAGACTGCGATCACGAGGCCTTCGTCAGAAGCGGCATCAGCCATCCGGGCTCCGGGCTGAGCCTGGACGCTTTGGGTTGGCGCGATCGGCTCGGCGTGGGCCTGGCGAGGCAACTCGGTCACCCCAGCGGACTTCGTGGGCGGCTGGTCGGCGTCATGCTCAACCGCGCGAATCGTGCTGTGATCGCGGCGGCGATTGATGCTCTCGCCCTTTCTGGCGGCGAGACTGGCGCTGATACGGAGATGATCAAGCGCGCCAGCCGCCGGTACCTGGACCAGCGCACCGCAGGGAGCGGTCGCAGCCCGACCTGAAACACCGCGGCCCGACAGCGGCTTGACCCTGGGCGACTGCGCCCAGTCCGAGATCAGTGGCCCGCCGATTCCTCTGCGATCAGGCTCTGGCGGCCCGCTACTTTGACCGAGAGCAGCACGTCCTGGAGTTCGAACAGTTCGTCTATTACCCGGGTGATCCGTGTGCGAACCGGGAACGCCCTTCGGTACTTGTGCGGCACGGTGCCGATGAAGGCCTCGATTCGAGCCACCACCGGGTCGGGCACCCGTACATAGCCGCGGAGGTGGAGCTCCTCAAGCTGGTCGAGGAGCCTGTCGACGCTGCTCACCTGGCGGGCCGCCCTCTCTCGCCGCGGGCTGCGTGGGGTGGGGACCACCGCCTGGATCTCATGGAAAGCACGTTGCAGTGGGGATGGCGCGGTGGCACAAAGGCGGGGAATTCGATCATCGCAGCCATGGACGATCGATCGTCCCGCGGTATTGCTGCAACCCGATTGCAGCGCTGCCCGCGGGGCTACGGCCGGCCGCCCGCCGCCATGAACTTGTCCAGCCGGCCCCGGGCCTGCGCGCGGATCTGCGCCTGGACCGGCGGCAGCCATCCAGCAAGCATCCCCTTCGGCCCCAGCGCCATCGACGCCCACCGCCAGAGACCAAAGGTGTCCTCCTGGCGGCCGATCAACCCATCCCTGAACCAGAATTGGGAGCTGATGTGGTTCTCCACCGATCGGCCGGTCGCGGTGAAGTTGTATTTCGCCACCCAGGTCGCCCGTCCCTCGCTCTCGCCGACCTCGCCCACCTCATAGGTCAGGTCGATACCCCGGCTCCCCGTCGACAACATCCTCCACATCCCGCGAACCTGCGCCCCATCCAGCTGCAAAAAGACGGGGTCGCGGAAGGTGGCGTCGGGCGCGTAGCAGGCGTTCATCCCGTCCGCGTCGAGCCGCTGGAAAGAGCTGTAAAAAGTGTTGATGAGCTGCCGGTTCCGCCCGGCTGACGACTGGTCCGCGGTCATGATCCCTCCTGTCCGCTCAGCTCAGCGCCGCGCGGCAAATCCAACTTGTCCGCCGCACGCCGGTCGGCTGGTCCTGCGATCATCACGTGGTCGCCGGACGGGCCGAGGCCAGACCGCCGCCCGAAACAACCGCGCCACGCCGCAAGCCTAGAGGAGAATGACCATGGCCACCAACCACCAGTTCAAGCTCGCGAAAAGACCTGTCGGCATGCCCACGCGCTCCGACTGGGACTTCGTAGAAGCGCCTGTCCCGCAGCCCGCGGAGGGCGAGGTCCTGGTACGCGTCAACTACATCTCGCTGGACCCCGCGATGCGTGGCTGGATGAACGAGGGCCGCTCCTATATCAAGCCGGTCGAGCTTGGGGATGTGATGCGCGCGGGGGTCGTCGGGCGGGTGGTGGAGTCGAAGGCCGACGGGCTCGCGGAGGGCGACTACGTCACCGGCAACCTGGGGGTGCAGGAATACGCCACCGCCCAGGGCCGCCACGTGGTCAAGGTGGACAGGTCGGTCGCCGCCCTGCCCACCTACCTCGGGACCCTGGGGATGCCCGGGATCACCGCCTACTTCGGCCTGCTCGATGTCGGTCAGCTCAAGGAGGGTCAGACGGTCGTGGTTTCCGGAGCCGCCGGCGCCGTGGGATCGGTGGTTGGACAGGTGGCAAAGATCAAGGGCGCCCGTGCCGTGGGCATCGCCGGGGGCCCGGAGAAATGCGCCTACCTGGTGGATGAGCTGGGCTTTGACGCGGCCATCGACTACAAGGCAGGGGAGCTGAGCAAGCGTCTCCGCGAAGCGTGCCCGGATCGCATCAATGTCTATTTCGACAATGTCGGCGGCGAGATACTCGACACCTGCCTGATGGGCCTGGCGCTGCACGCCCGGGTGGTGATCTGCGGTGCCATCTCCCAGTACAACAACACCACGGCGCCGACCGGACCGGCCAATTACATGTCCCTGTTGGTGAACCGCGCCCGGATGGAGGGGTTCGTGGTCTTCGACTACGCTGACCGCTATGCCGAAGCGGTGATGCAGATGGCGCAGTGGATGGGCGAGGGCAAGCTGAAGACCCGCGAGGACATCGTGGAGGGGATTGAGGCCTTCCCCGACGCGCTGCTGAAGCTGTTCAATGGCGAGAACACCGGCAAGCTGGTCCTCAAAGTGGCGGAGGGGTGACGGTTACGGCTGGGCCGGTGGAGGGGTCCGAGCGCGGTACCCGAGGAACAGGCCGGCGCCGACCATTGCCAGCCCGATGACCAACCACTCCGGCTTGCCGTGCATCACCGCGCTGGGGAGGAACCCGGCGCCCTGGAGGGCAAAAATGGCGCCCAACAACATCAGCAGTAGGGCGGGGATCAGTAGCGGCAGGCGCATTCTCACATCATCTCCTTGGCCGGTTAGGCATGGCTCCTGTCATCGTGCCGTATCTGGTTGAACGATGCCCCGAGCAACACGACGTGGCTGACCAGGTAGAGCCAGAAGAGTAGGACCAGCGCCAGTGCCAGCCCCCGGCCGTAGATGCTGGTTGACGCGACCACGCGCCCATAGAGCGGAAATGCGAGCGTCACCACCTCGATGCCCACCGTTGCCAGCACCGCACCGGGGATCACGTCACGGCGGCGCCGATCGTTGTTGGGAGCCACGCTGTAGATGAAACCGACCAGCATCATCAGGGGGGCACCCGCCAGCAGCGCACCCACCCACAGCGCGTGGGGTAGGTTGTCGCCCACGCTCTCCAGCAGGATCATCAGGACGATGGCGGCGAGCAGGACGACGATCGTGCGCAGCCCGATCAGTCGCTGCCGCAGGACGTTCCGCCCCGGCGTGCCCTGGATGGCGTTGAGCGCGCCGCCGAGGGTTGAGAAGAGGGCGGACCCGCTCCAGAACATGGCCAAAAACGCGGCCAGGACGATCGTCTTCTCGTGTCGCGGGATGGCGTTCAACAGGTTGCCGATCTCACGGCGGGTATCCAGCGGGAAGGTCTGCAGGATGACCCGGTTGACCGCGTGCGGGAGCCCCTCCCTGGGGAAGATCAGCAGCAGCACTGAAACCAGCCCGATGGTTATGGGGAAGATTGCGACGAAGGCGGTGAAGGCGATTGCCGGCGCGAACTTCGGGGCCGGCCCGGTGATGTACTGCCATAGCCAGCGCCCGATCAAGCTGCGCCGTACCATCAGCCCGGTGCGTGCCGTACCGCGATCGGCATGTGGGCGGTGGTGCAGGCGTGCCCAACGTGACCGTCGCGGTCGATGCTGATCATCCCGCCAGTCATCTCCATGTGCTCGCCGAGAAGCGCAAGGGCCTGCTCAACCGCCTGCTGGGCGGACAAGCCGGCCCCCATCCAATCGCGGACCTGGCGTGACAGCACCAGGCGCATGAATCCTTCACCGGTGCCGGTGGCACACACTGCCCCGGCCTCATCGTCGGCGTAGAAGCCCGCGCCAGGGATCGGGCTGTCGCCGATCCGACCCGGAAGCTTCCCTGTGTAACCGCCGGTGGAGACCGCCACCGCGGTGCGCCCGCTCTCATCCATCGCCACCGCGCCGACCGTGTCGCTGGTGACCAGCCCGGCCCGCCGGCGCGCGGTGTAGAAGATCTTGGGGTCGGCCATCTCGATACCGGCGCCCCGGCCGAAGTCGACGGCGCCGGTCCCCACCAGCAGGACATGGGGCGTCAGTTCCATCACCGCGCGGGCCAGGTCGACCGGGTGTCGCGGACCGAGCACAGAGCCCACCGCACCGGCAGCGAGGTGGCCACCCTCCATCACCGCCGCGTCGTGCTCGATGGTCCCGGCGCTGGTCAGGCAGGCGCCTATCCCGGCGTTGAACAGCGGCTCGTCCTCCAGCGCCCGCACGGAAGCCACGACCGCCTCCAGTGCGCCGTCCGCGATGCAGCGCCACCCGGTGTCGGCACATTGCTCGATGGCCGCGGCCGCGGCCGCGCGCAATTCCTCCGGCCAGATGCCGGCGCCGCCGTGGAGGACGAGAGCCGTGGGCACCGGCCGAGGTTATCGGATACTCGTGCCCGTGGCGAAGTTCCGGTACGTCGTAGAGACCGACACCGACCCCGACCTAGTCTGGCGCGCCCTCACCGAGTTCGGGCCGGCACGGGAACGGCTCTGGCCGGACCTGTCTGCGGGGGTCTATCGGGTGCTTCAGCCGGGCGATCGCCACGCCCTGGTCCACGAGGGGACCGCGATCCTTGGCGGCATCTGGGTGAACGAGCGCTACGACTGGTCGGAACCCGGCGTGGTCCGTGCGATTGCCGAGGATTCGAACGTGGTTCGACCGGGCGGTGAGTGGCGCTGGGAAGTGCGTCCTCGCCGCGGCGGCGGGACAACGGTCGCCGTCAGCATGGACCGCCGCTCGTTCGGCTGGCGGGGCCGGCTGCTGCACGGCCTGTTCCAGGTGACCGGCGGCCGGGTCCTCGCGGGCCGCCTGCGGCAGATGCTCGACGGACTGCCCGACCTCGTGGCCTGAACGCGGCACCGGGTGGATGCCCGGTCCGCCCTCTACCATGAGGAAATGCAGCCCAACGTCTTCTGGCACCCACTGACATGAGCGCCAGGCGGGTTGCGCTGGCGGCCGTCATCGGGTACGCCGCGGGCACCCTGCCGTCCGCCGCCGTTGCGGCGCGGCTGGCGCGGTCGAGTTCGGACGTGTCGCAACTGGGGAGCGGCAACCCCGGCGCCTTCAATACCTCGCAGCAGTTGGGCCGATGGTGGGGGATAGGCGTGGGCCTCTCGGACATTGCCAAAGGAACCGTGGCGACATGGGCTGGGCGCCGGCTGGGCGGCGATGGCGGCTGCTACGCCGCCGCAACCGCCGTGGTGGCGGGCCATGTGTATCCGCCGTCACGTCGTGGGGGGCGGGGGGTGGCGACAAGCTTCGGCGCCACGTTCATCGCCTTTCCGCTGTTTGCGCCGATCGATCTCGCCGTGGCGGCGGCGGTGATGGGCGCGCGTCGTCACGCCCCCAAGGGCACACGATCGCGCCCGGCAGTTCTCGCGTCCACCTCGGTGTTCGTTTGCATGTCCTCGCTGTGGGCCTGGAAGCGCCTACCCAACCCGGGCGGCCCTGCCAGCGGCGGCGGCATGCTGGCCTACGCCCTGGCCACGGCGGCGCTGGTCCTGCCGCGCTGGGTGTCCTGACCGGCGCGGCGCCCTGGGCCGTGGTTACCGACACCGCCGCGGCTCTGCCGCCCGAGGTTTCGGGGCGCCTGGGGATACGAACAGTCCCGCTCGGGCTGACCATCGACGGCCACGCCACCAGCGACGCCGACATCGACCCCGACAGCTTCTTCGCGGCCCTGGGGCGCGGCGCCCAGGTGACCACCTCCCAGCCCGCTCCGGGGCACCTGGCTGCGGCCTACGAGGACGCGGCGCGAGATGGGGTCGAACGGGTCTGGTCGATCCATCTGGGGTCGGCGCTCAGTTCGACGGTTGACGCTGCCCGCCTGGTCGCGTCGGCGGCGCGGATAAGCGTCGAGGTCGCGGACACCGGCACCGCCTCGATGGCCGAGGGGCTCTGCGTCCTGGCGGCCGTGGCGGCGCTACAGCGCGACGGGGATGCTGATGTCAGGCAGGTGGTGGCCGCGGAAGCAGCCGCCCAGGCCAATGTCTTCATCAGCCTGGCGCCGGGGAACATCGCGGCCGGCGGCCGCGGCGCCCACGCTGTCGACATGTTCGACATCCTCTGCCTTCGGGCGGGGGGTCAGATTGAGAAGGTCGCCCGCGCCGGATCGCGCGAGGCGGCGGTCGAGATGATGGCGTCGATGCTCAGCTCGCTCGCCGGGGGACTCGTGGCCATCGGCGATGGCGGCGCGCCGGGGCTTGGGGAGGCATTGTTCGCTCGCTGCCGGGAGCTCGCGCCCGGGCGGCGTTTTCTCCGGTACCCCGTGCCGCCCAGCATCGCGGTGCACACGGGGCCGACGGTGGGCTACGTGGTGTCGCAATTGGACCCCGAAATTCTGCACGCGTGACGCGTACGGCCGGTCGCTACCCGGCGGACACCGCGATCCAGTGCTCGGGGTGAAGTACCAGCGCCACCATTCGCGCGGTGGTGTCCTCGGTCACCATCTCCTCGGCGACCTCCGGCCCGGCGTAGCGCGTCCATAACTCGCGGCGTTCCTCGGGGCTGACATTGCGGGTTTCCACCGTCCCCTCGACGCTGACGTACGCGACATCCGCGTGCACCAGGACGGTCGCCCGGCCGGTCCGCTCAACGTTGCGGTGTTTGACCGACCCGCGCTCGGTGAGCACGACCAGCGATTCGCCGTCCCACGTGAACCACACCAGCACGGAATGCACCGCGCCCAGGCCGCCGACCGTGGAGAAGACCGCCGACCTCGGCGTCTCCAGGAAGGTCGAGCGCTCTTCGGGGGTCACGCGAAGAGGCTACTGGAGACCCCTCCTGTAGGCTTGGAGGCGATGAACGTGCATAGATGTGAGGTCCTGCCACACCTCCCCGAAGGGCGAACCCTGTCCTATTTGAAGGGCACGCTCAACGGTCGTGGCGGCGCCAAGGCCCCCAGCCTGGTCTGCGGGAAATGTGATTTCCTGATCATGTCCACCGCGCCCAACCGTCCCATCGACCTGGTGATCAGCTGCCCACAGTGCCGGGCGATCAATGACCTGACGATCACCAAGGCGGTCCCCGCTAACCAGCTCAGCCAGAGCCACTAGCCGTGGGAAGCAAGGACCGCCAAAAGGAAGTCAAGAAGAAGAAGGTCAAGAAGCCGGTCGTCGCGGGCAAGGAAGAAAAGCCGCGCGAGCGATTCACGCCGCCGCCGCCGCCGACCAGTAAGGCGGCGGACTCCTGACCTTTCCCGCCTGAGCCGGGTTCAACCGATCCCGGCTAGGGTAGCGAGACCAGGATCACCCCGACCATGGCCAGCCCCGCCCCCGCCATCTGCGGTGGGCTGAGGAGTTCACCCAGGCGAACCCGCGCCAGGCCGGCCGTGACCAGGGGGTAGAGCGACCCCAGGACGGCGACGACGGCCAGCGCACCGGTCGTGTTGGCCAGCGCGAAGAGGGTATTCGCGGTCGCGTCCCCAAGGCCCACGAGGGCAATCGCTGCCAGCAGTCGCAGGCCGCGTCGGGGGTCCAACTGTCCCCAGGGCAAGGCGATCCGCGCGACGATCAGCCCCACGGCGAGGGTGGGCACAGAGGCCAGCCTGGTGCACAGTGACAGCCAGAGCACGGAGCGCGGCTCGAGGTGGGCGGCGCGTCCCAGCAGCAAAAGGAAAAGGCCGAAACAGAGGGCAGCGCCGATTGCTGCCAGGGCCGCCTCCCTGGGGTGCGAATCGTCGCCCACGGCCTGCGTCGGAGGTGTCATCGACGCCAGCACCACCCCGGCCATCGCGCTGGCCAACCCGGCCAGGGTGAGGATCCGCGGCACCTGCCCGGTGGTCAGGGAGAAGAGCACCGGTACCACCGCGCCGCAGGCGGCGACGGGGGCGACGAGCGACATCTTGCCGATCGCCAACCCGCGATAGAACAGCAGCAGGCCGACCACGCCGAAGACCCCGGCACTCATCGCCAGCCACGCGTAATGGGGGAAGGGCTCCCCACTCAGCTCGCTGACCACCAGGAGCACCGCCCCGCCGGCAGCCTGGCTAAGGATGACGACCGCCGCCACCGATACACGGCGCGACAAAAGCCCGCCACCAAAGTCGGCAGAGCCCCAGAAAACACTGGAGAGCAGGGCCAGAGCGACGGCGAGCATGCGGGATTGACTCGAGCTAGGCGCAGGTTACGCGGAGGCGCCGGCGGCGGGTTGCCGGACCAGTGCCCGCGAGAGTTCGTCCACCAGGGCACTGGCGCTGGCGGAGTCCACGCTGTAGAGCGTGCGGCCGCCGTCACGCTGCCCGGTCACCAGTTCCGCGTCGCGGAGGACACGGAAGTGGACGCTGACCGCCGGCTGCGAGATCCCGAACTCACGTGTGACCTCGGTGATGCTCACGGGCCCGTTGCCGGCGCGCAGCAGGATGGCCAACCGGGTGGGGTCGGAGACAGCCTTGAGTCTGGCAGCAAGGCCCTCGGCGCGCGATCTGAGCTCTGCGAGGTCGCCACCTCCATCAGCCGGGACCCCCAACAGCAACACCCCGGGCAGTTCCCACACACACCTCCCGCTGAAGTAGCCGGGGCAGACCAGGATCTCGGTGTTGCCGGGACGCCGAACCAGGCTGAGCGCCTGCTCGGAGACCCTCGGCGCCAGGTCGGCGGGTTCCTCGCCCGCGTCGAGGCGCCGCTGCGCCAGCAGCGTACCCCGCTCCACAGCGGCGATTCCGACGGTTTCCCACTCCGCCCGGACCGCCCCCCAGAGGTCGCGCAGCAGGGCAAGGTATCTCCGGCGCAGCCCGGCGTCAGACGCCAGCCGGTCGAGGCGGCCGACGATCATGCCGCGAACCTCAGCGGTCTCCGACGCCAGGCTCAGGTCATCGGTCCTCATCGCGGAGACGGGCAGATCGGTGAGAAACATGTCCAGCGAGTCCCCGACGAGCATTCCCCGGTGAGCCGCGATGGCCAGCAACTCGGGAAAGCCCTCCTCGCCCGCGCCCCAGAATTGTCGGGTGCGTTCGGCGAGCCTGGCCATGGCACGGTTGCGGGGGTCGAAGAGTGGGTGTTCCTTGGGCGCCGCACCGCCGTCACATCGCAGCGTCAGCCAGAAGAGTTCGAGCGCGGCGGAGGGGGCCACCCTGGCGGCAACCCTGGGCGTTGATGGTTCATCGTATATCGGCATAATGCACTGATTATATCCACATATAGTTGTATTTGGCAAGTAGTGCCGCTAGACTCCAGTCATGAACTACGACCATTTCGAAAGAGAAGTCCTTGGATACCAGGCCGCAATGCAGGGCCGGGCCGAGCGCCGGCGCCGGCTGCGGCCGGGTGGTGAGGAGGTGCGCGCCACGGGCGGAAACCCCGTCAGGTTCCGCCTCGCCGGTGTGCTGCGCAGCCTGGCCGACCAGCTGGACGCGCAACCTGCCCACCCCGCCCATCTCGCCTGACGCCGCGATCGCCGTCGGCCAGGCGTTGCTACGCCAGCCCGGCCAGCACCTCGCTGAGAGGCTGGAGCCGGCCCAGGTAGATCGGAGCGTCACGCTGGGTGTACTGGCGCACGCGGAGTCTACGTAGAGCATCCATGCAATCCACGACGTCCTTCAGGTGGTCCGCCTCCAGGGCGACTACGAACTCGGCGTCCCCGAGCCCGAATGAGCGCACCGTGTTTCCCGCCACCGCGTGGTTGCGACCGGCCCGCCCGTGCTCGGCCATCATCTCCCGCCGTTCTGCTTCGGGAAGCAAGTACCACTCGGGGGTTTTGACGAACGGGTAAACGGAGAGGTAATGACGCGGCGGGTCACCCTTGAGGAAGGCCGGCAGGTGGTCGGGGTTGTACTCCGAGGGCCCCGCCAGCCCCAGTAGCACGTCCCGCGCTTCCAGGTGCTGTCCCAGCCCGGTGCGCCGGATTTCGATTGCCAGGTCGTTGATGGAGTCGCCATTGGTCGACAGGTACCACAGGATGAAGTCGGCGCCGTGGTTGAGGCCGGCCATGCTGTACGCGCCACGCAGGGAGACTCCGCTGGTAGATGGGGGTTGCAGCACCCGGGACAGTGCCTCGGTGCCAGCCCGGCGCGCCTCGCGGTCAAGCAGCCGCCAGCTCGGTCGGAGCCGGTAGACCCAGAAACAGCTCACGCGCTCGTCCAGCGCCGCGGCCACCACCGGCGCCACTGTCATCGTGTCGGTCATCCAGCCACCTCCGGTGCGGACATGGTGGTGATTAACCCGCCGGCGGGTGGCCCGTAGCTGTGATCGGCGTCACCTTTCGGCAGGGAGAGAACTTCCAGCACCAATCGGGCCAAGAGTGTCGGCTTGAACGGCTTCCGCACGATCGCCGCCGCCCCCAGGCGTAGCGCCAGGTTCGGCGTTTCCTCATCGCGCGACTCGGTCATGACCACCACCGGCGCGCCGGCACGCAGCTCGGTCAACAGGCGCATGGCGTCCTCTCCCGGCAGGCTGGAGTCGAGCAGGACCACGTCCCACGGAGCGCGCAGCAGGCGCGCGGAGGCCGCGCTGTCGGCGTGGTCCACGGCGTGGCCCTCCCGCCGCAGCTTGTAGAGGATGATGCCGGCGATGTTGGGCTCGTCCTCAATCACCAGGACGTGGCCCACGCGCTCGGCGCTGCCGGCACTACTCACCGGGTATCGCATCCCGGTGAGCCAACTCCTGCACCAGCGTGAGGACGCCATCCTCCTCGAGCTGGACATAGACCTCGTCGTCCCCAATGCCGGTGTAGATGACCAGCTCCTCCCCCTCGACGGCCGCCTTCCAGCCCCGGGCCTCAGCCTTCTGGAGGATCAGGGCCATGCCCTCGAGGCGGTGTCCGAGGCTCTCCGCGACGGCCTCCATCGAAGCGCTGAGCGGCGGGCGGCCAGGGTCCGCGCCATAGCTCTGGTAGAGGCGCTTGATCCAGTGGGGCATGTGTTTCCCGGTGGTCCGCTGGACCTCGTTCTCGGGGAGCCCGTACACCCGCAGGTGGATGTCTCCGCGGACCAGCGCATCGCCTGGAAGATCGCGAATGGGGTGGTCCAAGCGCTCAGTCATCAGAGTGCCTAAACTGTTGGTTCTTACCTTGACTGCGATGGCGTTGGGAAGCTCGCTCGGATGGCTTTCGCCACCTCCTCGACTGCTTCGCGTCCGCAAGGGAGCGACCTTCTTCCAGGCCGACGCCGGTGCCGAGTGGATGTTCCATCTCAACCTTGGGCGGGTACGCCTCAGCCGCTACACGCTGGGTGGCCGCAAGCTCCAACTCGACCTCCTCGAACCCCCCTCCTGGTTCGTTGGCGCGCGCCTGGCGCGGGGGGTTGGCGAGGCGTTGGAGGACTCTGAGATCGAGGTGCTCTCGCGGGTCCAGACGGGGGAGGTGATCCGGCACCAGCCCGACGTCGGCCTGGTGATGCTGGAGGCCATCGGCAACCGCCTCGTGGACCACGAGGACCGGCTCGAATACCTCGCCTATCACAGCGTCAGTTCGCGCATCGCCCTCGCCCTGCTGCGGCTGCGGCGCGACGAGGACGGAGTGATCGAGGGGATCACTCACCAGGTGTTGGGTGACATGGTGGGGGCCCACCGCGAGACCGTGACCAAAGTGTTGGGCGGCCTGCAGGCCGATGGCTACGTCGAGGTGCGTCACCGGCGCATCAAGGTGACCAACCCGGTCGGGTTGGCCGAGCTCCTGGAGGGCTGAGGGGGGCGCGGACCGACGGCAGCTCATGGAGGTGCCGGTGGCGCCGACGGCGCGGTGGTCGGACCCTGGCCGTGCACTGACATCTGTCCGTAGATCAGGTCCGGCTGGCGTCCGTTCTCACGGATCACCCCCATGGTGATGATCATCCCCGCGGTCAGCAATGCCGATGACACCAGTAGGCGCTGCTCGCCCCGGCCGGCATTACCCCAGCGCACCCCGCGCAGACCACGCAGGTACCAGGTGACCGCCGCGATTGCCAACAGGCTGTAGGTCATCAGCGCCAGGACCTTCCACGGCAGCATGGCCCCCAGTGGATTGATCAGCCCGCCCTTCCAGAACGGCCGGTCTCTTCCCGCGGCCTGGACCTGTTGGTAGGTGAACGCCAGGTGATACGGCATCGCTGCGAACAGGGTCGTCAGCACCATGGCGATGGACATCCCGAACACCACGCGGTGCCCGGGGGCCCGGTCGCTGCGCAGCCGGCGGGCGAAATAGAGACAGGCCACCAGCAGCATGATTCCCAACAAGACAATCTGGAAGAGGAAGACGGTGCTCAGGTTCCCCAGCATCATCCGGTAAAAGCTGCCGTTGGAATGCAGCTGAATCTCCTTGGCGTACGAGTATCCGACCAGCGGCTGGAGCAGGGTTAGCTCAATCCCCACCAGCATTCCAAAACTTCCCGCCCAGTCGTAATACTTCTTCTTCTCGCCGTCCTTGGTGCGCAGGAAACGCCAGCCGGCGAACGCCGCTATCCCGAACCCGATATAGGCCAGGTTGGCTACGATGCGATGCACCTGCAGTTCGTAGAAGGTGGGGTTGAGGATGACTGTGAAGAGGTTGGTCGGGGGGGTCGGCGTCTCCATGTACGACGCGACCACGTTGATCATCAGGACCTGCAGGAAATCAGCCAACACCAGCAGGCCACCGAGCGCCAGGTGCAACCGCTTGTGCTCGCGCAATGGCTCCCAGGAGTAATACCAGAGGTAGGCGAAAATGATCTCGAACAGGAACGCGAAGAGCTCGATGATCAGGGGAACCCACATCACCCGCACCAGGGTGGTCCAGAAATGTCCCCAGATCCCGGTGAGCAAAACCGTGACAAACAAAAAGGCGATTGATGAACTGATCGCGAAATAGACCACCGTGAATTTGCCCAGCCCGTGCGCCAACCGGTCGTAGTCCTCGCGGCGGCGGACATATCCCAGCCACTCCACCAGCGGGCCGAGTTGCCCTGCGCCGCTGATCAGGCCGGCGCTCAGGATGTGGGTGAGCGCCACGATGGCAATTGCCAGCCGGGCACCCATCACCCCCCCAAACCCGGGCGCCTGCGACTGGAAGAAGGGGTCTCCGGACGCGATGACGGCAGTGACCATCGCGCTGAGTGAAACCACAAGCGTGATCACAGGTTGAACAGCCTCCCGGAGCCGAGCAGAGTCAGCGCCAGCAGGAAGAACACGATGATCAGCCCGGGGACCACGATGGCTGGGCGCTCAAATGGGTTGCGCTCGTGGCCGCGATCGATGAACGGCAGCGCGAAGAGCAGCAACACCCCGCCCATGGGTAGTGCCAGGATCAGGCCGGTCAGTTGCTTCGGCAGCAGCACGAGCAACTGGTCAAGAGGCAGGAAAAACCACTCCGGCACCGGGGTATAGGTCACCGTTGCGGGGTTGGCCTTGTCCTCAAGCGGCGCCCCGATGGTCACCGCCAGGGCAAAGACGATGAGCACCAGCACGGCCGAGACCACGCCGTCCTTGAAAGTCTGATGCGGATAGAAGTCCTCGGTTTCCAGGGGGATTGACCAGAGTTCGTCGGTGGGTGCGGCGGGGTAGGGAGGATCGGCTTCGAGACGGTCGGCGGGGGGCGGCATGACGTGTCCCTCACGGGTCCTGAAGGCGCCTCGGTAGTTGACGTATGATCCGAACTCGCCGTGTTTGCGCAACAGCGCCAGGTGCGCGCCGATCATCGGGAAGAGGATCGACGGCAAAAGCCAGACGTGGATTCCGAAGGTCCGGGTGAGGGTGATCGGTCCAACCATTTCGCCGCCCCGCCACAGCGTTCGAATAAACGGTCCGATGAATGGTGTGTAGGCAGGGATATTGGTGACCACCACGGCTGTCCAGTACGCGGCCTGGTCCCAGGGTAGGAATGCGCCGGTGATCGCCATGCCCAGCACCAGGACCAGCAGGAGGACCCCGGTCATCCAGTTGAGCTCGCGTGGTCGCTTGTAAGAGGCAGAGAAAAAGGTGCGGACCAGGTGCAGCCCGATGACGAACATCAGGAGGTACGCACCCCAGAGATGGATGCCGCGAATCCATGCCCCGAAGACGTCGGTCTGCTTCTGGAAATTGAGGCTCTCCCATGCCTCCTGCACCGACGGCACATACTGGAAAAGCAGGAATATCCCGGTTACCAGTTGCAGGATGATGAGCACCAAGGTCGCGCTGCCCAGGGTGTAGAACCAGCTGCCGCGGATCGGTACCGCCTCATAGAGGCCGCTGCGCAGCAGTTTGCGAATGCCGGTGCGCTCGTCGAACCACGCGTAAAGCTGCCAGAGGCGCTTTGGCTTAGCCGGGCGGTTGAACCCGGTGGTCATACCTGTTCGTCCAACTCGTTCTTGACATAGAGCACGCCATCGCTGTCAACCCGGTGGGTGTAGCGCGGCAGCGGCTTGGGCGGCGGCCCGCCGACGTTGGTTCCGTGGAGGTCATACAGACCGCCATGACACGGGCATAGAAACTGGTTGAGGTCCCCCTGGAAACGCACCGGGCACTGCATATGAGTGCAGGTGTTGGAAAAGACGTCGACCTCTGCGCCGTGCTTGACGACGAAAACGGTGTGCTGATCTTCAGTTGTAAGCCACGCGCCTCGAGGGAACGAGACTACGAAGCGGGTCGGCCTCTGGTCGACCAGGTCGAGAATGCTGCCGACGCGCTTCTCCACCAGCGGGTCCCTGCGCGCGAAGAGCGGGGAGACCAGGTAGCCGATGATCGGGATGCCCAGCGTCAGAGACACCAGCGCCCCGGTGACCGCAGTGCCCCAGGCCGCGAAGCGCCGTCGGCTCAATCGCTCTGGTTTCCGAGGCTGGAGCACCAGCCCCCCGGGATCGGTTGCCGGGTTATCAGGCATGGCGACTCACCGCATAAACGATCCCCGCGCTCACCACCAGGATCCAGCTGAAGGTGAACACCAGCGCCCCGGTGATCAGGCTGGCGAGCAGGCGCTGGCCGGGGCGGCGGAAGACCGCGGGCACAGTGGCAAATCCCACCCCCACCAGGAACAGGGCGAACACGATGATCGTGCCGCCGGTGAGCACGATGTAGAAGACGGTCTGCAGCTGGCCCATCTCGCTGGTGGCGATCACGGGTAGTGGCCGGCTGGTGGGTTGTAAAGCCCATAGGACTGGGACTCCGTCTGCTTGCCGTAAACGGTGAACTCTCCGCGGGCCGTGGTGCGGATGATTCCCATCAGCAGGAATATGGTCAGGGCGCTGGCCGCGATCACCGCCATCGTGGTGCGCGGAGCACGCGCCAGATCACGCTCCACCGGCGAATCCGCCCGCGCCGTCCGCCACCCGCCGAAGTGCACCAGGCTGGTGACCACCGTGGCGCTGATGACGACGTAGCGCACCCAGAACAGCCCGTGGGGATAGAGCGGCGCGGGTGCCACCGCGACCACCGAAAGCCCCACCACCAGCCAGGTCATCAACCGCCCTGAGGGTGTGGGCCGGGTCTGCTGAAAGTAAAGGTTGGAGCCCACCAGCAGCACCGCCAGCAACAGGCCCTGCACCAGCCAGAGCCACGCGAAGGGCCCCTTCACGGAGTAGCTGAAGGCCCCCGGCGATCCCTGCTTGACGGCCTCGGCGAAGGCGAAACCGAGCACCACCTGCAGCACCAGGGTGAGGAATCCCACGATCATGCTGGCGCGGGTCGCCCACGCCTGGTACACGCGATCGGCTTCTGAGCCCGCTGTCGACGCGCGAATGGCGCTGATCCCGGCGACAAAGAAGGATGCCCAGGAGATATTGCCAACAAACCGGTGCCCCAGTTCGGGAAGATATGACTGGTTGAAAAATGCCGCCAGGCCACGGCCGGCGCCCGGCGTCAGGAGATAACTGTCGATGCCCACGATCAAGACCAGGAAGATGTGCTCGAAGGCCGCCGCGTAATAGCCGGCCGAGAGGTGCAGGCGAGGGTGACTCACCACCAGACGATCCCATTGGTGCACGTAGAGATAGAGCGCGGCGATGGCCGGGATCCAGATGACAAACGCGATAAGGAATGGCCAGAAGAACAGCTCGATCAGCGGAATGAAGAACCTGGGATACAGCGCGGTCAGGAGGATGACCGCGAAGCCCGCGAAGGTGGCGCCGAGGCTGAAGATACGTATGTTGACGGTGGCCAGGCCGCGCGCGTAGCGGCTGAACCGCGCATCATTTCGCCGGCGGCCCAGCAGTTGATACGTGGGCGACAGGAATATCGTGCCCATGGTGAACGAGCCGAAGACGATGTGGATGAGGAAGAAGATCCCGATCGCCCAACGGTTGCCGATCAGCGGTACGTGGATATCCGGAAGGGATTGCAGCCGCGAATATCCGCTGGCCAGGACCGCCGCGCTCACTCGTTCATGTCTCGAGCACGCGGCGCCCGGACGCCAGCGCCGCGATGACCGAGAGCACCAGGGTGACGGCACCGCCGGCGGCCGCGGCACCCATCGTGAGCCTCGGCGATCCCTGCAGGGCACCAAGCAACGCGTCGTGCAGGTAGGTCATCGGCAGGAGCACCGAGGCCACGTGCTGGAGCGGGGTGGTGATCGGCGCGAAGACGCCCGCCAGGTAAAAGGCGGGTAGCAGGGGAAGAAGTACGTAGAGCATCACCTCGCCCGGCTGGGTGGTGAATGTGCTGGCGAGCGCGCCGACAACGTTGGCGCACAGCACCATGCCCGCCACGGTCAGCAGCAGCGCCGGCCACCACCGTGCCGCCGCGGGGTGGCGTATCGCCAGCAGGACCAGGATGGGCGCCAGCTGCAAAAGGTCGATCGCTGCGGATGCCGTAAGCCGCTCCAGGAGAACCACGCCTTGCCGCCGGGGCAACAGCCGGTATCTCACCTGCATGCCGACGGCGCGATCGCGACTGAAGACCGCGCCGGTGCCCAGGGCGCCGATGATGGTGATCAGCATTGTCAGGGCCATGGCGGCGTAAAACGACGGTGCCGCACTGGTCAACAGCGGCAGCCCGACAACCAGCGGAAACGCCATTTTGATAATCAGCGCACGGCGGCGCTGGCCGAATTCCAGGAACTCCCGGCGCGCGATCGACGCCGGCAGGGTGCTCAACCCCGGGTTCCCAGCTGGGCCCGGACCAGGGGTGTCCCGGTGGCGCGTCGGAACAGCCGGGCCAGAGGTGCGCGGCCAACGGTCTCCTCGCTGACGACGCGGCCGGCATGCAGGAAGAGGACCCGGTCGCAGGTACGTTCGGCGAGCGCCGCGTCGTTGGTGGACAGCACCAGCGCGGCCCCGCGGTCGGCCTCCTCGCGCAGCCGGGTGGCGAGGTCCCCGGCCCCCAGGTGGTCAAGTCCGAGGGTCGGCTCGTCCATCAGGAGCAGGTCAGGCTGGTGCAGCAGGGCTTCGATGATCGAGAGCCGCCGGCGCATGCCCAGCGAGTACTCCGCAACCCTCAGGTCGCGCGACTCCTGCAGGCCGCACCATTCGAGTAAGTGGTTCATACGCTGCCGCGCCTGCTCGGCGGGCACCCCGTACTGACGGGCGAAGAAATAGACGTTCTGTTCGCCGCTGAGCTCATCGAAATGCATCGGCGAGTCTCCAAGCACCCCCAGCCGCCGCAGCAGCGCCGGGTCCCGGCGCGCCCGCCGGCCAAACCAGGTGACCTCGCCCGACGTCGGCGTCTCAGCGGTGGTGAGCACGCTCAGCAGGGTGCTCTTGCCGGAGCCGTTGACGCCCATCAATCCCACCACCTGCCCCGGTGCGACGTCGAGGTCCACCCCGATACAGCCGCGGCCGTTGGGATAGACGCGGCTCAGTCCGCGCGCGGAGACGGGTGAGACCGCCTCCGGCGCGCGGAGCGGGACGGCGAGGACTGCCTGGGCCATGTACGTCAGCGCTACGCGCGGAAGCCGAACCGGCCTTCGTGGAAGTCGCCGGTGGCGATCCACTTTTCGATCACGCCGTCGAGCACTTCGCCGGTGACCTCCTCGCGGCCCATGTCCCTGGCATTGCCCTCAACAGCCTGCATCACCTGGCCCTTGACGAAGTCGGGAATGCGCGCGACGCGCTTCTCGGCCTCGTCCGACCATGGCATGCTTGGTCCCTGGGCCTGCATCTCGTGCGACACCTCGCCCCACATGTCGTACTTGACGTCCATCTTGTCGGGCGTGATCTCGGTCCCAAGCCCCTTCTTGACCGCCGTCCATTCGACGCGCCAGCGCGTCAGTTCGCGGCAGAAGTCGGGGACGTCCCGGAGCCGCTCCTCCGCCTCTGGGGTCCAGGTGAATGCGTGCTCGTAGGTCTTTCCCGCGAGCGGGTGTCCGTATCCCAGCTTGACACCCAGCCGCTCCAGGAAGGCGGCGTTGAGCGCCTCGCCGGTGCGGGCTGCGCGGGACTCGGCGGCGTGCTCGGCCATCTCCCGGGCGCGCGCCGGGTCGAACCTCTGGGCCGCCTGCACCTCCACCTCGTTGAGGCGACGAACGCCATCCTCCGTCCACCCGGGAGCCGGGTTCTCCACCTCCGGGGCCATGGCCACGGGGCCGTGGCCGGGGATCATGTGGGCGATCTTCTCAGCGTCGGGCCCGTACGACCGCATCATCTGGCCCATCAGTTCGCGGGCGTCCGTGAGGCCGCCCTCGCAGACGTCCAGGGTCACCCGGTCGGCGCCGATCTTGCGTGCGTACTCGTCCACCTTGGTCCGTGCCATGGTGCGCATGAAGCCGGCCGGCACACGGTCCAAGCGCACGGTTGCCTCGTCGGTCCAATGCGGTCCGGCATCGTTGCGGTCGCGTGGTGTCGCCACCCAGCCGGTGGCCCCGGCGGTGGCCAGGCCCACGCCGTTGCCGTGCCCGTTGCCGTTACCGATAGCCGGCGCGTCGCCAACGATCGCGCTGACCGGCGCCCACGCCTCGGCGACCTTGGCATCGGCGAACTCCCGGGTGATCACCCCCAGGCGCTGCATCCGCGCCATCTTCTCGATCACCGCCTTGACCCGGCGGCGCTCATATCCCTTTGGCACCACGTCCAGCGATTGCTTGCCGTCTTTGGTCCACTGCACCGTGAAGCCGTCGAACGCCGCCTCCTCCTCGATGCCGCCCTCGCGCTCGGCCGCCCGGCGGACGTCGTCCTTGGCCACCAGCAGCAGCTCGGTGCCGCCGCAAACGGGGCAGGCCTCAGGCCTGCGGTCTCGCGCCGGCCGCCCGCAACGCTGGCAGACCCAGGCGTCGCGAACCGCAGCCTCGGTCATCGATGCCGGCCGCGGGTTGGGCTTGACACCCATCGACGCTGCTGCGCGCTCGGGCATGATGTCGGCCACCGCCTCATCGATCACCGACGAGCTGATCACCGAGTTGCCACGCTCCATCGCATACCTGCAGATCGCGCTGCGAACGACTCCTCGCACGTGCGCGGGTACCTCTTCCATGCGGGACTCCGCCTCCTCGGTCCAGACCACGCTTGCCTCGGCCTGGACATCGACTGGGGGAACGTACGTCCGGCTGCCCAGCAGCACGCTGCACGGTGCCATCCGCATCAGGTTGTCGCTGTTGCTGCCGATGTCCATGTCCTCGTGCGAGTGCACCCCGATGCGGCCGGCAAGCAGCAACCATGGCGGCTCGTCGCGGAGAAATTGCAGGACCTTCTTGAACGCCTTGCCGTCCAGTAGCGTGGTCTTGAGCTCCACGCCATCCTCCTGGGCGACGCTCCGGGCGACCTTGAGGTGCGACTCGTAGATCCGCGCCAGGCCGCTGTCGATGATCTCCTCGTGCAGTTGCTCCTGCTCTTTGAAGCGGAACACCTTGCTGGCCTCTGCGGAGAGCACATCGACAATGCCGTTGAACATCGAGTAATGGAGGTACGGGTCGTAGACCGCGACCGCCTCCACCTTCTTGCCAAAGATCCTGGAGAGTGCGATGGCCGTCTTCACCGCGGCAAACGACTGGGGGCTGCCGTCCACCGCGACCACGATGCGGTCACTGGCCTTGTCGGACAGCGGATGGACGTCCCGCACGATGAGGGAGTCGGTGCGGGTCCGGCGCACCACCCTGTCCACCACGCTGCCCACCTGGCTGTCCTTGACCGCGCCCATTCCCAGCGCGCCCATGACCACCAGGTCGTAGGCCGAGTCCGTGATGTCCTTGGCCAGGCACTCCCAGTTCTTGCCGTCGAAGGTCTTGTAGTCCACTTCGACGCCGGCAGCATCGGCGGCCTCCTTGAGGACGTCGAGGTAGGAATCGGAGATCAGCTGCAGCCCGCGGGTGATCAGCGAGTCGTGGATCTTGCGCTGGCGCTCCAGCTCCTGCTCGTCCTGGTACTCCTCCGGCAGGGTGTATTCCATCTGCTTGAAGCGCACGTCGTGCATGCGCGCCGCGTAGACGTGGCAGCCGGTGAGCCGGGCGCCGGTGTCCCTGGCCAGCGCCACCGCCACCTGGATCGCGCCATTGGAATGCTCGGAGTTGTCAATGGGGACATAGATCTCGCGGAACATAGGGCCTCCTTGCTCACCCGGGGGAATGGCGGGCGGTGGCCTGATGGTCGACGCGGCCGACGGCGCTGGTCTGTGACCCCGGTCACACCTGCGCGCGGGTTATTACCCCGTGGCGGCCAGCCTGAAGGCCAGGCCGAGGAGGAGGATGCCGGCTACCAGGTGGTAAACCCCACCCCGTTGGGGGTTCCTGGCCGCCAGGGTCGCCGCGAACGGCACCGTCAGCAGCGCGAAGACCCCGTACATCACATGGAGGAGTGCGTGCGGGCGGTGACCGGTGACCAGCAGCAGGACCCCGGCGGCGCCCGCCAGCAGGGCCGCGATGATCGCCGCCCGCCGCACCAGCAGGACCAGGCGAATGCTCGAAGCGCTGCGCCGATACGTCGCCCAGCCGGCGGAGACGACCAGCGCGAAGCCGGCGGCGGCGGTCACCGAAGCGAGGCTGGCATGGATGACCTTGAGGCTCACGCCGCTCAGCGTAACCCCTGGGCGGAGGGTATCCAGACACCGTCATGAGTGCTAGGCTCGGCCTCCAGATGCCCAATTCGAAGGGCGCCAGCGAGGCCGAGCCCCAGCCCACCATCACCGCGTTCTGTCCCCGCTATCACCGGGCCGTCGAACTGATCGGCAAGCGCTGGAGTGGTGCGATCCTGCGGGTTCTCTTCGCTGGGCCCCACCGCTTCAACGAGATCCTGAGTGGTGTGCCGGGCCTCTCCGACCGCCTGCTCAGTGAGCGCCTGCGCGAACTGGAGGCCGAGGAGTTGGTCGCGCGCCAGGTCTTCACCGGCCCCCCGATCCGCTCCGAGTACGAGCTGACCGAGCGTGGCCGCGACCTCGAGCCGGTGATCAGAGACATCTCCACCTGGGCCGAGAAATGGATACCTCTGCCGGCCGACGATTCTGTGCCCGCCGGGAAGGGAGCCTAAGAGACCTCTTGTGCCATGGCGTCCCATTCGGGGACTCCCTGGGGCCTGGGCATGTTGAGGTAGGCGCTGGGTTCGGCCGAGTACTCGGAGACCGTCTGACCGTTCCCTGACGCGTATCGAGCGTCGGCGCGGCGAACGGCACGCTGCAGCATGTCGAAGCCCTTGAGTCCGGGGAGCTGCGCGATCTGTGTATCGACCGACTCCGCGGCCTCCAGGCCGTCCTCGCCGTCGAAGAGGTAATGGGACAACTGGTCGATCTCGGCCTCGTTCTTGACTCCTTCGCCGACCACCCGCGGACGGCTCTGGAAGTACCAGCGGACAACCCCCCGGGCGGCGGCGCTCTCCGCCAGCAGGCGCTCGGACATCGACCGGTAAAACGCGTAGTGGGCACGCTCCTGCTTGATGATCAGTTCCAGGATCTCGTGGAGGACGGGGTTGTCGGTCTTCTTCTGCAGCTGCCTGTAGCCGGTCAGGGTGGTCAGCTCGTTGACCGCGCCAACGGTCAGGTAGAGCGCCGGGAAGAACGGGAGCAGGTAGGAACCGAACATGATCGTCATCACCGCGCCGACACGCCCGAAGCCCTCCTTGAGCCGGATCTCCTTGGGCCGCTGGTCGCTGACCGGGATGCCGTAGGCGCGGAAGAATTTGACAAAGGCCTCGCCGTGGTACATCTCCTCGTAGACCCAGACGCTGAGGAACGAGGTGATCTCGGGGTCCATGCAGGCTTTGGAGACCAGCAGCTCGGAGAGGTAGATCACGGTGTGGGTCTCGATGTCCATCATGTAGGTCATCGCATCCACCGCGCCCTGCGGCAGCGGGTGATCTCCGGCCCGCGACCAGTCGATGCCCGACAGGTCGATCTTTTTGGAGTTCTCTTTGTAGCGCTCGATGTCGAAACCCATGCTCGCTCTCCCTTCAGTTTCCAGCCGTCTTGATGTACGACCTGGCCGCCCCATTTGGATCACCGCCGCGGCACGGTTCGCGGATGGGGCCGTAGGGTAAACCTGTTACAGCCATGGCAACCAAGTTCAAGGACTACTACGGGATCCTCGGCGTCAAGAAAGACGCCTCCGAGAAGGAGATCAAGGCTGCCTTCCGCAAGCTCGCCCGCAAGTACCACCCCGACCTCCATCCGGACGATCCGCAGTCCGCGTCGAAGTTCACCGAGGTCAACGAGGCCAACGAGGTCCTGAGCGACCCTGAGAAGCGCAAGAAGTACGATCAGTACGGGCCGCAGTGGGACCAGTATCAGTCGTGGGAGCGCGCCGGCCGCCCCGGTCCCAACCCGTTTGAGGGCGGCGGCAACCCCTTTGGCGGGCGGGGGCCGGCCCAATACCAGACGATGTCTGCCGAGGAGATGGAGAGCGTCTTCGGCAACGCCTCGCCGTTCTCGGACTTCTTCAACTCCATGTTCGGAGGGGGCGGTGCAGCCGGCAGGGCCGCGCGTCCCGCGCGGGTTGCGCTGGGCCAGGACGTGGAGGGCGAGGTTGAGATCACCCTGGAGGAGGCGGCCGGCGGCACCGCTCGCACCGTGGAGCTGCAGACCCCGAGCGGGCCGCGCCGCGTGGAGGTGAAGATCCCTGCCGGGATCCGCGAGGGGGCCAGGGTTCGCGCCGCGGGCCAGGGGTCCGCAGGCAGCGGCGGTGGTAGGTCCGGCGACCTGTATATACGGGTGCAGGTTCGGCCCCACCCGGTCTTTACGCGAAACGGCGACGACCTCCGGATCGAGGTGCCGGTACCGTTGCGCGCCGCCCTCGTGGGTGGTGACGTCGAGGTGCCCACCATCACCGGCAAAAAGGTCAGCCTCACGGTTCCGCCGGAAACCCAGAATGGCAAGGTAATGCGGCTGCGCGGGTTGGGCATGCCCCGGTGGCGCAAGGAGGGCAAGGGGGACCTGCTGGCTCAACTCGAGATCCGACTCCCGCTTCCCCTAACCCCCGAGACCCTTGAGTGGGCGGCCAACATGCCTACGGAGAACTCGACCCCGGCGTAGAGGTCCGGTCGTTAAACCGGGATCCACCGATCCGGGCGCCGCAGATTGGGATGATGGACGTTCGAAACGAAGGAGCCGGGTGAGCACCGGACCGAGCGCACCTATAGGTGCGTGAGGGAGGCGCGCAGCCCCGCGCAGCGGGC
>JBPCPW010000072.1:0-16659 GCA_050998755.1 Candidatus Dormibacteria bacterium
CATCTGCTGACCGATCTCGTGAGACAGCAAAAGCTCCTCCGGACGCCGGCAGAAGCGCTCGACGGCAGCGCCAAGAAGACTCAACTCCGCGCCGATCGCGGGTGCTGACTCACCCCCGGGCACAGGACCCCCCTCCCCAAACCCCATGTCCCAATTATACCAAACAGATGTTCGTAGCATGGGTACGCCAGCGATCATTGCGACACTTCTGCCCACTAGGACGAGGCCGTCGCCGGGACTGCACAGCGGCCTTTCCCGGTCAGCCCACCCCCCGCGCTCTCAACCCATCCTCGATCTCCCCACGCGAGCCCTCCGGCGCCAGCCGCCCGACGACCACCCGGTGGCATCCCACCCAGGACGCCGCCTCCGCCAGTGCCGATGCCAGCGCGTCCTCCCCGCCGGCATCCACCGAAACCTGGCGCGCAACCAGCGTCGTCCCCTCCCGCCCGGGATCCACGCGTCCGCGCAGCCGTCCGCCGGCCAGAAGCGGCATGGTGTAGTACCCGTGCACCCTTTTCGCCGCGGGTACATAGGCCTCCAGTTTGTGCGTGAACCCGAACACCCGCTGCACCCGGGCGCGGTCCCACAGCAGGGAGTCAAACGGTGACAGCAGCGTCGTGCGTTGACGCCCGCGAGGTCCACCACCTTCGAGCGCTTCCAGCGACCCCGGGGACGCCCACGCCTGCCCGGCCCAACCTTCAACGCTCATCGGCACCAGGCCGGCGCCTGCCAGACCGACCCGTACGGCGTCGGCGCTCAGCGAGAGGTAATGCTGCAGGTCGCGCTGCGCAGCAACGCCCAACCCCGCCCCGGCGATGGCCACCAACCGCGCGTAGCACTCCTCATCGCTGGGTTGCATCGCCAGCAGCTGAGAAGGGATTGCGCGCTCGGCCAGGTCGTACACCCGCCGCCAGCCGCGACGCGCGACGCATACCACCTCGCCGATGTTGTACAGCTCCTCGACCGCGATCTTGACCGGGCTCCAGTTCCACCAGCCCTCCGACAGCCGGCCTCCGCCCAGCTCGGCGACGGTCTGGCGACCCTCGCTCACCAGCCGCGCCCGAACCTCGCGCAGAGCGGACTCGGAGAGCAGGCGCCGGCTGTGAGGATGCGCCCGTCGTCTCCGCCGCTCGGCTTCGAACCAGGGCCACGAGGCCATCGGCAGGATGCACGCCGCGTGCGCCCAGAACTCAAACGTCGCAGGCGGAGATCCCCAGAAGGCTCGCTCGACCGCCGTTCGCCCGACCGCCCCCAGCCGGGCGTAGGCGAAGAGTTCATGCGACCGTGCCAGGGTGGAGATGGTGTCCAGCTGCACCCCGCCGAGCTTGTCAAGCAGGCCCAGCACGCTGCGACCCTGCGCGCCCACGAGGCCCTGGGCCGCCAGGGCCAGCCTCCGCGCCTGGTCGGCGCTGAGCGAGCCGGCGCCGGCCGAGGTCAGTCCCTCGCGGAGAAGGGCTTGAGCTGTTGCAACTCCTCGTCGGTGAGTTGGACGAACAGCGCCGCGTCGTCGCTGCGGGCCAGGAAACGGCGGGGCAGGATGACGGAGTCCTTGAACCAGCCCTCCGGCTTCATCACGATTCCCACCAGGTGGAGGTCCTCGAAGAGAGTGCTCACGACCTTGCCGATCTGGCGCCCGTCATGGCCCAGCATCACGGGCTCATCGGCGTAGATCTCGATCTCACTGGCCGGCTTGTGGGCCTCCTCGGTCTCGCGGGTGATGCCCGGCATCCCACCCAGCGCCGTTTCGACCTCCTGCAGATACGCGGCCGGTGACGGCGAACGGCGTTTGTACGTGAGGTACGGGGGGAGGCGCCGCAGCTGGTCGGCGGTCAGTGCCAGGTCGACCCGCTGACGGTCGACCTTCTTCACCGCGCTCAGAGGCACCAGTAGCTCGTCGTTCATCATCGCGGTGCCGGGCGAGAGGAGGGTGCCGGCGAATCGCTTGCTCTCCTTGACCACCAGCGCCTGGAGCTCCAGCGACTGCTCGTCAACCACGGTGCTGCGCAGCGTGCCGACGTGCTGTTCGTCCTCCGAGAAGACGTCCGCCCCCGGGTGGAAGTCGTCACCGGTGCGGGCGACGGTGTTGCTGTCAGTCATGTCTCCCAGAGTCTAGCGAGGCCCCCGCGCCTACACTTTTGCCGTGAAACTCACGGTGGACCAGGTGCGTCATGTCGCCGAACTGGCGAGGCTCGGAATGAGCGAGGACGAGATGGAGCGCCTCAGCGGCGAGCTCTCCAAGATCCTCGACTACATCGACCAGCTGGAACAGCTCGACACCGCCGCCGTCGAGCCCACGGCGCAGGTCGGCGGGCTCACCGACGTTTTCCGCGACGACGAGGTGCACGGGTCGTTGTTGCGAGACCAGGCGCTGAGTAACGCTCCCTCGCAGGAGGACGGCTACTTCAGGGTCCGGGCGATGCAGGAATGAGTACGTCCGGCACGACGAGCCTGGTCACCCGACCGATCTCCTGGCTTCGAGAGCAGATCGCCTCGGGGGCGATCCGCGAGGCGGAGGTCTCTGAGGAATCCCTCCGCCGCATCGAGTCCCTGGACGGGGACATCGGGGCATTCCTGCGCACCACCCCGGGTCACACCACCACCGGGGCCGGTTCACTAAACGGCATCCCAATGGCCGTCAAGGATGTGCTCTGCACCGAGGGCGTGGAGACCACCGCCGGGTCGAAGATCCTCGCCGGCTTCATCCCGCCGTACACCGCCACCACCGTGGACCGGGCCCTCACCGCCGGGGCCGCTATGGTGGGGAAGACCAACTGCGACGAGTTCGCCATGGGGTCCAGCAATGAGAACTCGGCGTTTGGGCCGGTGCACAACCCCTGGGACCTGTCACGGGTGCCCGGCGGTTCGTCCGGCGGTTCCGCGGCGGCGGTGGCGGCGGGGATGGTGACGTTTGCCCTGGGCAGCGACACCGGCGGGTCGATTCGACAGCCGGCATCCCTCTGCGGCATCGTGGGCTTCAAGCCAACCTATGGCCGGACCAGCCGTTACGGTCTGATCGCCTTCGCCAGCTCGCTCGACCATGTCGGCACCTTTACCCGCAACGTGGCCGACGCGGCCCAGGTGCTGGAGGTGATATCCGGTAAGGACCCGCTGGACTCGACCTCCGCAGATCGGCCCGCGGCAGAGGTGTCGCGCGACCTCGGCGCCGGGGTCAAGGGGATGCGTCTCGGCGTACCCCGCGAGTACTTCGTCGAGGGCATGGAGCCGGGGGTGGACCGCGCGGTCCGCGGCGCGATCGCCGAACTGGAGAGGCAGGGCGCCGAGATCGTCGACATCAGCCTGCCGCACACGTCATATGGTGTGGCTGTCTACTACATCATCGCGCCGGCGGAGGCGTCATCCAACCTGGCGCGGATGGACGGTGTGCGCTTTGGACTGTCCGCGCCCGACGAGCGCACCGTGGCCGACCAGTACTTCGCCGCCCGCGCCGCGGGCTTTGGTCCGGAGGTCAAGCGCCGGATCATGATCGGCACCTACGCGCTCAGCTCCGGTTACTACGACGCCTACTACCTCAAAGCGCAGAAGGTGCGGACGCTGGTGCGGCAGGACTTCGACAGCGCGTTCCAGGCGTGCGACGCGATCGTCTGCGCCACCTCGCCGACGGTGGCTTTCCCCATCGGCGCCAAGACCCAGGACCCGCTGGCGATGTACCTCAACGATGTTCTGACCATCCCCGCAGACCTCGCCGGGGTCCCCGCGGTCTCGCTGCCGTGCGGCCTGTCTGAGGGGCTGCCGGTGGGCCTCCAGGTGATCGGGCCGATGTGGCGGGAGGATGTCGTCCTGCGCGTGGCCGGGGCGTACGAGGCGGTCAGCGGCTGGGGCAACCCGGTCCCCACCGCCGTCGCCTCTTAGAATCCACTGACCATGGTCAGCCTCATCCCCGCCGTCCTGTTCCTTGAGCCCCGCAGCATCCTTGGCTGGATCGTCGTCGGGTTTATTGCCGGCGCGCTGGCCACCCGCGTCGTCGGCACCAAGCTTGGTTGCATCATGAGCATCCTGGTCGGGATCGCCGGCGCGTTCGTGGGGGCGTTCCTGGCCAGCCTGGTGAACTTCAGCGGCAACCTCGGCTTCCTCGGCGAGATCATCCTGGCATTTATCGGCGCGGTGGTCCTGCTGGCTATCATCCGGGCTGTATCGCGCCGGTAAGGGCCCATCGGTGACCGCCGCCGGCTCGGCCGAGAGCGAAGCCGCCCAGATCGAAGCGGGCGAGATCGAGGCGGTGATTGGGCTGGAGGTCCATGCCCAGCTGCTCACCGTCAGCAAGATGTTCTGCGGCTGCTCGGCCGCCTACCTGGCAGGTGAGCCCAACAGCCACACCTGCCCGGTCTGTCTGGGTCTGCCCGGGGCGCTGCCGGTGGCCAATAGACAGGCCATCGACCTCACCATACGCACCGCCCTGGCACTGGATTGCGAAATTCCCGAGCACAGCAAGTTCGACCGCAAGAACTACTTCTACCCCGACCTGCCCAAGGGCTACCAGATCTCCCAATACGATCTCCCCCTTTCGTTAGATGGCCACCTCGACATCGAGGTCGACGGCCACCCCCGTCGCGTGGGCATCACCCGGGTCCACCTCGAGGAGGACACCGGCAAGCTGATCCACAGCGGGGATATTCATACGTCCACCAGCTCCCTGGTCAACCTCAACCGCTGCGGCGTGCCTCTGATGGAGATCGTCTCCGAGCCCGACATGCGCACGGCGGCCGAGGCCCGCGAGTACATGCAGCGCCTGCGCCAGGTTCTGGTGTGGATCGGCGTCAACGACGGCAACCTGGAGGAGGGGAGCCTGCGCTGCGACGCCAACGTCTCGGTGCGCCCCCGGGGACAGCAGGAGCTCGGTGTCAAGGTGGAGGTCAAGAACATGAACTCGTTCCGCGCCGTCTTCATGGCGCTGGAGCACGAGATCGAACGTCAGCGCCTGGCCCTGCTCGGCGGTCAGACGATTGTCCAGGAGACCCGGGGCTGGAACGAGGCCAAGGGCATCACCGTGGGGCAGCGCTCCAAGGAGTTCGCCCATGACTACCGCTACTTTCCCGAGCCCGACCTGCCGCCCCTGACGGTCACCCGGGCGAAGGTCGAGAAGGTCCGCGCCGGCCTCCCCGAGCTGCCCGCGGCCCGGGCCAGGCGCTTCCGCGACGAGCTTGGTCTGTCCGACTACGATGCCGCCCAGCTGACGACCTCCAAGGAACTTGCCACCTACTACGAGGAGGTGCTGGCCGCCGTTGGCGCGGACAACGCCAAGGAGGCGGCCAACTGGGTGGTGGGCGAGGTCAACCGCGCCGTCAAGGAGGGCGAGGGCGTCGTGGCGCTGAACATCCGCCCCGCCGGGCTTGCTGCGCTGGTTCAGCGCAAGCTGGATGGCACCGTCAGCAACAACCAGGCCCGCGAGCTTTTCGTCGCCCTGTCGGCCGCCGGCGAGCCGGTCGCCAGTGCCGCCGCAGTGGATGCCATGATCGAGGCTAGGGGTATGCGCCAGGTCACCGACTCCTCCCAGTTGGAGGCCTGGGTGGTCGCCGCCATAGCCGCCCAGCCACAGGCGGCCGAGGACTTCCGGGGCGGCAACGACCGCGCCGTGGGCCGCCTGGTGGGTGCGGTGATGCAGGCCAGTGGCGGCAAGGCCAACGGGCCTGCGGTCAGCGAGATGCTGCGCCAGAAGTTGCGCGGTTGATGGCCGGCCGGGGTCGACCGATCCCGGCGGCGGCCACGGACCGCGAGCGGCTGGAGGTTGACGTCACCGAGATCGCCTACGGGCCCTCGGCGCTGGGACGAACAGTCGAGGGGCAGGTTGTATTCGTCGACGACGCGCTCCCCGGTGAGCGGGTCGTAGCCGAGGTCGCCAGCCGCAAGCGCAACTACATCAACACGCGGGCGGTCGAGGTCCTGGCGGCCGCCCCCGGGCGGACCACCCCGCCGTGCCCTTACGTGCCGCGCTGCGGCGGTTGCCAGTGGCAGCACGCGAGCTATGACGCCCAGTTGGCCATGAAGGCCCGGGTGTTTGCGGAGACCATGCGCCGGGCGGCGGTCCAGGTCCCAGATGCCGAGCTGGTCGGCTGCGACGAGCCCCTCCGGTACCGGATCCGCGGTGAGTTCCACGTGGTCCCGGCGGATGACGGCGCGCCGATACGGCTGGGCTTCAACAAACGCCGCAGCTACGACCTGGTTGCCGTCGACGATTGCCTGATCCATCATACGCACATCACCGAGGCGCTTCACGGCATAGGCGCCGCGCTCGCCGCCTGCGGGCCACACGACGTCCGCGGGATGCGGTTGACAACCACGCCGGCGCGTCGCGAACTCCTGTGGCGAGCCCTGGGGGCCGCCGCACCCGCCGACCTGCAGGCCGCGCTGGAGGCGGCGCTCCCTGGCTGGCTGGTGCACCAGGACAGCCTGACGCTGGAATTCGACGGGAGCCGCCTCGATGGCCGCTCGTCCAACCCCATCTTCCGGGTCGATTCGGAGACGTTCATCCAGGTCAACCACCGCCAGGCCCACCTGCTCTACGGCAAGGCCCTGGAGTACCTGGGCGACCGCCCCGGGCACCTTCTCGAGGGGTACTCCGGCTATGGCGCCATGTCCCTGCTGGCGGGTACCCGCGAGGACGAAAGGCGGCGGCCGTCAAGCTTCACCCTGATCGAAGAGAACAAGGCCGCCCTCGTCCTGGCGCGCCTCCATGCGCGCCTCCATGGGGTTGATGGCGTGACCCTTCTGCCCGGCATGACGGAGGACCGCCTGGCGCAACTTGAACCCGGGGAGGCCGAAACGGTGATCATCGACCCGCCGCGAGCCGGCTGCGACCCCCGGGTCATCGCGGAGCTGGCGAGGCTTCGGCCGGCACGCGTGGTCTATGTCTCGTGCGACCCCTCTACCCTGGGTCGGGACCTTGGCCGGCTGGCCGAGAAGGGCTACCGCGTGGCCTCCCAGGCAGTGGTCGACATGTTTCCCCAGACCTACCACATCGAGAGCGTCAGCGTCCTCCTGCCGGTCGACTGAGCGCCATCGGCATGCGCCTGGCCCGGGGCCGGGTGGCGCCCGGCTAAACTGGACTTTCGCCCATGGAAACTCTCTTTCGCCGTGCCGCCCTCGCCTGCTGGACTTCGATCCTGGTGCTGGTGCTGGTCGTGGCCGTCAGCCCCGCCCATCGAACTGCAGGCCGGCTGGCCCTGGTCGACCGCGGGTCGGACCTGGCCATCGAGCGCGCCGCCGCGATGCAGCCGCAGGCCGCCGCGATGCAGCCGCATGCCGCCGCTGAAGCCTCCCCGAGCCTGGCACAGGCCCGCAGCGGTCCACCACCTCCCGGCCGTCTGCTCATCCCCCGCATCGGGGTCAACGCCCAGGTCCTCGGCGTGGGGGTCGCCAAGGATGGCTCGATGGCGGTGACCAACGAGTCGTACACCGTTGGGTGGTACCGGCTGGGCAGCGCCCCCGGCGACGCCGGCGACGCTGTGATAGCTGGCCATCTCGACTGGTACGACACGTCGCACGCCGTTTTCTTCAACCTCAAAGACCTCCGCGCCGGGGACGACGTCGAGGTTCAGCGACTGGACGGGGTTACCAGGCATTTTCGGGTCACACGCGTGCAGACGGTTGCCTTCAACTCCAGCGTTCCCGGCCTGTTCGCCGGCGACGGACCGGCACGGCTCAGCCTGATCACCTGCGGCGGGGCCTGGGATGCCCACGCCGGCCAGTACCTGCAGAGGGTCATCGTTGACGCCGACCTGGTGACCTGAGCCGGGTGACGCAGGGGGACGGGGGGCTGATGCAGGGAATTGAGGTCGAGGTAAACGGCCTCAAGTTCAATGTTGTCGACGCCGGCTCCGGCCCGGGAGTGCTCCTGCTACACGGCTTCCCCGACAGCAGTCACCTGTGGCGGAACCAGGTCCAGGTGCTGGTCGACGCCGGCTTCCGGGTGGTCGCGCCGGACCTCCGCGGCTTCGGCCGATCCGATCGACCGGAGGGGGTGGAGGCGTACCGAATGGGCGAGATGCTGGCTGACGTCCACGACATCCTGCGCACCCTCGGCGTCCCCAGGGTGTTCGTCGTCGGCCACGACTGGGGGGCCGCCCTGGCCTGGATGTTCACCATCACGCAGCCCCAGAAGGTCGATCGGCTGGTGGCCATCTCGGTTGGCCACCCGGCCAAGTTCTTCCGGCCCAGTCTGCGCCAGATGCAGATGTCCTGGTACACCCTCCTGTTCCAGTTTCCCGGCATCGCTGAGGCGCTGTTCCCCAGGGATAACTGGAGTTTCCTCAAGGGCTGGAGCGGGGGCACCGGCGACCTCGATAGATACCAGCAGGACCTGGCTCGCCCGGGGGCATTGACGGCTGGTCTCAACTGGTACCGCGCCAACCTCAACCCTCAGCGCCTGGTCGACCCCGAGCCGGAGTTCCCACTCATCGAGGTGCCGGTGATGGGGATCTGGGGGGCCCACGACGCAGCCCTGGCCGAGGAGACCATGACCGGGTCGTCGGAATACGTCAGCGGCCCCTGGCGCTACGAGCGGTTCGAAGATGCCGGGCACTGGATTCCGCTTGAGCAACCCGAGCGGCTGAACCATCTGCTGCTGGAGTTCTTCGCTCACGAGGCGCGACCGCCACGCGACCAGCCGGATGTCCGGGCCGCGGTCAGCCGCCGCACGGTTCACGTACTCGCGGACCGGATCCGCGAGAGCGCCTCCGAAACGGAGTAGCGGCCACGGGGGATTTCGTCCACCTTCACACCCACACCGAGTACAGCCTGCTCGACGGCGCCAGCCGGGTAACCGAGCTCGTCGCAGCGGCCAAGAATGCCGGTCAGGATGCCATCGCGGTGACCGACCACGGCTCCCTTTACGGGGCGATCCCGTTCTACAAAGCCTGCGTCGCGGCAGGGGTCAAGCCGATCATCGGCTGCGAGACGTACGTCGCCCAGCGCAGCCTGCACGACAAGGAGTCGCGCATCGACCGCGACCCCCACCACCTGGTCCTGCTGGCCCAGAACCATACCGGTTACCAGAACCTGATGAAGATGGTCTCCATCGCCCACCTCGAGGGGTACTACGTGCGGCCGCGGGTGGACAAGGAGCTGATGGCGGCGCACTCCGAAGGGGTCATCGCGCTCTCGGCCTGCCTCGCCGGCGAGGTGAGCCAGCGCGTCCAGGAGAACAACATCGACGGGGCCGTCAAGGCCGCCACCGAGTACCGCGAGATCTTTGGCGAGCGGTATTTCCTCGAGGTCCAGAACCACGGCATCCCGGAGGAGGAGGAGACGCGCAAGGGGGTCATCGAGGTTGCGCGCCGGACCGGGATCACGATGGTGGCGACCAATGACTCGCATTACACCAACCGGGCCGATGCCGGGGTGCACGATGTGCTGCTGTGCATCCAGACCGGCAAGCGCGTCTCGGATACCAACCGCATGAAGTTCAGCGGCGACGGTTTCTATGTGCGCCCGGTGGACGAGATGCTGGCGCTGTTTCCCGAAGTGCAGGAGGCGGTGCGCAACACCGCCACCGTGGCCGCGATGTGCGACCTCAAGATCGAGCTTGGGGGGATGCTCCTACCGCGCTACGAGGTGCCCGCCGGACTGACCCCGGACCTGTACCTGCGCACGCTCTGCGAGGACGGCTTCCGGCAGCGGTACCCCAACCCCACGAAGGAGCAGGTGACCCGCCTCGACTATGAGCTCGAGGTCATCACCGAGATGGGCTATGCCGCGTACTTCCTGATCGTCTGGGACTTCGTCCACCACGCCAAGACCCACGGCGTATCGGTCGGGCCGGGACGTGGGTCGGCGGCCGGCTCGATGGTGTCCTACTGCCTGGACATCACCACCATCGACCCGCTCCAGTACGGGCTGATGTTCGAGCGCTTTCTCAACAAGGACCGCGTGTCCATGCCAGATATCGACATCGACTTCTCGGTTGCCGGGAGGGAGTCGGTGATCAAATACGTCAGCGAAAAATACGGCGAGGGTCGAGTCGCGCAGATCGGTACCTTCGGGACGATGGCCGGCAAGGCCGCCATCCGCGATGTGGGGCGGGTGCTCGACGTGCCCATCGCCGAGGTCGACCCGATCGCCAAGATGGTCCCGGTCCACCAGGGCAAGACGGTGAGCCTGGCCAAGTCCCTGGAGCAGGTGGCCGAGCTTCGCAACGTCTACAACACCAACGTCCGCTACAAGGAGCTGATCGACACCGCACAGCGACTCGAGGGCATCACCCGCTCGGTGGGCACCCACGCGGCCGGCGTGGTGATCGCCCCCGAGCCCATAGTCAACTACGTGCCGCTGCAGCGCGGCACCAGCGACAAGAGCACCATCGTGACGCAATACGAGATGACCGCGATCCAGGAGTTGGGGCTGCTCAAGATGGACTTCCTCGGCCTGCGCAACCTGGACATCATCGAGAGCTGCGTGCAGCTCGTGAAACGCCACCGCGATGTGGACATCGACATCCTCAGGCTACCGCTTGACGACCAGCGCACCTTCGACATGCTCTGCCAGGCCGACAGCCTGGGGGTCTTTCAGCTGGAGTCGCCGGGGATGCGGCGCATTCTCACCGGCCTGCGCCCCAGCCGCTTCGAAGACCTCAGCGTGGTCAACGCGCTCTACCGTCCCGGCCCCATCGAGGCCGGCCTGATCGACATCTACATCGCGTGCAAGCACGGCATCCAGGAGGTGGAGTACCTGCACCCGATGCTGGAGGACGTGCTGCGCGATACCTTTGGCGTGCCGGTGTACCAGGAGCAGGTCATGGAGACCGCCATCGTGCTCGCCGGGTTCACCCGCGGGGAGTCCGACATTCTGCGCGCCGCCATGGGAAAGAAGGACAAGGTCAAGATGGCCAAGCAGCGTCAGAAGTTCATCGACGGCGCCGTCCAGAGGGGACTGGCGCCGGACGAGGCGGCGGCGGTGTTCGCCAAGATCGAGTACTTCGCCGGGTACAGCTTCAACCGCGCCCACACCGCGGCCTACGGGATGATCAGCTACCAGACCGCCTACCTCAAGGCCAACTACACCCGGGAGTACCTCTGCGCGTTGCTGCAGCACGAGCCCGACCAGGCCAGGACCGCGGCGATCGTGGTCGACTGCCAGGACCACGGCATCCAGGTGGTGCCGCCGGACGTCAATAAATCCGAGGTCGACTTCGCGGTGGTGGGGGAGGAGCAGGTGGCCTTCGGCATGAAGGGGGTGAAGAACGCGGGAATTCGGGCCATCGAGCTGATCGTTGCCGAGCGCACCGCCAATGGTCCCTTTGAGTCATTGCTCGACCTCTGCATGCGCCTGGATCTGCACGAGGTCAACAAGAGGGTGCTGGAGGCGTTGATCAAGTGCGGCGCGATGGACTCGCTGGGGGAGCGCGCGCAGCTGCTGGCGAGCCTGGACAGGATTGCCGACCGCGCCCAGCAGGTTCAGCGTGAGCGGGCATCCGGCCAGGTGTCGCTGTTTGGCGACGGCGGGGCGTTCGGCGAGGAGGTGGAGGTCCAGCTGCTGTCCAGCGTTCCACCCGCCGACGACCGCACCCGGCTGGCCTGGGAGCGCGAGTTCCTCGGCATCTACCTGAGTGATCATCCTCTCCGGCGGGTAGAGGCGGAGATGCACGTCCGCACCGACACCCGCTGCATCGAGGTGACCTCCGAGCTCGAGGGCTTCGAGGTGCGTGTCGGCGGAGTGGTCAAGGAGGTGCGCCGGCGCCCCGATCGGAGTGGCCGGACGATGGCCTTCATGGAGCTGGAGGACCTCACCGGGTCGGTGTCGGTGACGGTGTTCGGCAGACTCTACGAGCAGGTCGCAGAGCTCCTGGTTCCGGACCGCATCGTGCTCCTGCGTGGCAAGGTCGACAATCGCCGGCGCGGGGGTGCGGAGGCAGGGGACGTCGAGGTCGCCGGCCTGCTGGCCGACCAGATGTGGGCGTTCGAGGACGCTGATCCCGAGGGTTGGAGTCGCAGCCACCTGGTACACGTCACGGTCACCGGTGGAATGAACCGCGGCTCTCTGTCGGACCTTGACAACCTTCTCGGCCAGTACCCCGGAGGCGACGCGGTCGTGCTGCATATTGAGGACGGCGAACAGACCGTGGACCTGGATCTGCCACGCCGAAAGGTGTCACACTCAGCCGAACTGATGGAGGCCGTCGATGAGCTGCTGGGCTCGGGCAGCTATCGCGTCGAGGTGATACGACGAAAGGCTCCCGAACGCAAGCAATGGGTACCGCGCTCAGTCCCCGGCGACGTCGTGCTTGAGGCCGAGCCAGAACCGGCGACGGTGGGCTGATGCGCATAGGTGTCCTCACCTCAGGGGGTGATGCACCGGGTATGAACGCGGCCATCCGCGCGGTGGTTCGCCGTTCCTTCAACCTGGAGTGTGAGGTCATCGGCTTCCTGCATGGGTTCAGCGGGCTCATCAAGGGCGAGTGGCGCAAGATGACGCAGGCGTCGGTCGCCGGGATCATCCAGCGCGGCGGCACCATCCTGCGAACCGCGCGCTCGGCAGACTTCCACACCATCGAGGGGCGCGAGGCGGCGCTGCGCACCCTGGAGAAGACCGGCGTCGAAGGCCTGGTGGTCATCGGCGGTGGTGGCTCGGCGCTGGGGGCGCTGGGGCTTGACGGGATGGGGATGCCGGTGGTCACCGTGCCCAGCACCGTGGACAACGACCTGCTCGGCACCGAGGTGACCATCGGCCACATGTCGGCAGTCGACACCGTGGTCCAGAACGTCAACCGAATCCGCGACACGGCGACCAGCCACGAGCGCATCTTCGTCATCGAGACGATGGGTCGCGACACCGGGCACATCGCGCTCAACGCGGGCCTGGCCTCAGGCGCGGAGTCGATCCTCATCCCCGAGATCGAGACCCCACTCGAGGATGTCAGCCGGCGCATTCTGCGGGCCCACGCGCGGGGGAAATCGCACAGCATCATCATGATGGCCGAGGGGTATGGACACGGCTTCGATGTCGCCCGCGAGATCCAGGAGCAGTCCGGCCTGGAGACGCGGGTCATCGTGCTCGGGCACCTGCAGCGCGGCGGTTCTCCCCTGGCGCAGGACCGCATCATCGCCAGCCGGCTGGGCGCCCAGGCCGCCGAGTTGCTGATCAGCGGTCAGCATGGCGTCCAGGTGGGGCTCATTGCCGAGGAGTACACGGTCTCCCCGCTGACCCAGGTCACCGAACATCGCAGGGAGATCGACATGCACCTCTACGACCTGGCCAGAGCACTCTCCGGCTGAACCGGGGCCCCGGGATTCGTGCACCTCACCCCCACGAGCCGGCAGGAGTTGGTCCGCGCATGCTATTGATCCCGGCAATCGATGTCCTCGGTGGCCGCACCGTACGCCTTTTGCGCGGCGACTACTCGCAGGTGACCACCTATGACGCCGACCCGGTCGAGGTCGCGACGGGGTTTGCCGCGGCGGGCGCACGGCGCATTCACCTCGTCGACCTCGATGCCGCCCGCGGGCAGGGCGACAACTTTGAGGTCGTCCGGAAGGTGGTTGCCGCCGCCGGGACGGGGATCGAGGTCGAGGTTGGCGGCGGGGTGCGCGGCCCGGAGGTGGTCGAGAGGCTGCTGTCGGCGGGCGCGTCGCACGTCATCGTCGGAACCGTGGCGGCCGAACGGCCCGGTGAGGTGGGGGCCTGGATACGACGCTGGCCAGGAAGAATTTTTGTCGGCCTCGACACGCGCAAGGGGGTGATTGCGACACACGGCTGGGAGAAGTCAGGGGTATGGACGGTGCAGGAGATGCTGAACCAGTACCGAGACGCCCCCATCGCGGGGTTCATCTACACCGACATCAGCCGTGACGGTGCAATGCAGGGCGCGGCCACCGATTCACTGGCGCCGGTCTTGGCCATCAGCCAGCACGACGTCATCCTCTCGGGAGGGGTGACCACCCTCGCCGACATAGAGGCCGCGCGCCAGGCGGGCGCGGCCGGCATTATCGTCGGCAGGGCCCTCTACGAGGGCCGCCTGACGCTGACCGACGCGATCGCCGCCGCGGGTTAGCTGGATGCCGACTTAACGGGGCGGGCTGGGCGAAGTGGAGGGCCCGACGCCGGGGAAGTCGGAGGGCACGGCCTTGATCGCGGTCTGCAATTCGATCATCACCGTGGTCTGGTTGCTGGCGCTGGTGCTGTCGGTGAGGCCGACGTCCAGCCGTTCGTGCCTGGTGTAGTCGTAGCCCGACAGGTTGCCCTGCCCATCGTCATGGACCGTCCAGCCGAGGTACTCCATCTGGTTGGTCAGGGTGTCATTGAGCTGCAGGCGGTTCACCGGGCAGTCGCCCTGGATGTCGTAGCGCTTGCCCCCCGCGACGTCGACGATGATCGTGTGGGAGGGCTGGAACCCGGTGCAGATCGGGATCTCAGTGGGCAGGTGGGTGGGCAGCGTGTCGGTGACCTGGGCGCGACCGTTGCGAACAAAGTAGAGCGCGGTGGCCCCGGCAAACACGAGGAAACCTAGGACCAGAACCAGGGCGCCGATGCTGAAGAACAGCAGGACCCGCCGGCCACCATGGCCGCCGTCGGGAGGGGCTGGAGGGGTTGACCCCGAAGGCGGGGGAGGCATGGGGGTCCTGGGCGGCGGCAGATTGGACATGTCGAAGTTCCTGGCGGTGGTGACCGCGCTTTAGATCTCGCGCCCGAGTGGCGCTGCGACCAGGCGCAGCCGCTCCATCATGCGCGAGAAGTTCCGCGGCGTGAGCGACTGGGCGCCGTCGCTCAGCGCATGCTCCGGGTGCGGGTGGACCTCGACGATCACCCCGTCTGCCCCGGCGGCCATGGCCGCCATCGCCATCGGCGGCACCAGCGTCCAACGGCCGGTGCCCTGGCTGGGGTCGACCACCACCGGCAGGTGGGTCAATTCGCGGATCAGGGGCACAGCAGCGAGGTCGATGGTGAAGCGCGTGTAGGTCTCGAAGGTCCGGATCCCCCGCTCGCACAGCACAACGTTGGAGTTGCCCTGCGCCAGGATGTACTCCGCGGCGAGCAGCCATTCCTCGATGGTGCTGCTCATACCGCGCTTCAGCAGGATCGGCTTACGCGCCGCGCCGACGGCCTCCAGCAGCCCGTAGTTCTGCATGTTGCGGGCGCCGATCTGGAGCATGTCAGCGTAGCTACTGACCAGGTCCACGTCGTCGATGTTCATGACCTCGGTGACCACCGGCAGACCGAAGCGGTCGCGGGCCAGCGCCAGCAGCTTGAGGCCCTCCTCGCCGAGCCCGCGGAAGGAGTAAGGGGAGGTCCGGGGCTTGAAGGCGCCGCCGCGCAGCATGTGACCGCCCGCGGCCGCCACCTGCTCGGCCACCTCCATCAGCTGGGCCTCACTCTCGACCGAACACGGGCCGCCCATCACCGCGAACACGGTTCCGCCGATCTTCACCCCATTGACGTCGACCACCGTGGCCTCGGGGTGAAACTCGCGACCCACCAGCTTGAACGGCTTGCTGACCGGCACGGCGTCGGCCACCCCGGGCATGTTGACGATCGAGTCGCGCAGGCTGATGGGGTTCGAACCGAGGACCCCGATGGCCACGCGGTCCTCGCCCGGGAGCTTGACCGAGCGGAATCCGCGCTCTTCGACAGCGCCGCAGACGGCGTCGATGTCGGCCTGGGTGGCGTTGGCCCCCATGAGGATCAGCATGGCAGCGAGGTTACTTGGTCAGGATGAGGCCAACGCGCCCCTGCGACATCCTGATGGCCTGGGCGTCGACGGCGCTGAACATGATGGTCCACGAGTAGAACCAATCCTTACCCTCCTGCACCCCCGGGTCGTTGGTCACCACGCCGGCGTTGGTGTAGCCCTTGATAACCAGCTCGTGGTAGACGGTATTGGGGCCGTAGTGGGGGTTCTGCAGTGAGTGGGTCATGACCGGGATGACCACCGGGTGACCGGCGGCGATCGCCTGTTTGACGCTGTCCTGGGTAAGGGGTATGACCTGGTACTGGTAGCCCCAGTAAGCGTGCGCGAACTGCCCGGTGCGGTCCAGCGTCAGGTCGCGCTCCGCGCCCCAGTTCTTCACCTGCCAGGCTTCCATGGCGCGCAGCTGAGGGTCGACCTCGCCGGGCGGCAGCTGGGACCGGCGATCACCTTCGAGGAAATCGTGGTACATCAACGTCGAGGCCTCCTCGCACGCGTTCTCGAAGACCCGCCAGTTTCCGTTAGGCGCCTGGACGGTGTAGGGCACCGGCAGGATCGCGCCGGCCGGCGGCGCCGCCACCGGGGTCGGGGTGTCCGCCGCGGCAGCAGCGGGTTCCTGGGTGGTGTTGGGGGACACCCTGGTCAGGCTCCCCAACTGGGTCGGGGTCACCGCGTGGGAGCTGGCGGTGCCCTGGGCATGGAGTCGGTGCATGACCAGGCGCACCCCGCGGTACCCGCCGTAGCCCAGGGCCACGATCACCAGCAGGGCGATGGCGGCCAGGGCGGCCCGGCGGCCGGCTGCCGGGCGGCGCCGCGCGTGGGCGCGCGTATAGGCGAGGTCGCTGAACGGTCCGGCCACGGTCACATCCTACGGGAGTCTCCGCTGCGGATCCCGGCTAAGCCGGGATCCACCGATCCGGGCGCCGCAGATTGGGATGATAGACGTTCGAGACGAAGGAGCCGGGTGAGCACCGGACCGAGCGCACCAATAGGTGCGTGAGGGAGGCGCGCAGCCCCGCGCAGCGGGC
>JBPCPW010000106.1:0-3318 GCA_050998755.1 Candidatus Dormibacteria bacterium
GTCTACATCACCCTGAGCGCGGTGCTCACAATGTGGGTGGCGACCACCCTATTTCGCCATGGGAAGCGTTTTCTGCTCGATGTCTTCAAGGGGGACGAGTCGCTGGCCGCCTCGGTCAACCACCTCCTGGTGGTTGGCTTCTACCTCGTCAACCTCGGCTACATCAGCCTTCAGCTCAAGCTGGAGCAGGCGCCGGCGGACCCCGGCCAGGTGGTCGAGGCGCTCGCCGCCAAGGTCGGCCTGGTCCTGGTGGTCCTTGGTGCGATGCACTTCGGCAACCTCTTCATCCTGGCCAAGATGCGTCGCGACGCGATCAACGACGACAAGCCCCCAACTCCATCAACTCCCCCAATCCCTGTCCTGCCGCCGCCGGTGATGCCGCCAATGGCGACCGCCTGACAACTAACATGACCGCGGTGGCGACACTCAGCACCAAGGGGCAGAAGACCCGCGAGCAGATCCTGGACACGGCGCTGGGACTGTTTCAGGATCGCGGGTACGAAGCCACGACGATGCGGATGATCGCCACCGCGGCGGGCGTCTCCCTGGGCAACAGCTACTACTACTTCCCCAGCAAGGAGCACCTGGTCCAGGGCTTCTACGCGCGGATGCACGTCGACCTGGTCGCTGCCAGCAGCGAGACGCTGAGCACCCAGCGCACCCTCAAGGCCCGCCTCCGCACCGCGATGCGCGCCCGGATCGAAGTCATCGGGCCCTACCACGCGGTGGCCGGCACGCTGTTCCGCAGCGCCCTGACCCCTGGCAGCGCGCTGAGTCCCTTCAGCGACGAGTCGGGGCCGACCCGCCGGCAGGCGATCGAATTCCTGCGCCAGGTGGTGGAGGGCTCCGATACCCGGATCCCGGCCGACGTCAGCCCCACTCTCCCCGACCTGCTCTGGCTCTACGAGCTGGGGCTGGTGATGTTCTGGGTCCACGATCGCTCGCCGGAGCAAGAGCGGACCTACGAGCTGGTGGATGACACCGTCGACGCCATCGTCCGGCTGCTGGCGTTGGCCCACCTACCCGGCCTGCGCGTGATCCGAAAACGCATGCTGTCCTGGGTCACCGCGGTCATCGAGGACAGTGCCAAACCCGAGGGTCTCAGTGGACCTCCAGGTGGCGCAGCGACAGGCGCGGGCCGAAGCGCGGCGCGCGGATCCCGGCGGATACCAGCAACCTGACGACCCGGCCGCGGTGGCCGCGGTAGGGCTCCAAAAGCTCCAGCATCATCTCGTCCGTGCCCCGGGCAGCCCCGGTCAGGGCGAAGGCCACCAGGTTGGGGAGGTGAAAGTCGCCCACCGCGACGGCGTCGGGGTCGCCCAGGGCAACCATGGTGATCTCTGCCGCAGACCACGGCCCGAGGCCCCGCTGCGCCTCCAGGTGGGCCCGCGCCTCAGCGGCGGGAAGCGCTGTCAGCCCCTCAAGGCGGGTTGCGGAGGCCGCGGCACGCGAGATCGTCTCCGCCCGCCGTCGCTCCACGGCGAACGGGTGGAACCTCCAGTAGGGCGCGTTCGCCAGGGTCGACGCCGTCGGCGGCACTCGGAGCCCGTCCGGCCCCGGCGCCGGCGCCCCCATCGCCATCACCAGCCGCCGGTAACCCCGCCGCGCCTCGAGGCCGATGACCTTCTGCTCCATCACTGTTGGCACCAGGGCCTCGAGCACCGCTTCGCTGCGACAGAGGCGGACCCCGGCGCGGCGTTGTTTGAGGTCCGCCAGCAGCGGGTGAGCCGGGTGGAAGTCGCTGTCGTCATCGTCCTCACCCAGCAGCGTCGGGGCGCGGTCGAGAGCCAGCGCCGCCCCCGGACCCCAGGCCCGCAGGTCCACCGCCGGACCGTCGGCCCGCATCGAGAGGGTCACCGCGCCTTCGACATTGTTCGTCGCGCGCCAGATGGTGTCCCCGGCGGCGCGAAACGTCGGGTCGTTGTACCCGCCGCGCCGGAGCGGCGCCACGGTAGACACAAGGTCCAGCGGGCGGCGAGGTAGATACCGGCGCTTGAGCGGCTCGACCGCCTGGCTCACCGGTCGCTGAGCCGGTACACGTATTTGAGCGCTGAGTGGGTATCGGAGAAACTCACGACCTTGACGTCCACCAGGCCGGCGTTTAGACCGGCCTCCATGGCATCGCGCTCGCTGACCGGGGTGTCCTTGCCTTTGGGGCGGATCAACCACAGCGTGCCATTGCGCGGAATGTGCTTTTTGAATCGCACGATCCCTGCCAGGTCGGCGACCGATGCCACCCCAAGAAACACCATGTCGGCCTTCGCGCGAGGCCCGCTGATCAGCTTGACCCCGGCATTCTCCAACTCGGCTGGGAAGCCGTCCTCGGGCAGGTCGACCAGAAGCACCCGCATGCCCGGTTTCGCCCCTAGTTTCTGGACTCGACTGCCATGGTAGGTTCGCTCCCCCGAGGCCACCTTGGGATGCTAACGTGCGCCTTGCGCACTCGCGTCGCGCGTACAGGAGGTGTCCCGTGAAGCCGCTGACCGCGTTGGGAGCGGTGCTCGCTCTGGTGGGCGTCCTGTCGGCGCTGGCGCTCCCCGGCCTGCGCCCCCTTGGGGGTGTCCTGCTGGTCTGTGGCGCGGCTCTCGTGATCTACGGGATGCTCCCCCGCCGCGCCCGGCGCAGGCGCACCCGCGGCCCGTACAGCTGGGAGGACGAGGCATCGAGTGGTCCGCGTGAGCTCTACACCGCCAACCCCGGCGAGGTCCAGCTGAGGTCGCGCCAGGTGGGGCAGGTGCCCGAGTTCACCGAGGCCAGCCCCGGCGAAATCCCGATGCCCCGAAGCCAGGCCTCTGGCGGATCGGCGGAGTACACCGCAGCCGTGAACACTGACGTCCCGGAGCCGCGCGACCGCGAGCGGGCGGCGGCCGAGTACACCCCCGTCCCCCGTGAGATGCGCCCCGACGCCACCACGCCGCAGGGTCTCTCGGGTCCGAGCTTCGCCCCCGACCTGCTCAACAGCGAGAACCCCGACATCCCACCCATGGCTCCGCCGCCTCCAAGGGCCGGACGACCTTAGCCCGGCTTAGTGGCCCATGGCCGGCCCACCGGCCGCCGGTCGGGGATGAAAATAGGGGTTGGCGCCCTGCGACGTCGGCAGATCTTGGTGCAGACGAGCCCGTGGCTTAGTGGGACGCGGGAGTTTCGGGCACCGTTCAGTGTCGCTTCGAGCACGAGTCTTAGATTCCAGACGTGGTGCGTCCTGAAAGCTGTATCAGTCCAACGGGTGAGAGTCCCGTCCGGGGAGACACCGGAGTCCCTGGTAGCAGGCCCCAGTCGGGCGGCGAGAGCTTCCCGGCCGAGCGGGGCGTCAAAAGC
>JBPCPW010000108.1:0-28842 GCA_050998755.1 Candidatus Dormibacteria bacterium
TGCGTTCGCGGGGATCTTCTCCGTTTCCAAGGTACCGGTGGGTGCGTACAGCGTGGCGCAGTTCGGGCCCGGCCAATCGAACTTCGCCCTGTACTCCGACGGCTGCGTGAACATCCTGAGCAACAAGTTGGAAACCATCGCCGGGAACACGTATGTCAATGAGTGCACGTTGAACCCCGCGGGCAATGGGGCGTTCTGCACATACACCGAGGGGCCCAGCGCCAGTCCCCGTCTCGGCGCGTCATCAGGTACCGCCACCTTCGGCCCCTACGCCACCCTGCCGACCACGGTGCTCAGCCTGCAGACGGTCGCTGGCTGCAGGCTGCCCGCCGCGCCGGCGGGCACCGAATTTGCCACCGGCAACATCATCAAATCGCCTTACGAGGAATCACCACCGGCCTATGCCCCGCCGCCCAACATCCCCATCGCTAACCTTGGCCCTGCCACGCCGACCCATTCGTGCCGGGCGCACGCCGGGACCGCCGGCAACCGGAGCGTGAACGAACTCGGTAACGACCCGAACGATTGTTACGATCCGGGCGCATACACCACGATCGGGCTGGGCAGCCCGATAGCCAACAACCTGAACTCGGGTGTGTACCACATATACGGCGACACCACGAACTCCTGCTACACCAGCCAGACCGACATCAACTGTGCGTCCGTCCTATTTGGCGGTAACACCCTCAATGCCAACTACAACGACGTCGTCCATCGCTGCTGGACCAACCCTTCGTTACCGCTTGCCGGCAACTTCACCGCCCCGTGTCCCGACGGCTTCATCGACAACCCCACGTCCGGCCTCGTCGACCCGCGCTGCGCCGCTGCGCCGGGCTGCCCGGGTGTCTTCCTCACCCCGCCCGCCTTCGCACTGACACCGCTCGCCACCACTGCCGGTGGGGCCCTGGACCCGGCCGGCCTCGGTACCACGTACTACGTTCGTGTCACTGCCCTCGACGGATTTGGAGAGTCGCTGAGCACAGAGCGATCCATCACCGTCGCTGCTGTTCCACCGGGTACGGGCGGCATCAGGGTGACTCTGACCGGTCTCAGCCCTCGAGCCACCAGCTACAACATCTACGGCCCATCCCTGACGCCGGGCACAGAGCTGCAGAACGGGGCCACGTTCGCAGCTCTGCCGCTGGGCCAGTCGCAGATCCTCACCGCCCTGCAGGGCTCCGGACCCACGTACCCCGTGTTCGACACCTCGGCGTGCCCGGTCGGGTTCTGCAACATCCCCAATCCTGGCGAGCATTTCGGCGTGACCTTTGTCCTCGAGGGCAAGGCGGGTGTCTGCATCGGGGACCTCAGTTCTGACGGGCTCCACTGCGATGACACCGACGCCAACACGGTTGTCATGCTCAGCCCTTTCTGTGGCGGCGGGTTCTCTTCGCAGGGGAGTGGCGCCGCCGCCACCGAGGCCTGCAACCCGTCCGGGGCTTCAAGCAACGACGGGTCGTTCGTCTTCTACGGCCCGACCCAGGGCACCCTGCGGCTGGGTGGTAAGGCGCTCGGCGTGACCCTGGGCGTGACCGGGGTGATCGACACGCCTCGAGCTTTCCTGGATATTGACGAGGGGCGGTTCCATGTGGTGCCCGGCCAGGTGATCGTCCACAACGTGGACATCGACAGCGTGAATTTGCTTGACCCTTTGGTTTACTTCGGCCTCGGACCCCTGCCGCCCATCTCAGTTCGGTTGATCCAGTAGGGTGCCGTTGTCATTGGGGCCGGTGGCGCCTAATCTGATTCCGGCGCCCCGACGCCACCACCATGCCGCGCAATAGGAGCCCGATTTGAGTACAGCCTCCCCCCGTCGTCGTCGCCCCCTCCAGGTCATCCTGGGCGTGGTCCTTGTCGTGCTGGCCTTCGTCGGGGTCCTGATCGTTGCTCGACTGTCCGGAGCGCCCGCCCAAAAGATCACGGTGGTGGGGGCTGCCAGGGACATCCACGTTGGCAAGGTCCTGGTCGCGGACGACCTGTCCACGATCTCGGTTGACGCGCCAGGTCCCACTGGCGCGTTCCGGGAGAAGACCGGCGCGGTGGGGCAGGTGGCGCGGCAGAACATAATCGCCGGGAACCCCCTGCTCGACACCCAGCTGGCGCAGACCACCGCGGTCACCCCGGCCAGGCTCTACTTCACCATTCCCGCCGGCAAGGTCGCCCTGAACATCCCCGCCGGTGATATCTCGCCATACGTCCAGCCAGGCGACCAGGTCGACGTCATCGCCACCCCCAAGGCGGCCGGCGGCAACGCCAACGCCGCCACCAACCAGCAGACCAAGACCACCCTCAAGGGCCTCTTGGTCCTGGCGGTCGGCGCCCCGGGTCAGGCGGCCACCGGGAACGCCACCCCCAGTGGCGGCAACCTCGTCGTGCAGATCTCCCTGGCCGACGCCGAGGCCCTCCAGTTCATCATCAAGAACACCGACTTCACCTACGTGCTCAAGTCCCCCCAGGACGCGGGCGCGACGGACCCCGAGACCACGGGCATGGATCTCAACCAGTTCAAGTCCAAGTTCGGCTACAGGTAGCCAGGGAACCGTATGGAGTTCCTGCTCGCGGCGGTGGCGGCGGCAGGCGCGGGCCTGCTCTTCTGGGGCTTCATAGCCCGCGACAGCCCGATCGCCGAGATCGATGCCCCCTTTGCCCTCCCGCTGGAGGTGGACCGACCCGCGCCGGAGAAGCGATCGCTGCGGGAGTCGCTGGCCGGCCCCATCACGCGTGCCGCCCAGCCAATGCTCCGGGGGCAACGCGGTGGACAGCTGCAGATCGAGTTGAACCGCGCCGGTTGGACCATAAAGACGGCGGAGTTCGCCATCATGCGCGCCGCCAGCGCCGCGGTGGTGGGGCTGCTGGCGTACCTTCGGTTCGGCAACCTGCTCGTGGTGATTGCGGGGGCGGCGCTGGGCTACATGCTCCCGGGCTTCTATCTGAAGCGCAGGCAGGCCAAGCGGCGCCAGGCGTTCGAGGGCTCGCTGGGTGACACCGTGGTGCTGATGTCAAACGGCGTCAAAGCCGGCTACTCCATCCAGCAGGCGCTGGCCAGCGTCGCCGAGAGTGGCCGCCCGCCGCTGGCGGAGGAGATCGCCCGCGTCATCCGCGAGATGGGGCTCGGACTCGATATCGAAGACTCTCTGCAGCACGCCAACGTCCGCCTCGCGAGCAAGGACTTCGACCTGGTCGTGACCGCGATCCTCATCCATCGCACGGTCGGCGGCAACCTGGCGGAGGTCCTGGACAAGATCGCAGAGACCATCCGGGAGCGGGTGCGGGTGCACGGGGAGGTCCGGGTCCTCACCGCCCAGGCCCGCGCCTCGGGCTACATCATCACCGCGCTGCCGTTCGCGGTCGGGGCGATCCTCTCGGTCATTTCACCGGGGTTTGAGAGTCCGTTGTTCAAGACCCCGCTGGGTTGGGCCATGCTGGTGGTCGGCATGATCTCGATCTCCATCGGCTACGCCATCATCCGCAAGATCACGGATATCCACCTGTGACGCTCGTTTACATCCTCTTCGGGATGGTCGCGGCGGTCGGTGCGGCGATGGCCAGCGGCCTGATGCGGAGGACCGCCGGCCCGCAGGACAAATACGCTGCCAAGCTGGCCGGGATCGCGGACCACGCCATGACGCTGGAGGAGATCGAGCTCTCCAAGCCCTTCCGCGAGCGCTTCATCGAACCGATGCGCCGGCGGCTCCTGGCGCTGGCCATGTCCCGCACTCCGGCCAGCCGCCAGGACCAGATGCGGCAGCTGATCGCCAACGCCGGCCATCCCTACAACCTGACCGTGAGCGGCGTCATCGCCGCCAAGTTCGTCTGCGCCGCCGTCGCCGGGGCGCTCGGCGCGCTGGTCATCTTCGGCCTGCTCAAGCTGAGCTTCCCGCTCTTTTTCCTGGTGGTCGGCCCTCCCCTGCTGGGCTGGATCCTCCCCGATCGCTGGCTGAAGCAGAAGTCCGACAGGCGCCGCGCCCAGATCGAGAACTCGATCCCTGACTTCATCGACCTCCTGACGATCTGCCTGGACGCAGGTCTGTCCTTCGACGGAGCGCTGGTGCGGGTGGGGGAGAAGGTCGAGGGCCCGCTGGCCGAAGAGCTGACGGTGATGCTCACCGAGATTCGCTATGGACGGCCGCGGCTCGATGCCATGAGCGCGCTCGCCGAGCGCGTGGACGTCGAGGATATGAGCGCATTTGTCAACGCCGTGGTCCAGTCGCAGAAACTCGGCGTCGCGCTGGGGGAGACTGTGCGCATCCAGGCCGCCGAGATCCGCCGCCGCCGCCGCCAGGCAGCAGAGGAGAAGGCCGCGCAGGCCGCCCTGAAGATGCTGTTCCCCATGATCGGGTGCATCTTCCCCACCCTGTTCATCGTCCTGATGGGACCGGTGGCGCTCCTGCTCATCACCCGTCACTGAGCCCGGCAGGGCGCGCTGACCCCGCCCTGACCAACCCCGGTTCCGATCCGCCGGTACAATCCGTCCGGGCCCGTAGCTCAGCTGGGAGAGCGCTGCGTTCGCATCGCAGAGGCCGTCGGTTCGAGTCCGATCGGGTCCACTTGTATTCGAAATCTGCGGTTTTCTTTACAGATGTCGAACCCTTCGAACGGAAACAGCCCCACGGGCGCCAGGCACCATCGAGCCCGCCTGGAGCCGATTCGCCTCATGCCGCCAGTCTTGGTGCCGATCTCCGACGAGGACTGGCAGGACGCCATCGCGATCCTCGCGGAGATGCTGGTCCCTGTCCTGCCGAGAGTTGGCGACTTCGCGACCCCTGAAAGCATCGAGGCACGACAGATCAGGCCTGCCACGGATGTCGCTCCCGCGGATGGGGTCTGGCGTCTCGGGCGTTGCGATCAGCCGCCGAGCGAGAGTGAGACCGAGCCCTGCTGATCACCAGCGAAACATGTGTCGTCGGAAGGTCCGCAGCGGTTGTCATCACTTGTCATGAATATGACAAGGCGTTGGCGCGCTGGCGCCGGTCGCCTGTCGCTGCGCCCGTCAGCGCGCCCGGTCAGGTGTCGATCGAGATCGAATCACGCGCCGAGTGCGTGACAGCGCCTTCTTCAGCCCCGCATCTTTGGGATCGGCCAGGTTCGCGACCACGGCAGTGACGGGAACGCGATCGCCGCGAAAGGAAAGGATGTCTTTGAACAGCGCCTCGTCCTGTCGAAGCCGCGCCACGTCCGCGACCAGCTCGTCAGCCGAACTCCGCTCGCCTTCACGGTGGATGTTCACCACGACAAGCCCCGCGTATTCGATCCCCCGGTATCGCTCGGCCACCGCCCACTCTTCTACCGGTTGCCGCGGAGGAGCCTTCCGAGCGGCTGCGATGCCCGCGAGCATCTTGGTCCGCAGATCTTGGGCAAACGCCGGGTTCTTACCGAGGTATGCAGGCACGGGCAGGCCCACGACCTCGTCCATCCACCTTGCCACGCCGTCGGGTTCGCGAAGGAGGCTTTCCCACGCGTCGGCTTTTGCGCGCTCGGCGACCGCGAGGTCTCGACGGCGCCGGACGAAGAGCGTCTCGGCGGTCGGCGGCGGGGACGCGACGAACACTTTGAGGTCGACATATTCCAGGGGGTTGTCGCCCTCGACGATGACCGCCGCCGAGTATTCCGACATCAAGTCCGTCTCGTAGAAGACGTCGGTACCGAAGTCGCTCGCGGGAAAGGTAAACCGGGCGGCGGCATCCGCACCTGAACGCTGGTACCGGCGGAGCTCCTTGTGTCCTTTTGGCGACGATTCGCGAGCTTTGCGGAGCCCGTCGTCGCGGCTACAGCGTGCCACCAGGATGGTCTCGCTACTTGCGGCGAGGATCGCCTCGACCAGGGTCGTCTTGCCCGAGCCCGCCGGCCCTCCGATGTGGATAAAGGCGCGCTCGATCACAGCCTCAGCTCCCGGCCCAAGATCCTGGTGACGAAGCCACCCGGCCCTTCGCCGCCGACGAGCTGACGAGTCCGCTCACGCACCTGGGCCGCGCTGCCCCCTGCTTCGGCCGCCGCCATGGTGTTCGTGTAGGCCGCCCAGACGTCGGCGCCGGTGATCTCGTAGCCGTACCCCATGACCAGCCAATGCAACGCGAGCAGCCCAGCCTCGATCGCGAACGCCGGTCGGTCACGGGCGAGATCGCGAGCGGCACGTGTGAGCGTCTTCGGGTCGCAGGGTGAAAGGCTCGCCAGGGCGATCGCCTCCTCGTAGAGCCCGACCTCTTTGGCCGCCGCGAACCACTTGCCTTCCTCTCCCGGGGTGGTATCGACGAGGTCGGCCAGGATCTCGCGGGCCACCTTGTGGGGGTACTTGCGTGCCACCGCTCGGAAGGTGGCGAGGTAGGTGCTCCCCCGATTCGCGCCCAGACCGTATCGCCGGTAGGCCTCGTCGACCAGGCCGGATGAGAGCAGGATCTCCTCACAGATCTGGTCGGCATCGGTGTCGGAGGTCCACGGGCCGCGGCAGGAGTCCGCGTACCGGATGGCCGCGGACTGCTTGCCCATCGCACTCAGCGCCCTGACCGCCCATCGCTTATAGGGCCAGATCGCATCCACGTCGAGAATATCGACGATCTCTTGATAGCGTGCGGAGTGATACAGGGCGCTCAGGCAAGCGGTCGTGCCGTGGAAGAAGCCGTGCAAGGCCGGGTCCGGGCTGAGCGCCATCCGCGTGATATTGATCAGGCGGTCGGCCCAGGCCGAGGCCACCTCATTCGACGCGCAGAGTTCCCCCCAATAGTCCGCCAGGGTTTCGATGTAGGGAATCTGGTCGGCTGCGTGAGCGTCCCATAGTCGTTCGAGCCATGCCGCCCGGGTGTCGGAGTCCGCTGGAGCGCCGGCGATGATCGGGACCAGGTCGGCGACCGCGTGGTTGACCGCGGTGCCGATCGCTCCCGAAGAGCTGTCCACCTGCTCGAGTGCCGGCGATATTCGCTCGAGCAGCGTCACAGCGCCTTCCGCGGCGACCATTCGGTCCTTCCTGGCCACCTTCTTGATCTCGCTCACCGCCTGCTTGACGCGCTGGACCGCCGGCTGGGATCTCCAGCCGAATGCATTGCGCCGAAAGCGTGGCTTGAAGTCCCACTGGTGCGTCGCTGGCCTGGGCTTGATCACAACCGGCCCTCCCACCGTCCTCAGGCTCATTCAAGCAGCTTCGCTCGAATGTCCGACCTTCTCTCCGGGCGGTTAGGTCCCCACGTCATGGAAAACGCAAGTATGCTTTGAGGTAATAGCGACATGAAGCCGGATATGAACTGCCTCTACGAGATCGCGGAGAGCCAGCGGGGATACTTCACCACCGCTCAGGCTGGCGGCTGTGGATACAGCTGGGCTCTGCTGTCTCACCATGCCAGCGGCGGAAAACTCGTACGAATGCGGAGAGGGCTGTACAGGTTCCGCCAATACCCCTCCTCGCCGCGCGAGGAGGTGATGGCGGCCTGGCTGGCGGCAGGATCAGGAGCCGTGGTATCACATGAGAGCGCCCTTGACCTCCTCGATCTCGCGGACGTCATACCCGACGCGATTCACGTGACGATCCCTCGCTCACGAAGGAGCTGGAAGGCTCCGGGGGATGTCACCCCGCACACCAGCCACGAGGCGCTCCCGGCGGGCGACACCGTCGAGCGCGACGGAATCCGGCTGACGTCACCGGTGCGAACCATCCTCGATGTTGCCCTGGATGGGACGTCTCCGGATCAAGTAATCCGCGCCATCCGCCTGGCGATCGATCGAGGCGTGGTCACTCGCAGTCAGCTTCTCGCGGGCGCGAAAAATCGTGGGCGCCGAGTCGAGCGCCTGGTGGCTGGCGCAGTCGGCGACGTTCCCGGGTGAAGTACGCGACGGCCGCAGCCTTCCGGGCAGCTCTGGAGCGGCGACTGCAGAACCGATCCAAACAGACGGGCATGTCCCTGGTGCGCCTGAGAAAGGCGGTCGTCTTCGACCGCTTGTTGGCTCGCCTGGTCGCGGTAGCGCCCGGCCGCTGGGTGCTCAAGGGCGCGCTCGCGCTTGACTACCGGCTCGGCATGCGCACCAGGACCACCAAGGACGTTGACGTCGGCCGCAGCGACGACGAGGAAGCGGCGACCGCCGACCTCCTCAGCGCGCAGGCAGCTGATCTGGGTGACTTCTTCGTATTCGTCGTCCAGCGTACGGATCGCTTGAACCAGCTCCGGGAAGGCGCCGCCGTGCGCTACCACGTCGACTGCCAACTCGCCGGGCGACTCTTCGACGCGATTATCGTCGACGTCGCCTTCGGTGACCCGATCGTAGACGCCCCCGACATGCTGCGTGGTCCGGACCTGCTGGTGTTTGCCGGGATGGAACCCGTCGAAGTGCCAGCGATCCGGCTCTCGCAGCATATCGCCGAGAAGGTTCACGCGTACGCACGGGCATACGGCGCCGGGGGAGTCCAGAGCACACGGGTCAAAGATCTGGTCGACCTCGTGCTGATCGCAGAGGCGGCAGAGCTCGATGCCGGCGAGCTCCGGGCGGCTCTGGGGCGCGCATTCGGGGGCCGTGGAGCACAGCCTCTCCCGGCTGAGTTGCCTAGGCCGCCAGAGGCTTGGCGCGTGCCATACCGCAGGATGGCCGGAGAGGTTGGCCTGACGACTGACCTCGGCGCGGCCCACGTTGTGGCCGCCGCCCTTCTCAATCCTGTCCTCGGCGGACGCGTCAGGTCAGGTAGATGGGATCCAAGCACGCGCTCCTGGCGATAAGCGAAAGGCGCGGTTGCCGACGACGTCGACACCGTTGCGCGACCGCTCTGCGAGTTCGATGTTAGGCCCCAGGACGTACGCGCGCGGCGCTTCAGGGCGGCAGTGGACGGTCGCGCCCGAAACGCTTGTAATAGATATGCTCGATGTGGTCCGGCAGCGGCTCCTTCCAGGGCTCCTGACGATTGTTGGCCAGCTTTCCAAGCTTGGTCGGGTTGAGACCGAGCTCGCGGCCCATCTGGACGTGTCTCGGACTCAACCTGAAGCGACGTTGGGCTTCCGCCCACAGTTGGTCCCGTTTGGCGCCTTTCGCCGTCACGGGTAGGCGAATCTCAAGCCGGCGGCTTCTCGCGGCGGACGCAGTCATGGTCCGTCGAAATCGCCGCCCCAGGCCCACGCGAGCGCGCGCGGCAGTCCCCAGCGACCGAGTTCAGTCAGCCGGAAGTCGGCATCGATTGCGCCAGCAGCCTGCCAGACCCCGACGAGGAGGTCGAAGGCAGCCTCGATCAGCCCACGGTCGTCGTCGTCGACTTCGCCATCGACCTCAGGGCAGGCGTCGATGCGGGCCGTCAGGTCCTCCGCGTCGGCCGGGCTGCCGTCACCGGCCCTGACGGCACCCAGCACCGCGCCGAGGAGATCCGCGTGGTCGAGGGTCATCAGAAGAGATTCCTCCTCGGCCGGCAGCCCGGTGTCGTTCTTGATCGCAATCAGGGCGCCCACGGTCTCGATCCAGAGCTGACGGTCATCTGGGGGAAGGCGCGCCGACCAGCTGTTGGCTCGCACGACCGGTCGCAGCTCCGGGTCGCGCCCCAGCAACCGGCGACGAAGGTCGGCCGCCGCGGCCGGCAGTTCCGCCGGAAACGGAAGACCCCGCAGTTGCGGGAGCGCATCCCGCAGCAGAGCCAAGGCGTCACGGTCAGCCGCCTCGAGCGATTCGAGGAAGGCCTCGTCGTCATCCTCATCGTCATCGATGGCTACCAAGAAGTCCGCTGGAACGATCAGGCCGCCCACCTCGACCAGATTGCGGAGCGGGGACTGCTCGGCGATCTCGCGGCGGGACAGGTCCGGGTCGAAAGGCGCCAGCCGGAGCAGATTGCGGATGTCCCTGGCCTTGTTCGCGGCAGTCGCCGGGGAAACGTCCATCAGGCGGCACAACTCGGACGCGCTGAGGTGCGGAGGCTCGGAGGGATCGAAGAGGGAGTTGAGGCTGCCGATCGTGTACACGACGGCGCCGGACCAGATCCGCAGATCACCGCGCTGGAGCGGCGAGGGACGCTTGCGCCCCAAGCGCCCCACCAGACGACGGCAGAGCTCCGCGTAATCATGATCAAGATGCTCGGCGCAGAACCTGTCCGTGATCTCGACGACAGCAGCCGCTCGCGGCAGCAGGGCCGCGGGAACCTTATGGCCAGCCAGGCGATCACTCACTCCGTCGATGGGTAGGTTCCAGTGCACTCCTGCCCCTCGCCGAGCCAGCGGCGATACGCCGCGATCCACTCCGCGCCGGCTGGAGCGGGCGTCGGCAGGGGCAAGTCGATGATGGGTATTGCCTGGCTGATCCGGTCGCGCACGCAGACGGCGACGATCTGCCCACCCTCGTGCAGGTCCACCGCATTCACGCCGACTGTCACTCCCAGGACCGAGGTCTCGAAGGGAAGGGCAAGGTTGTCCTGGATCATCGTGAAGAGACCCATCGCCTGCTCCACCTCGTCATGGCAGTCGACCGTCGCCTCCTGGATCATCGAATCGAGTCCCGCTCTCTCCTGGGGGCTGATCTTCACCCTTCCGATTCTCGCGCATCCGCCGGGGGCAGTGCGATCACTCCCTGGTACCCTCGCGGCGTGCTCTGCGCACGACGTCTCATCCGGCGCCTCCGTCGGAGGGTGCCGGCGCCATCTTGGCCCCGTTACGGAACCGCTCGTCGAGTTCGATCTTGGGCCCCCGGACCCGCACACTGGTGTTCGACATCTGTACGATCGGTCCACCAACCTTGACAGCGTGCCGAGATGTGGAGCTAGGCTCCTGGTGTATCGTTGGTGTATGGCGCGTACCAACATCGACATCGATGAGGCCGCCTGCGCCCTGGTGATGCGCCGCTACGGGCTCGGCACCAAACGGGACGCCGTGAACCTTGCTCTACGTGAGTTGGCCGTGGAGATCAGCGCGGCCGAGGCGCGAGGACTCAGAGGCGCCGGCTGGGAGGGTGACCTGGATCAGCTGCGATCCTCGCCCGGCGCCTGAGCATTGATTCTCATCGACACCTCGGCGTGGGTCGAATTCCTGCGTGACAGTGGCTCGGACGTCTGCGAGGAGGTCGACCGTCTGTTGGACGTCGATATCGCGATCACCGATCCGGTTCGCATGGAGGTCCTCGCGGGCGCCCGGGACCAGCGACACCTCCACGACCTGCGTGCGCTGTTGGGCCGGGCGCGGATGCTCCACTGCGCCCCGACCGATTTCGACGCCGCGGCGCACATCTACCGCCGCTGTCGCCGCGGCGGGGAGACCATCCGCCGCCTGATGGACTGCCTGATCGCGGCCGTCGCCATCCGCCATGGTCTGGCCCTCCTGCACGCCGATGCCGATTTCGAGACCGTCGCGCGGCACACTGACCTCGCGCTGCATCGACCGCCCTGACCCGTCGCACTCAGGGCCAGCGCAAATGCCCGCGAACCCTTGGCTGCATAAGGTCGTGACAAACGCGAGCCCCGTGCTGCCACCTGTCGACCCACGCTCGCAACATCGAATCCCTCTTGCTGACTCGATGCCCCGTGGGGCGCCGCGGGGGCGTTCGGTGTACGCTGCCATCACGCACAACCGCGGAGGCGACGGGGTGCAGATCAACCACCCAGGCACCCGGAGGTTCTCGCCATCGCCACCATGGCCCCGCCCCTCAATGATTCCGTGATCCCCTCATCGCCGCCGGCCCGCCGGCTCGCGCCTGCCGCCGACGACTATGCCCGCCTCAAGGCCCAGGTCCAGGCCGCCGGCCTGTTGCGCAAGGAGCCGCTGTACTACGTCCTGGTGATCTCCGCCAACCTGGGCATGCTGGCCCTCTGCCTCGGCGCACTGGTCCTGGTGCACAACCCCTGGCTGCTGGCGCTCGACGCCGTCCTCCTGGGGCTGGTATCGGGCCAGCTTGGTTTCCAGCTGCACGACGCTGCCCACCGCCAGATGTTCGACAGCGCCCGGGGCAACCGCTGGGTCGGGCTGCTCACGGGGGACCTGCTCCTCGGGATGAGCTATGGCTGGTGGTACATGAAGCACAACCGCCACCACGCCAACCCCAACGACATCGACGAGGACCCCGACATCAATAACCCGGGGATCTCCTACAGCCAGGAGCAGGCGCTGGCGCGGCGCGGCCCGCTTCGAGCACTGGCCGCCTACCAGGCCTTCTTGTTCTTCCCCCTGCTGTTCCTGCTCGGGTTCAGCATGCACGGGTCGAGCTACATTCACCTCGCTGGTCGCGAGGCCCGCCACCGCAAGGAGGAGATCGTGCTGCTGGCGCTGCACAACGTCCTCTACTTCGGCTTCCTGCTGGTCTTTCTTCGACCCTGGATGGCGCTTATGGTGATGCTCCTGCACAAGGCCAGCGGCGGCTTCTACCTGGCCTCGGTCTTCGCGCCCAACCACAAGGGGATGCCTCAGACCGACGCCGCCCATCGCCTCGACTTCCTTCGCGCCCAGGTACTCACCGCTCGCAACGTGCGGGCCAGCCGCATCAAGGACTTCTGGTACGGCTCACTCAACTACCAGATCGAGCACCACCTGTTCCCGACGATGCCGCGTCGCAACCTGCGCAAGGCACATGCGCTGATCAAGGACTATTGCGCGGAGATCGACGTGCCGTTCTACGAAGCCTCGATGACCCAGTCCTACCGGGAACTGCTGGCATTCCTCCACGAGGTGGGACGCCCGCTGCGGAGGGGCTCCTCGGCAGTCTGACCGGGGCTTTAACCGGCGCTCCATATACTCTCAGGCGGCGATGGAACATACCTCACTGACGCTGTTCGGCGTGGCCATCGGGGCCTACTTCATCTCGATGCCGCTCTACTTCGTGGCCGCGGGCTTCGGGCGGCCGGCGATCTTCAAGCTCGCGCTGGCGCTAACCGGCATCGGGCTCCTGGCCCACCTCGGCTCCTTCGGGTACCGCTGGGCGGCCGATGGCCACTACCCGCTGAGCAATATGTACGAGTACTCGTCGCTGATGGCGCTGGTGATGGTGGCCTTCTTCGTGGCCACCGCGAGGTCATGGCGGACCGAGTTCATCGGCGGCCTGGTGCTGATCGGGGCGATTGGCATCATGAGCGTGGGGCGCACCCTCTACACCGGTCCGTCCGGCCTGATCCCTGCGCTGAACTCCTACTGGCTCAAGATCCACGTCAGCAGCATGGTCATCTCGTCGGCGCTGCTGAGTTTCACCTTCTTCTTCAGCTTTGCCGCCCTTCTCAAGGCCTGGGCCATCGGCGGCCGGCGCCTGGTCCTGGCATCCGGCCCGCGCTACCAGCTGGTTGGCGGCCCCGGGGCGCAGGTCGCGCACACCGGCCCTCGCTGGCTGCAGACCGCGACCACCTGGCTGCCCGAGCCTGAGGCGCTCGACAAACTGGCGTTCAGGATGGTCCTGATCGGCTTCCCGCTGTGGACCTTTGGAGTGATGATGGGCGCCGTTTGGGGGGAGCACGCCTGGGGGCGCTGGTGGGGCAACGACCCCAAGGAGATCATGGCTGCGGTGACCTGGATCGTATACGCGATCTACTTCCATGCTCGGGCCACCGGCGGCATGCGGGGGTATCGGACGACGGCGATCGCCGCCCTCGGGTTCCTCTCCGTGCTGGCGACCTTCTACTACGTCAACCTCTGGATCGTCGGCCTCCACTCCTACGCCCGGTAGAGCGCGCCGCGGCCTGACCCTGGCGCTCGCCGGCGCCTGTGCCCTGGGCGGCTGCAGCCTGCAGCATCCTCTCGAGAGCGCCAACCAGAGCCAGGCCACGGTCGGCCGCCCGGCTCCCGACTTCACGGGCACCAATCTCGACGGCAAGCCCATCAGTCTCCGTGACTTCCGAGGCCACCCCCTGATCCTCAACTTCTGGGCGTCCTGGTGCGGTCCCTGCCGGGCCGAGCAGCCCGGGCTCAACGCCGTGTCGAAGGCCTTTGCGTCGAAGGGCCTGCAGGTCGTGGGCGTCACCGTGCGGGACAACCTGGACCAGGCAAAGATCTTCCGCGACGAGTTCCACGTGACATACCCCAGCCTCTTCGACCAGGCGGCCCGGTTGGGCTACGCCTACCAGGTGGATGCCCCCCCGAGCAGCGTGTTCATCGACGCCAACGGGGTGGTGCAGTACAAGGAGACCGGAGGGGTGGGGGAGGACGTCCTGCGCCGCGTACTGGCGGATAAGCTACACCTGACATGAGGAGGGCGGGTGCGTGCTGACGGCATTCATGCTCATCACCTGTGATCGAGGCCACCTCGCCGAGGTCGGCCCCCGAGTGGCGGCCATCGACGGCGTCACCGAGGTCTATACCACCACCGGCACCATCGACTACATCGCGATCGTGCGGGTCAAGGATATGGAGGCCCTCTCCGCCCTGGTGACCGAGCGCCTCCGCGCCGTCGAGGGCATCCAGCGCACCGACACCCACGTAGCGCTGCGCGAGTACTCACCCCAGGACATAGAAGCCGGCTTCCAGATCGGCGTCGACTAAGTCAACCGTCCGCGGCGAACCTCCGCCGAGAGCGTCATCACTCAGCTGGCCTCCCGATCGGAGTATGGCGCTCTCGCCGCAGGGGCCGATCGGCGAGCCGCAGCGAAGGAGAGCCCGAGGACCGGAGCGAGCGTACCTGTAGTACGTGAGCGAGGACCGGAGGAGTGTCCCGAATGGGACACGTGCTCGACGCTCGATCCGGCCGCCCAGCGGCCCCGTCCGAGCGCGACTACTTAGACCGTCGCGCCCACTTGGTCTTCTTGAGCATCTTCTTGTGCTTATGCTTCCGCATCTTTTTGCGGCGCTTCTTGATTACTGAGCCCAAGAAAGTTTCTCCCGAATCCCATGACCTGGTGGGTGACGCGCACCATCAACAGGCGGCGTGACCGCTGGATTCTATGTGGTCGCCCCAAAGAGCGTCAAAAAGAGCGTCAAATTCAGCGGCGGCGGGAACGTCCGGCCCGACCGGCGGGTTGTAGTGACCGTGGGGCGTAGACTCCTGACACCAGTGTCAGTTTGGGCCCCGGGAGGAATTCTTGATGTCTGAAGCGTTCATTGTCGATGCCGTCCGTACGCCGGTGGGGAAGCGCAACGGCGTCCTCAGCAAGATGCGTGCCGACGACCTGCTGGCGGTCGCCCTCAAGGAGCTGGTGACGCGGTCCGGGGTCGACCCGGCGTCCGTTGAGGACGTGGTGGCGGGTTGTGTTACCCAGGTCGGCGAGCAGTCGATGAACGTTGCCCGTGAGGCGGCTTTGATCGCCGGCTTTCCCCAGGAGGTGCCCGGGACGACGGTAGAGCGCTTCTGCGGCTCGGGCCAGCAGGCGGTCAACTTCGCTGCCCAGGCAGTGAAGTCCGGCGCCATGGACATCGTCATCGGTGGCGGGACCGAGGTCATGAGCCGGACCCCGATGGGCTCTGACTTGATGGCCAACCCGGACCCGTTGGGCGACAGCAAAGGGCCCATCAGCCCGATCCTGGCCGACCTGTACGAGATCATCCCCCAGGGGCTGTCAGCCAACCGGATCGCCAAGAAGTACGGCATCACCCGCGAGGACCAGGACCGTTTTGCCCTCAATTCTCACGAGAAGGCGATCACGGCCATCGATGAGGGCCGGTTCAAGAGGGAGATCGTGCCCGTCCACGTTGCCGACAACGGCAACTCCCACACGGTCGACACCGACGAGGGCCCGCGCCGGGGCGGCACCTACGAGAAGATCGCCTCCCTCCCACCGGCCTTTGAACCCGACGGGATGATCACCGCGGCCAACTCCAGCCAGATCTCCGATGGCGCGGCTGCCGTGCTATTGATGAGCGAGGCCAAGCTCAACGAGCTCGGCCTCACCCCGCGGGCCCGTATCGTGGCCACCGCGGCTGTGGGCTGCGACCCAACCCTGATGCTCGAGGGGCCGATACCGGCCACCGAGCGGGTCCTGCAGAAGGCCGGCATGACGCTTGCGGACATCGACCTTTTCGAGGTCAATGAGGCCTTCGCCTCAGTGGTCCTGGCCTGGCTGAAGACCACCGGCGCAGATCCGGAGAAGGTCAACTACAACGGCGGGGCGATCGCCCTGGGGCACCCGCTGGGCTGCAGCGGCGCCAAGCTGATCACCACCTGCCTCAATGAGCTCGAGCGGCAGAATGCTCGCTTCGGCCTGGTGACCATGTGCATCGGCCACGGCATGGGCACGGGGACGATCATCGAGAGACTGAACTGAGGCGATAGCCGGGGCTGCAGGTGGACTATCCGGCAACCAGCGTGTGAGTGGCCCGGCGGGCTCGCCGGACCACTCGGGCGGTCAATGGTGGCCGAAGCCGGCCGAAATATTCGACCACATGTTTCTCGTCTGATTGCCGATGATGACGATGACGACGATGACAATCAGTGCGATGAGGACGATGATGAAGGCGTACTCGACCATGCCCTGTCCCGCCTCGTCGGAGTCCAGGAGCCTGGACAGCCCGCCGACGATTTGGTCGCGGATAGAGGTCAAGGTATACATGGCTAGCATCATAGGCTGTGACAACCGTCCTGAGTCCGTTAAGTCTTCATAAGATGTGACGGCGCCATGACGAATCGTTACTTCACTGCCGAGCACGAGGCCCTGCGCGCGTCGGTCCGTCGCTTTGTCGAGAACGAGCTTGCACCCCAGGCTGATGAGTGGGAGCGTGACGCCTATTTTGCCGATTGGGTATTCCCGCGCATGGGGGAACTGGGGTTCCTGGGGCTCGCCTATCCCACGCAGTACGGGGGCCAGGGTGGCGACTACTTCAGCTCGATCGTCCTCTCAGAGGAGATGGCCCGTGCTCACTCCGGCGGCATCGGCATGGCCGTCGCCGTGCAGACCGACATGGCCACCCCACCAATCCTCAAGTTCGGGACCGAGGACCAGAAGCAGCGCTACCTGGTGCCGGCGATAAAGGGCGAGAAGGTCGCCTGCCTCGGCATCAGCGAGCCCAACGCCGGGTCCGATGTCCAGAATGTCCAGACCTGGGCCCGGCGCGACGGCGATGACTGGGTGATCAACGGCAGCAAGATCTTCATCACCAATGGCATGAGGGCCGACTTCATCACCCTGGTGGCCCGTACCGACCGCGGGCGCGGGTTCGAGGGTGTGACCCTGTTCCTGGTTGACACCAGCACGCCCGGCTTCAAGCGGTCCCGCAAGCTGGAGAAGGTTGGCATGCTCAGCTCAGATACGGCCGAGCTGTCTTTTGAGGAGATGCGGGTGCCCGGCGACGCTGTGCTCGGCGAGGTGGGCAAGGGCTTCTACAACATCATGTGGGAACTGCAGGGAGAGCGCATGATCGGGGCCGCCGGTTCAATCGCCGGTGCCCAGCTCACGCTCGACGCCACCATCGCCTACGCCAAAGAACGCGAGGCCTTCGGCAAACCAATTGCCGCCCAGCAGGTCATCCGCCACATGCTGGTCGACATGGCGGCCAGGATCGAGGTGGCCCGCGAGTACAACTACGCGACGGCCGAGCGCTTCGGCAACGGCGAGTACCCGGTGAAGGAGATCTCGATCTGCAAACTGGTCACCGGCCAGGTGGCCTTTGAGGTCGCCGACAAGTGCATGCAGATCTGGGGCGGTTCCGGTTACATGGCCTCCAACCACGTGCAACGGTCATGGCGGGACAGCCGGCTCATACGCATCGGCGGCGGGACTGACGAGATCATGAAGGAGATCATCGGCAAGTCACTGGGCCTTTGAACAACCGCATACGTCCGGCGTTGGCCATTGCCGGGCTGGCGATTTCCCTGATGGCGGGGGGTGTCCCCACGTCGGCCGCATCCCCTTCTTCAAACTGCACCGTCAGCCCGGACGCGCTGCTCACCGGTGGCGGCCAGTTGCGGGTGTTCGCGATGCAGCACAAGCAGGACCTGGCTGACGATGCGACTTACCAGTCCATCCGGGACTCGCTGGACTGCGAGCTGGCCGCTCGGGTGGACCCCTACCGCGCGGCCGACCACCCCAACCTCGTGGTGTACAACGAGCTCAACGGCCTGGCATACGGGACCGAGGGCAGCCGCGGCGCCGCCGCCCGGTCGGGAGGTCCCGCCGCAACCCTGGGTGACCAACTGGTCGGCGTCGCCGGCGGGGGAGGTATCGGCACGGTGGCGGCCGGCTACGGGCCGCCCCTCAGCTACTACACCGCCCGTTTCGGGGTGCCGGCTGGCGTGCCCGGCACCGTCTCCAGGCTGTTCACGGCGCTGACCGACACAATGGTCCGGGCGGTGGTCGAGAACGTCTCGGCGCTGGCCAAAAAGCATGGCGTCTACATCGTGTTTGGCGCCCCGCTGGCCGTCCAGGAGGGCGCCGCCTGTACTGGCCAGTACGCGGGCTGGGTGGCGTGCCCCGGCTGGCACCGCAGCACCAGCCCCGCAGACATCGCCGCGCTGCAGGACCCCGACCTGGCGCCGGCACCATTCGTCTACGTGGCCGACACCGATGCCATTGATAACGTGGCACTGTTCTTCGGCCCGGATGGCGCGCTCTATGACATGCAGCCCAAGGTGAACCTGACGGGCATCGAGATCGGCACCCTGGGCTGGCACCAGGCGGCCGCGACGACGATCCACGCGATCCCGCTTGAGGGCAACGATGCGGCTCGCTTTCCCCAGGTCCGGATGGGTGTGGGGATCAGCCTTGATGCCTTCGAGACGGCGACCTCCGCCGCGGCGTGTCCGGTCGAGGCCTCCGCCGGAACCAGGTCGAACCCCTTCCCGCAATTCATGCAATGCCTGGACAGCAAGGGCGTCAACGTTCTCCTTCAGCCCGAGTTCAACGATGGCAGCAAGGACTGCGCGAGCTGGACCGACTTCACCGAGGATTGCGGTGCAGCTCAGGCCAGCTGGCAACCTCTCAGCTGGATGCGCAGCTCGTGGTTCGCAGTGCAGGGCCGCGCCCCGTCCGGGGCATTTCTGTTCCCGCACTTTCGCTACGCCGTCAACCCCTTCCTGGTGGGCAACCTTTTCGACATCACTGGGGACGGGCAGTCCGCAATCTTCGCCCGCGATGACCCGCGCGCCCGGCCGGGCTGGTACGCCGGTGACCGCAGCGCGGCGCTCTACAACGGCACCGGGGTTGGGACCTACACCGACCGGGCCGATGACCCGCGCTACCGGAGGTTCGAGGGACCACAGGACGGGTTCCTGGCGCTGACTCCGTGGGTGATCCCCGAGGGTTCGCCCGGGGCAGCCTATCGGTGCCGACCGATGGTCCGTGCCAAGCCCGATTGCCAGACCGCCACCGGGCCGCCGGCGAGTACCCCCGGCGCCCTGGCCATCGGTGAACCGGGGTCGCTGCAATCTTGTGAGAAGGGCCTGGCGCCCGGCTCGGGCGTGGCGTCCGGGACCTGCGCCGAGAACCAGTACCGTGCCAGCGTCCTGGTTGCCGACCTGTTTCCCACCGGGACGGCTCCTACCGGGCGGCCCGCCCCCAGTCCGTCCCCTGCGGGGTTACCTCTCACCACCACCACGGCGTTGCCTCCCATGGCTGCAACGCTCATCGCCGCAACGCCCTTGGCCCTGATCATTGGCGTGGTTCTTTTGTCTGCGGCGTGGCGGCGCCGCCGGCTCTAGAAGACTTCCTGGAGCCGCGCCAGGGTCCGGTCGATGGCTTCGCCGATAACCTTTGCCCCGCCCAGCACCGGCATGAAGTTGGTGTCGCCCAACCATCGCGGCACCACGTGCTGGTGGATATGGTCGTCGATCCCCGCACCCGCTGCCTTGCCCAGGTTGTAGCCGACGTTGAAACCCTCCGGGCGGTCGATTTGACGCAGGGCGGCGATGGCTCGTTTGGTCAAGACCATGATCTCTGCCGCAGTTTCCTCGGATATGTCGTCCAGCCTGGAGAGGTGCTCGGTGGGGGCGACCATCACGTGGCCGTTGCTGTACGGGTAGAGGTTCATGATCACGAAGGCCTGCCGTCCCCGGTGAACGATCAGGCGGTCGTTCACCAGCGCGTCACAGAGGGGGCACCCCTTCGGGCGCGGCCCCCCGAGGTACTCCATGCGCCACGGCGCCCAGAGGGCCTGGGCCGCCTGGGGGGCGATGTCCTCGTCAGCCACCATTCGATTATCAGTTGAGCGTCCCGAGCGAGCCACGGAACACGTCACTGCTGCCGATCCTGCTGATGGTCGGCGTGACCGCGGTTTGGGGCCTGACGTTTGTAACCGTGAAAGCGGCGGTCGCCGTCTACCCGCCGATCACGTTTCTTGCCGCCCGGTTCACCATCGCCGCAGTGCTGCTCGGCTTGTTCGCCGCGCGTGGGCGCGGCGCGGCGCGGGTGGGACTGAGCATCGGTGTGGTCGTCGCTGCCGGGTATGTCTTCCAGACCTACGGGTTGACCACCGTGCCGCCATCCACCGCCGGCCTGCTCACCGGGCTGTTCGTGGTCTTTGCCCCGATCTGCGACGCCGCCTTCTACAAAATAACGACGCCCTTGGTCACCTGGGGGGCGCTCTCCGTGGCACTGCTCGGGATGGTTGCTCTCACCGTCGGAGGCAACCTGGCGACAGGCACCCTGCTCGGCGAGGGGCTTCTGCTGCTCTGCGCGGTGGCGTTCGGGGCTCAGATCTCCCTGCTGTCGCGAAACTCCAGACACCACTCGCCCTTCGCCCTGGCCGGCTGGCAGATGCTGGCGTGTGCTGCAATCTTCAGCCTGGGCGCCGCCGGGTCCGCGCAGCTCACCGCACCCCCAACGGCGCTGCTGCCGGCCCTGCTCCTGACCGGCGTGGGCGCCTCGGCGATCGGCTTCCTGGTGCAGACGTACGTTCAGCGCCACCTCAGCGCCGCCCGGGCGGCGTTGCTGTTCACGGCTGAACCAGCCTTCGCAGTGCTGTTCGGGGTCACGCTGGCGCACGATTCGGTAACCTCCCTGCGGGTCGTCGGAGTGGCGTTGATCCTGGTGGCGCTGGTCGGTCATGAAGCGATCGTGGCGCGAGGCCGGCCGCAGGGCGAGATCGCGGCCTGAGGCGGTTAGAATTACCGCCGCTCGTGGGGCCTTAGCTCAGCTGGGAGAGCGCTTGCATGGCATGCAAGAGGTCAGCGGTTCGATCCCGCTAGGCTCCACCACCCCTTATCCTCGTACCTCATCATGGCGCGTCCTGTTTACGACCCATCTGAGATCGAGCCGCGCTGGCAGCAGCGCTGGGCCGGCGATGCGCTCTACCAGGCCGCCGACCTCGACACTGACCGGCCCAAGTGGTATGCGCTGGTGATGTTCCCGTACACCTCCGGCGATCTCCACGTGGGGCATTGGTTTGCCTACACCGGCCCCGACGTGCATGCCCGGTATAAGCGCATGCGGGGCTACAACGTGCTTTTCCCCTTTGGTTTCGACGCCTTCGGCCTGCCCGCCGAGAACGCCGCGATCAAGGACGGGGTCCACCCTGCTGACTACACCAGCGCCAACATCGAACGCATGCTGGCCCAGCTTCGCACCCTCGGCTCGACCTTCGAGTTCGGCCGCCAGGTCACCACCAGCGATCCCGGCTACTACCGCTGGACGCAATGGTTGTTCCTGCAGCTCTACAACAAGGGCCTGGCGTACCGCGCCAGCGCCCCGGTGAACTGGTGCCCGCAGGACCAGACGGTGTTGGCCAATGAGCAGGTCATCGACGGGCGCTGCGAGCGCTGCGGCACCTCGGTGGTCAAGAAGGAGCTCGAGCAGTGGTTCTTCAAAATCACCAGGTACGCCGAGGAGCTGCTTAAGTTTGACGGCCTCGATTGGCCCGAGAAGGTCGTCACCATGCAGACCAACTGGATAGGGCGGTCCGCGGGACTGGAGATGGATTTCCCCGTGCCCATGCGCGGGGGCGGGGAGGAGAAGCTGCGCATCTTCACCACGCGGCCCGACACCCTTTTCGGCGTCACGTTCATGGTCTTGGCGCCCGAGCACCCGTTGGTCAAGGGGGTCACGACCGAGGGCCATCGCGCCGAGGTCGAGGCGTACGTCGCGAGCGCGCGCAACGCGTCTGACATCGACCGCCAGTCCACCGAGCGGGAGAAGACCGGTGTGTTCACGGGGGGCTACGCAACCAACCCCATGAATGGCGAGCGGGTGCCGATCTGGGTCGCCGATTACGTGCTGATGACCTACGGCACCGGCGCGATCATGGCGGTCCCGGCCCACGACGAGCGGGACTTCGCGTTCGCCAGGAAATTCGGGTTGGATGTGCGGGAGGTGATCAGCGCCAGCGGTGACCCGGGTGGGGAGATGGCGGAGGCCTATACCGGGGAGGGCAGCCTGGTGAATTCCGGCCGATTCAATGGGCTGGTCGCCAGGTCGCAGGGTATCCAGGAGATCGTTAACTTTGTCAAGTCACAGGGCTGGGGTGAGCCCACTGTTGTGTACCGTCTGCGCGATTGGCTGCTCAGCCGCCAGCGTTACTGGGGCGCGCCAATTCCCATCATCTACTGCCCGGAGCACGGCGCCGTACCTGTGCCCGAGGACCAGTTGCCGGTGTTGCTGCCGACCCACGCCGAGTTCCGGCCCACCGGCGATTCGCCGCTGGCGTCGCTCCCCGAGTTCGTCGAGACCAGCTGTCCGAAGTGCGGTAGGCCGGCCCGCCGCGAGACCGACACGATGGACACTTTCGTGGACTCCTCTTGGTACTACCTGCGCTACTGCTCACCGCACGATGACGGGGCCGCCTTCGACCCCGAGTCGGTGCGTTTCTGGATGCCGGTGGACCAGTACATGGGCGGTATCGAGCACGCCATCCTCCACCTCCTCTACAGCCGGTTCTTTGTCAAAGCCCTGCGGGACTGCGGCATCGTGCAGATCGACGAGCCCTTCAAACGCCTGCGCAACCAGGGCATGATCACCTACACCAGCGGCAAGATGTCGAAGTCCAAGGGAAACGTAATAGCCCCCGACGCCATGGTCCGAAGCCACGGCGCCGACGCGGTGCGCCTGTACATGCTCTTCATCGCCCCGTGGGCAGACGGCGGGGTTTGGAACCAGGAGGGCATCGACGGCACGCGCCGGTTCCTCACCGGCGTCCACTACCTGGCGACATCCGCGTACCCCGGCGAGCGCGCGACGGACGGGGACACCGAGGAGGAGCGAGACCTGGTGCGTTTGACGCACCAGACCATCAAGGCGGTCACCGAGGACATCGAGAACTTCAAGCTCAACACCTACGTTTCCTGGCTGATGAAACTCCGAAATGCGCTGCAGGACGCCAGCCGCACCCCTGCCGGCAAGTCAGTCGCCTTCCGGCACGCCGTCGACACGCTGCTCATCCTGCTGGCGCCCGCCGCCCCGCACCTTACCGAGGAGTTGTGGGCGCTGACCGGACATGCGTACTCCGTTCATCAACAACACTGGCCGCCGTATGACGAGGGGCTGCTCCAGGCGGAGCAGTTCGAGTTGGTCGTGCAGGTGAACGGCAAGGTCCGTGACCGCCTGCTTCTTCCCCTGCGAATAGACGAGGACCGCGTTCGCCAGACGGTCCTCGGCCGGCCGAAAATCGTGGAGATCCTGGATGGCAACTCGCCCAAAAAAATCATCTACGTCCAAGGCAAGATCCTCTCCATCGTCGTCTAGCCCGAAGCGCCGGCGGGCCGCCCCGCCGCGCGCCGCGGACGAGGCGCTGTTCCCCGGCATGCCGCAGGTTGCCGGCGTCACCCATCGCCTGGTCGACCTCGGCCGACTCAAGCTGCACGTCGCCGAAGCAGGCCAGGGAGAGCCGGTCGTCCTGCTCCACGGGTGGCCGCAACACTGGTACGTCTGGCGCCATGTGATCCCCGAGTTGGCGAAGAAGTATCACGTGTACTGCCCGGACCTGCGAGGGTTTGGCTGGAGCGACGCCCCTCGGTCGGGGTACGACAAGGAGCAGCTGGCGACCGACATGTTGATGCTCCTGGACGACCTGAACATCGGCCCGGTGCGCCTCGTTGGTCACGACTGGGGTGGTTTCGTCGGGTTCTTGATGTGCCTGCGGGAACCCGATCGTTTCGAGCGCTACCTGGCCCTGAACATCGTTACCCCGTGGGTTAACCGGGGGGCGACCCTGCGCAACCTGCATCGCTCCTGGTACCAGGCCATGATGGCCTCCGGCCTGGGAGGCTGGGTATTTCGCCTGCGGCCGCCCTTTCTCAACACGATGTTGCGGTCGACAGCGGTGAACCGCGATGCCTGGAGTGGTGCCGAGATGGATATTTTCCTGGACCGCCTGCAGCAGCCCGAGCGGGCCAACGCCAGCACCCAGATCTACCGCAGCCTGCTGGTGCGGGAGGGCGCTTCCTGGATGGCCGGGAAGTACGCCGACAGCAGGCTGGAGGTGCCGACGCTGATGCTTTTTGGCGAAGAGGACATGGCCATTTCGCCGTCGATGATCATGGGCTTCGAGGACCACGCGGACGACATGCGCCTGGAACTTGTCCCGGACTGTGGCCACTTCATCGCCGACGAACGTCCGGACCTGGTGATTGAGGCTGCCCTGCGGTTTTTCAAGTGAGTTAGGTTGACAGGGTTGTAGTATTGTAGACACATAGATCGGCGCGTAACGGGGGACGCGGATTGCGGGGGATGCTGGACTCGGTGTGGTGGCGGCTGGCTCTCGCCGCCGGCGCTTTGACCTTGCTGGGCGGAGGCGGGTTTGTCGCGTGGCAGGTGGCGGCGTCGCCGACCAGTGCCGAGTCGGTGGCCGCGGAGGCTGCACGCGCTCGGGGCCATTCCCTGGCGCCGGCCGCTCCGGACACCACCGTGGTGAGCAAGATTAAGTTGCTGGTCGTGTACGTGTCCGGCGCGGTAGCGCACCCAGGCCTCTATCAGCTGCCGCGCGGCGCGCGTATCGCCGATGCCCTCGACATGGCAGGTGGCCTGTTGCCCGACGCGGACCCCGCCAAGCTCCCCAATTTGGCGGGCCGGCTCACCGACGGTAAGCAGATCAAGGTCCCGCGGCGGGGCGCATCATCAGCGTCGGCATCGAGGCTTGACATCAACAGCGCCTCGGCGGATGAGCTGCTCGCGGTCCCCGGGCTGGACCGGCAGATGGCCGACGCCATCGTCAACGAGCGGGACGGTTACGGACCCTTCAACACGCTGACCGAGCTGCACACGGTGCTGGGCCTGGACACCCAGGTGGTCGCCGCGTTGCGTCCCTACCTCAAGGTGGTGGCCCCGGGGTCTTGATCCTCGTCCTCGCGGCCTGGTGCGCGGGGCTCGCAGCGGGCGGTTTCTTGCTCGCCCCGGCGGTGGTGTCGAAGGTCCTGCTGGCGGCATTCGCCGCCGGCGCGGTTGTCGCGCTCTCGGTCGCCCTGCTCCAGCCCGGTCGTCGCGCCACTTCCCTGCTGCTGGCGCCGTTGCTGCTGCTGTTGGGGGTCGCGGCTGGCGCCGCGTCGGTCCATGTGCCCGGGCCGGCGACTGCGGATAACTACTACGGACGTCACGTCACCATCGTCGGCGTCGCACTGCGCTCCTCCAGCGGGGCCACCTACCAGTCGTTCTGGCTCGCGCAACTGCGTTACTCGGGGCGGCCCCTGCGCGGCACGGTACAGGTCACATCGCGCTCACCGGTGCCGGTGGTGCCAGGGTCGACGGTGCGGGCGACGGGGACGTTGGAGCGGCTCCCGGGTCGCGCCTACGACGGCAGCCTCGGGTATGACGATCGGATGGAGCGCCAGGGAGTGCTCGCCGCGATGCCCGCTGCCTCGTTCCAGGCGATCGCCCCTCCAGGCCCCCTATCGGTGACGGCGTCGGCCTGGCGGCTGCGCATCGCGATCTCGTCGGGCATCAGGGCCCGCGTGCCTGAGCCCGAAGCCACCATCCTGCTCGGCGAACTGGTCGGGATACGCGGCAAGCTGCCGGCGCCGGTGGAGGCCGACCTGGTCGACAGCGGGCTGGTGCACGTCCTGGCGCTGAGCGGCCTCAAGGTCGCGGTCGTTGCCGGGATCCTGGCGGCCATGCTGCGTCGCAGTGGCCGCCGGGCCGCCGTTCTGGCCATATTCGGGGTCTTCGCATACGTACTGGTCGGGGGTGCCAGTTCGGCGGCCCTGCGGTCCGCGGTGATGGGCTCCCTGGCCCTGTTCGCCCAGGTTCTGCGCCGCGATGTCGACCCCTTACGTAGCCTGCTACTGGCGGCCTCGGTGATGCTCGGCTTCAACCCGCAGCTGGCGTCCGACCTGAGCTTCCAGTACTCCTTCCTCGGCGTCCTGGGCATCCAGTTGCTGCAGGAGTCAATTGACCGGCGGCTGGGGGTACTGCCGCACCCCTTCCGCGAGGCCCTCTCGGTTTCGCTGGCGGCCCAATTGACAACACTGCCGCTCACCGCCGCTTATTTCCACGTGCTGCCGGCGGCTGGACCGCTGGCCAACACCCTGGTGGTGCCGTTCATTGGACCCACGATGGCGGCTGCGGCCTGGGTTGCCAGTGGCTGGCCCGGGGCCGGTGGGCTGGTGCTGTTGCTCGCCGGGGGGTCGGCCCACGCGCTCCTGCTGCTGGCACACCTGGCGGCCGCAGCCCCCGGGGGCGTCGTCCGCGTACCCTGGTTCGGCTCGGCCCATGCTGTGATCTACTACTGCGCGGGAGGTCTGCTCCTGGCCGCGGCGAGGTGGCGCCGGTTTTCACCCGCGATCCTGCTGTCGATGCTGCCCTCACTGGCGCTCTGCGGGTTGTTGACATCGCTCCCCGACGGGCGCCTGCACCTGGTGTTTCTTGATACCCCTGGCGGCGGGGCGCTGGTGACGGCGCCAGACGGCGCCCGGATGTTGCTGGATGCCGGCAGCTCGCCGGTGAAGCTCGGGGCCGCTCTCGACAGCCTCCTGCCGCCGCCGGCGCCAGCCGTGGATGCGCTGTTGCTGACGGGTTCCGGGCCGGGCGCCGCCGGCGGGATCGGCGGCCTGGGGCCTCGGACACCGGGTCTCGTCCTGGTCGCCGCGAACACACCGGGCGATGTCCCGATCCTGGTCGCCGACGCGTTCGCGCGTCGCGGGACACCGGTGCAGATCCTGGTCCCCGGGGAGGTCCTTCAATGGCACGGTATCGAGCTTCGGGTCGACGCCTGTGGCCAGGGACTTGCGGTCAGGGTTCGGTTTGGCAGCAGCATCTCCTGGATTTGCGACTCTGGGACCCGCGACGAGCCAGGAGCCGTTCCCACCGGTGGGGCGGCGGTCATCGACGTGGGAGACGGCACGATCGAGCCGCTGGGGGGCATCGGCACCGGTTGGGTCGTTGAACACGGCGGCCGTGCCGGCCGCGGGTCGCTCGCGCCGGGCACGCTCGGCTCGCGGCTCTGGCGTACAGCGCGGGACGGGCCGCTGGCGCTGTCGTGTGACGAACTCTCCTGTGTCCGCTGAATAGACTCGGCGCGTGGCGTTTCACCTCTTTCATGGCTCCGAGAGCTACCTGGTGGAGCTGGCCTTCAGGCAGGCCTGGCTGGGGCTGACGCGGGACCTGGACTCCGACCTCGATTGCGAGTTGCTGGACCCCGCGGCAACCTCTGCCGACGTGCTCGTCGCCTGCACCTCGGTTGGGTTTTTCAGCCCCGTTCGGGTGGTGGGCGTGCGCGATTGGCGCATCTTCAGCGACAAGCCGGCCCGGCGCAGCAAGACAAAGACGGCCGCTGTCACCGAAGACCCCCTGGAGGCCGCCGCGGCGACCATCGCCTCGCTACCCGAGAGCACCACCCTGCTGCTCTCGGCAAGCAGCCTTCTCTCCGCGACCAACCCGGTTCTCAAGGTGATGCAGAAGCGCGGTTCGGCCATGGGGTTTCCGAAGCTTCGGTTTGGGGAGGTGCCGGCCTGGGTCACCCGGAGGGCAAGCGAGCGGGCGGTGGACATCGACCGGCGCGCCATCGAGGTCCTGGTGCGGCGGGCCGGCGAGGACCTGGCCCTGCTGGACGCCGAATTGGTCAAGCTCTCCACCTATGCCGCCGGGGAGAAGGTCACCGTCAAGGACGTCGAGGCGCTGGTGGCCGACACCGCGGAGCACCAGGTCTGGGACCTCACGGACTCCCTGCTCTCGGACCCTGGCCGGGCAGCGATCGAATTGGACCGCGCGCTGGCGGCCGGGGAGCCCGCCGGGCGCCTGGGCTACATGCTGGTGCGCCACCTGCGCCTGCTCCTGGCGGCCTCCGCCGCGCCCGCCGGTAACGCCGGCTCCCGCAGCCTCGCGGAGGCGTTCTCGGGCGACGGGCGGCCGCTCAGCGACTACTCGATAAGCAAGGCGATGAGCCAGTCGCGAGGGGTGCCGACACCACGCTTGGAGGCGATATACCGGCGGGCCGCCTCGACTGAGGCCGCGTCGCGTCGCGGCGAGATGGACGATGTCACAGCGCTACGGCTGGTGGTCATGGAAGCGGCGCTGAGCCAGGGAAAATAGCCCGCCGTAACCCCGACATCGGGACCCTGTGGTCCCGGTGGCTACCTGCTCCGGGAGGTGGTCCGGGCGGCCGTCGCCTTTTTGGCGGTGGCCTTGGCGCCGGCCTTGCCCTTACCCTTGCCGGTGCCCTTGGCGTGCGCCTTGGCCTCCGCCGCGGCCTTGGCCTTGGCCTCCGGGTTGGCATTGAGTGCGGTGGCGCGCGCCACGGCCTTCATCAGGCGTGACTTGCGGCGGGCGGCGTTGTTGGGGTGCAGCACCCCGCCCTGCGCGGCACGGTCCAGAGATGAGACCGCGGCCTTCAGAACCTCGGCCGGCTCGGTCTCCCCGCCTGCCACCACGGTGCGGACACGCGTGACCTTGGTCTTGATCGCGGCGCGCACCGACTTGTTGCGGGTGTGCTTGGTCGCAGACGTGAGGACGCGCTTCTTCGCAGATTTGATGTTTGCCATGGGACCGGGAAGTATAGCTTCCCAAATAAGATACCGACCGTGGTGCGTCCTGAAAGCTGTATCAGTCCAACGGGTGAGAGTCCCGTCCGGGGAGACACCGGAGTCCCTGGTAGCAGGCCCCAGTCGGGCGGCGAGAGCTTCCCGGCCGAGCGGGGCGTCAAAAGC
>JBPCPW010000099.1:0-95094 GCA_050998755.1 Candidatus Dormibacteria bacterium
GCCCCCGCCGCACCGGTTGCCGGCCGGGTGGCGCGGCGCTTGAGCGAGCGAAGCGAGCGAGGGCAGTAGCTGCGGCACTCTCCAAGGCCGGAACCGCCGTTAGTAGACCGGGTGGAGCCAGTCGAGGCGCTCTTCGACGCGCCCCTTGACGATGTCGAAATAGAGCTTCTGGAGGTCCCTGGTGACAGGGCCCGGCTGGCCATCGCCGATCTGCCGGCGATCAACCTCGATCACCGGCGAGACCTGGGCGCCGGTGCCGCAGAGGAATAGCTCATCCGCGACATACAGCTCCGACCTGTCCATCGAGCGCTCCACCACCGTCAGACCCAGGTCCTCGCGGGCCAGCGTCGAGATCACGTTGCGCGTGACGCCTTCAAGGATGTTGTCGCTGGCCGGCGGGGTGATGACCACGCCGTCACGGACGATGAACAGGTTCTCGGCGCTGCCCTCGCTGACGTGGCCATCCTGGGTGAGAACAATGGCCTCGTCGAAACCGTTCTCGTTGGCCTCGGTCTTGGCCAGGGCGGAGTTGATGTAGATGCCGGTCACCTTGGCGCGGGCGGGGGCGGCGTTGTCGTCTATGCGCCGCCAGGAGCTGACCATGCAGCGGATGCCGGCGTCGGTGTCGATGTAGTCACCGAACGGTGCGGTGTAGATCGCGAAGGAGTCCCGGAGCCCGTGCAGCCGGACCCCGATCTCCTCGGCCGACTTGAACGCGAACGGCCGGATGTACACATCCTCGCGGTAGGCGTTGCGCCGCATGACCTCGAGGGTCGCCTCGACCATCTGCTCCACGGTGTACGGCAGGTCGATCTTGATGATCTTGGCCGAGTTCTTGATGCGCTTGAAATGCTGCTCCATCAGCAGGCAGAAGAGCTGCTCCTGGGTCTCATTCCAGTAGGCGCGGATGCCCTCGAAGCACCCCGTCCCATAGTGCAGGGCATGGGTCATGAGTCCGAGGTGGACGTCCTTGTACTGCTTGAACTCACCGTCGAAATAGACCCACGACTCAGCCTGGGCCGGGGCCTTGTAACCCGCCTTCTGCTCCGCCGTGATCGCCATCGCACTAGCGTACCGCCGCGGCCGGACTCGCGGCAGGGCGGTGCAGTTTCGCCCTGGGTTGGGATTTCGTCTCTATAGTCACCTTCAAGGCCCTCCCCTCGAAATGAAAGAGCCAGCGCATCTGTCGCAGTACCTCCCAGATGCCGCGGTCGCAGTTGCCGCGGTTCTGGCGGTCGCCGCCGCCCTCATCCCAGCGCAGGCCGTGACGCGGATGGGCATCCTGGCCGCTGCCCTGGTTCTGATCGCCCTTGGCTGGCTTCGGACCATGCGCGAGCAGCGGCACATGCGCGAACGCTCCGACCATCAGCAGGCCCGGCTGGTCGAGGAGAAGCAGCAACTTGAGCGCCTCCTCGATGCCGCGATCACCACCCAGCGTGGGGCGGGTATGGAACCCGATCTCCACCGCGTCCTCGCCGAGCTGGGCAGATCGATCCACGCCGACGTGGTCGCCTGCTACATGCTGGCTCGCGAGATTGGAATGTTGCGGCCCGAACCTGGGGCGTTCGGCGTCGGTCCGGGATCCCTGCACGACATCCGCCTGGTCGGCAGCACCGACGACGCCCTCAGCACGGTCCTGGCGACCGGCAATCCGCTGTTGCGTTCTGGCCCCGATGCGGCCTCGCCGAGGATCCTCCCCAAGGGTTACGGCAGGGGCCAGGTCCTGCTGGCACCGATGACCGTGGAGAAGGAGGCGGTCGGCGTCCTGGTCGTGGGGGTGCCGTCAGGGCAGTCGCTGTCGGACAAGGACATCGACCTGGCGATGGCGACCGCGTCGAGCAGCGGCGTGGCCCTGGAGAACGAACGCCTCCTGCGTAGCAGCCGGCAGCAGTTGCGCCACTCCACGGTCATCAAGGAGGTGGCCCTGGCAGTCAACTCCACGCTGGAACTCGGCCACGTGCTGCACCTCTTCCTCGGCAAGGCCAGGGGGATCGTCGACTACGATCGCGCGGCGGTCGTCCTGTTTGATGGCGAGGAATACCGCGTCGAGGCCCTGTTGAATTCCGAAGGCGAGATGGAGCGGCGCGGCTCGAACCAGCCGCGCGGCGTGCTGGCGGGCAGTGTCTACGAATCGATCAGGTCGGGCACGATGCACGTGCGTCGGGCGCTGGGGCCGGACGACACCTACGCCACCGAGGGTCCCAGGGAGCACCGCCTCGGCGTGGAATACAGCGAGGTGCTCGTGCCCCTCCGCTCCAAGGGCGAGGTGGTGGGCTGCGTGGTCTTCCGTACCCCCCAGGCCCAGGGCTTTCCCGAGGCGGTTCACCCGGCTCTCTATGAGCTGGCCAACCTGGGCGGCATGGCGATCGCCAACTCGATCACCCATTCGGACACCGCCAGCCAGGCCCGCCATCTCGACCTCCTGCTGGGCTCGCTGTCCGAGATATCCAGGATGCTCACCGCCACCACGGAGGGTCCGCAGGCCCTTGAGCGCCGGGCCGTGGAGACCGTGGCCGGCCTGTTCCACAGCCGCGTGGCGGTGCTGAGCCGCGTCGAGCACGGCTCGCACCATGTTGTGGCGGCCTTTGGCAGCCGCGAGGAGCTGACCCGCGCGGAAGAGATCGCCGTGGTCCCCGGGGCCGGCCTCCTGGGGCTTGTCGCCCTGCAGCAGGGCACGCTCCGCCAGGACCACATGCTGGAAGCCGGTCTGGTACCACCGCTGGACGACAGCGGTCGCGGGCTGAGCTGCGGCCTGGCCGCCCCGATGTTCATCGACGGCGAGTTCCAGGGCGCGCTGGCGGTGTATGGCCAACGGCCCTACGACGACAGTGAGACGGCGGTGCTGACGACGGTGGCCAACCAGGTGGCGGTGGCCCTGCGCAATGCCGAGCTCTTCCACCGCAGCCAGCGGTCACTCGCGGAACTGGCCAATCTCCATGAGGGGCTGCAGGCGATCGCCTCGAGCCTGGACATGGAGCAGGTTCTGAAGAACATCCTGACCAAGGCCGCCGCGGTGTCGGGGGCCCAGATCGGCTCGATCATGGTTCTCGAGGAGGGCCGCCTGCACCTGCGCGCGACGGTGGGGACCGACAGCCCCACAGCCCAGAACCTGAGCTTCGGTCTCGGCGAGGGCATCGCCGGCAAAGTTGTCGCCACCGGCCAGCCGATCCTCGCCAACGACGTCGCCAACCACCCGGATTTCCGCCGGCCGGACGAGGCCAAGGTTCTGCCCAAGGCGCTGCTGTGCGTGCCGATGCGACTGGGGGACGAGGTCATCGGCGTGATCAACCTTTCGAATTACCTCCGCATCAATGTGTTTGACGAAGATGCCGTGCGGGTCGTTGCCTCGCTGGCCAGCCAGACTTCGGTGGCGGTGGAGAACGCGCGCCTGTATCAGCATCTGAGATCGGAGCGGGACCGTTTGATCAGCCTCGAAGAGGTCCTTCGCCAGGACCTCGCCCGGGATCTGCATGACGGACCGGTGCAGCGTCTGGCCGGCATGGCAATGAACATCGAGGTGATCAAGTCGCTGCTGGTACGCGACCCGGAACGCGCGCGTCACGAGTTGGAGGAGCTTGACGGCCTGGTGCGGCTGACGATCAAGGAGGCCCGCACCATGCTCTTTGAGTTGCGTCCCCTGGTCCTCGAGACCCAGGGCCTTCCCGCCGCCCTGGAGTCGTACGCCGAGCAATTCGAGGCCACCAACTCGATCCACGTCGAACTGGACCTCGAGGAGGGCATGGATCGGATGCCACCGGCTGTGGAGCAGACGATCTTCTCCGTGGTGCAGGAGGCGATGGGCAACGCGCGCAAACATGCTCGTGCCGCCGAGCTCACGGTGAGCCTGAGGATGGAGGGCGACCGGGTGGTGGCCAGCGTGCGCGACGACGGTAAGGGTTTCGACGTCCAGAGGACGCAGGAAACCTACGCCCAGCGCGAGTCCCAGTCCCTGGGCCTGGTCAACATGGTTGAACGCGCCGAGCGGATCGGCGGCAAGTTGCAGCTGGACTCCGCCGAAGGACGAGGGACCACGGTCTCCATCTCGGTACCGCGACGGCACCTGGAGGTGCGCACCGCCTAAGCCGGACTGCGGCGCGCGGGTGAAGCGCCCTATGCGGCGGGTTGAGGCTGGGCGCAATAGGCGCACCGATTGGCCGCGACGGGGATCGAGCTGAGGCACTCGGTGCACTCGCGGGTCTGCGGTGCCTCCTCCACGCTGGGCTTGGGCATCAGACGCTGCATCGGCTTGATCACCAGGAAGAAGATCACCGCCGCGACCAGCACAAAGCTGAAGACGGCGTTTATGAAGTCTCCGATCAGGAACCTGCTGTTATTCACCGAGAAGGAGATGGCGCTGAAATCGGGCTTGCCGACGATGGCGGCAATCAGGGGGGTCACCAGGTCGGCCACGAACTTGCTGACAACCACGCCGAACGCTGCCCCGATGACCACCGCGACGGCCAGGTCGACGACGTTGCCGCGGAGCAGGAAAGCCTTGAATTCCTTGACCATGTGGATCCTCCCAGTCAGGCCCGCGCCGAGGCGCGGGAATCGTTTTTGGCATGGTAGCGGAGGGGCGGCCGACGCGGGCGCTTGAACTCGGAACCGCCCCTCGCCAGGCTCCCTTCGGAGCAGGGTCGGGCAGGGGTCCGCTGATAAACTGCGGGCGATGAGCATGCGCCGACCGGGTGGCCTCGGATGGCTCCAGCCGGGGCTCCACATCAAGCGCTGGCTCGGGATGGCCGGGATCAGTGTTTTCGCCCTCAGCCTGGGGGCAAGCTACGCACTCCGAGGCTTCTATGAGCGAGGACTCCGGCTCCCGGAGGTCTTCCGCATCATCACCCTCAACTTCCTGCCCAAACCGGTCCAGGCAGGGGTCTTCGCGGCCATCGGCGTGGCCGCCCTGCTGTACTCGCTGCGGCAGCTGAGCCGGGCCATGCTGGTTCCCTTCCTGAAGGGCGACGAGCACCTCGCAGACGTCTATTACAAGCACCGAACGATCACCAAGGGGCCGCGGATCGTGTCCCTCGGCGGCGGGACGGGCCTCTCGGCGCTGCTCCGCGGGATCAAGGAGTACACCGGCAACCTCACCGCCATCGTCACCGTGGCCGACGACGGGGGTTCGTCCGGCAAGCTACGTGAGCAGTACCGCATCCTGCCCCCGGGTGACTTCCGGCAATGCCTCACCGCCCTGGCCGATGCCGAACCCCTGATGACCGAGCTGTTCCAGCACCGGTTCACCGAAGGGTCACTTGACGGCCACGCCTTCGGCAACCTGTTCATCATGGCCATGGCCGAGATCACCGGCGACTTCGAGCATGCTCTCCGGGAGTCCGGCAAGGTCCTCGCGGTCCGCGGAACCATCCTCCCCTCCACGATCGAAGACGTGACGCTGGTGGCCGAGTTGGTCGACGGCCAGGAGGCGGTCGGCGAGTCGCGCATCCCCCTGTCGATGATGCCGATCCACCGCGTGTATCTCGAGCCGCGGCACGCGCTGATCAACCCCGAGGCGGAGCAGGCGTTGCTCGACGCCGAGTTGATCACCGTCGGTCCCGGCAGCCTGTTCACCAGCATTCTTCCCAACCTCCTGGTGGAGGGGATGGTCAGCACCCTGAAGAAGGCCAGGGCGCCGAAGGTCTACATCTGCAATGTCGCAACGCAGCGTGGCGAAACCGATGGGTTCACCGTCGCCGACCACCTGGAGGCCCTCGAGCAGCACGTGGGCGGCGACGTCTTCGACTACGTGCTGGTCAACTCCAACCTGAACTTCGCCCTGCCGCCGTCGGCGCTCGCCGCCGGTGCCAAGGTGGTCACTTTCGACCGCCAGAAGGTTCTCAAGCACGGTGTCCGAGTGGTGATGGCAGACGTCGTGAACGATGCCCTGAGCACGCATCACAGCCCGCAGAAGCTGGCCCGCGCGGTCATGAAACAGGTCCTCAAGAAGGGCAGCTGACGCCGGCGCCCAGCGTGGCGGCACGGCACCCGCGCAACCTACCGCGGCCGGTCCCCAGTTTAGAATTCCGCAGCCAAAAGACCAGGAGGAAACCCCGCTTTGATCGCTGAACAGCTGACCACCGAGCAGAGGGAGATCGTGGGCATGGTCCGGACCTTCGTGGAGAAGGAGATCATGCCGGTCCAGCACGACCTCGAGCAGGCAGACGAGTACCCCGAAGACATCGTCAAGCAGATGAAGCAACTCGGGCTGTTCGGGCTGGCGATCCCCGAGGCCTTCGGCGGCGGGGGAGTCGACTTCAGGACCTACGCGCTCTGCATCGAGGAGATCTGTCGCGGCTGGATGTCGATCGCCGGGGTGATCAACACCCATTTCATCTCGGCCTACATGATCGACCAGTACGGTACCGATGAGCAGAAGCAGCGCTACCTGCCGAAGATGGCCACCGGCGAATACCACTTCGCGTACTCGATGTCCGAGCCCGGGGCGGGCTCCGACGTCCAGGCCATCCGTACCCGGGCCACAAAGGACGGCGAAACGTACGTCATCAGCGGCGAGAAGATGTGGGTCACCAACGGCCAGCGCTCGACCCACGTGGCGGTGCTGGTCAAGACCGACCCCGAGGCCAGCCCGGCGCATCGCGGCATGAGCTGCTTCCTGGCGGCCAAGGGGGATGGGCTGGTGGTGAGCAAGAAGATCCCCAAGTTGGGCTACAAGGGTGTCGAGACCACCGCCCTGTCATTCGATGAATACCGCGTCCCCGCCTCAGACCTCCTGGGGGGTGTGGAGGGACAGGGTTTCAAGCACATGATGTCGGGCATCGAGGTGGGCCGCATCAACGTCGCGGCCCGAGGGGTTGGCGTGGCCCGGCGGGCCTTCGAGGAGGCCATCAAGTACTCCCAGGAGCGGCAGTCGATGGGCAAGCCGATTGCCCAGCACCAGGCCATCCAGTTCCACCTCGCCAACATGTACACCAAGATCGAGGCCGCCCACCTTCTGACCATGGCGGCGGCGGAGAAAAAAGACCGTGGCGAACGGGTCGATCTGGAGGCCGGGATGGCCAAGCTCTTCGCCAGCGAGACCTGCTTCGAGGTCGCCACCGACGCGCTGAGGGTCTTTGGCGGGTACGGATACTCCAAGGAGTATCCGGTCGAGCAGCTCTACCGCGACGCTCCGCTGCTGATGATCGGCGAGGGCACCAGCGAGATCCAGCGGATCATCATCGCCCGGCGCCTGCTCGAGCTGTACAAGAACCATTAGGAGGCGGCCTGTGACCCAGTTCGGACGTTACTTTGAGGAATTCGAGGTCGGCGCGACCTACAGGCATTGGCCCGGGAAAACCGTCACCGAGGCGGACGACATGCTGTTCTGCGCGCTGACCATGAACCAGCACCCCCTCCACTCGGACCTGAACTATGCGGAATCCCGCACCCAGTTCGGCAAGAACGTCGCCGTCGGCAACTATGTGTACTCACTGGTCCTCGGCATGAGCGTGCCGGATATCTCGGGCAAGGCCATCGCCAACCTCGAGATCGAGTCGCTGCGGCACGAGAACCCCACCTTCCACGGCGACACCATCTACGCCGAGTCGACCGTGCTGGACAAAAAGGAGTCCAGCTCCAAGCCCGACCGCGGCATCGTCTACGTCGAAACCCGGGGCCACAACCAGCGCGGCGAGAGAGTCTGCATCTACCGCCGCAGGGTGATGGTGCCCAAGATGGCACACTACCCCGACCTCCAGCCCGCGGACCTCACCCCGGCCCAGTCTCGCGAGCAGGGCCTCCTGCCGGAGGCGCCGGCCGCGACCTGATCCGACGGGTCGAGATCCAGCCCGCTATTGCACGCGAGTTGGCGACGTGATCCAATAGGGCCGAACCAACGGCCGCAGCTCTTTCACTGGGCGGCCCCACGACAAGGAGAGGAGATACTGTGGCCGACCTCAGCATGGAAACCCTGTACCACCCGCCGTTCGAGAACGATCCACCGGTCAAACTCAACATCCCCGCGAAGACCCTGGGCCTCGTCCTGGCCATTCTGTACGCGATATTTGCGCTGTTCAGCCTCTTCGGCATCCTGGGTGCAGTGGGCATCGCAGCCCTCGGCACGGCCCTGGGCGTGCACCAGATCCTCATCCTGGTCGTGGTGGGCGCGATAATCGCCGCGATCGCTGATGTCCTGGTGGCCTTGGGCGGCTACAAGATGTACCAGTTGAACATCGACGGCAAGCGCATGGTGATCATGGGTCTGGCTCTCTCTGTGCTGGCATCGATCGTCGGTGCGATCGGAGCAGAGAACCCCGCCGGGATCATCGCCTCGATCATCATCAACGGCATCATCTACTACCTCGTGATCATCAGCCGGTTCCCCAACGATGCTCCGCTGGTCGCTAGTGGTGGAGCGGGCGCGCCACCGCCCTCGGTCTGACCCAGCTGGAAGTCAGGAGGGCGGACCGCAGGGTCCGCCCTCTACCGTTTAAGCGATGACCGCCGCCGCCAGATCTCGTTCTCTTCCCTGGACCGACGACAAGAAGGCGGCCCGGCTGATCGCCGCCGAACCGCTGGCGCTCCTGGTCGGGTTCCTGCTCGACCAGCAGGTCCCTATGGAGTGGGCCTTTGGCGCCCCGGAACGCCTGCGTGAGCGCGTCGGCGGCAAACTCAGCGCCAGGATCGTGGCGGCGATGGACCCCGGCGCGCTGGAGCAGGCATTTGTCAGCAAGCCCCCGCTGCACCGCTACCCGGCCAGCATGGCGAAGCGGACCCAGAAACTCTGCCAGGTCATCGTCGACGAATATGGCGGCGACCCCAAACGGCTATGGAACGACGGCGCCGACGGGCCCACCGTCGTCAAGCGGATCTCCAAGTTGCCGGGTTTCAGCACCTCCAAGGGCCAGGTGATCGTGGGCGTCCTGGCGAAACGCCTGGGGTCGCCATTGCCCGAATGGGAAGAGGTTGCCCCTGCCTGGTTCAGCCTGGCCGACGTCGACACGCCCGAGGCGCTGCTGAAGTACCGCGAGATCAAGCGCGCCGCCAAGCAATCGGGCAACTGGCCGCCTCGGTGACCGGCGGGCCCCAGGGCCCCAGCCGGCGATTGGCGGAGTTGGGGATCCGGCTTCCACCCGCGGCGGCGTTGCCCCCGGGCGTCAAGCTGTCATATCGCCGCCTGGTCACCAGCGGTGGCACCGCGTACCTCTCGGGTCACGGGCCGATGTGGGGCGACGAGGTTCGCTATCGCGGCCGCGTCGGCGACGACGTCACCGTCGCGGACGCCGTCGAGGCCGCCCGTCTTACAGCGCTGTCCATGCTGCGCACCATCCACGACGGCCTCGGCAGCATCGACTTGGTGGGCAGCTGGCTGCGCGTCAACGGCTATGTCCGCGCCGTTTCCGGCTTCGATGAAACCCCAATCGTGCTCAACGGCTTCACCGACCTGGTTCGCGACCTCTGGGGACCCGAGTGCCTGCCGTCGCGCACCGCGGTGGGCGTGGCCGAGCTGCCGTTCGGCTTCTGCGTGGAGGTGGACGCGGTCCTGGAACTTGCCGGCTAACCCGGGTTCCCCTTTACAAGGGGACCATACCTGCGACCTGCGAGAGCGGCTGGCCAGCCTGATAGCCGAGCTTCCCGAGCCCTACGCGCTGGTGCTCGGGCTGATCGAGATCGAGAAGGCGTCACCCAACGAGGCCGCTGGCTTTCTGGGCCTGGGTGAAGCCAGCCTTCGACTCCTCTATGCCGAGGGTCGCCGCCGCCTCCGCGACATCGTCCTCAAACACACCGAACTCGGCAGCCTCTAGGAGGCTCAGCGCTGACTGCGCGGCCGCTCGGTGGCCTAGACGAAGGAGCGGTCGAGGACCGAAACGAGCGTACATGTGGTACGTGAGTGAGGACCGGAGAAGGCGCGACGCGCCGTTCCGCGACGCACGTATCGGCCGCCCAGCGGCCTCGCTAGACGATTGCCGGGGCGCGGTACTCGCCGAAAACCTCCCGCATCACCCCCGAGATCTCACCCAGCGTGGCATAGGCCCGCACCGCCTCCAGGATGGGCGGCATGAGGTCTTCGGTCGGGTCCACGGCCGCTGCCCGCAGCGATGTGAGGGACGCCTCGACCCTGCCGCCGTCGCGCTCGGCCCGCAGGCGATTCAGTTTCTGCACCTGCGACTGCTCCAGGGCCCGGTTATCGACGCGGAAGAAGTCGGTCGCCGGCTGCTCCTCAGTGCGGTACTTGTTGACGCCGACGACCACCCGCTCGCCCGACTCGACCTCGCGCTCGAAGTTGTAGCTCTCATCGGCGATCGCGGCCTGATAGTAACCGGTTTCGATTGCCTTCACCGCCCCCCCGATCTCAGTTTCCACCTTGTCCAGCTCGGCCCAGGCCAGTGCCTCGAGCTGGTTGGTCAGGTGCTCGACGTAGTAACTGCCGCCCAGCGGATCGACGGTGTCGGTGACCCCGATCTCCTCGGCGATGATCTGCTGCGTCCTGACGGCGATCTGCTGCGCCTTCTCGGTGGGGATGGCCAGCGCCTCGTCGTAGCAACTGAGGGCCATCGACTGGACCCCGCCGAGCACCGCCGACAGGGCCTGGATGGCGGCCCGGACGATGTTGTTCTCGGGCTGTTGGGCGGTCAGCAGCGACCCGCCGGTCTGGGTGTGGGTTCGCAGCATCATGCTGCCGGGCCGCTTGGCGCCATAGCGCTCCTTCATCAGGCGGGCCCACATCCGCCTCAGCGCGCGGTATTTGGCGATCTCCTCGAAGAAGTCGATGTGGGTGTTGAAGATCCAGCTGAGCCTCCCGGCGAAGTCGTCGACGTCCACCCCGCGCTCCAGCGTGGCGTCGATGTAGGCACATGCGTTGGCGAAGGCGAACGCGATCTCCTGGACCGCAGTCGAGCCGGCCTCCCGCATGTGGTATCCGCTGAGGGAGATGGCGTTGAACCTGGGGTGGTGGCGAGAGCAGTGGGCGATGAGGTCTGCGGCCAGTCGCAGCGACGGCGCAGGCGGGTAGATGAAGGTGCCGCGGGCGACGTACTCCTTGAGCACGTCGTTCTGGGTGGTGGCGTTGACCTGCTCGGGCGTGGCGCCCTGCTTCTCCGCCACGACGATGTACATCGCGGCCAGGATCGGCGCTGGGGCGTTGATGGTCATCGACGTCGAGACCTCGCTCAGCGGGATGCCCGCAAAGAGCAGCTCCATGTCCGCCAGCGAGTCAATCGCCACACCGACCTGCCCGACCTCACCTTCGGCCCGCACGTCGTCCGAGTCCATGCCCATCTGGGTGGGCAGGTCGAAGGCCACCGACAGCCCGGGCTGGCCATGCTCAAGGAGAAATTTGAATCGCTGGTTGGACTCCTCAGCCGTGCCGAAGCCGGCGTACTGTCGAATCGACCAGGCGCGGCCCCGATACATGTTGGGCTGGATGCCTCGGGTGAAGGGGTACTGGCCGGGGAACCCCAGGTCTCGCTCGTAGTCCATGGCGGGGACGTCGTCCGGGGTGTACAGCGTGTTGACCGGTAGGCCGGAGGGCGTCTCGAACACCGGCTTGCGCTCGCCGCGATCCAGCGACTTCTGTAGCGGTCCCCTCTCCCAGTCCGCGCGGAGTGCTTGCAACCGCGAATGATCGATGCCGGCGCGCCTGCCGTTGCTCTCCCCGGGTTGCGCGTCGACCTTGGCCTCCGCCATGACCCTGAGTTTAGCGGCGGGCGGCGTCCCCAAGGTGGTGCGTCGATCTAGTCGTAGCGGCCCTCGCCCTCGGTTGCGGCCTGGACCAGGATCGCGATCTTGCCGGTGTGGGCATTTTCGAACATCTTCTGGTGGGCCTGGGCGACATCCGCGAATGGCAGCGTCTCGCTGAGCACCGGCCGGATCTTGCCCTCGATGATCAGCTGGTTCGCGGCGGTGGCCTCGAAGGCATTGGCAAAATGGCTGCCGATGATCCGCTTCTGGCGCATCCAGAGGTGACGAACGTCGAAGTCCAGCTGGTAGCCGCTGGTGGCACCCACGATCACGATCTTGCCGAAGCGCGAGCAGACCAGGACGGAGGTCGGGAAGGTCGCCTGGCCAACGTGCTCGAACACGATGTTGGGCTCCTTGCCGCTGAAGTAGGTACGAAGCTCCTTGCGGAAGCGGTATGACTCCTTGAGCCGTTTAGCCTCCTCCTCCTCTGTCTCGTGGCCGGTGCGCTCGAAGCCGTAGTCCTTGCGATTGATGGCGCCTACGCCGCCCAGGTCGAGAACCATCTGCTTCTTGTCCTCGCTGCTGACGACACCCACCGCGTTGGCCCCCACCAGCTTGCAGAGCTGGATGCCAAAGACCCCGAGGCCTCCCGCCGCGCCCCAGACCAGGACATTGTCCCCAGCCTTCATCTCGCACTGGTTGATGAGCATCCGGTAGGCCGTGAAATAGGTCAGCGCGTAGCTGGCGGCCTCCTCCCAGGTCAGGTGCTTGGGCTTGGGCACCAGCTGCTGAGACTGCACCTTGGTGAATTGCGCAAACGAGCCCCAGGTGGTCTCGTAGCCCCAGATCTTCTGCCACTGGCAGGCCATGGGGTCCAGCCCGTTGCACTCCGGGCACTCACCGCAGCTCTGGTTGCAATGGACCACAACCTCATCGCCGGGCTTCCACCGCTTGACGTTGCTGCCCACCTTCCAGACGATCCCGCTGGCGTCGCTGCCGCCGATGTGGTGGTCGAAATCGGGATGGGAATCGAAGACCGATACCGGCTTGCCCAGCGAAGCCCAGACGTTGTTGAAATTCACCCCCGCGGCCATGACCATGACCATGACCTCGTCCCCGCCAGGCTCGGGGACGTCGATGTCCTCCTGCTGGAAGGCCTGCATGGGCTCCCCCTCGCGCTCGCGGCGGATCACCCAGGCCTTCATGCGCCGGGGCAGTTCCCCGGGCTTGAGGTCCGCGGGGACCACCCCCAGGGGGATCTCGTCGATGTTCCTGTCGGTGGTCAGGTCGTTCTCCGCGATGGCCATTCATTCCTCTCCCGCTGGGCTGAAGGTGCCAAATCCTACCGGTGGCCGCGGCGCGGCAGAAAGCGTAGGGCGGCGGCGCAGCACAAACCCATCGCGATCAGCGCCGGCAGCGGCAGTGGAAGGGGGGCTGAGCTGTTCGGTAAGCCGCCAGCGGCTCCGCCCATGGCTGGGGTGTTCGCGGCCGGGACGTACGGCGGGGGGGTGAACGCCGCGGCGGTGTCGGTGCACCCGGCCCGCACGTCTTCACAGTGGTGCCGCACCCCCTGCCGGTCGCTGAAGTCGCGCGCGGTGCGCAGGTAGAAGCTCATCCGTGGCCCCCAGTCTTTATCCGCCAGCAGGCGCTTATCGGCGTCCGCGAAACCGGCCTCGCCCGGCTGCTTGAGCCAGCGATCGAACCAGGCCAGCGAGTAATGGTCGGCGATCGGGTTGCCCCAGGTGAACCAGTTGGTGGCCGGGAACGGCGCCGGTTCGCTGGGGATCAGCGAGTACTCGAAGTGGGTGCCGCCCTGGATGACCAGCTGGATGCTCGGGATCTGCGCCTTCTGCCAGCCCTGGAACGCCAGCTTTTTGGTGTCCGGCCCCGGGGGCGAGGCGTACGGGGTTGGAGTCAGGCTGTAATCGTTGCTGCTGCCCATCGCCGGGACCCGCGGCACCGCCGCCGGCGGTGGCTGACTTCCCATCTGGCTCGACCCCACCGTCAGGTTGTCCCAGGCGACCGTCACGTCCACCGGGTTGGTGTGGTCGATCTTGCCCGGCCAGGGGTCGGCGCCGGGGGCGCCGTAGCCCTGGACGATGCTGACGCCGGTGGCCCCCAGTGAGTGCCCGGCGATCCCGAATCGGGCCGGGTCGATGAGCTGGTAGGCCGGGTTGTAGGCGGTGGCGTCGGTGGTTCGCGGCGGCTTGGGGTGCATCGCTTCACCCGCGGTGTTGTTGGGGTACGGGTGCGCGGGTGAGGAGCGGAAGAAGTCGATGGCATCGATCAGCCCGGTCCAGAACACCGGTGAGTAGACGTTGGTGCCGAAGTGATCGTCGGGCGTCGCGGTGCCACCGGGGGCGATGTTGTCTGACATCCCCTGGCCCCTGACGTCGAAGGTCATGGTCACGTACCCGTTGCGCACCAGGGTCTCGGCGAACCACCAGTACAGCGGCTCCGGGGCCTGCACCGACCCGGTCTCGATGACCACCGCCGGCAGCTTGTGAGCCGAGGTCGCCCCTTTGGGGGCCCAGATGCGGCCGTTGAGGCGGGCCCCCTGGCTGTCGTAGAAGTTGATCGGGGTGACCGTCGCCGAGTCATAGAAGGGGTCGACCCCCGGGTAGCGGAACGGATCGCCGGCACAGTCGTACTGCCACGTCTGGCAGACGTTGCCAAAGCTGTTCCAGCTGGGGTCCGACAGCTGGCGGGCGTTGTAGGCCAGCAGGTTGGCGGTTGATTGGGCGTTCAAACGCGACTGGAAGGCGGGCGTCAGCTCGCGCTGCATCTCCTCGTGGGCCCGGGCGAAGTTGGACGCCTCCCGGGCATACCAGTCGGGCGTGCCCGGCGCGGGGCCTTCGGGCACCGCGGCCGCGGGCACGGTGCCCATCACCAGCAGGAGCAGGAGCCCCAGCACCGCGCCCTTCGCAGTCCTCATGGACCGAGGATATCCGCGGCGTTCCCGCGGGGCGCCGGAACCGCGGCGGCGCTCGGATAAAATCTCATCTAGCTTTCTCGGGCCAGGCGGAGATCGCATGGCCACTTTCGGACTGCCAGAGCCCTCTCGCGGACTGGCGAAAGGAGGTTGCCCCACTCATGACGATCAGGCTCCGCCGCTCTTGCGTCGCAGTGCCCGGCAGCTCGGAGAAGATGCTGCGCAAGGCCGGCGAGAATGCCGCCTTTGGTGCCGACCAGTTCTTTTTGGACCTCGAGGACGCGGTGGCCCCGGGGGTCAAGGAGGCAGCCCGCGCGAACGTGGTCGCAGCCCTCAACGAGTACCAGTTCGGCAAGGCCGTGCGCGTGGTCAGGGTCAACGCCTCGGACCACCCCAACTCCTACGGCGACATCATCTCGGTCGTGGAGGGCGCCGGCGCCCGGCTCGACTGCCTGATGATCCCCAAGGTCGCCAACGTCAGTCACGTGCACTACGTGGACCGGCTGCTAGACCAGATGGAGACCAACCTGGGGCTCAAGAACCGCATCGGCCTCGAGTTGCAGATCGAGACGGCCGAGGGGCTGATCAACGTCAACCAGATCGCCGCGGCCTCGACCCGCACCGAGACCATCATCTTCGGCCCGGGCGACTTCTCCGCCAACATCGGAATGCCCCAATTGACAGTTGGGCAGATCGACAACCGCTACCCCGGCGACATCTGGCACCACGTCAACATGTCCATCCTGATGGCGGCACGCGCCCACGGCCTGCAGGCAATCGACGGCCCCTACGCGCTGATCCATGACGAGCCAGGACTGCGCGAGGTGGCGATGCGCACCTACCTCATGGGCTTCGACGGCAAATGGGCCCTCCATCCCGGCCAGGTGGCGCCGCTGAACGAGCTCTACACCCCGCCGCTGGAGGCGTACGAGCGGGCCGTGGGCATCATGGAGGCCTACCGCAAGGCGACCGAAGAGGACAAACTCGGGGCCGTGATGTTCGGTAACGAGATGATTGACGAGGCCAGCCGCAAGATGGCCGAGCAGTTGGAGATCAAGGGTCGGCGCTCCGGCCTGGACAAGAAGCTGGCCGAGAAGCGGGCGGGCAACAACGGCGCCGCCGCCGAGGACCAGGCCACCACCGCCGGCGCACCGGTGGGAGTCAACAGCGGAGAACCAAAATGAAGGTGAGCACCTATATCCCGACGGCTGAGAAGCTGATCTGGAACCCGACCGCCGAGGAGCTTCAGCGGCTGACCGGGGAGATGCCCAACGCTCGCAAGAGCGCCTTTGGCAACTGGAACGTCCAGTCGGCCGTCGACTCCCGCAGCAAGGCCTCGACCTACATCATCAGCGACCACCCCGAGGAGCACCCCTCCCAGTGCATAACCCGCGACGAGGGCGAGCGGCTGGCCAGGATGCAGGATGAATACATCTCCCAGAAGGAGATGCTGGTGATCGACGGCTACATCGGCAACGACCCGGGGTTCCGAACCCGCGCGCGCCTGATCATCGAGGCCGACAACGCCAACGTCGCCGGGATGCAGAAGATCCTGTTCTACGACGCCGAGGACGCCGGCGAGGACTTCGAGCCGGAGGTGACGGTGATCTACACCCCCAACCTGGCGGTGAGCAGGTACCCCAAGGAGCGGGTGATCGCGGTCGATCTGGAGACCAACGTGACCCGGGTGATGAACTCCGACTACTTCGGGGAGTCCAAGAAGGGCGGCCTGCGAATGTGGAACAAGCTGGTCTACGACAAGGGCGGCCTGCCGCTGCACGCCGGGTGCAAGGTCATCCCCACCGATAGAGGCCAGAAGGTGATGCTGATCGTCGGCCTCTCGGGCACCGGCAAGACCACCACCACCTTCACCCGCCAGAACGATTCCAAGCCCGTCCAGGACGATTTCGTGGCCATGATGCCGGACGGGCGGATCTACGCCACGGAAAACGGCTGCTTCGCCAAGACGTTTGCCCTCGATCCGGACTTCGAGCCGACGATCTACCACGCCGTCACCCGCCCGGCCGCCTACCTGGAGAATGTCTACCAGGACGAGAGCGGGGTGGTCGACTTCAACAACACCGCATACACCCAGAACGGTCGGGCGGTGTTCGCAATGCAGGACCTCGGCTGGAGTGCCGACGCCCGTGACCTCAAGAAAGCCGACTTCCTGCTGATCCTCAACCGCAACGAGGACATCATCCCCGGCGTCGCGCGCCTCACCCGGGAGCAGGCGGCGGCCTACTTCATGCTGGGCGAGACCAAGGGCACCAGTGCCGGCGGCAAGGAGGAGATGGGCAAGTTCCTCCGCGTCCCCGGGACCAACCCCTTCTTCCCCATCCTCCACGACCACCAGGGCAACCGCTTTCACGAGCTGCTCGAGAAGCACCAATTCGAGGTCCTGTTGATGAACACCGGCAGGGTCGGCGGGCCGGACAGCGACGAGCGCTCCAAGAAGGTGGGCATCGACGCCAGTTCGGCGATTGTCAAAGGGATCGCCGAGGGAACCATCAGCTGGGAGAAGGATCCCGACTTCGGTTACGAGGTCGCCACGGCCATCCCCGGGCTCGACGACGAGGAGCTGATGCAGCCGCGGAAGCTGTACGCGCGCCAGGGTCGGATGGATGAATACAGGGCCCAGGTCGAGCGCATCCGGGCTGAGCGGGAGGAATTCCTCGGCCAGTTCCCCAAGCTCAACAGGGCGATAGTCGAGGCGATCTAGGGTTTGCATCCTCCGAGATAAGAGGACAGCGAAGACGCCCGGGTTTTCGCTGTCTCCGTATCCCGAAATTGCTGCAGTAATGCAGGGATGCCGTGGCTTTTCCTCATATGCAGGGCCTCTCCGCATTGCTACCCTTGAGGCCGAAGGGGGCCCTGAACACTGAACTCAGCTCGCATTCGCACTCACCTGCTGCTCGGCGCCCTCCTCGCGACCCTGCTCGGTGGCTATTGGCACCCGGTTTCGGCCTTCGTGACGGTGCGCGGCAACTCCGCTGCCGGCTTCGCCCTGGAGCGTCCCGGGCACCACTGGGTGAGGGGCATGACCGAGGCGGAGGCAGCTGACCCGCCGACCCTGGTGGGCTTTGATTTCCCCCGCGCCGAGCTGCCCCAGGCGCCGGACACGGCCAGCCTGGCCATCCCCGGGCGCAACGGCTACTACCTGGTCCCGTACATCCAGACCCAGCCCAACCTGCACTTCCGCGTTCGGGTGCAGAACCTGCCCGACGACGCCTCGGTCCACGTTTTCCTCGACCCCGGGACGTCAAACCAGCGGATGGCCGAGGTCACCGCGCCCACGTTTGAAGGCGACTTCACGGACCTCCCCCTGGGCGACCACCGCCTGGTCAGCGAGGTCGTCTCGGCGCCGCAGCCGGTGAACCGCTGGGCGACCCTGAGCCGACGCACCAGGCTGGCCTCAGCCGAGCTGAGCCATGTCGCCCGCGGCGACATCGTGGCAGCCCTGGGCGATTCCACCACCGAGGGCAACGGGGGAGCGAAGTTCCACTTCATCGCCAACTGGGTGAGCGCCCACTCGATGGCCGCTGATTGGACCTCGCCGGACGGCCGGAACTTCCCCCAGGCGGGGGCCTTCGCCCGGCCAGAGGCGCCGGCATCGTTCACCTCGACGCTGGGGACGATCCTGGAGCTTCAGCGCCACCACCCCGTGCTGGTTCTCAATGACGGCTGGTCGGGGGCCACCAGCCAGTCCTACAGGGACATCTCGTCGAGCCACGACCTGGCTGCCGAGTATGGCGCGGCGCAGCCCAACTCGTGGATCGTCAACCTGGGGGTGAACGACCCCCTCATCCATGCTTCGGCGGCCGACTTCGACGCCAACATCCGGGCCGTGCTGCAGACCCTCAGCAGCCGGTACGGGGCCCGCAACTCGGACATCCACGTGGCCTGCCCGACCTACGCCAAGGACTCGCGCCACGACGGGGAGGTCGCGTACCTGCCGATAATCGACAAGCTCCGCGCCGACGACGGGCTCGGGACGGCGCCGAACTTCTTCAGCTTCTACAAGGCCAACCCGTCGGCCCTGGCCGACGAGGTCCACCCCAACGCCGGCGGTTACCGCGACATGGCCACGCTCTGGGCCCAGGCGCTCCAGGGGACCGGCTCGAGGTGCAGCTGAGGCGGGTTACATCCCCGGTGGTGCCTGCCCCAGGGTGAACCTGTCGGGGCCGGCGCCGCAGCTTGGGCACTTGTCCGGTGCCTCGAAGCCGCGGTCGGTGAAGCCGCACTCGCCACACTGCCACTGCCGGGTGGCGAAGAACTGGACGATGTCGGAGCGGCTGACGATGCCCACCAGCTTGGTCCCGTCCATCACCGGCACCCGACGGATGCGGTGCTTCACGAAGAGCTTGGCGGCCTCCCCCACCGGGGCGTCGCTGGGGATGGTGATGGGGTCACGGCTCATGATGTCGGCCACCGTGCGGCCCTTGCGGTCGATGACGTCGAACTCGGAGACCACGCCGGTGATCTTGCCCTTGTTGTCGAGGACGGGCAGGCCGGTGATGCGATGCCGGGTGAGGATCGACGTCAATTGCTCGACCGTCGCCGACTCGGAAATCTTCAAAACGTCGCGGGACATGATGTCTCTGACCAAAACCACGACAGGAATTATCATCCGTTGGCATCTCTGCCGGTTTTTCGCCGCCCTCACAGGAGCCTCAAACGTGGAAATCAAGACTGTTTGCATCGTGGGCGCCGGGACCGTGGGGTCCCAGCTCGCCTACCAGTGCGCCCTGGGTGGGTTCAACGTCAACCTCAACTCCCGCAGGCAGGAGACCCTGGACAAGGGCCGGCAGAATGCCGAGAGGTTGCTGCGACGCCGTGTCGAGAAGGGCACCCTGACGGAGTTCGAGTGCGAGGAGGCCATCGGCAGGGTCACCGCGACAACGAAGCTTCCCGAGGCCATCGGCCGAGCTGACATCATGATCGAGGCCGTGGCCGAGCGCCTCGACGTCAAGGAGGAGGTGTTCCGGCAGGCGGATGCCGCGGCGCCGGCCCACACCATCCTGGCGACCACCAGCTCGACCATCGAGATCCAGAAGCTGGCGCCCGCCACCGGCCGCCCGGAGAAGTGCATCAACGCGCACTTCTTCAATCCGGTGTTGCTGATGGACCTGGTCGAGGTCGTGCGCGGCCCTCAGACCTCGCAGGAGACCGTGGATGCGACGATGAGCTTCTGCCATCGCGTGGGTCGCTTCCCCGTCCTGGTACAGAAGGAGAGCTACGGCTTCATCGTCAACCGGATCGTCTTCACCGCCATCCGGGAGGCCCTTCGGCTGGTCGACGAGGGCGCGGCCACCGCGCAGGACATCGATGAGGCCTGCACCCGGGGGCTCAACTGGCCGATGGGGCCGGTCAAGCTGGCGGACTTCATCGGCCTCGACGTCATCCGCGACGCCTGGCTCCTGGGCCAGGAGGAGATGAGCGACGGCGCCTGGGTGCCCACCGCCGAGCTGGAACAGCACGTGGCGGCAGGGGAGCTGGGCATGAAGACCGGCAAGGGGTTCCTGGACCACGCCAGGAAGTAGTGCCGATGGCTGAGTCCATCGCGATACTGGGCGGCACCGGCAAGGAGGGCCGCGGCCTGGCGCTGCGCTGGGCCCGTGCCGGGCGCGAAGTGGTGCTCGGGTCCCGAGAGGCGTCACGGGCGGTGGACGCCGCCGCGGAGGTGGCCGAGACCTCGGGCGGCAGCGTGCGGGGCATGGGCAACGCGGAAGCCTGCGCGGCGGCCGCCCTGGTGGTCGCGGCCACTCCCTATGACGGCCTGGAGGAGACTATCGTCGCCTGCTCGGGAGTGCTGGCAGGCAAGCTGGTGGTCAGCGCGGTGATCCCGCTTCAGGTCGAGGACGGGCGATTCACTGTACGTCAGGTTCCCGCCGGGTCGGCAGCCCAGCTGGTCGCCGCGGCGGCCCCTCGGAGCCGCGCCGCGGCGGCATTCCACAACGTGAGCTTCAAGATCCTTGCGGACCTCGCCCGCGGGATTGACGAGGACGTGCCGTTCGCCTGTGGGGAGGAGGACCGGGAGACGTTACAGGCCCTGTGCACCGACCTCGGCGCCCGCGGCGTCCACGTTGGCGGCCTGCACCTGGCCCCGTACCTGGAGGGCTACACGGCAGTGCTATTGAGCGTCAACCGCCGATACCGCACCCAGGCCGGGATTCGGTTCACCGGGCTTCCGGAAGCGGGCTGAGAGGTACTCCACCGCCGCGAACCAGGCCGCCGCGATCAACATTCCGCCGACCGCGTCGATGATGTAGTGCTCGCCGAGGTAGACGATGCTGAAAGTCACCGCCAGGACCCAGCCTCCCAGCGGTAACGCCGCCTTTCTGCCGAACAGCCGGATACCGTAGAGCATCCCCAGCGTGGGAAAGGCGGCGTGCAGCGACGGGAAGGCAGCGACCTTGTTGGGGGTCATGTTCTGGTAGATGAAGTCGGTCGCGCTGGGGAGGGTGTGGCTGATGATCTTCTCAACGTGGGGCAGATATCCCTGCTGCGAAGCCAGCCAGGGCGGCGCCACCGGCACCAGCAGGAAGAAGACAAAGGCGCTGAAGCTCATCGCCAGGAGACAGGCGGCGAAGCGGCGGAAGAGTCCGCGGTCGCGGATCCAGAACACGTAGCCCAGCGTCAGCGGGTAGGCGAAATGGAGGAAGTACAAGAGCGTCGCCAACACGTCCAGGGGCGAGCGGCCGGCCCCCCGGTAGAACCAGGACTGCAGGACCAGGGTGGGCAACCGTCCGAAGCCCAGGACGCGGTCGATAGCGATGACCTCGACGTAATGCGGGGCGATCCCGGTCTTCCCGGCAAACCCGCGGAGGAACTCATAGCCGATGAACAGGACAGCGAAGGGCATCCAATCGACGATGAAGGCCTTCCAGCGGCCCAGGGCGACCGCTCCCAGGAGCAGGATGAAGACGAAATAGTCAGGCGACACTGAGATGCCTCGCCACACCAGGAAGGCGGTGGTGGCAACCACGTAGAGGATCACCGCCGGGATCATGAACCGCCGCATGTTGCCCGGGGACTGCATCGCCCCGAGTATCGCCAGCGCTTCAAGGCCGTTGAGGTCGGGATGTAAGCTTTGGTGATAATGGCGATATCGCGTTCATCGGCCGCCGCCGACCTCGAGGACCTGCTGGCGAAGCAGCAGCCGGCACCGCTGCTGCCCTCGGAGGAGATGGCGGATCCCCGCGCCTCAGCCGAGGCGGCGGGCCTGCGCTACGTCACCGACTTGGATCCCGGCATACATCGCACCTCGGGCAAGCGCTTTCGATATACGTGGCCGGACGGCACCGCGGTCAAGGACCGGGCCACGATGACCCGTATCAACGCGCTGGCCATCCCCCCGGCCTACACCGATGTCTGGATCTGCCGAGATCCCCAGGGCCACCTCCAGGCCGTCGGGCGGGACGACAGGGGCCGCAAGCAGTACCGGTACCACGAGGACTGGCGCACGGTGCGGGACGCCGTCAAGTTCCACCGCATGCTGGCCTTCGGCGAGGCCCTGCCGCGAATCCGCGAACAGGTCTCAGCGGACCTGCGCAAGCACGGCCTACCCCGCGAGAAGGTTGTCGCCACCGTCGTGGCGATGCTGGAACAGACGCTCATCCGCGTCGGCAACGAACAGTACCGTCAGCAGAACCAGAGCTACGGCGTGACCACCCTGCGCAACCGCCATGTGTCAATCAAGGGCGGTAAGGCGCGCCTGCGCTTCACGGGCAAGAGCGGCAAGCCACACGACGTCGAGGTGGACGACCCGCGTCTCGTCCGAGTGGTGGCCGCCTGCCTCGACATCCCCGGCCAGGAGCTCTTCCAGTGGCTGGACGACGAGGGACAATCCCACCCCGTCGGCTCCGACGACGTCAACGCCTACCTCCAGGAGGTGACCGGCGAGGGATTCACGGCCAAGGACTTCAGGACCTGGGCCGGGACCGTCCTGGCAGGACGTCTGCTGCGCGCCACCGGGCCGGTGGCCTCGGAACGGGCGGCCAAAACGGAGATCAGCAGGGTGATAAAGGAGGTCGCCGAGCAGCTCCGCAATACTCCAGCCGTGTGCCGCAAGTCGTACGTCCACCCGGCGGTCATTGATGCCTTTGTCGGAGGTTTCATCAAGCCCCTGACCCACGAGACGGGTTCGAGGGCAGAGCCCGAGCGCAGCGTTGAGGAGGACGCTTTGCTGGAACTGCTGCGCGAGGGTACCGCCACGGTCAAGGGAGCGGCCGAAGCCAGGTCGAAGGGTCGCAGGCGACGTCGCGCGGAGCCTCGGAGCTGGAGTCCGAGGGTGCTTAAAGGGCGCTGAGACTTGGCCGCGGACGCTCTCGGGCGGCCGCGCCGAACCTACAATGCGGCCATGACTGGCAAGGCTGGCGGCAACGAGGGAAAGGTCCTCGTGGTGGACGACGAGCAGGGCATCGTCGACTTCCTCAAGCTCGGCCTGCAGTACGAGGGCTATGAAGTGCGCAGTGCCAGTGACGGAAAGCAGGCCCTGATTGCCATCAGCGAGTTCAAGCCAGACCTCGTGGTCCTGGACATCAACATGCCGCGGATGGACGGCTACGAGGTGTGCCGCACGGTGCAGGGCGCGGACATGGGCATCCTCATCCTCAGCGCTCGCGACGGGCTCGAGGACCGCCTCAAGGGCCTCGAGGTGGGTGCCGACGACTACCTGGTCAAGCCGTTCCATTTCGAAGAGCTGCTGGCCCGCGCCAAGGCCATCCTTCGGCGCCGCCGACCCACCGCTGGGGAGGTGCTGCGGGTCGGCAACCTGAGCCTCAACGACGGCACCCGGGAGGTGCACCTCGATAACCGCCTGGTGGAGCTCACCACTCGCGAATTCGACCTGCTCAAGCTGCTGATGCAGCACCCCAACCAGGTACTGCCCCGGGATCGCATCCTGGACCAGGTCTGGGGCTACAACTTCTATGGTGACGAGAACAACGTCGAGGTCTATATCCGCTACCTGCGGCAGAAGCTCGGGGACGAGGATCGCCAGTTGATCCAGACCGTGCGCGGAGTCGGTTACCGAATCGCCGCGGCGGGCTAGGCGCCATGAGCCTCAGGGGACGCCTCTCCCTGCTCAGCGTGGGCGTCCTGCTGGCGCTCCTGGTGGTCAGCGGCATCACCTCGTACGTGGCGCTTGGCACCTACCAGCGGATCAACGAGGCGGGCGCGCTGGACCGCAGGTACGACGTCACGCTGCGTGAGTTCCGGGTGACGTCAGGGGCCCTGGGCCGCCCGGGCGTGCCGGGGTGCGTGGCCAGCCGCACCACCCGGACCCTGCTGGACGGGAGCCTGAACCCGGTCTTCGCCCAGTCCTGCGTGGCGCCGGCATTCGCCGGGCAGCAGGTGACCGCGGCGGTCGTGGGGTTGGACGGCGGCCTGCTCGCCTGCGCGGTCACCCAGTCAGCCCAGAACGAGTGCGTCGTCGGCACCTCCGACATCCCCACGCTGCCCTCCGGCGACTACATCGCCGCCGCCGCGGGTCACCAGCGCCGCTACTACCTGGTGGGGTCGGGAAGCACTGAGAACCTCGTCGTGGTTCATCGCTTCCCGGCCGCCGGTCGCACCTTTGCCGTCATCCAGTTGAGCGAGTCGACGCAGACGCTGCAGCAGACTCAGCGATCCCTGCTGGTGGTGCTGGCGATCGTCAGCCTGGCCCTGATCCTGCTGGCGGCCGTCGTGACGCCGCTGCTGGTCTCCCGGGCCCTGCGCCCCCTGCGGCGTGTCACCGAAGCCTCCAGCGCCCTGGCGGCAGGGGACATGAACCGCCGCGTGGACGAGCCCGCGGTGCAGGATGAGGTCGGCCGGTTGTCGCGCGCCTTCAATGACATGGCTGCCGCCGTGCAGCGCGCTTTCCATATCCGCGAGGAGAGCGAGAGCGGGATGCGCGCGTTCGTCAGCGACGCCTCCCACGAGCTCCGCACGCCACTGACCACGCTGCAGGGTCAATTGGATGTCCTGGAACGAGGTGCTGCGGACGACCGCGACGCCAAGCAGACGTCGCTGCAGTCCATGCAGCGCGAGGTCAACCGGATGTCAGCCCTGGTCGAGGACCTGCTCACCTTGACCCGGCTCGAGAGCCCGGGGGCCGACCAGCGACGGGAACCCGTGGACATCGACGCCCTGGTCGCTGAGACCGTCGACGAGCAGTCGGTGCGCAACCCCGAACAGCGCGTGAATGTGGTCAGCGCGGGGGCCGGCTCGGCCCGCGTCCTCGGCGACCGTGAGCAACTGCGCCGGGTGATCCTGAACCTGGCCACCAACGCGCTCAAGTACGCGCCCGGAGGGTTGCACGAGTGGCGCACTGGCCTGACGGACGAGTCCCTGACCCTCAGCCTCAGGGACAGCGGGCCAGGGATCCCAGCCGAGGTCGCGCCGCGGATCTTCGACCGCTTCTACCGCGGCCCCGAGGAGAGCGGCCGGGCGCCCGGCTCAGGCCTGGGGTTGGCAATTGTGCGTTCCATCGTCGAGGCGCACGGGGGCAGCGTCAGCGTGGAAAGCAGCAACACGGGGACCGCGTTCGCCGTCAAGCTGCCCCGCGTCAGTGCCCCCGTACAACCCTGATACGAACATGGTCCGCGGCGGCTGTGAGGACCTCAACCTGGTGACCATCCATCCGCAGAGACCTGGGCACCTGGTCCTCGGGTTCGCCATGGTCCAGCCACACCTCCAGCTCCTCCCCTGCCTCCATTCGATCCAGCTCCAGGCGGGTCTTGACGTAGTTGAGCGGACAGCTGGTGCCCCTGAGGTCGAGGGCGGCGGCGCTCAACCCTGGGGTAGGTAGGGGGCGATCGGACTGAGCCAGCTGGCGATCTGGGCAAACTGCCCGGTGAAGATCAACACGCCGACGACGACCAGCATCGCGCCCGATGCCCCCTCAACCAGCCTGGCGCGCTTGTTGATGGCCCGGAGCAGGGGCCGCACCCGTTCCATCAAAAGCGCGACAGCGAAGAACGGGATCGCCAGCCCGGCGCAGTACAGGAGCATCAGCCCCACCCCCTGGAGGACGTCCTGGGCCACGGCGCGGGAGATGATGAACCCCAGGATCGGCCCCACGCACGGGGTCCATCCAAGACCGAAAGCAACGCCGATGATCAGCGCCGAAAGCGGGCGGCCACCGGGCAGGCGATGGGCCAGCTGAAAGCGGGCCTCGCGCATGAAGAAAGGGATCCGGAAGACCCCCAGGAATTGCAGTCCAAGGATGATCACCATCAGGGCCACCACCTGGGCGAACAGGTCCTTGGCGCCGAACGGCAGGTTGATCACCAGCACCTTGAAGACCCCGAACAGGGTCACAAAGGCTGCGGTGAAACCCACTACGAACAGCGCAGCGTTGCCCAGCAGGCCCGTACGGCCCCGCTCGCCTTCGACACCGGCGCCGCCGAGGTAGGCGACGTATCCAGGTACCAGCGCGATCACGCATGGCGACAGGAATGAGAGGATGCCACCGGCGAAGGCGGTGGCCGCAATGAAGACCACGGTCCGAGTCTAGTTACCAACCGCGGCACTGCCGGCGGGAGGGGAGGATGGGTCTAGTCTGTGTCGACGCGGAAGATCGCTGAGACCTGCACCGGGGCGCCCTCAGGGAGCAGGTCGGTCTCGACCACCGAGCGACGGTGGCGCCCGCGCTCCCCGAAGGCCTGGTACAGCGCCTCTGAAGCGCCATCCGCGACGCGGCCGGGGCTGAGGAAGCCCTCGCTACACCGAACCAGGACGTTGAGCTGCTGCACGTGACGGACGCGGTCCAGGGAGCCCAGCTCCTCCTCGATCATCGCCAGGATGTTGTGGACGCACAGGCGCGCGCCCCGTGCGGCAGTGCGAACCGGGACCTCAGCATCAACCATGCCCACATAGCGCAGCTCATCACCCCACCGGGGGATCACCGCCGGCGTGTAGAGCATTTCGCCCACCCGGCGCAGCTGGATTCGGTCCTCCTGGCGAACCGGGGGTAGGAAGAGCGCCAGGTCCTCGGGACCCGTCGGAATGAGTGGTCGCTGCAGCATCTCTGCCATCGATCGCCTCACTGTAGGCGGCCGGGCGGTAAAGAGGCGACCCGCGCTGAGCAAATAGTTGTGAAGGAAAATCTACCCGGCCCCAACAGTCCAGCTGGAGCGCGCGCAGAGGAGTTGCTAATGGGCCAACTACCCGCGCAGACGGGTGATGACGATGCTGCCGACGAGCAGCACCCCGAGGACAACGACAACCCCGACCGCCACCGGGAGTGGGATGTCACTGTGGGGTGGGCTGGTTGGAGCTCTGCTGGGCGAGGGACACGGCTGCGCGCCGGCGACGGACGAAGGCGAGGGTGCCGGCGCGTCGGAGGCCGCAGCACTGGGTGCTGGTGATGCCAACCGAGGCGATGGGCTGGCCACCCCAGGCCCGACGCACGGGGTGGGCGATGGCGTCGGAACGGTTGTCGTCGGAGCTGCCGAGGCGATCGGGATCGTGCCGCCCTTGCACGCCGGCTCGGGACAAACGCCATCCTCCGGCTTCGCCTGGGGGGTGGCCTGGGTATCGCTGAGCTCGAAGACAGGCGCCAGGGGCTTGTCGGGGTTCCACGCCGCCGCCAGGACGGTTGCGGGGTTGTCCCTCCCGACCGCGACCGCGGTGACTCCGTGCTCAGTCAGCCCGTTGATGATCTGGGTCCAGTTGCCTCCACGGTCGGTGCTGCGCCAGACGCCACCGTTGCCACCACCGCCTCCGTCGCTGCCCACGTAAAGGATCTGCGGGTCGCCCGGGCTGAGCGCCAGCGACCCGTATCCCTGGGGCGGGAGCCCGGACAGCTGGCCCCACGACTGGCCGCCGTCGTCGCTCTTGAATACGCCGGCGCTACCGGCGAGAAACAGCGGGCGCTGGAGGGCGCCGTTGGGCAGCGGGCCGACGGCCATCGAGCTGATCACCAGGTCGGCGGGGAGGCCCTGCTTGATCGGCGCCCAGTTGGCGCCCGCGTCCTTGGTGAGAACCACGCGCGATCCCGGGTTGTTGACGCCGTCAATCGAGGCGAGGATGGTCGGTGGCCCGGCGTAACGGGCGAAGGTCATGGCGCTGATGTCGTAGCCGGCAAGCCCGGCCGCCTGCCATGTCCTGCCGCCATCGGCGCTCTTGTAGGCGCCATCCGATGTCCCGATCAGCAGTTGGTTAACCCCCATGGCGATGGCCCGTACGTTGCGCGCGCCGGCCGTGGTCAGCCCGTCTACGCTGCCCTGCCAGGTTTTGCCTCCGTCGAGGCTTTTGAAGAACCCCTGCCCGGCGCTGCCGACGTACATCGGCGCGGGTCCGCTGGGACCCTGGGAGGGGTCGATGGTGATCCGCCAGAGCCGCGCGGGGAGGTTGCCCGCCGGCACCCAGGTCTTGCCATCGTCGGTTCGCTGCAGACCCGAACCCATCGTCGCCGCCCAGACATGTGCCGGTGTGTTGGGATCCTGGGCCAGGCTGAAGGTGGCGTTGCCCAGCGGAAGCGTCCCGTAGGCTGACCATTGGAGGTCCGCCGCGATTACCGGGACTGCAGCGGCGACGAGCAGAACGGCGGACGCGACGGCAAGCAAAACGCGTTGCAACACAGCCATCCCGCCCGAGTATAGGTGGGCATTCCGGCCCCTCCACGCCCTCTGGGGGCGCCGCGGGAATACATAATCTGTGCCGTGCGCCGCCGACTGCTGAGCTTCCTGGAACAACCCGAACTGGCGGACGAGGGCATCCTGCGGCTGTTCGCCGGGCTCCTGATGGCTGCCGCCGGGTTGTTCTTCTTCCGGTTCCAGGCCGTTCCCGTCCTCGTCGCCTGCGTGGTCGGCGGCGGGCTGGTCATCTCTGGCCTGTGGGCCGGGTTCCATCGCCTCGGCGTGCGCCAGGTCGGCGCCTACATTCCCGGGACGGCACGAGGCATGGCGGTGGCCATCCTCGCCTTCTGTCTGATGCCGCCAGGGATCCCGCCGCTCCTCGCCGGGCTTCTTGCCGCGTTCGCGGTCGGGGTCGAGGCGGTGCAGCGAAGGGCGCTTGTTCCGCTGGCGTTGAGTGGCGTCACCGCCGCGTGGCTCCTGGCCTGGATCTGGCAGGCGCGCACGGGCTCGACGTTCATCGCCCCCTTCGATTTCCACCCGCTTGATGAACCTGTGACCCTGTGGGTCAAGTTCCAGACGGCCATCGACCCGGTGCGGACATATGCCGGGCAGGTGGCCGGCCCCCTCGGCGCCACCTCGGTGGGGCTGGTGGCCATCGCCACGGTGCTCGTCTCCTATGCCCGAGGCGTTTCGTGGTACTTGGTCCTGTCCTTCTACCTCCCCGTCCTGCTGGTGGCACTGGTCGGGCACCTGCCGCTCAACGTCTATCTCCTCAATGCGCCGGCGTTGGCATTCGTCGGGCTGGTGGCCGCCGATCCCCGCCACCTCCCGCGCACGGTGGCATGGCGGCTGATCACGGGGTTTGTCGGTGGGGCGGTGGCCAGCACCCTACTCCTCGCCGGGTCGGGCTACCAGGCGTTTGGGGTCGGGGTGGCGGCTTCAACCCTCCTGGTGACAGTGTTCCAGTTCTTCGGAATGGCAGGGTCCCCGGGGGTCCTGGAGCTACGCCAACAGGAGCCCCAGGGGGAGGCCGAGCCCGCACCGGATCCGGTACGGCGCCCCCGGACGACGGGACGTCGGTCACCCGCCCAGCTGGCGGCGCTGGCAGCGTTCATGCCGGTGGGACTGGCGATGGTCTCCCGCGACAGGAGCCTCGAACGCTCCCAGCGCTCGGCGCTGGTGGTGATGGGTATCGCGCTGTATGCGCTCTCCCTGGCGGCCTCGCTGACCTGGCTCTGGCTCCTGCGCCTGCCTCGATAGCCATCCCCACTAAGAGGCGCAGTTGCCGGTGCCGACCTCATTGGTGCGGCCGACGCCGGAACTGATGTCGGGGGCGATCTCGGCGTCGGTCAGCGCGTAGCCCTCGGTCGCATCGCTGGTGGAGTTGGCGAACACCAACCCGATGGCGCGACCCTGAGCGTCGACCAGCGGGCCGCCGGAGTTGCCGGGATGGATGTCCGCCGTCAGGACATAGATCTGGCGGGCCACCTGGGCGTCACCGTAGATGTCGCGGCCGTCGGCGGTGACCTGGGCGCGGACGGCCGCCGCTCCGACCGTCTCGCTGCCGCCGCCGGGGTACCCGATGGTCGCGCCGGTTGTCCCGCGGGTGGCGTCGGCCTGGGCCAGCGGTGCCAGCCGCAGGCCGGGGACCAGGATGATCGAAACGTCGCGCTCGGGGTCGAACAGGACGACGGTGGCGGCAAGCCGCCTGCCGTCAGGGGTGAGGACGCTGGTGCGGCTGGTCCCCGCCACCACGTGGGCGTTGCTGACGAGGTAGTTGTTGGCCACCGGGAAGGCGCTGCCGAACACCTCCCCGCCACACCCGAAGCTGCGCACCTTGACCGTCTGGCGGGCGGCGGCGGTGACCGCGGCGTTATCCGCAATCGTGGGGTCGAGCCTGACCGGTCCCGGGAGATCGGGGTTGGCGATGGCATCAAAAACACGCGGGTAGGGAACCCCGGCAATGATCTGCTCGACGCCGTTGAGGAACCCGGGCGGCCGGGGAAAAGCGGCGTCGATGGTGCGCAGGATCGCCGAACTCTCGATCGCGGTCGAGAGCGGCGGAAGGGGACCGCGTACAAATATCAGACCCAAAAACCAGGCGCTGGCAAGAACGGTGAAGATCGAGAAGGCCGCGCCGGCAACCGAGTCGAGGCGTTCCCGGCCGCGAACCCGCAGCAGCCGCACCCGTATCGGCTCTCCGGCGGCGTACCCGATGCTGCTGCCCACCAGGGCAGCCAGGAACAGGATCAGCAGCGCGACATATGGCCCGTTGCTGCCGATGGTGAAGCTGTGCTCGACTGGCGGGGCGATTAGCGCGCCAATCGCCAGGCCGATCACCAGCCCGATATAGGACAGCGAGGAAAGAGAGAAGCCGCGCCGGTAGCCATTGCCGAGGGCGATGACGATGGTGATGACGATGACCAGGTCGACGAGGTTCACGGTCCTAGATCAGAAGGGCAGCTTTCGGAACACGGTCTGCTCCCGGCTGGGACCGATGCTGATGATGTCCACGGGCGCCCCGATGATCTCGGCGATGCGCTCGATGTAAGCCTGACAGTTGGGCGGGAAGTCCTCCCAACGCTTGACATGCGCGATGGAGCAGTTCCAACCGGGCAGCTCCTCGTACACCGGCTCGCAATGCTTGAGGTGGCTGATGTTGCTCACCGGGTAGGACAGGTACTGGCCCCGGTGGAAGTACCCGGTCGCCACCTTGATCGTCTCGTACTCACTGAGAACGTCGAGCTTGGTCAGGGCCACCGAGTCGATCCCGTTGAGCTTCGCCGCGTAGCGTGCGACCGCGCCGTCGAACCAGCCGACGCGGCGGGCACGCCCGGTGGTGGTGCCAAATTCCGCCCCCTGCTCGCGCAGCAGTTCGCCCTCCGGACCGTCCAGCTCGGTGGGCATCGGGCCGTAACCGACGCGGGTGGTGTAGGCCTTGAACACGCCCATGGTGATGTCGACCTCGCGGGGCGGGATGCCGCTGCCGGTCAGCGCTCCGCCGGCCGTGGGCCACGACGACGTCACGTAGGGATAGGTTCCGAAGTCGATATCCAGCAACGCCCCCTGGGCGCCCTCCAGCAGGACGTTTTTGTCCTCTGCCAGGGCGTCCTGCACCAGCGGGAAGATGTCGCAGATATACGGCTCCAGGATCTTCCCGTAGCCCAGCATCTCCTCCAGGACCTGCTGCTCGTCGAACTCCGGGCTGTGGTAGAGCTCCCGCAGGACATCGTTCTTGAGGCGCATCACGAACTTGAGCTTCTTCTCCATGAAGCGCGGCTTGGTCAGGTCGCCGATGCGGAAGCCGATGCGCCGGATCTTGTCCTGGTATGCGGGACCGATGCCACGGTACGTGGTGCCCAGGCGATCGTCGCCGCGCTGCTCCTCCTCGAGGCGGTCGATCACCGGGTGGTACGGCATGATCATGTGCGCCCGGTCGGATATGACCAGGTGCTCCCGGGTGGCGATCCCGCCGCGCTCAAGCTCCTGGATCTCATCGATCAGGACCTTGGGGTCCAGCACGGTCCCGTTACCGATGACGCAGCGGCAATCGGGGAAGAGGATGCCCGACGGGATCAGGTGGAATTTGTGCGTGACGCCGTTCTCCACCACGGTGTGCCCCGCGTTGTTGCCGCCCTGGGAGCGGATGACCATGTCCGTCCGCGACGCCAGGATGTCGATGACCTTGCCCTTGCCCTCGTCACCCCATTGGCCGCCGACCAGGATGGTCACCGGCATCAGTCGACCGCCTCGGGAACCACTCAGTCGTTCCCCATTGCCTGGCGGGTCACGTTGACAAACCGTGTCTGGCTCTCCATGAACAGCAGCGGCACGTCGCCGATGGGCCCGTTACGGTGCTTGGCGACGATGAGGTCGGTCTTGTTCCGCTTGACCTCTTCGTTGTGCAATCCCTCTCGGTACAGGAACATCACGAGGTCCGCGTCTTGCTCGATGCTGTTGTGGAGCACCACGTCCTGCGCGACGAAATTGTGTAGTGCGTCGACCGTGAGGTCGAATACCTCTTCCACCCCGTCGTGGGTAAGCGAGGCGATGGGATCCCAGTAGATGTCGCTCTCACTCAGCCGGTGAAGGTGCTCAGAGCCAAGCACGAGTGCGACGCGCTGCGCCCGCTCCCTACTCATGTTCTGCGCGTAGAGCCCCTGGCCGCAGTACCGCGTTCCGATCTGGGCTTGAAAAGCTCGATGCGTCAACGGTTTAGCCGCCATGGCCGGCAAAGCAATCTGGCCCCAAACTGATGCTGGAATAACGTCGCGATTCGTGTTGTGTCCATTCCCGATGTCGTCCAAGAGGATCTCTGCCGACCGGACCTGCCGCCTCGAATTTGCGCCGCCGACGAGCGAAAGAAATCGTTGCCGTTCCGGCTGACCCATCACCCGCAGGTGGAACTGATCCATACCGCGCGGCCCCTGCGACACGCGACTGAGGACTGCGTTGACGCCGAGTCGCAGGAGTAGCGACTGCACGTCCGAGGAGAGCCGCTGGCTGCTACTGGCGTAGTAGATGCCGGTGCTGCTGTTGATGCAACCGTCCGTGGCCCACAGGTGGCGGAGGAACGTCGCCACACCGCCGATTGGCTGTTGGAACACCCGGTCTGGCACATGCTTCTCGTGCGATCTCAGTCCGAAGACGCCCATGCCACTCAGCCATTCTGCGACTGGGTTGCGAACCCGGTCGGTTAGGTGCGCGGTCGCGGCAAGGTAGACCTGGAACCAGGACCTCTCGGCAACGATTCGAGGTCTGATCGCGTCGCCGAATACCTCGGACGCGAGGCGAGTTACGGTCTCCGCCAGGTCTCTCTCGCGGGTCGTGTACTGGATAACGTGTCGCGGCAGGGTGCAGCCGTCACCGATCAGGTGCCCGAGGAGGCCAAGCTCGGCGTCAGTCATGGTCTGTTCCTCCGGGCCGACGAGCCAACGAGGGACTGCCACGCGATCGCCCACCGATAGTTCATCCAAACGCTTCCAACCATCGATGCTGAGGAACTTGTGGTTGCCTGTTGCCCGAACCGTCCGACCGGTTCTGGTGGTCATGCGCAGGACAGGCTTGAAGCCGGTGGAAAACGCCTTGGTCACTTTGGCTGGCTCCAGCTTCCAGGTCCCCATATTCACCGCCATCACGTTGAATCCACTCAGTCCGACGAGGTCTCTAAGCGGCCGGTAAATGCCGGCGTCAGGCAGGTAGACGCGCGTATCACCGGTGACACAACCGGACTCGCGAAGATCCGACAGTTGCGGCTTGCGGTCACCTCGCTGCTCCGGTGCACGGGAAAGCTGCGACAGGGCGATCACCGGGCAGTCCAGTTCACGAGCGAGCGCCTTGAGCCCCCGCGAGATCTCGGACACCTCCTGGTTGCGGTTCTCGGGACGGCCGCTACCGTACATCAGCTGCAGGTAATCGATCACCACCAGCCTGATGTCATGACGCGCCTTCAACCTCCGTGCCCGGGCGCGAAGCTCCAGGATGCTCAGCGACGCCCGATCATCGATGTAGATCTCGCCCTCGGAGAGGGTGCCCATGGCATTGGCGATCTTCGACCAATCGCCTTCAGACAGCTTGCCGGTGCGAACCAATTTCGAGTCGACGCCCGCCTCGGCGCAGAGTAGGCGCTGGGTCAGGTCGTAGCGCGACATCTCCAGCGAGAAAACGGCGACAGCCTGCTTCTCCTTGACGGCGACATGTTGAGCGATATTCAGTGCGGCGGACGTTTTGCCAACGCTGGGTCGTGCCGCCAGGATGATCAGCTGCGACTTCTGGAATCCTCCAGTCATCTCATCCAACATGAAGAAACCGCTGGCCACGCCGGTGGCAGCGTTGGGGTTTTCGTGGCGCCGCTCGATTTGGTCCCACTGCTCGTGGAGCAGGGATTTCAATGGCACCGCCTCGTCTGTGCTGCGGTCATTCGAGAGCCCGAAGATCTGCTCCTCGGCGAGGCCCAGCGCGTCCTGAACGTCGATACCGACGTTGGTCGCGAGGTCGTGGATCCGGGTGGCCGTCGCGAGCATGCCGCGGCGCACAGCGGCCTCCTCTATCACTCGGGCATGGGCCTCGACGTTGGCGGCGATACCGGCGCCCGACTCCAGCGCCATGAGGTAGTCGAGGCCTCCGGCCGCGTCCAGCAACCCCAGCTTCAGCAGCTGGTCCCTGATGGTGATGATGTCCACCGGCTGGGTCTGCTTGGAAAGCTCCAGCGCGGCACGGAAGATGTGCCCGTTGCGCGGCTGGTAGAAAGACTCCGGTTTGAGCACGTCGGCGACCCGCTCCATGGCCTCCGCACTGACCAGGCAGGCGCCCAGGACCGCCGCTTCGGCTTCGAGGTTCTGCGGCGGGGTGGCCGACGACGACGCGACGCGCGTGTCGAGAGTCATCCCCTCACCCCCGCACTGGTCGAGGGTCTACTCGGTTTCGACGTTCAGGTTGACGGTCGCGTGCACACCATGCCCCAGGTCGACCTCGGCCAGCCACGAGCCGGCGGCTTTGATGGCGTCGGGGAAGCTGATCTTGCGACGGTCAACTGTGATCCCGTACTGCGTATCGAGCGCCTCGGCGACGTCACCGTTGGTGATCGAACCGAACAACCGGCCGTCATCGCCGGCCCGGGCGTTGAGGCTGATGAACGCCGTGCCCAGCTGCTGCGCCAGGGTCTCAGCGCCCTCGCGGCCCTTGGCGGCCTTGCGATCGGCCGTGCCGCGCATACGCTCGATATGGGCCATGGCGCCCTTCGTCGGCTGCGCCGCGAGGTGCCGCGGGAACAGGAAGTTACGGGCGAAGCCCGGGGCGACTTCTTTCACGTCGCCGCTCTTGGCGGTGCCCTCGACGTCCTTGAGGAATAGAACCTTCACATCGTTTCTCCGTTATCAGGCGCTGACTATCAGGCGCTTCGTTTGGTCCAGGTGTCGTTGACCCGCCCGCGCGCCCGGTTCACATCTCGGTGGTAGGCGCTGGTCCCGGCTGCGATCTCCGCCTCCAGGTCGTCCACCAGCAGCTGGGGGGCGCGTCCGATCGCGAAGCGCAGGGTCAGGAAGGTCAGCCCGATCCACTCCATCTGCCCGATTATCGGGATGAAATCGATGGGGATGAAGGGCGCCCAGACGATGAACAGGGCTGTGGCGGTGCCCAGCTTCCACCAGCGCGGCGTTCGGGCGTCGCGAAACAGGCAGTAAGCGAGCCGGCCGTAGCGCGGCACAAAGCGGACCAGTTTAAGGATGATTCCGATACTCATTTCTTCTCGACTCTAGTCTTCTCGACTCTTCTCGACTCTTGCCGACGGGGTTGAAAACGGCTCCAGAAACACAAAAACCCCTTCACCGGGCGGCCGGCTTCGGGGGTGGTTCCTCGGCGGATTATACCAGCCATCCTGGCCGCCGCGACCTACAATCCGACACCATGAGCAGCGCCTTCGACCACGTTTCGGCGGACCTCCCGGCATCTCTCGAACAGCTCTTCGAGCTGCTTCGAATCCCCAGCGTCAGCGCGCTACCGGAGCATGCCGGCGATGTCCGCGCGGCGGCCGAGGCCAGCGCCGCGGCGCTGCGCCAGGTGGGCATGGAGAATGTCCGCCTGGAGGAGTACGAGAAGGGCAACCCCGTGGTTCGCGGGGACTGGCTGGGCGCCCCCGCCGGGGCCCCGACCCTGCTGCTCTATGGGCATTACGACGTACAGCCGCCCGACCCCCTCGACGAGTGGGTCTCGCCACCCTTTGAGCCGGTCGTTCGAGACGGCAGGATCTATGCCCGCGGCTCATCGGACAACAAGGGGCAGTTCTTCGCCATCGTCAAGGGGCTGGAGGCGCTGTTCAAGTCCAACGGGAGCCTCCCCGTGAATGTCAAATGGACGATTGAGGGCGAGGAGGAGATCAGCGGGCGGTCGCTCTTCAGGTACCTCGAGGACCATAAGGACGAGCTCAAGGCGGACGCCGTCTTTGTCGCCGACAACAACTTCCCACGCGCCGGGTTGCCGGCGGTGCTGACAGGGCTTCGCGGCCTGGTCTACACCGAGATCGAGGTCCAGGGGGCGGCGGCCGACCTGCACTCCGGGACCTACGGCGGCGGCGCACCGAACCCGCTCAACGCACTGGGCTGGATCATCGCCGGGCTCAAGGACACCTCAGGTCACGTGACTATCCCCGGGTTCTACGACCGCGTGGTCGACCCCAGCCCGGCCGAGATGGAGTCCTGGAAGCGGCTGGGCATCGACGAGGACCGGCTGCTGCGCGACGAGATCGGCAGCGGCTCGTTCTTCGGGGAATCCGAGTTCGGCATCCTGCACCGCCTCTACGCGAGACCAACCCTGGACGTCCACGGCATCCGAGGAGGCTTCATCGGCGAAGGGTCCAAGACGGTCATCCCAGCCAAGGCGGTGGCCAAGGTTTCGATGCGGCTGGTTCCCAACCAGGACCCGGACGCGATCTTCGAGGCGTACCGGAAACGCGTCGCCGAGCTGGCCACCCCCGGGGTGACGGTGAAGGTGCGGGCGCTGAGCATCGACGAGCCGGTCAGCGCGCCGGTGGACGGACGGGGGGTCCAGGCGGCGGCGCGGGCCTTCAAACGGGCCTTTGGCGAGGAAGCGGTCTTCGTCCGGATGGGGGGCAGCATCCCGGTCATGGCCGCCTTCCAGAAACACCTCGGCGTGGAGCTGATCGCATCCGGCTTCGGGCTGCCCGATGACCGCCTGCATTCGCCCAACGAGAAGCTGGACATTTCGCAGTTCGAGGGCGGAATCAAGACGACCGCGGCGCTCCTGGAAGAGCTGGCCTAAGCCGGGATCCACGGCTAGGTTCCGGTGACTTCCCCGCCGGCTCGCGGCGGGAGCCTTTCGGCCCTGGTCGCGGGCGTTTTCATGGTAGAGACCGGTGTCTTCGCCGTGGTCCCGGTGCTGCCTCTGTACCTGCGCGACCGTGGCGTCGGGTTCGGAACGGTGGGTCTGATTGTCGGCGCCCAGTTCGTGGTGTCGTTCGTCCTGCAGTACCCGATGGGGAAACTCGCCGACCGCTTTGGGCGCCGCCGATTCCTGATTGCCGGTGCGCTCATCTTCGCGATCGCCAACGGCGCCTTCGTCGTCCAACTCGGGGTTCCCGCGATGTTCCTGCTACGGGGTGCCCAGGGCCTTGGTGTGGCACTCTTCCTTCCGGCCGCCAGCGCCCTGGTCGCCGACCTGTCCGGCCCGGATCGGCGAGGACGCGCCTATGGCTGGTTGCAGGCTGCGCGGATTGGAGGTCTGACCGCCGGACCCGCGATCGGCGGCCTGGTTGCGGTGACTGGTCGAGTGCGCGTCTTCGAACTGACCGCCCTGCTCGAGCTGAGCGCGGCGGTGGTGCTGGCCCTCACCGTTCCCGCCCATGTCTCCCATCACCGCGACGATAAGACCGGCGAGGCGCGCGACCTCGACGCCGAGAGCGCGCTACGCAGGCGGCAGCGTCTGACATTCATCGGGGTGGCCGCGGTGATGGCCGGGTTCACCTTCCTCTTCGGTAGCTACTCCACGGTTTGGCCCCTCTTCATGCGGGGCATGGGCGCCAGCGACGCGACCGTTGGGCTCAGCTTCACCCTGTTCGGCCTGCCACTCCTGGTGGTCACCCCGCTCGCCGGCTGGGCCGCGGACCACTTCGACCGCCGTCGCCTGGCACTCCTGGGATTCGCCGGTGGCGGCGTCTGCGCACCCCTCTATCCGCTGGTGCATTCGATCCCCTTGGTGCTGGCGATCGGCGTGGTGGAGGCCTCGATGCTGGCGTTCACCGACCCGGCGATTGGGGCGCTGGTGATGGAGGACGTGGCCCCTGGGCGTCGCGCCGGTGTCCAGGGCGGAGTCTTCGCGGTGCAGAGCTTCGCCGAGGCGGCGGGCGCGCTGTCCGGGGGTTTCCTGTTTGGCCTCGGCGCGGGCGTGCCTTTCTTTGTTGGTGCGGGCCTCGGCTTCGTCGGCCTGGTGGTGTCTGTCCTCGCCTTCCGGGCCGGGCGCACGCCCCCACTGGTTATCATCGGGCCCACGGAAAAGGGAGAGAGATGACGATTCAGTTCTTCCCGTCAGAGCGCGCCAGCGTCGGGGTCGAGATGGAGCTGGAGATCGTGGACCGCGAGACCCGCGAACTGGTCTCCGTGGCGACCGAGATCCTCGACGAGATGGGCCAGGGTCACCCGGACGGGGTTCACCCTACGGCCAAGCACGAGCTCATGGAGTCGACCATCGAGATCCTCACCGGGGTGAGCGCCAGCGTCGGCGAGGCGCAGCAGGACCTGATGCGCACGCTGGCCGAGGTGCGCCGGCACACCGACTCCCGCGGCCTCGGACTGATCTGCTCGGGGTCCCATCCCTTCACCGACTGGGCCACACAGACGATCAGCCCCAATCCCCGTTACCAGAAGCTGATCGAGGACATGCAATGGTTGGCCCGCAGGATGCAGATCTTCGGCATCCACGTGCACGTGGGTGTTCGCGCTCCGGAGAAGGCAATCCCCATCGTCAACGCGGTCACGGCCTACATCCCCCACTTTCTCGGACTCTCGGCTTCGAGCCCGTACTGGGTCGGCCGTGACACCGGGCTGGCGTCCTGTCGATCCAAGGTTTTTGAGGGCCTTCCCACCGCCGGCCTCCCCTACCAGCTTTCGGGGTGGGATGAGTTCGAGCGGTTCATGGGAACACTGATCTCAGCCAGGACGATCAAGACGATCCGTGAGGTGTGGTGGGATGTCCGGCCGCATCCCAACTTCGGCACAGTGGAGCTGCGCGTCTGCGACGGACTGCCCACGATGTACGAGGTGGGCGCGGTGACGGCGCTGTTCCAATCCCTGGTTCACCGCATGGACGGCGAGCTTGACGAGGGCCGCCTGCTGGCGATGCCGCGCGAGTGGGTGGTGCGCGACAATAAATGGCGAGCCGCTCGACATGGCCTGGACGCGGAATTGATCGTCGACGATTCCGGGGGCACCGTGCTCCTCAGCGATTCGCTGCTTCAGCTGGTCGAGGAGCTGATCCCTGTCGCCGCGCGCCTTGGTTGTGAGGAGGAGCTGGCACGCGTTCCCATGATTGTGGCTCGCGGCTCCAGCCACGCTCGTCAGCGCGAGGTGGTCGCCGCCGGCGGTTCACTCAAGGACGTCGTGGACAGCCTGCTCCTTGAGCTCGAAACAGACCAGATGGCGCCGCGCCGCGAGCCCATCCCGGGCCCCGTCCCCGGGCCTCTGCCCCCATCGGTCACCGCGCCCACCTCCATGGAGTCCCGCCCCGGCGAGTAAACACGCTATCCCCGTCCTTGTGGACTGCAACGACTGCTAGCCGCGTAGCTCCTCGACCAACGCCGCCAGCAGCGCCGCCCGCTCCGGCATCGCCTCGACCCTGACGTACTCACCCTCGCCGTGCGCGTGGTCGCCGACGGCGCCGAGGCCGTCGAGGGTGGGCACGCCCAGGGCGGCGGTGAAGTTGCCATCAGACCCTCCCGCAACCGACATCCCGGCGAACCCCGGTATGCCCATGTCCCGGCCGATCTGCGCGGCGCGCTCGTAGAGCGGCTGTCCGAGGGTCACGGGAAACGGCGGGCGGTTCGGGCCGCCGCTGACCTCGATCTTGACCCGCGGGTCCTCTGACGCCAACTGCCCCATGGCGACGTCCAGGCGCTGCTGTTCTGCGATGTCGGCCACACGGCAGTCGGTGTAGAACCAAGCGCTGGCCGGGATGGTGTTCTGGGTTGTTCCCCCGGACACCAGCGTGGGGGTGGCGGTGGTCCCCAGTTCGCGGTTGCTCAACCGCTCCACCTGCAGCAACTGCCGCGCCATCTCGACGCTGGCGTTGGCCCCCCGGGACGGGTCGCTGGCGTGCGCCGCGATTCCGACGCAGCGAACGGTGTACATGGATACCCCCTTGCGCCCGATTTTGAGCGCCCCGTCGCGCCCCGCGGGCTCGGTGACCAGGGCCGAGTTGACACCTCGGGCCATGTCCTCGATGAGCGCGCGGGACGTCGGCGATCCGAGTTCCTCATCCGATGTCATCAACAGGCCGACCCCATCCAGGTCATCCAGCAGGGTGAGCGCGTAGAGCGCCTGGACCACGCCCGCCTTCATGTCGAACGTCCCCGGCCCCGTGGCCCGGCCGTCAACGACGGCAAAGGGCCAGCGGTCGATGGTTCCCATCGGCCAGACGGTGTCGAAGTGCCCGATGATCGCCACCCTAGTTTTTGACCCAAACTGCCAGCGCAGGTGGGTCCGCCCATCAACCTGCAGGTGCTCTGGCGCCGCGCCGAGGAGGGTGGCGCCGATCGCCGCCAGGGTGGTCGCGCAGGCCGCTGTGGCCTCGACGTCCGCTGAGGGTGACTCGCTCCGCACCAGTTCTTCGAGCGAGCCGACCATGGCATCGGTGCGGCCCCTGAGGTCTGCGAGGCGCCGCGCGAGGTTGCCTTCCGAGATCGCCGTCACGGCAGCAAATCTACCGGGCGGGATCCGCAACTAGTAGATGAAGCCCACCACCGGGACCCGGCCGGCGCTGATGTGCCGGGTATCGACCACCCCGAATCCTCTGAAGTTCATCTCCGAGACGGTCCAGCCGGCACCGTTGCTGTCGACAGATTCGACGTAGGCGACGTGCCCCCACCCACTCTCGCGGGTGACCATGATCGCCCCGACCCGCGGCGTCTGACCTTCGGGGTAGCCCATGGCGGCGGCGTTGCGAAGCCACTCGATCGCATTGCCCATCCACGGCACGTAGCGCCTGCTCGATACGTACCAGGTGCACCATCCGAAGGAGAAGTGTCCGCCACCGCCCACCACCGGCGCGCGTTCGGCGCCGGGCCGGGGGGCGCTGGGAGCGCTCGGGGCGCCCATTGGCGTGGCGAGCGCCGGTGAAGACGGACCCGGCGATTGCGCCGGCGCCGGCCCGGAAAGGCCGAGGCGGGCGAGGCGGGGGTCGACCTGCGCCTCGTCCGCGGAAGCCAGGATGGTCATCCGCGCGGCGGCTCGGCCGCCGGGCGCCGCTGGGTGAGCGGACGCCGCGGTGAACGTCAATGGCCCCGCCACCGCGGTCATCAGCAACACGTGGCTGAGCAGCCGGGACATGGTGAGCCGCCCCCCGCCTCGGGCTGCCGTCCATGTCCGGCCGCGGTCGTCACGCGCCGCGACCACGAATCCGTCCCTAACCTCAACGTCAACAGAACCGAGCTTCATCTGGCTCCCTCCGGGTGAAATACCCTCGGGCACACAGGGCGGCGCGCGTTCACGCCGTCGTTGGATGCAAAATGCCCAAATTCCTGTGCGGTGGACCGTTCCCGCGGTCCTTTCCCGTTCCCGACAGGCATGACTACCCTACCTGACGCTCGGGTCAGTTTCAACGCGGCGAAAGGTAAACTCAGCGACCATGCCAGAGTCGGCGCCACTGCGAGTCGCGCTGCTGACCTACCGAGGTAACCCGCATTCTGGCGGGCAGGGTGTCTACGTGAAGCACCTCTCCCGCGCCCTTGGGAAGCTGGGTCACAGCGTCGAGGTCTTCTCCGGGCAACCGTACCCGGAGGTGGATGGCGCCCTCACGCGGGTACCGAGCCTGGACCTGTACCGGACCCCTGACCCGTTCCGTACCCCCCACCCCCGCGAGTTCCGCGACTGGGTGGATGCGCTGGAGTACGGGGTCATGTGCACTGCTGGGTTCCCCGAGCCGCTGACCTACAGCCTGCGGGTCCGCCGCCTGCTCCAGGGGCGGCGAGGGGACTTCGACGTCATCCACGACAACCAGTGCCTGGGGTATGGGATCCTGCAGCTGGCGCGCGCCGGGTGGCCGGTGGTGGCCACCATCCACCACCCCATCCATATGGATCGCAGGCTCGAGCTGCTGCACACCACCAACTGGAAGCGACGCATCTCGCAGCGCCGGTGGTTTGGCTTTCTCCGGATGCAGAGCAAGGTTGCCCGGCAACTGCCAAAGATCCTGACGGTGTCGGAGAACTCGGCTCGCGACCTGGTGCAACACATGGGCCTCAGTCCAGAGAGGCTCGCGGTGGTCCCAATTGGCGTTGACCACGAGCTCTTCAGGCCGCTGCCGGAGGTCGAACGCGTGAAGGGCCGCGTCCTGGCGATGGCCAGCGCAGACGTGGCCCTCAAGGGCATGATGCCGTTGTTGGAGTCGATGGCCAGGCTGTGCTCGAGCCGCGCCGCGGAACTGGTGGTGGTGGCCAAGCAGCGAAGCGACAGCGAGATCCCGGCGACCCTGCGCCGCCTCGGGCTCGAGGGTTCCGTCAGGTTCGTGAGCGGGATCTCCGACGAGGAGCTGGTACACCTCTACGCGGAGGCCGAGGTGGCGGTCGTGCCTTCGCTTTACGAAGGGTTCTCGCTGCCTGCCATCCAGGCCATGGCCTGCGGCCTGCCGCTGGTCGCGACCACCGCGGGCGCCCTGCCGGAGGTGGTCGGGCGCCACGAGGAGACCGGGCTGCTGGTCGAACCAGCCGACCCGGTGGCCCTCGCGGCGGCGCTGGACCGGGCGCTGGGCGACCCCGAGCTGCGGTCACGTTTGGCCCACGCGGGGCGAAGTCGCGCCCTTCGCCGCTTCAGCTGGGAGGCGTGCGCCGCAGCCACCGCGGAGCACTATCGCGAGGCGATCGGAACCCAGCGCGCGGCACAGGCCGCGTGAGGATGTCGGTTTGCGCGGCGGCACCGGCCGCGTGAGGACCGCAGCATGCTGACCGTCGACTTCGATCGCCTTGGCATCGGTCCCGGTACCCGGGTGCTGGACCTGGGCTGCGGCATGGGACGCCACTCCCACGAGGCCTTGCGGCGTGGAGCCGTGGTGACCGCGGCCGACCTCGATACCAATGCCCTGGAACACGTCGAGGCGGTGGCTACCGCGATGCTCGAGGCCGGCGAGGTGACCGCCGGCGGCAGCCTCAAGGTGACCGTCGCCAATGCCCTCGGGTTGCACTTCGCCGACGCCAGCTTCGACGTTGTGATCGTCTCCGAGGTCTTCGAGCACATCCCTGAGGACCAGGCTGCGATGGCCGAGGTGCGGCGGGTGCTGCGGCCGGGCGGCGTCGGCGCCATCACCGTTCCCCGCTACCTTCCGGAGGCGGTGTGCTGGCTGCTGTCAACCGAGTACCACAGCAACGAGGGCGGCCACGTCCGAATCTACCAGGGCGACGTGTTGCAGCAGCGCCTGCGCAACGCGGGGCTGAAGGTTGAGGGGACGGCCCACGCCCATGCCCTGCACTCCCCTTACTGGTGGGTGAAATGCGCCGTGGGGGTGCGCCGGGACGATGCCCTCCCGGCCCGGCTCTACCACCGCTTCCTGGTGTACGACATGGTGCGGCGGCCCACCTGGTCGCGAGCGCTGGAGTCAGCACTCAACCCGGTACTCGGCAAGAGCCTGGTGGTCTACATCGAGAAACCCGCGGAACCAACGAGGAGGCGCCGTGCAGCTGCCTGAGCTCGTGGTCCCCACGTCGGACCCGCTGCTCTGCGCCACGGTGGACGCCATCATTGCCGACCAGCAGGCGGACGGCAGCATCCCCTGGTGCCGCGACGACAAGATGGACCCCTGGAACCACGTTGAAGCGGCCATGGCCCTGGTGGTTGGCGAACGACGAGTCGAAGCCGAGAGGGCCTTTGCGTGGCTCGCCAGGAACCAGCTACCGCAGGGATGTTGGTACGCCTATTACCGCGACGGCCAGGTCAGCGACGACACCCTGGACAGCAATGTCACAGCGTACGTCGCGGTCGGCGCCTGGCTCCATTTCCTGGTCTTTGAGGACCGGGAGTACCTCGCCGCGTTCTGGCCGGTGGTAGAGCGGGCAATGGACTTCGTCCTCGGTCTGCAGAAGCCCAGTGGCGCGGTGCGGTGGGCCCGCAACGTGCGCGGCCGCCCCACCCGCAAGGGCCTGGTCGCAGGCTCGGCATCGATCCACCTGAGCCTGCGCAGCGCCGCGTCGATCTGTCGCCAGCTGGGCCTCGATGACAGCCGCTACGTACAGGGCGCAGACCGCCTGGGGGCCGCGCTGCGGGAACACCCCGAGGAGTTCCTGGACAAGTCCCGCTGGGCCATGGACTGGTACTACCCGGTGCTCGGAGGCGCCCTCCGCGGTGCCGCCGCACGGGAGCACATCAACGAGCGGTGGGATGAGTTTGTCGTCGCCGGGCGCGGGGTGCGGTGCGTCCGCCACCGGCCATGGGTCACGGCGGCCGAGACCTGCGAGCTGGCCATCGCCCTGGTCACCATCGGCGATCGGGCGCGCGCTCGGCTGCTCTACGAGTGGGCGCAGCACCTGCGCGGCGACGATGCCGCCTACTGGATGGGGACCAACTTCAGGGTGGGCGCTTTCTGGCCCGCCAACCGGCCGACCTGGAGCTCGGCAACGGTGGTCCTGGCAGCGGATGCCCTGGCGGGCGGCCCGGTGGCGACCCTCTTCGGCTAACCCAGCGGTCGCCTCAGTAGCCGGAGACTGCCCTCCTGTCCGGCCTCGACCAAGCCGTCAGCAACCCCACGCTTCCACAGAAGGTATGGCGCCTGGCCCCCGTCGGCGGGATTGTCGAATACATCGTGGATCGCCAGGATCCCACCTGGGCTGAGCTTCGGGATCCAGCCTCGGTAGTCGGCCATAGCCACTTCTTCGGCATGGCCGCCGTCGATGAACAGCAACGCCAGCGGCGTCGACCAGCCGGCGGCAACGATGATCGACTCCCCCACCACCGCCACCACGGTCTGCTCCAGGCCCGCCTCCTCCATGGTGCGCCGGAAGTGAGGCAGGGTGTCCATCCGCCCGGTGCGAGGGTCCACCAGATCTGGGTCGTGGTGTTCCCAACCCGCCTGGTTCTCCTCCGATCCCCGGTGGTGGTCGACGCTGAACAGCACCCGCCCCGTCCGCCGCGCGGCGTCGCCGAGGTAGATCGCGCTCAGACCGCAGTAGGCGCCCACCTCCAGCACCGGCCCGGGCGCTTCGAGGGCCATCACCGCCTGGTGAAGGCCGAGCCCCTCGGCTTCGGGCATGAACCCGCGGGTCCGCCTTGCCAGGGCCAGGAGCAGCTGATCCACGGCGCGAGGATAGTCGCCCGTCCAGCGGACGCGCTCAGACGGGCGCGGGGATGACCTCGCGGAAGCGCCGCTCGAATCGGTAGCCGAAGCCGGGCACCGAGACGATGTGCTGGGGCTGCTTGACGTCCATCTCGATCTTCTTGCGCAGCCGCCCGACGTGGGTGTCCACGGTCCGCGTCTCCACCTCGCCGACGTACCGCCACACATCCTGCAGCAGGCGCTCACGGCTGATCACCTGGCCGGCGTGGGAGGCGAAGTACTCAAGCAGTCGGTACTCGAGAGGGCTCAGGTTGACTGGCTCGTCCTCCAGCGTCACACGGTGTTCGTCCGAGTCGATGACCAGGTCGCCGAACGACAGTATCTGCTTCATTCCAGCGCCGCTCGAGTGCTGGCGGGTGATCTCCGCGCGGCGTAGCTGGGTGGCCATCCGGGCCTCCAACTCACGAAGCTTGAAGGGTTTGATCAGGTAGTCATCCGCACCGCGGTCGAGGGCCACGACGAGGTCCGCGGTGTCACCACGGGCACTGATGATGATGATCGGGGTCATCGGGTCGAAGGTGCGGATGGTGCGGCAGACCTCAAAACCGGAGAGCCCCGGCAACATCAGGTCGAGCAGCAGCAGGGCAGGGCGCTCCTGGCGAAAGCGGTCAACCGCCTCCTGGCCGTTGGCCACCAGGCTGGGCCGATACCCCAGCTGCTGACAGAAGGTCTCCAGGACCGAGCCGATGTCAGGGTCGTCGTCAACGATCATCACGGTGGGAATCTCGGCGGCGTCACGCACCGCGGGGAGGGATTCGCTTTCGGCGTTCACAGGCCGCAGTGTAACAGCCGTGGGACAGTAGTTGGCGGGCCCCTCGGTCGAGCGCAGAACGCATTGTCACAATGGGCACGCACGAGGGTGTGGGCAACGGCCTGCCAGGTGCGCCGCTCAACCCCCGACTCCGCCGCCCCCCTAAACTACCGGCTAATGGCTCAGCGCTTTGTCATCGTCGGCAACGGGATCGCCGGTACGACTGCCGCAGAGACCATCAAGATCGAGGCTCCCGACGCCGAGGTAACGCTCGTGGGCCTTGAGCCATACCCGCTGTACAACCGGGTGTCGCTGCCCCGCTTTCTCAAAGGTGGCATTCCCCGGGAGCGGGTGATCCTGCGGACCGTCGAGGAACACGCCGCGAAGGGCATCAAGCTGCTGCTTGAGCGCTCCGCCACCGGCCTTGACGCCGAGGGCAAGACGGTGCACTTCGACGACAACAGCGAGCTCCCCTACGATGCGCTGCTGATCTGTTGCGGAGGGCGCCCGTCACCCTACCCAGCGCCGGGAGCGGACAGCGTCCGCGATAAAACCTACGGCTTCCAGACCCTTGACGAGACGGAGACGCTGATCCAGAAGTCCAACGACTCGAAGGCGGCCGTCGTCATCGGCGGCAGCTTCATCGCCTACGAACTGGCGGAGGGCTTCCGTCACCGCAACCTCGACACTACTTGGATCCAGCGAGGCCCGTACTTCCTGCGGCGCGTGCTCGACGAGGAGGGAGGTCAGCTGGTCGACTTCCTGGCCCGCGAAGCCGGGGTGGAGACGGTTTACAACGAGGATGTCACCCAGGTCGGGCCGGTCAACGGACGGATGAAGGTGACCACCAGCAAAAACCGCGAGGTCAACTGCGACATGCTGGGTTACGGGCTGGGTTTGACGATGTACCACGAGTGGTTCGACGGCGCTGGGATCACGTTCGACAAGGGGGTGGTCGTGGACCAGTACCTGGAGAGCACCGTCAAGGGGATCTACGCCGCCGGCGACATCGCCCGATTCACCGACCTCATGCTCGACGGCCAACTCAACCAGATGGGCACCTGGGACAATGCCGAGGAGCACGGCAAGACCGCCGCCATGAACATGCTGGGCGGCCGGGTGGAATACCGGGAGGTGCCCACATACACCACCACGATGTTCAAGTCCAATCTGGCGGTTATGGGGATCACCCCGGAGAACACCTCAGAACTCGAGGCGGTTACCCGGCTCGACATGGCCAACCGGCTGTACCGCGCGCTGTTCTTCTACAAGGGGCGCATCGCCGGCGGCGTGCTGATCGGAACCCCCAAGGGCCGCAAGAAGTTGATCGAGATGATGGTCAATGCCGAGGCCGTCCCGGCCGACAAGCGCGAAGCCCTGCTCGACCCCGCCAACCTCGTTTAGGTCAGGGTTGGAGGCGACTCCTGTGCGCCCCAACCCTCTGGTGGGGGTACGAACGGGACGGGGTACGGGTCGTCGAGGGGATCCTCGGCACGCATGCCAGGGGATATGGGCGGCGGCCGCCGCTGCTTGCGGCGGTCAGGCAACTCGGTCCCGTCGATATAGATCGGCGTGGTCCCCTTGACGTCCCTGTCGAGGACCTCCGCCAGGTCCACTTTGACCCGGCGACGGCGAAACGGGAGTTTCAACCAGCGCCCCGGTCAGGTCGTGGCGCGTCAGGCGGCGTGGCGCTCGGGTCGGTGAAGAGCACGGGGTACCGAGACTCCGCGACGGGAACCGGGCTGGCCACATCCATCAGGTGGATCAGCGTACCGCGAATCAGGCCAGGTCGCGCTCCGCCAACCGCAAGAGTGCGACGTCCTCAATCGGCGGGTGGCTGAGTCCGGCACGCGTTTCCAGGAGCAGCCGGGCGAAGGGCTGGCCCGCGCCAAAGCCGCCGGCGCCGGCGAGCCGCACGGCCTCCTCGGCGGCCGCTGCGGCGGCGTTCACAGCGGTGAGTTTCGCCAGCCCGACGTCGGGCAGCATCGCCTCCCGAGGAGATGCCTCGACGTCGTTCCACTCCACCCAGGTGGCGCAAGTCGCCAGTAGGTTGCGTCGAGCCACCTCCAGTACAGCCCGGGTGCGCCCCAGGCGCAGCCTCACGGACTCCCGGTCTGACACCGGCCCGGCAGCGGTCACGCGGTCCCGGGTGAAGGCCAGGACCTGCTCGAACGCGGTGTAACCGATCCCCAGGTATGTCGCGGCTATCGCCACCTGGAACCATACGGTGCCCTCGCAGCCCCGCCCGTCCTCGCGGTAGAGAAAGGTCGCCGGGGTGCCCTCCATGACGATGTCGTCGTTGCCCGCCGCGCCCAGCGCCGCCGGTCGCCAGGTGTCCTGCATCGTGGTCCCTTCGGCGGGCAACCGGACCATGAAACGCGCTCCATACGGCTCCTCGCCCTCGGGTTCGACCCGGGCACTCACACGCACCACCCCGAGGAACGGCGCACCCGTGGTGTACGCCTTGCGACCTGTCAGCCGCCAGGTGGAGCCGGCCGGCGCCGCACTCGACTCTGGCCGCGCCACTGTCGCGGGCAACCCCCCGGCGGAGGGTGTTCCCGCCCCCGGCTCGGTCGCCGCGGAGTTGACCAGGATGCCCGCGTCCACCACCGATCGACACAATTGCAGCCATTGCGCGGAGGGCCAGGCGCCGCTCTCGGCCTCTCCCCCCAGCAGCATGTGATGCATCGCCAGGACCAGCGCGGTGGCCCCGTCGCGGCGCGCCAGCAACTGCTGGTAAGAGGCAAAGTCGAGCAGGTTGGCCCCCATCCCGCCGAGGTCCTCGGGGACCGTAAGCGCCGGGAGCGCCATCCTCCTGGCGACCGCCAGGTTGCGCTCCGCCGCGTCACCCGCGTCGTCAACAGAGATGAACGCTGCCGCGGCCTGGCGCGCAAGATCGTCAAAGCGAGGCCTCATCCCAAGACGATAGGTGCGCGACCCACCCCCTGAATTGATCTACCTGTTCTAGAATCGACGTTACAGATGGGACGTCCCGCGCTCTACGATGCGCCTACCCTGGTGCACGCCGCGCAGCAACTGGCTGCGGCGGGCGGCCCGGGCAGCGTGACGATCGCCGCCGTGGCGATGGCAACCGGGGCGCCGGTGGGCTCGATCTACCATCGTTTTGGTTCGCGCGACAGCCTGATGGCCGCGGCCTGGCTTGATGCGCTGGCGGAGTTCCAGGCCGGCTTCATCGCTACGCTGCATCGATCGGCTCCCCAGCCGGCGCTGGCCGCGGCGCTCTTCACCACCTCCTGGGCCCGCAGCGACGCTACCCGCGCGCGACTGCTGGTCCTCCACCGGGCGCGGGACTATGGAGCCGGTAGTTGGGGGGACGCGGACCGGGCCAGGGCGCGGCTGCTGTCCGACGACCTGGAGGCGGCGCTGGCCGCCTTCTGCCTGCAGCAACTGGGGGGGACTGGAGGTGAACAGCGCCGCCTCGCTACCTTTGCGCTTCTTGACCTGCCGTACGCCGCGGTCCGGCGGTACCTGGCGGCCGGGATCACTCCGCCGGCCGAGGTCGACGGCTACCTGGCGACGGCAGTGTCCGGCCTGCTGCCCCACGGCTAGACTCAAGCTTCCCCACCCCCACGGCCCACCAGAGGAGATTTCGAGTTGGAAGAAGCGGTCATTCTCAGCGCCACACGGACCCCCGTCGGCACGTTCAATGGCTCTTTCGCCGAGGTCCCCGCGGTCGAGCTTGGTCAACTGGTCATCGCCGAGGCGTTGCGCCGGGCAGGGGTTCCCGCCGAGGTCCTCAGCGAGGTCCTGATGGGTAACGTGCTGAGCGCGGGCCTGGGCATGAACCCAGCCCGCCAGGCATCGATCTTCGCCGGGGTGCCGGACCACGTCCCCGCCACCACCATCAACAAGGTTTGCGGGAGCGGCCTCAAGACCGTCGCGCTGGCGGCCCAGGCGATCCGCGCCGGCGATGGCGAGGTGATCGTCGCCGGCGGCCTGGAGAACATGAGCCGCGCGCCCTACCTGCTGCAGAAGGCGCGCACCGGCTACCGCATGGGCAACGCCGAAGTGATCGACGAGATGATCCTTGATGGCCTCTGGGACGCGTTCGACAACTGCCACATGGGCATCACGGCAGAGAACGTGGCCAAGGACTTCGAGGTCTCGCGCCAGGACCAGGATGAGTTCGCCTCCCGTTCGCAGAAACTGGCCGGCGCGGCGATCGCCGCCGGTGCCTTCAAGCGGGAGATCACCCCGGTGACCGTGAAGGGCCGTAAGGGAGACACCGTGGTCGAGATCGATGAGCACCCCCGGGCGACCGACATGGAGAAGCTGGGGGCGCTCAAACCCGCGTTCCAGAAGGACGGCGGGGTCACCGCCGGCAACGCGTCCGGGATCAATGACGGGGCGGCCGCACTGGTCATCGCCAGCGCGTCCCGCGCCGCGGCCGAGGGCTGGAGGCCGATCGCAAAAATCAGGGGATATGCCTCAGTGGGTGTCGCGCCGCGGATCATGGGCATCGGCCCGGCGCCGGCCACGCGGGCGGTGCTCAAGAAGGCGGGCATGTCAATTGGCGACATCGACCTATTTGAGCTGAACGAAGCCTTTGCGGCGCAGTCCGTCGCGGTTGCCCGGGACCTGGCGGTCCCCGAGGACAAGATCAACGTGCGTGGCGGGGCGATCGCCATCGGCCACCCGATTGGCGCCAGCGGTGCACGCATTCTGACAACGCTGCTGCACGCGATGGAGGATCTCGACAAGCAGACAGGCCTGGCGGCGCTGTGCATCGGCGGCGGTCAGGGCATCGCAATGGTCGTCGAACGGCTCAACTGACCCGCGCGCGGGTGCCGATACAATTCTTCGCGGTTTGCCGGCTCGGGTTCAGGAGGACATAGGTTGCGCAGGGTGATGCTGCTGGGAGCGCTGGCTCTCTTTCTGGCCGGCTGTTCCACGGAATCCGCACTCCCGCAGACGGACATCGCCCCCTTCAAGAATGACCCCCGGGTGGCAGTCGAGCTGGCGTCGATTAACGGTGCCAATGTCACGGTGAACATCAGCGCCACCAACTTCAAGGCCATCGACCCGGCCACAGCCACCAGCACCCATGTGTACGGTGAGGGCCACTACCACCTCTTCCTTGATGTCCCGCCGACGGCACCCGGGGAGATCACACCGCACGCCCCGGGCATTTACCACACGCCCGAGAGCACCTACACCATCCGCGATGTCAAGGACGGTCACCATCACCTCAGCGTGGTCCTCGGCTTCAGCGACCACACGCCATACCAGGACGTCGCGCAGCGGGGCACCGCGGTGTTCGGGGCGATTGCCTCGATCGACTTCGTGACTGGTTCAGGCGCCACCAAGGTCACGGCTCCGCCGCCCAGCGCCACGCCGTCGGCAGCACCCAGCTCGGCCGCGTCTGTGCCGTCCGCCTCTGCGCCGGCCGCGTCTGCGCCCGCCACCGCATCCGGCGGCAGCACCACCAGCGTCAAGATCGTCGCCGACGCGACAAATGGTGGCGCCTACAACCCCGGCTCGGTCAGCGTGGCCGTCGGGGGCACCGTCGAGTGGACCTGGGAGGACGACAGCGCGTCGCACACCGTGACCGCCGAGGACGGCAAGTTCGACTCCGGCCTGCAGTCCAAGGGTCAGAAGTTCAGCCAGACCTTCAAGGCAGCGGGGACCTACAAATACAAGTGCTCGGTCCATCCGCAGATGCTCGGCACGGTGACCGTCAAGTGAGGCGCAGCCCGATGCTGATGCTCGGCTTGGTCGTCGCGGCCGTGGTGCTCATCGTCCTCGGCGTGGCCTTCCAACTCGGGATGTTCTTCCCCAAGCACCACACGCTGTCGAACCACGCGATCCTGGCATGGGTCCTGGCGGTAGCCTGCCTGGTCGGCGCCTCCTTCTCTCGGCCGGAGCGGACCTAGCGGGCGAAGAGCAGGCCGATGGTGCCCAGGACGGCGCAATAGATGGCGAAGGGCCAGAGGCGGCCGGACTGGAAGTAGCGCAGCAGGAAGCGGACGCTGAGGTAGGCCGTGATGCCCGCGACCACCGCCCCCGCGAGGTAGGTCGGCAGGTGCGCGCCGGCGCCGGATGTAAAGAGGCTTGGGACCTCCAGGAGGCCCGCGGCGAGGATCAGCGGGGTGGCCAGCAGGAAGCTGAAGCGGGCCGTCGCCTCGTAGCCCAGCCCGGACAGGAGCCCAGCGGTGATCGTGGTGCCCGAGCGGGAGATCCCCGGTAGTAGGGCCAGACCCTCCGACGCGCCGATCACCACCGCCTGGCCATAACCCAGGTTGATCTCCTCGCGGGAACCCGCCTCGCCGGCAGCCTGCGGCCGATCCGAAGCCGCGGCCTGGCGGCGTCGAAGGGACTCGCCCCCGGCCATGATCACAGCGTTGACGAGGAGAAACACGGCGGCAAAGCGCGGGCTGGAGAACAGCTTCTTCAGCTCGCTCTCGAAGAACACCCCAAGGATCCCGGGAGGGAGTGTGCCGAGGAACAGCAGCATCGCCAGTTTCTCGTTGGGGTCTGCCCCCACGCGGCCGCGAACAGCCGCCCTGATGAAGGCCGCGATCAGCCGCGGCCAGTCCTGGCGAAATACGAATAGAAGCGCCATTGCGGTGCCCAGGTGCAGCAGGACGATGTAGGGCAGGAAGGTCGGGTCGCGCTGGTCGTAGTGCCATCCAAGCAGCTTCGGCAGCAGTACCGCGTGACCCAGGCTGCTCACGGGAAAGAGCTCCGTGGCGCCCTGGAGAAACCCCAGGAAGAGGGCTTGCCAGAGGCTCATGGCGGGCAAAGGTAGCACAGCCCCGCCGCCACGCCCGGCGCCTGGGGCGCGCGGAGCGGTCGACATTCCCGGAGGCAGTCCGAGGGCTGACAGGGGGCCGCCGGTAGACTTGGCGTTGGTGTCAATTGAACATGCGGACCACTCCGCCTCCGGGCGGACGGAGCGCTGTGGCGGTGGCGGCGGCGCGACCCGAAACGGCCCGGGACGACGGACTTTCGGCTTTGATGGGACTGAGCCCAAGTACCCGCCGGACCGCTTTGCCGACATCCTCCACATCCGCCTCGAACTACGCGTGGACCCGCGTCTTCGGACCCTGACCGGGGTGGCCACGCATCGCCTGAGGCCGGTCGCGCAGGCCCTGAAGAAGCTCCCCCTGAAGCTCGAGGAGTTGACCGTTGACAGCGTCACGATGGGCGGCAAGCAACTGGATTTCCACCATGAGGGCGGCGTCCTGGACATCCGTTTCAAACCCGCCATCGCCGTGGGCCGCGAGGTCGAGGTGAGCATCGCCTACCACGGCTCGCCGCGGACCGGGCTGAACTTCACCGGCCCCGACAAGGACTACCCGGAACGTCCGTACCAGGCCTGGTCCCAGGGCCAGGACGAGTACGCTCGCTTCTGGTTCCCGAACCACGATTTCCCCAACCAGCGCCAGACCACCGAGGTCATCGTCGAGACACCCGGCGAGTTCCAGACGGTGAGCAACGGCTCGCTGGTATCAGTTGAGACACAGGGCAAATGGAAACGCTGGCACTGGCTCCAGGAGGTGCCCCACGTCAGCTACCTGGTCAGCCTCGTCGTCGGCCAATTCGAGGTGTGGGAGGAGACCGCCGAAGGGACCCCGCTGCAGTACTACGTGCCCCCGGGAAGGGTCGCCGACGGTCACCGGGCCTTCGACGAAACGCCGGCGATGCTGCGCATCCTCAGTGAACTGGCGGGCACCCCATATCCGTACGTGAAGTACGCCTCGGTGGTCGTTCAGGACTTCACCTGGGGCGGTATGGAGAACACCTCTGCCACCACCTACATCGACGACCTCCTGCCAGATGCCCGCGGCGCCGCCGACTACGACTCGGGGCGGCTGGTCTCGCACGAGCTCGCGCACCAGTGGTTCGGCGACCTCCTCACCTGTCGCGACTGGGCCCACGCCTGGCTCAACGAGGGCTTCGCCACCTATGCGTGGCCGTATTACGCGGAACACGCGTACGGGATCGACGAGGCGCAGCGGTTGCACCTCACCCACGCTGACGAGTATTTCGCCGAGGACCGAGAGTACCGCCGGCCGATCGTCGCCCGCACCTACACCGAGCCTTACGAGCTCTTCGACGTTCACACCTACGAGAAGGGCGCCTGGGTGCTGTGGATGCTGCGGCACGTGCTTGGCGAGCAACAGTTCAACGCCGGGGTCCAGGAGTACGTCAGGCGCCACAGCCGTGGCCTGGTGGTCACCGAGGACCTGGTGCGCGCCATGGAGGACACCAGCGGGAGGAGCCTGGGCTGGTTCTTCGACCAGTGGATATACGGAGGCGGCCACCCCGAGTTCAAGGTGGCGTACCGCTGGGATGACGACAGCCGAACCGCGCACCTCTCGGTCAGCCAGGAGCAGAAGGTGGACGCGGTGACCCACGTGTTCCGCATGCCGGTACAGCTGGCCTTTGGGATGCGTGGCGGAAAGTGCGAGGTCCGCGAGGTGGAGGTGGGTGCTCACGGACCAGAGGACGGCTTCACCTTCACCCTCCCGGCACGGCCCTCGTGGGTGCGTTTCGACGAGGGCAACCGGGTCCTCAAGAAACTGGAATTCGATCGGCCTGAGGAACTGCTGCTCAACCAGTTGAAGGACGACGAGATGACCGGGCGGGTGGAAGCCGCGCTGCAGCTGGGTCGGAAGGGGACGCCCAGGGCTGTCGACGCCCTCGCCACGGCGCTGGAGGAGGATCTCTTCTGGTTCGTGCAGGCGGCCGCGGCGAGGGCCCTCGGCATCGCCCAGGGAGAAACGGCCTGCGCGGCGCTCCTGAAGGCGCTGGCCCATCCGCACTCCCGCGTCCGCACCGCCGTGGCCGGGGCGCTTGGTGCGTTCACCGGGCACGACGAGGTCATCCCTCGACTGCTGCGAACCCTGGCGCGCGACCGGTCCTACACGGCAGCAGGCGCTGCGGCGAACTCGCTGGGTCGACTGGGCGCCCGCAGCGCGGTACCCGAACTGGAGAAGGCACTGGACCGCCCTTCCCATCGAAATACGCTGGCCGCCGGGGCGCTTCGTGGCCTCGCCGAGCTTCGCGACCCGGCGCTGTTGGGGACGATCCTGGCGCAGGCGCGCCCTGGGCGCGAGGAGCGCCTGCGGGCGCAGGCACTGGTTTCGGCCGCTCGGCTGGCTCGGACGACCACGCGCGAGCAGCGCGACGAGGTCCGCCGCGTGGCCGAGCAGAGCCTGCGCGACCCGCTCTATTTCGTCCGGCGCGGGGCACTGATCAGCCTGGAGACCCTTGGTGACGTGGAGGCGATCCCGGCACTGCGCGCGACGGTCGACCGCGACGTGGAGGGTGCGGTGCGCTACGAGGCTCGGGTGGCCATCGAGAACCTGCAGCGCGGCACCACCCGGGAGCATGAGCTGACCGGGGTGCGCGAGGACCTGGATGAGCTGCGTCGCGGCAACCATGATCTGCGCGACAAGGTGGCAAAGCTCGAGTCGACCTTGAAGAAGGGTCGTAGCGGCAGATGACCACCGCTGCCGCCGCCGGGACCATGACCGGCGAGGAGCGCTTCCTGGCGGCGTGCCGCCGGGAGGAGGTTGACCGGACCCCGGTCTGGTTCATGCGGCAGGCTGGTCGTTGCCTGCAGGAGTACCGCGAACTGCGTCAGAAGTACGACATCCTCACCATGACCCGGACGCCGGAACTCTGCGCCCAGGTCACGATGATGCCGGTCAACACCTTCGGGGTCGACGCGGCCGTCCTCTACGCCGACATCATGCTGCCCCTCGACGGTATGGGCGTCCCATTTTCAATTGACCCCGGGGTCGGCCCGATCATCCATCAGCCGGTGCGGACCGCGGCCCAGGTTGACGCGCTGCGCATCATCCCCGCGGAGGAGGCCACGCCACATCTATTCCAGACCATCCGGATGCTCGCCGGCGAGCTGGCGGGCAAGACCGCCCTGATCGGGTTCGCCGGGGCGCCTTTCACCGTCGCCTCGTACATGATCGAGGGTCGCCCGACCAAGGAGTTCGGCCGCTGCAAGGGCCTGATGTACAGCGAGCCGAAGACCTGGCACCGTTTGATGGAGACGCTCACCGAGGTCACCATCAGGTACCTGCGGGCCCAGGCCGAGGCCGGCGCCCAGGTGGTGCAGCTATTTGACAGCTGGGTCGGGGCGCTGGGCCGGCTGGAGTACGAAGAGTATGTCCTGCCCTACAGCCGGCGGATCTTCGAGGCCCTCCAGGGCACGGTTCCGACGATCCACTTCGGGACGTCCACCGCTCACCTGCTGGAGCAGATGGCTTCAGCCGGGAGCGACCTGATGAGCGTGGACTGGCGGATTCCTCTCGACGAGGCCTGGGCGCGCGCGGGCCACGACCGCGGCATCCAGGGCAACCTCGACCCGACCGTCATGATGGCACCATTCGAGGTGGTCGAACGCGAGGCTCGCAAGGTGCTCGACCGTGCCGGTGGGCGGCCGGGCCACATCTTCAACCTCGGGCACGGCGTCCTGGCGGACACGCCGTCCGACAACCTTGCCCGGCTTCGTGAGCTGGTGCACCAGGTGTCGGCGCGCGAGGCGGCGACGGCATGACGACCGGGCTGGTGCTGATGACCTATGGGTCGGCACAGACCGGCGACGAGGTCCCTGCGTACATGGCCAGCGTCCGCGGCGGACGGCCCGCCCCCGACGAATTGGTCGAGGAGTTCCGGCGGCGTTACGAGCTGATCGGCTTCTCCCCGCTGGTGCGCATAACCCAGGCTCAGGGACACGCGCTGCAGGAGTTGCTCGACGAGCGCGAGGGCCGGGGTGCCTACCGGACGGAGGTCGGCATGCTCCATTCCGAACCGCGCATCGAGGCCGCGGTTCGGCGCCTAGCCGCGGCCCGCGTCGATCGCCTCATCGGCGTGGTCCTCTCCCCGCAGTGGTCACCGATCATCATGGGCGGCTATACCCGGGCGTTTGAGGCCGCGGCCGAGGCTCACCTCCCCGGTATCCCGCGCCGGCTCGCAGGCCCCTGGCACGAGCTCCCGGAGTTTTTGGATTCCCTGGCGGGAAGGGTCAGGGAGGCGCTCGGCAGGTTCACGCCCGAGCAGCGTTCACAGCTGGCGATAATGCTCACCGCGCACAGCCTCCCGGAGTCGGTGGTGCAGCGGGAACCTGCCTACCTGGAGCAGATCATGACCACCGTCCGCGCCGTGGCAGACCGCTCCGGGCTGACTGAGGGCGAGTGGGAATTCGCCTACCAGAGCGCGGGCCACAGCCCTGAACCCTGGCTGACACCCGACCTCAAGGACCTCCTCCCGCGCCACCACGCGGCCGGCAAGACGGACGTGCTGGTGGTGCCCGTACAGTTCCTCGCGGACCACCTCGAAATACTCTTCGACATCGACATTGCCGCGAAAGAGGAGGCGGAGAGCGAAGGGCTGCGCTTCAACCGGATCGAACTCCTCAACACGTCACCGGGCTTCATCGCCGCGCTGGCCGCCGTGGTCCTGCGCGAACAACGCCTGCTCTCCGGCGCTGAGGCGGCCCTCACCAGCTGAGGATGAGGCGAGAGCTGCCGGGTTATCAGGAGGCACCAGGCGTGAGGCTGTCAATATCTGCGTACCATGAATAGGCTGGCAGAGACGCCGAGGATCCGGTGCGAGGCCACGCCGAACGCCATCGACAAATCGACCATCGTGCGGTTGCCTGCGAAGGCCAGCGCCAAGCTGCCTTCGCGAGGGCAGGTGGCAGTACGCGGAAAAATCAATGGCCACGCTTTCAAGACGGTCCTTGAACCCGACGGTTCGCGAGGCCATTGGATGAGGGTTGACAGAGAACTGCAAAAGACCGCTGGGGTGAGCGCGGGCGACACCGCGACGATCGAAATTGAGCCGATCACGGAGTGGCCGGAACCCGACCTTCCGAAGGATCTCGAGCCGTCTCCCGGGAGGTTTCGGCCGTAGCCGCCGGGCGCCCTACCAGCTGACGACCACCAGGGCGCCGGTGTCCACCAGGTGCCCATCGGCGAGGTGCAGGGCTGCTCCTCCGTAGACGGTCTGGACCTCAACCCACTGGGAGTCACGCGACCACGCAAACCCGGTGGCCAGGGCGGGCGCCGCGAGCGCCTGTGTACTGCCGGTTTCAACTTCGAGCACCTTCCCCGCCCCCGCCTGGTCCAGGTAGGCGATCCTGGTGCCGTCGGGCGAGCCGCTGGCGGCACGCAGAATCTCCTGGGGGGCAACCTTGAGGGAGTGCAGTGCCTGGTGGTCCAGATCCAACAGCTGGAGCCCGGTGGCCGTGGACACCAGCTCCTGGTGGGGGCCAAGGGAGCCCATGGGGGATAGCCCGGTGATGGCAACAGACCGCTTGTGGCCGGCGAGGTCGTAGATGTCGATGCCGGCCACCGTGGGCTCAACCAGGCGTCCATCGAGCGTCCAGCTGCCGGCTGCGCCGGTCAGCGGGGTCAGCTGATGACCGGCAGCGTCGAGCATCACCCAGCGGTTGTCCACCAGGGCGGTGAGGGCGCGCCCGCGGTCCTCAACCTCGCCCAGGCTGCCGGTGGCCAGGCGATGGGCACAGCCGCCCAGGCTGCCGCGATAGATGAAGCTGGCCAGGCCGTGCCGGATGCTGAAGAAGAGCGAGGTGCCGGCCAGGCGGGGTGGGCTGAAGCCGTTGGCAAAACCCAGCCTCACCACGCGGCCGCCGGGGGAGCCCAGGAGGTACTCCGCGGGGCCGCCCGCCACATCGCGCAGGACGGCCAGCGGCGCCGGCCCGGGCGTGGTCGGAGCCACCGGAAGGCGCATCTCACAACCAGGCGAGGGGGTGGTGAGCGGGGCATTCGAGGCGACTCCCGAGCAGGCCGGAACGAGCAGGCAGACGATCAGCGGAAGGATCGGCTTCAGCCGAGGCTCCTCACGGTGTACTGCGTCAGCGTTCCGTGGTTGAACACGGCGACCCCGTGCTGGAAGGATTCGCCGTAAAAGATCCTGATCGTCTCGGTTCCGGCGTTGGGAAATGCCTGGCGGAGAGGCGTATCGAGTGAGGCCAGGATGCGACGCTCGTGAGCATCGCCACCGGCAGCGAAGCTCTTGATCGCAGACCCGGACTCGGTCGCGATGATCACATCGACCTGGGTCACGGCCGCCGCGGCCTTGGCTGAAGCGGATGGGTCTGCGGGGTCGTATTTGCCCGCCAGGGTCGCCGGTGCCGTGCGGACGTAAACCTCCCAATACTGGCCCGTTTCATACAGTTTGCGACCGAGCAGGACCGCCGTCTCGGCGGCGACGCGATTGGATCCCAGCCGGCCGTTGAAATCCGACAGGGGAACGTCCACCACCGCGGCCTTGGAAGGCGAAGGCGTCGGCGTCGCCTTCGCGCCGCCGGAACATGAGGCCAGGGCGGGGGCGGCCAGCGCCACGGTCGCGGCAACCGCCAGCCCGCGCATCCTCAGTGCCGTGATCACCATCAGCTAACCCTGCCGAGGATACGCGGGGTCTCCCTCGCCGGCGCCTACTCCTGGTCGATGGGCGGCAGGCTCTTGGAGAGCGGGTCGTCCTGGACGGGCTTGAACTTCATGTCGATGAAGGTGTTGAAGATGATGTCGTCGTCCACGACGCCCTCGTGGTTGTCCTTCTTCCACCCGCGATTGTCGCCGTTGGCGCTGCGGATCTGCACATCGTTCAGCGCGTTGATTATCTTTCCCCCTGTGGGGTCGACGGTCCCCGCCTTCTCGATAGCGGCCTTGACCAGGTAGACCATGTCGTAGGTGAACACCTGCCAGTCAGGGGGCTGGACCACGTCTTTCTTATCTCTCGCCTTGACTCCGACGTGGTAATCCACCTCGCCGCCGTTGAGCTTCGCCGCCTCGTAAGCACCACGGAACTTGTTCCAAGCATCAGGGCCGCCCTCGGTGGTGATGCGGAAGGATGCGTAGGTGATCCCCTCCACCCAATCCGGGTGGTCCGCAAGCTGGGTCCGAACGATGGGGTCCTCGGCGGTTGGTCCAGCGAACACCGCGGCTGACGCGCCGCCCTGCCGCAGTGACTTCACGAAAGCCGCAATGACCGGCGAGCGGGCCCAGACGATGACGCCGGTGGCGCCACTCTGTTTGACCTGCAGCGCCTGGGTCGGATAGTCGGCCGCGCTGGATGGAAGTTCCAGGTCCAGCGGCGTCAACTTCTGCTTCGCCAGGAGGCCGCTGAGCTGCGCGTCGCCGTCCTTGCCGTATTCGCTGTCATCGTGCACCACGGCCAGCTTCAGGCCCTTGGGGACGATGTAGTTCACAAGCTTGCCGGCCACGGCGTCGTTGGGGGGCGCGATGCGGAACACCCCGGGACGCTTGTCGACATCGATCAGCGTGGTGTTGCCGTCGAAGTTGATCAGCAGGGGAATGCCTGCATCCCTGGCGGCCGCATAGGTGGCATCGGAGGTGTAGCCATCGTCAATGATCGCGACAGCCTTCTCCGCGGCCGCCTTCTTCACGTTGTCCACGGCCGTCGACGGAGAGAGTCTGTTGTCCAGCGCCTGAAGGTTGATCCTGTACGTCTTCCCCCCGACCCTCACCCCGCCGGCGGCGTTGACCTGGTCGGCGGCCAGCTGCGCGCCCTGGCCGGTGATGTTGCCCAGCCACGGGAGCTTGCTGGACGGCTGGTTGAGAACGATGGTCACGTTGCCGTCGAATGTCGGGCCGGAGCCCGCGGGCTGTCCGCACCCCGCCGATACCGCGACCGCGGCAATTCCCAGGATGGTTGTGAGCGTCTTCCTGCCCTTTAACACCTGCCCCTCCCGTCGAACGCCAGATCTTAGCCGTCTACCATCTCGGGTCATGGGGCTCATCCTGCAGGCCGTGGTCGCGGGCCTTGCCGCTGGGGCGGTGTATGGGCTCATCGGCATCGGCTACGGACTGATCTACCGCATGAGCGGGGTGTTCAACTTCGCGCACGGCGACCTTGTGACCGCAGGGATATTCGCCTTCCTACTGGTCCTCGGTGGCGGCGCGGCGGTGGCGGCGGGTGCCCTCAGCCCCGCGGCGACGGTGGCAGCAATCGCCATCGCCGTGGCCGTCACCACGGCCGCCGCGGTGTTAATCCAACGGGTGGCCGTGGCCCCGTTCATCGCCGTCACCGAGGGGGCCCGCACCGGGGTCCGCGGTGTCGGCTGGATCGCCGCAACGGTCGCGGCGGGGTTGCTCCTCCGGTCGCTGGTGGGGATCCGCTTTCAAGCCGAGAGTTACACCGTGCCCGAGATCCTGCCGGTTGGCGGCATCGGTAACGACGGCCTGGTGGGCCTGCCCGGGGGCGGCGTCCTGCAGGTCAGATCCGTGGTCGTCCTGGCGATCGCCCTGGTGCTGGCGCTGTTCTTTGACCGCTGGCTGGCAGCGTCACGCACCGGACGGGCGATGCAGGCGGCGGCGCAGGATGCGGACGCGGCCCGCCTGTTGGGGATCTCGCCGGAGCGGCTCCGCCTGGTCGCCTGGGCGATCGCCGGGGTGCTGGCGGCCATCGCCGGGCTGCTGCTGGCACCGGCCAGGCCCATCACCCTCGACCTCGGTGTGGTCCTCGGGCTCAAGGGCACCGCGGCGGCGGTCCTGGGCCGTTTGGGTGACGCCCGAAGAATCATCGTGGCCGGCCTGCTCATCGGGGTTTTTGAGAGCGTGCTGACAACGCTCCCGCTTCCCGGCGTTGGCCCTCTGCCGGGGCTCCAGGATGTCGGGGCGCTGCTTCTCCTGGTGGTGGCGCTGGCGGCGCTCCCCGGGCTACTCGAGGACTCCCGCGAGGTGGTCGACTGAATCCACTGGGGGCCTACGCGCGCGCCGTTTACGGCCCGGCCGCCCCGGGCGTCGTGCGCCAGGCGGGGACTGAATTCCGACGCTGGGCCACCGCCAACCGGCTGGCCTGGGTCGCGGGGGCCTGGATCGGGCTGATCGTGGTTATCGGGCTGACGACGAATGCCAGCTTGACCAGCACCGCGGCGCGCGCGGTGTATCTCCTCCTGGCGGTGTACGCCCTCCACGTGCTGGCGAACGAGAGTGGGCAGCCGTCGTTGGGGCACGCCGCGTTTCTCGCTGTGGGGGCCTACGTCACGGCCGGCTTGCGCCTCCGCCTGGGTCTCGACGGGCTGCTGGCAACGGTGCTCGCGGCATTCCTCGGGGGAGCCGTCGGCTGGATCATGGGCTGGGGTGCAACCAGGTTGCGTCCGCCAATCCTGGCCTTGCTCACGTGGGCGTTTGGGTGGTTGGTGTACGTCGCCCTGGGGGCCTTCCCGAAGGTGACCGGCGGGGTATCGGGGCTCTCGCTGCACGCGCCGCTGGCGGTCCGCTGGGATGCCCTTGGTATCGATGTGCGGTTCAACGACTTCGCGCATCTGGTGCTCGGTTCGATGCTGCTGGCGCTGTTCCTCATCCTCTACCGCTCGGCGCAGGATTCAGCCGTCGGACGTGCCTGGGCGGCGCTGCGTGATAGCCGTACCCTGGCCTCCGCGCTGGGGCACGACGTGCCCGCCACCAGGCGCTGGACCTTTGCCATGTCAGCGGCCGTCGCCGCCGTCGCTGGGTCGCTGGGGGCGCAGCTGCTGCAGGTCGTCGACCCCACGCTGTACAGCCCGCTGCAATCCTTGAACCTGTTCGTCGCCGTCCTCATCGGTGCCCCGCTCGGCTTCCTTGGCCCGGTCATCGGGGCGCTGGTGGTCAGTGGGGCACCGCCCGCAGTGGACTACGCCAGCCAGGTCAGCGGTCTTACCCTCGGACCCGGACGGGAGCTGGCGGCCGCGGCCCTGATGGTTACAGCCCTGTGGTTCAGTGTGCGTCTGGAGCGGCGACGCCAAGCCCGAGGCCAACCAGGTTCACCAGGGGCGACGGGTGCCGGCACCGTAACCTTGCCGCTGTCACGGGGTGTGGCGAAACGACCGTCAAGCACCACGCCCCCGGTCCTGAGCGTGACCGGCCTGACGGTCGACTTCGACGGTCTACGCGCGCTGGACAACGTGGAGATCGCGCTGGGTGGGGGCGCCATCAGTGGGCTTATCGGTCCCAACGGCTCGGGTAAGTCCACCCTGCTGCGCTGCCTCTCTGGGACCATTCATGCCAACCGCGGAACGATCACCCTGCAGGGGCAGCGGATTGATGACCTCGGCGAGGCGGGTCGGGTCCAGGCCGGCATCGCGCGCACATTTCAGCGCACCGCGGTCATGCCCCACCTCACGGCCCGCGAACATGTCGAGGTTGGAATGCGCACCAGGTATCGCCACGCGACCACTCTGCAGGCGCTGCTCAAGTCTCCGGCCTATCGTGCCGAGGCCGCCGCCGGCCGCGAGGAGGCGCAAACACTGCTCGCGACCTTTGGGTTGGCCGGCGCGGCTGACGCTTTGCCTGACACGCTGTCGAGCGGCCGTCAGCGACTGCTGCAAATGGCGACATCAGCAGCCACCCGACCTCAAGTCCTGCTGCTCGACGAGCCATCTGCCGGCATGAGCGCGGACGAACTTCACCTGCTCCGCCGGGCGCTGCGGACGCTAGCCAGCGAAGGCATGGCCATTCTGTTGATCGAGCACAACATGAGGTTCCTCGCGGACATCGCGGGCCAGGTGACCGTCCTGGAAGGTGGCCGGGTCCTGGCCACAGGCACTTCGGCCCAGGTCACGCGAAACACGGAGGTGCGTCGCGCCTACCTGGGGGTCAATGCCGCGCCCAGGCCCAGGCCGCGTTCAACAGCACGAACCCGCCGAGGATGATGGCGAGGCCGATGGCCCACGGTTGGCCGTGGACCCGGATGGCGGGAACCACGGCCGGGGGAGCCGCTCCGGCATCGAGCACGAAGTCGTACTTGACCTTTACCGGGCCGGGTCCCGGGCGCCCCAGCGGCTGCACCAGCTCCCCGATCCGGTGCAGGCTGGCAGCGCCCTCCTGCGCCAGGAGGACGTAGTCCGACCGGTCGGGAACCCGCGTCAGGTAACGGGCCCACGTTCCGCCATCGGGCGGCGTGAACATTGCACCACCGAAGGGCAAGGGATCCGCCCTGATGTCCAGTGCGGGGAGCCGCGGGTGAGCCACGGAATAGGTGAACGAAAACGTACGACCAGCGCCGGCAGCCCCCGGACTGACCGGCAGGTGCTCAGTCCAGGTGAGGCGGGCGCCGCGGGGGTCGTCCAGCACCGCGGACCCGCCGGCATCCACCACGCTGGCACCGGGCATGAGGTGGGCGCTGACGGTCAGCGCCAGGGGGACGTAGACGTCATGCTCCACGGCGGTGACCGGCGGCCCGACGCGCAGGCTGGGGGGCAATGGCAACTGCGCCTGGAGGTCGGTCTCGGGGGTGTAGATCGCCGCCGCCTGGCGCAGGTCGTCGAGCACCGGGGCGAGGCTCGAAGGGGACGCATCGCCGCGGGTGAACTGGCGCGACGCCGCCGTCAAGTTGGTCAGCTCGACCAGGACGGTGATGGGTCCCTGCGAGCGCGGTATCTCCGCGGCGCTGACGGCACGACCGCGGGCCAGGTAGGCCAGATGCACCCGGAGCGGCATGGTCTTGGCCACCGAGAGGTCGAGCGTGGCTTCGGCACCGACCTGGCTCTGCCCGACGATATTGCCCAAGAAGCTGACGCGCCCGCCCTGGAGGCCCGGGGGAATGTCCCCACGCAGGTCGTTCACCCGCGTTACCCTGGCGGGGAGGAAGAGCACGTAGTCACCGGAGCCCCGCAGCTTGAGGATGGCGTCATCCACCAGGCCGACCACCTGCCCCTCGGGCGAAAGCTGCGCCCGGACGGTCTCATCCTCGTCGACAAACGACGGCGGACGGCTGTCTCCCACCGGCGAGGGCGCCGCCACCGGGTAGAGATCGATCGGCACGTCACTTCCGGCAGCCGCGCCGATGGTGACCGGTGCCAGGGCCAGCATCGCGGACGCCAGCCCGGCGGCGACGCACCCAATCCACCTGGCCGGGATGGTTTCCCGCACAGTCATGAGACCGGGGCTATTCATCCCGGTCAACGGTCGCCGGCGGCGCCACCGTGACGCGCCGAAAAAAGGCCCGCAACGGCACCGAGCTCGGGGGGATCGGGCGGTCGCCCGACCATCGTCCGGGTGGTGCCGCGGTCAGGCCCGCGAGGTGGAGCAGGACCGTGTCGTAATTCACCCGCCACCCGTTGAATGCCCGCCGGCAGGCATCGCGGTCAGGCTTCATCGGCAGGCCCGCCTCCTGCAGCGAGTCGTAGACCTCGTCGAACTCTGCGCGGGAGACCGATACCGGGTCATCCGGCCTTGGGTTGGCGTCATAACTGATGCTGAAGAAGTCGGCCACACGACGCAGCATGATGAAGCCCGCTCGTAGGCAGACCTCGGCGTCAGCAGAACGCGCGAGATCGAGGCACGAGGCTGTGAGGGCGGCGGCGTCCAGGATGCACCCGGCGGTCACCACCCAGGACTGGTTGGGCTGCGGCGAGCGCAGGAACACCAAGGGCGCCAGTGAGGTGTGACTCTCCTCGATGTCCGCAAACCACTCCTGGTAGCGACGCCAGTAGCCGTCCAGCCGATCAAGGGCGCCGACGCGGTGCATCCGCTTGATCATGGTCAGCGCGGACGGCGGTGAGCCGGCCAACGGCTCCAGCATGGTGACCAACGTCTCGCGGCGGGAGAACGCCGCGTAGATCGTCGGCAGGTAGCTGATCAGCAGCGCCAGCAGCCCCAGCCCGATTGCCGACTCGACGAACCCGAAGAGAATCGCGACGAAGAAGTTGTGCGGGTCGGGTCGCTCGAAGCCGAGTGTGAACAGCTGCGAACCGCTGACCAGGACGGCTTCTCCGAACGGTGTGATGCCCATCCCCCAGAACATCAGCGTGAAGCCCCAGAAGACCAGCAGGAGCCAGATCGCGGGGAGGACCAGGAGGCCGATCGGCGCCAGCAGTGCCAGCGAACGGTCGCGCTCCAGATACGGCCGGTGGGGCGGGACAAAGGTGTCGAGCACCCGCCGGGTGATGGTGAAGGCGAACCGGGCCAGCCGGGTGTTGGCGGCGCGGGGCAGCACAAAGGTCTGAAGGGTGGACAGCAGAGTGCTGGTCACCATATAGACACCCAGGAAGAAGGAGAGGACGCGGACGACGATCAGCAGCACGATGAGAGGAGCTTAGAGGGAGGGCTACCTCGGGTCGAGACGGGCGACGGTCAGTCGATGACGCGGGGCCGTCCGAATATTGCGTAGAGCCCGGCCGCAACGATCCCCAGCAGCAACAGACAGGTGACCAGGACGCCCCCGGGCTCCGAGGTCCATCCGACCAGAGCCGAGGTGTTGGGCATCCCCCCGCCGCCGCCCGTGGCCACCGTAACCGAGGGTGGGTTATAGCCGCCGCAGCCGGGCAGGCCGGAAGCCTTGAGGTCACCGAGGTTCTGCAGCGCCAGGGGGTGCGGCCCGGTGTTGCTGCCCTCCTCGTAGTACGTCGTGTTGGTGACCATCGACGCGCTGTACACGTGGATGACATCCTTCCAATGCGCCTTGGTCCCCGGCAACGTCGCGGTCATGGTGTAGTCGCCCGGGCAGGGGAAGGTGACCATCGCGTAGCTGCCGCCGTTGTCGGTGGGCGTATAGGCGATGGCGTGGCCGTCGATGGTGACCACCGCGGGGCCGGTGTTCACTTCGGCCGTCGGCACGCCGGGGCTGCACAGGATGCCGATCTGCGGAGCGCACTGCTTCTCGCTGCCGCGTGCGTGGTTGAACTGGATCCCGATCGGGATGGTGATCCCGGGGCCGGCAGGCATCAGCTCGCCCGCACCGGGCGGGAACGCCATCACCTGGACCCCACCCTTGAGGAAATAGCGCAGGTAATCGTTGCTGAGCGCGTCTGTATCCTGGCTCAGCGGCGGTTGGCCCGTGAACCCGAGGCTGCCCCCCGTTGGGCTGACGGGGACCTGGGCACCCGATGGGGTCAGGCCGGTGGCGTTCTCATAGTCGGCCTGGATGTTCTGGGTCGACAGGGTGACGCCGATGTTGAAGATGTAGTGGTCGGCAGAGTAGTACACCGACGGCAGGAAGGCGTACGGCTCGAAGTAATAGCCGAGCTGGTCCTGGGCGTTGGCCACGGTGAAGGTCGCCGCGGCCCCGCTCATGGCCTGGTTGCGAATGGCGAAGCTCACGTGGGGAAAGGCCTCGCCGGGCTCGCTGGCGATGGCGATGTCGCCGATCCGCAGCGCCGTGAACCAGACCCCGAGCGTCGGAGCCTGGGTGGCGACGGTGTAGGGCGGCTGGTGGGACCGGTCGGCGGCCTGGGCCGGCAGCGCTCCGGCCAGGGGCGGGCCGATGCCCGGTATGGCGGCGACGGTGTTGCCGTACAGCAGCGCGAACGCCACCGCGCCGGTGACCTGCATGGGCTGGAGTTGCTCGGCGGCCTTCAGGGTTGGGTCGGTGATGAGGTGGCCGTGGTGGGCCAGGGCCTCGACCGCGGTGCTGCCGGTCAGCGCACCTAGCCTGTCGATCACGTCATAGACCCGCGGGTAGCCCACCAGCGCGCCCTTGTCCGTTTTCCCGTCTGGGGTGCCGCGGGGGTCGGTCTTCAGCCGGGTACTGTCACCCTGCATCGGCGTGGTCTGGTCACCCAGCGTCCCCGCCGCCACCACGCCGACACCGCCCACGTGCCGTTCCAGCCACTGCGATGCCGCGCCGAAGTGTTCATCGTTCATCTCTCGCAGATCCGGCCCGTATGCCAGGTTGCCGTGCGCGGGAACATTCATATAGGTCCCGATCACCGAGTTGTCGGCGACGGCGCGCGCCTGCAGCACCGACAGCTGCCCATCGATCGGCCAGCCCTCGTTGGCGTTGGACTGGCCCATGGTGACGTCGTTGACGTAGCCGATGTCGCCCGTCGCCCACTGTAGGTGCGCCGGCCGCGCCGCCTTCTGCGCGTCGAGGATGGCCCCCAGCGCCTGCTCGTAGACGAAGTGCAGATATGCCAGGTTGGTCGGTCCCCAGATCCCGACCAGCGTCGGACAGGCGTGGCAGTGGATGGTGCTGACGATGATGTTGCGGCCGGCGATCGGCGAATTCGCGGGCAGTTTGCCGCCCCCCGCCGCCGTCAGGTCGTGCGCCGCCTCGGCGCGCAGGTCGGTGATACCGAGCTTGGAAGTCGGGTCGCCGGCCGTCGCCAGCCCCCCGGGGTGGGCGGCGTCGGAGTTCTCCTGGTAGCCGGCGAACCATCCCTCGGCCGGCGCGCTGACCATGACGTTCGCGGTAATGCCGTCGCTGACATAGAAGGCGCGGACGGCGAACTCATCACCCTTGCGCACCGCCGTAGTGGGGCACCCGTTGCAGTCGCCGTAGCCCCCGACGTGCGTCTTCATCGCGGCGCCGGAGGGTGCCACGCTGCGCATCGCCGCACCGACCGTGAAGACTGCCCCGGACCCCGCCTGCGCGCTGGCCGGCTGGTGCACCGAGAGAACGGATAGGGCCGCGACCAAAAGCGCCAACGCCGAACCCATGGCACGCGCGCCCCGCCAACTCAATCTCAAACCTGCATCTCCCGCCACGATGAACTTAGCAAAGCCGTCCGGGTTCCGCCCATGACGCTCTGGTATAACTCGGCCGTAGTGGCGGGCGAGAGGCAGCGGGGCGCGCGTTCTCCGGGCGGTGTGCGGCGGCCCCTGGTGGCAGTTTTGCTTGCCATGTTGCCCGTCCTGTCGGTGGCGCCTGCCGCCGGTGCGGACGTGGTGCCCCAGGACCTGATGCACGCCGTGAACATCGTGCCACCGGGGCAGGGCGGGTCGTTCAACGCGGCGACCTTTGCGCAGAACCAGCTGCTGAAACAGCTTGGCCAGCCGTTCAGCTACGGGCCCAACTACGCCGACCAGCTGCCGCTGTACCGCGACTGGAAGTACAAGCCGTTCCAGTTTGAACAGAGCGGGACCGCCACCCATCCCGGCGGCCGCACCGATGTCACGGTCTACCGCGACCAGTACGGGGTGCCCCAGATCTACGCCGGCAGCGAGGTCGCGATGACCTACGCCATGGGATACACGATGGCCGAGGATCGGCTGTTCCAGATGGAGGCCTTCCGGCGCGTCGGCCACGGCACGCTGGCCGAGCTCACCGGGGCCGGGGCGCTGCCCATGGACATCAACACCCGGCGGGTGAGCGAGGGATCCGCCGCGCGCCTGGCCGAGCTGGCCGCGGCGCCGCAGGACATCAGGGACAGGGCGGAGGGGTTCACCGCGGGCATCAACCAGCTGATGGTCGACAAGTGCGGGCCCTCAGTGCTGGGCCAGCGGACCGCTGCTCAGCTGGTGGCCTTCAGCGCCACCTGCCCGGCGGAGTTCGGCCTTCTCAACGACCCTCCGAGGGACTGGACCAATGACGATGCGCTGGCCTTCGGCGAGTACGCGGCCCGCAACTTCGGTGAGTTCGACTCCGGTGAGTTGACCGCGGCGAAGACCTATGTCGACCTCGTCGCCAAGCTCGGGCAGGCGGCTGCGGAAAAGGCCTTCAACGACCTCTATCCCGTCGACGTGCCGAGCTCGCCCTACATCATTCCCGCCGCCGACGGGATCTTTCTCCGGCATACCGGCGCACCCGTGCCCGCGGGGCCGGGCTCCGCAGGCTCATCGTTTGCCAACCACGACCCGAGCCTGCTCCCGCCGCCGAGCAGCCTGGCCCTGGGGGCGGTGTCGATAGACGCACAAAAACTCGTCATCAGGAAGCTGCAGCAACAGCTCGGAATTCCTCGCTGGGGCAGTAACGCGATTGTCATGAATGGCAGCCGGACCGCCAGCCACAACCCGATCCTTTACAGCGGTCCGCAGACCGGCTGGGCGGTGCCCGGGTTCTTCTGGGAGGTGGAGGTACACACCCCCCAGCGCGACACGCGCGGTGTGACCGTACCCACCATCCCACTGTTGGTGATAGGCCGGAACCGCGACATGGGCTGGTCGGTGACCTCCGCAGAGGGCACCAACGCGACCACCTTCGTGGAGAAGCTGACGGACCCGGGTCACTACATGTACAACGGCATCGCCACCGCGTTCGCCGACAAGCACCTGGAGACAATCAACTGCAACAATCCGCCGACCGTTCTCACCGACCTCATCGGTGGCACCCTGGACCCGCCCTGCCCCAGCCCCCTGACTCCCACGCAGGTCACGGTCTACCGCACCGTCCACGGGCCCGCGCTGGCCGACCCCACACCGGATAACCTGCTGTTCACTCGGGAGACCACGGTTGACCATCGCTTTGTGAAGACGCTGTCGGCATGGGACGCCATCAGCATGACCCACACCGCGCGCGACTTTGGCAACGTCCTGTCAAACCACTTTCTCGGCTTCAACTTCTTCTACGCCGACACCCACGGGGACATCGCCTACTTCCACACCGGGCGGTACCCGATCTGGGCCAGCAACATCGATCCCAACCTGCCCCAACCCGGCACCGGGGCATACGACTGGCGCGGCGAGGAGAAATACTCCGACAACCCCCACGTCATCAACCCCAGCACCGGGTTTTTGGTCAACTGGAACAACAAGCCCGCCAGGGGTTGGTGGTCGCCGGCAACGCTGGGCGCGCAGAACTGGGGCAGCTACCAGCAGGCCGTCCAGCTTGCGGATATCACCGGCGCGCGAACCAACTGGACCTTCGACGAGGTCGGACAGATCCCCCGGCTGGTCGCGTACACCGACCACCGGGCGCGCGCTCTCAATCCGTACCTGGTCGCGGCGTTACAGGGCCAGCCCGGACAACTGGGGCAATTGCACGACCTGATGGCCGCCTACGACCTCCAGCGCAGCGACCGCGGTGGGGGCAGGATGGGCCCCGCAACCGTATTCTTCGACCGCTGGCTCGAGTATCTGAACCGGGATCTCTTCTCCGGGCTTCTGGGCACCGATTGCCGATCGTTCCTGGACTACACCATCGATAAGCAGGGGTCCACCACGCCGTGCGGGGACAGCGCCACCAAGCCGGCGCATTCCATCTCCATCGACAACACCGGGGCGGCGGCGCACAAGTTCGACCAGGACAGCCAGGATGTCCTGCTGCGCGGCTTCCGGGGTGAGGCGGGCGGACCGCTGAACCAGTTCAATGTTTTTGGCGCCGCGGGAGCCACGCAGGCCACGCGGGTCGCGGCGCGCGAGGCGGCTGACGAACTCTCCGCCGCGCAGGGCTCGAACATCTCTGCCTGGAGTGAGCCAGTCGAGCAGACCTGCTTCAGCCCACAGGGAGCCGGCAGCGTCCCTTGCTACGGGCCGCTGCAGAACCGCGGTAGCTACGGGCAGGTGATCGAGCCGCTGGCCGTCTCCGCTGCCTCGGTGCCCGCATCGGTGGTCGGCGGGACGCCCACCACCAGCCGCGGCGCCGCTCTGCGCTTGGGCCCACTTTTGGGCCTGCTCGGGCTGATCATCGCCGTCGGCGGATTGCGCTCGCTGGCCCGGCGACCAAAAGTAGCGCGATAAGTACCAGCACCGCCGCGCCGACCGCCCAGGTGCGGCCGGGGCGCACGCCGCGAGCGGTATCCGGGAGTACGCGAGGCAAGGCCGAAGTCCCCGTCGCAGGAGTCGGCGTGGCGCTCACCCCGGCGACCTCCCCGACCACCGCGACCCAGATCCGCTGGTGGTGCACCGGGGGCGGGAACACGACCTTCTCCGCCGGGCTGGTGCGAACCGGCTCCGAGCGCACCATGTAGGTGATCCCATCCTTCTCGGCCATGGCGTCGTAGTCACCGAGGAATATCCCGCCCTGGCCCACGTTGGTCTGTCCGCCGTCGAACGCCCCGAAGCGCATGTCGCTGATGTTGGTGCTGACCTTGAGCGGGGCGCCGAAGCTCCTGCCACCGTCGCGCGACTCGACATAGAAGGTGTCAACGCTGGGGCTGAGGTTGGTGAACGGCGCCGCGGTGGTGGGAGCCTCCTGGCGCTGGCGGTACCCGATCCGCAGCACACCGTCGGCACCAGCGTCGATCATCGCGCACCAATGGTCGAGGCTGTCGCCGGGCTGTCCCGGGTTGACGCGGTGGGGGAAGTTCCAGGTGGCGCCGCGGTCGTCCGAATAGGTCACCAGGATGTCATTCGCGGCGTCGATGCGGAACCGTGCGTCGGTCCACACGGCGAAGAGGCGCCCGCTCCTTTGATCCTCGGCGAAGAGTGGCTGTTTCTCGGCCGAGCGCTGGCCGCGCAGGGTGTTGTTGGCGAGGTAAGCGACATTCGCAGCCGGTGCTGAGAAAACCAGAGGAGTGACCCCGCTGACCGCCCCCGCACCGGCGGCCACGTAGAGCTGGTAGCCGCCGGTCTGGTTCAGTTCCGAGGTCGTGGAGGGGTCGGATTGCACCGAGCCCGGGTCGCCGAAGTAAATCGGTTGGACGACGTAGTTCGGCAGCGCGTTCCAGTCCATGACCGCGAGGTCACCGTTGCCCAGGACCACCGGCCGAGGGTAGAGAGGAACGCTGCCCTGGTTGACGACGAACCCCTGGTCGACTGGCGAATTGGGGCCGTTCGGTCCTTTGATCCACGAGGTGCCGCCGTCGTCGGAGTAGGCCGCGTAGGCGAAGTCGACCAGCGTCAAGCGCACCCACGCAAGGTAGATGCGGCCGGTGTGGTGGCCGGCGCCACCGCCCACGTCCACCACCAGGTCCGGCTGATCGAAGCCGTGGTTGAGGAGGTAGGCGTCCGACTGCGAGATGTTCTGGGAAACCTGGTCCGAGACCACCACCACCGGCGGGGCCCAGGTCACCCCCCCATCAGCTGAGGTCATGCTGACCACCGACGAGAAGGCGGGGGCGACGTCATTGTTGTACGGCTGGGCAGTGGCGTACACGTGGCGGCCGTCCGGTGCGAAGGCCACGCGCGGGTCACTGACCCGCTGGGGCTGCAGCGTGGTGCCGCTGGCCTGCGTGAGGCCAGGGAACAAACCCTGCCGCCAGGTCCGTCCCTGGTCGAAGGTGACCGAATAGCCATCCGCGGCCGCGCCCCCATCGTCGGCACGGCCGACGTGGAAGACGGCCACCGCGTGGTCGCGGTTGGTGGGGTCTACCGCGATAGAGGGCTCGGACTGCGTGTCATTCTCGAAGCACCCGTCGGGGGGGCTGACCAGCGGACAGGCTCCAACCTTCGGCACCAGGGTGTCGATCGCCGCCTGGTTGTCGCGCAGTAGGACCGGCGACGATTGCGCCGCATCAACATCGACCACCCGGGGTACGACGCTGGGCGACCCGGCCGCCAGCACGGGAAGGATTGCCAGCGCGAACGAGATAAGCCGGCGTCTCACTGGCACCAGACTATGATCCCGGTCACATCTCAGGAGGTCGGCAATGGTGAGTGGGCGGGGGCGGGCGACGGTGTTGGCGCTGGGCGCTCTCAGCGCGCTGCTGTTCTTTGGGCCTGTCACCGCGGCGGCACCGCAGCCCGCCTACCGCGCCAACGACTACGGCAACATGCTCAACATCCTGCCCCCGGGGAACAATGGCCTGGTCACGTTGGCCGACCTGGCGGCGCACGGCGGCCCCAACGGGACGGGGGCGCGACCAGCGCACAGCAATGATCAGTACGACCTGTACCAGAACCTGCTCTACGGCTACAAGGGGCTCACCGACAGCGGGCTGACGAACTTCTATAAGGACGCGTCATTCGGGGTCAAGCCGGAGGACATCGACACTTCACAGACTGTCACGCTGGCCTATCCCGGGCACGGTAACGTCACGATCTACCGCGACAAACAGTTCGGTACGCCGCACGTCTACGGCGACACCGTCGAGGCCATGGCCTACGGCGCCGGCTACGCCACCGGGCACGACCGACTCTTCCTGGTCGATGTGCTCAGGTACACCGGCCGCGGCCACCTCACCGAGCTGGTCGGGCCGTCCTGCGGTGACGAGAGCATGGACCGCAGTCAGCTGGCGCTCACCGGCTACACCCAGCAGGACAAACAGGACCAACTCGACCATATCGCCACCCTCGGGCCACTGGGCGCCGAAGCTCGCCGAATGATCAGCGGCGAGGTCCAGGGGATCAACAAATACATCAGCGACGCGATGATGAACCCCACCACCATGCTGCCCGCCGAGTACCCCGCGGTCACCGGTGGCCCACCGGGGATGTGGCAGGACAGCGACATCATCGACATCGCTTCGTTGGTGGGCGGGATCTTCGGCAAGGGGGGTGGCAACGAGGTGGCTGGCGGGCACCTGTTCCAGTACCTTCAGGCTCACTTCGGCACCACCGCGGCGCAGGCGATGTTCCGCGATTTCCGCCAGGCGGACGATCCCAATGGGCCCTCCACCCTGCAGGACAAGAGCTTCCCGTACAACGTCCACGACCCCGGCATGCTGCCCACCGCCAAGAACGCCTTCACCGATCCGGCCGCCGCGGTGACAGACCCGTTCAGAGCCAAGGAGGACGGGGGCTGCGACACCAACACCAATAACCTCGTCGGTGGCATCACCGGCCTTTTGGGCCTCCATGGCTTCAGCAATGCCCTGGTCGTCGATGCCAAGCACTCGACCAGCGGCCGCCCCATCGCCGTCTTCGGACCGCAGGTGGGCTATTTTGCGCCCCAGATCCTGATGGAGATCGACCTCCACGCGCCCGACTACGACGTGCGCGGAGCATCCTTCCCGGGCACCGCGTTCCTGGTCGAACTGGGCCGCGGCCAGGACTACGCCTGGTCGGCCACGTCGGCCGGCAACGACCTCGTCGACCAGCGCATCGAGGTGCTCTGCCCGACCCCACCGAGCGACACGGATCCCAAGGCGCGCTACTACATCTCCAGCGGGCAGTGCACCAAGATGGACTACCACCAGGACAACGAGAACGCCATCAGCAAGGCGGGTGGAATGACCACCTGCCTCCCCCCGTGCACCATCCAGCACGACATCTACCGAACCCACCACGCACTGGCCGACGCCGTCGTGCTCGGCTTCACCAAGACCCCCGAGGGCGTCCCGGTGGCAATCAGCAGCCAGCGCAGCACCTACGGCCACGAGCTGGACAGCGCCATCGGCTTCCTCCGCTGGCAGCACCCCTCTTTGGTCCATGACGCGGCGTCCTGGATGCTTGGTGCGGCTGACATCGGCTACACGTTCAACTGGCTGTACGCCGACAACCGCGACATCGCCTACTACGACAGCGGCCTGGACCCGGTGCGACAGACCGACTACAACCCGGATCTTCCCGCCCTTGGCACCGGGGTCGCGGAATGGACCGGCTATCTTCCTCCTGACCAGCATCCTCACGAGATCAACCCGCCCAGTGGGTACTTCGTCTCCTGGAACAACAAGCAGGCGCCAGGTTTCAGTGCCAGCGATGCAGAGTTCTCCTACGGCCCGATCTACCGCTCGCTGTCGTTGGAACTGCGGGTCCAGGCGGCATTCGCCAACCCGGGCAAGATGTCCCGGGCCACCCTGGCTTCGGCGATGGAGGACGCGGCCAGCGTGGACCTGACCGGCGCCCACGTGGTGCCGGAACTGCAGCTGCTGCGCTCATCCATCACCGCGACGCTCAACCCGACGGACGCCGCGCACGCCACGGCGCTCCTCGACCGCCTGAACGCTTGGTCGCTGGCGGGCGCGCACCGGGTGCGCGCGGCCCATGGGGATGCCCAGTATGCCGATGCCCCCGCGGTGGCGATCATGGACGAGTTGAACCCTCGCCTGATCGAGGCGCTGTTCGACTCCGTGATGACCGACCCGGCGCTGGGGGCCACCGTGAACCACGACACCCCGGGCGCCGCGACCGGCTTCAGCAAGCACCCGACGTCGTTCGCCGATCAACCCAGCGCCGGGCTCGGCAGCGCCTACAACGGCGGCTGGGAGAGCTACACCTTGAAGGTCCTGCGTCAGCTGCGCGGGGTCGAGCCTGGCGCCCCGCTGTCGCCCTCGATGACGTCGCGCCTCTGCAGCACCGGCCTCAGCGCCTGCGCTGCAGCCATCGGCGCGGCCCTTGCCGCGACGTACAACCAGCTTGCCTCCTTGAACGCGACGGGCACCGTGGCCTCCTGGACCGGCGACACCGACACCCTGAATGCCAACCCCAAGACCACCATCCCGGCGAACGACGCAATTCGCTTCAAGGGAGTGGGGCTGATCGGCCAGCCGAACATGGACTGGCAGAACAGGCCCACCTTCCAGCAGGTTGTCGACTTCCCATCGCACCGTCCCCGCAACTCGGGCACCGGGCCGGTTGCCGTTGCTGTTGGCCAGCCGGGACCGATGCTGCCTCCGACCTCGACGCAGCAATCGGCGTTGCTCCCCGCGCTGGTGCTGGCCGCGATGGGGATGATCCTGGTTCCTGGACTCTCAGTGCGCAGGCGCCGCCGGGGTCAATAGACCCCCACCGCGGACGCGCACCGCACGCGGCCGGGCATTCTCCTCACTTATCAACTGCGGTCCGATCCTGGTGGTGGGTAGGCTGTGCACGGCGTGAGTGACTTTGACGTAGTGGTGGTGGGCTCGGGTAGCGGCGGTGGCGTGGTCGCCAGCCGTCTCAGCGAAGACCCGGGGCTGCGGGTCCTGCTGCTCGAGGCGGGGCCGGACCTCGGTGCGTCGGTGCCGGACGCGATCCTTCATCCCCGACTCGGCAGTGGCGTTGATGAATTCGACTGGGGATACATGGATCCGAGCATTGGCAGCGGCCTCCCCCGGGGACGGCTGGTCGGCGGCAGCAGCGCGGTCAACGCCACGATCGCGATGCGCGGGCAACCGCAGGACTACGACCGCTGGGCCGAGATGGGTGCGAGCGGCTGGGACTGGCAGGGGTGCTTGCCCTATTTCCGTCGAATCGAAGCCGATGCCGAGTTCGGCGATGCCCCGTACCACGGCGCGGACGGGCCAATTTACATCAGCCGCCAACCCCTGCTGCCCAACGAACAGCTCTTCGCGGCGGCGTGCGAAGAGCTGGGTCACGAGCGCGTCGCTGACCTTAACCAGCCGGGGGCGATCGGTGTCGGGCCGGTGCCCCGTAACCTCAAGGACGGGATGCGCCAGAGCACCCTGGTGACCTATATCGCCATGGCCCGTGGCCGGCAGAACCTGACGCTTCGGGCGGAGACGCTGGTCGACCGGGTTCTCCTCGACGGGGAGCGCGCGAGCGGCGTGGTCCTGGCCGGCGGCGAGGAGATCTCGGCCGGTCGCGTGGTGCTGGCGGCCGGCGCCTACAACACGCCCAGCCTGCTACTGCGTTCGGGGATCGGCCCGCCGGAGGTCCTGACGGCCGCAGGGCTCGAATGCCGCGTGGTGCTGCCCGGCGTGGGCCGGAATCTCCAGGATCACCCGGTCACCCTGGTCACCCTGCTCACCGACTACGCACCGGACCCTGCCGTCCTTCGTTTCCCGGTAGCCCTGAAGCTGCGCGCCGGCGATGGACCGGGACTCGACGACCTCAAGCTCTCCTTCTACCCGGGCGACGCCTTCAACATGCCCGGGCTGACCGGGCTCTTCCTCGAGGTCAACGATTCACGGTCGCGCGGGCACGTCCGCCTCAGGAGCGCAGACCCTGGGGCGGCCCCGGCCATCGAGCACCGCTACCTCTCCGAGGGCCATGACGTGAACCTGATGGGCGCCGGTGTACGCCACGCGGCGCAATTGGCCGAGGTGATGGCCAGGTCCGGGCCCTGCGAGCTCCTGCTTCCAGACCAGGCGACGGTGGACGACGATGACGCGCTGCGAACGCACTGCCTGCAGTTCCATGGCACGGGTTACCACCCAGCCGGGACCTGCCGCATGGGGGCGGCTGATGACCCTGACGCGGTCGTGGACTCGCGCCTGGAGGTGCGCGGGGTGGCCGGGCTCCACGTGGCCGACGCCTCGGTCATGCCCGAGCTCCCTCGGTGCAATATCAACCTGCCCACGATGATGATCGGCGAGCGGGCCGCCGACCTCATCCGTGGGGTCCTCTAGCCCGTGGTTGTCCGCGGGGCAGGCAGAATTGCACTCGCCATGCCTAACAGCCAGCTGAGCAGCGAGCACCTCGAGACGACCCTCGACGACGGTACTCGCGTGCGCTTTCGCCCCATTCGTCCAGATGACAAGAAGTGGCTGGAGCGCGGGGTGGCCCAGATGTCCCCCGAGTCGCGCTACCGCCGCTTCTTCTCCCCCGTCGACCACCTCACACCGGAGCAATTGGCGTATTTCACCGAGGTCGACCAGGTCAACCACGTCGCCTGGGTGGCGACGCTCCCGCAGGAGCCCGGGGAGCCCGCCGTCGCGGTCGCCCGGTTTGTCCGGCCACCTGCCAGCCGCGACGCCGAGGCCGCGGTCACGGTCATCGACCCCTACCAGGGACGCGGCATCGGCAGGGCGATTCTGGTGGTGCTGACCGACGCCGCGATCAAGGTCGGCGTGGAGCGCTTCAGCATGTTCGTGCTGGGCGAGAACGACACGATGATGAGGCTCCTCCACGATGCCGGCGCGGTGCAGGACTCCGTTCATGACGGCGTCTACCAGATGCACGTTGCCCTGCCCCGTCGAATCGAGGACATCGATGCCTCGGCGGCGCCGCGCGTACTCAAGGTGGCGGCATCGGGCCACCTCCACGGTGAGGTCTCACCCGGCCTGCTCGGAACCCTTTTCAGGCTAGGACGAAAGTGACCGCGTTGACCGAATCGATCGCCGAGGTCGTCTCCTCCGCCGGGCGGCGCTGGCCCGATGACGTGGCCCTCTCGCTGGGCACGCGTAACCTGACCTACGGCCAGCTCGACCGGGCGGTCGCCCGGCTCGCCGCCGACCTCCATGACCGCGGCCTGGAGCCGGGTGACGTGGTGGCGGTGATGGCCGGGACAGGGCTGGAGTTCCCGGTATTGGCCTACGGGGTGCTACGGGCGGGCGGGGTGCTCCTCCCCATCTCCCCGGATTCTCCGGCTCGCGAGGTGGCCCGCCTGATGAAGGCGGCTCAGGCGGAGATGATGCTCTGCGACACCGAAAACGCCGCGACCGCCGCGGCAGGCGCGGGCATCTACGACCAGGGCTGCGGCGTGATCACCCTCGACGCATCAGCGGCGCGCCAGCGCGGCAACGCGCATGCCCTGAAGAAACTGATCGACGGCAAGGATGTGCCGGGGCCGCTGGCGCGCATCCCCGCGGGAAGCCCGGCTGTGATCCTGTTCACCAGCGGGAGCACCGCGCGCCCCAAGGGCGTGGTCCACAGCCACGAGGGGCTTCTCAAAAATGCCCAGTGCGTGGCGTATGAGATGGCCGGCCTGACCCGCAAGGACGTGATGCTGGGAGCGCTACCGCTGGCGCACTCCTTCGGTTTGAGCGCGGTCCTGAACACCTCGCTGCTGGTGGGGGCGCGCCTCGAGTTGATACCTCGGTTCGACGCCGGCGAGGTGTGGAAGGCGGTCCTGACCCGGGAGATCACGGTGCTCACCGGCGTGCCCACCATGTACCGGCGCATGGCCGAGCTCCGGGAGGCGAGCCGCAACAGCGACCTACGCCTGGCGATTGTCAGCGGCGCGACGTGCCCTCGCGAAGTCACCAGGGACGTCCACCTGAGGCTAGGCATCCCAGTGATCGAGCGCTACGGTATGACCGAGGCCTCGCCGCTGACCTGGCGCCAGGTGGCTGACGACACCCCGGAGGGCGACGTCGGTTGGCCGGCGTGGGGAGTGCGCCTGCGGGCCGTCGACGAGAAGGCGCGCCCATTGCCGGCCGGCATTGCCGGGGAGATCGAGGTTCAGTCCCCGGCCATGTTCCTCCGCTACCTCTCGGCCCCCGACAATCGCGAGGCCTTCGACAACGGATGGCTGCGCACCGGCGACCTGGGGACGGTCCGCGTGGACGGCGGGCTGACGCTGAAGTCGCGGCTCAAGGAGGTGATCCTGCGCGGCGGCTACACGATCTCGGCGCGCGAGGTCGAGTCGGTGATCGAGCAACACCCGGCGGTCGCCGAGGCCGCGGTGGTCGGGCTGCCGGACGAGGACATGGGCGAGGACATCGCCGCGATGGTGGTTCTGCGCAGTGGCCGCCGGGCGGAGCCGGCGGAGCTCTGGCGCTTCGTCGGCGAGCGGCTGGCGACCTGGAAACGCCCGCGCCGCTGGCGGGTCGTCACCGAATTGCCGCGGACCTCGCTGGGCAAGGTCAAGCGGGATGAGATCGTCCGGAGCTGGATAGAGTCAGCGTCCTGACATGTCGTTGATCGAACCCCGGCGCGGGCCGGGGCGGTGGGCTGCAATCGTCCCGATGGTGCTGGTGCTCCTGCTGGTCGCGTTGACCGTCTTCCAGCTGGTCCGGGCGGTGCCGGCGGTGGCGGCTCGACCGTCGGTGCCAAGCTCCGCGGCGGCGGAGGGGTCCGCTCCGAGTCTGCCCTGGCCGGCCAAGGGCGCCGGCGCGGTGGGGGCCACCGACATCGGGATGCTCGGCGTCGGGGGCCCGACCACCCCACTGCCGATGTTCAGCGTGGCCAAGATCATGACCGCGATCGTCATCCTGGATGACAAACCCCTGCAGCCAAACCAGCAGGGTGACGCCATCACCATCGACGCCGGCGATGTCGCGTCGTACCAGAGGCGCCTGGCCAACCGGGAGTCGGTGGTCAAGGTCCAGGCCGGCGAGAAAATCACTGAGTATCAGGCTCTCGAGGGCCTGCTGATCCCATCCGGGAACAACATCGGCGAGCTACTGGGCAAGTGGGACGCGGGCTCAGAGGCCGCCATGGTTGTCAAATTGAACGCCCGCGCCACGTCTCTGCACCTGGCCAACACGAGGTTCGACGACGTCAGCGGAGTCTCGGACAAGACGGTATCCGTGCCCTCGGAGCTGGTGGTGCTCGCGGGCGTGGCGATGAAGCAACCCGTGATCGCCAGCATCGTCGGCCAGAAGCAGGCGGAGCTACCGGTCGCGGGGGTGGTCTACAACGTTGACTACGCCCTTGGCCAGGAGAACATCATCGGCATCAAGACGGGTTCCAGCCCCGACGGGGGGGCGAACTTCGTGTTCGCTGCATCGTACGCGGTGACCGGGAGGCCGGTGACGATCCTCGGCGCAGTGATGGGCCTCACCACCCTCGACGAGGCGTTTGCCGCCAGCAAGGCGCTTATCGTGGCAGTCCGGCCCAACCTCGAGGTCAAGCACATCCTGACCAGCAACCAGACGGTGGGGCACTACGTCACACCCTGGGGCAGCCGGACGGACATTGTCGCCAAGGAAGGCCTGGACGTGCTCAGCTGGCCGGGGATCATCCTTCGCACCCATTTCGAGGCGCGGCCGGTGAACCCCCCGGTGGGGCCGAATTCTCCTGTCGGTACCTTCTCGGTCAAGCTCGGCGACCAGGCGCTGATGACCCAGCTACTCACCGATACCGCCCTGGCCAAGCCGCCCACCCGCTACAGGCTCTTCCGCTCGGACTTCTGACCGGGCGGGGCGCGATCGCGCTGCGCCGGGTTCCAGGTCATGCCCCGGCGCTGGGGGTTTCCTGATACTCACGCTGTTAGATTTGTCGCGACGATGAGCGAGTATTTCGAGGAACTCAAGTCCCCGAATCCAACCGCGTCGACTCCACTTCGCGAGCCCGGCAGCGGCCCAAACTGGGTCGATACCGGGCCCCCGGCACCGAGATCGACGCGGCGACCGCGCCAGGCGGGGCCGCCGAGGGCGGCCTACGCCCGCGGTTCGCACCTGCCGGTCTCACGCCGCAGTCGCATCCTCCTCGCATCGCTCGCCGCGGTCGTGATGCTGGTGATCGGCACCTCGATCTGGGCCAGTGCCAGGCTGAGCAACCTGCCGAACCCCGGGACGGCACCGGTGCTCGCCCGCTCGGTGGTGTTCTATGACGCTCGGGGCAACGTTCTCGCTGAACACAACCCGCAGGGGCAGTTCCACGTCATCCAGCGCCTGGCGGAGATGGGCAAATGGGCTCCCCTGGCGACAGTGGGGGCGGAGGACCGTTCCTTCTACCAGCACGGAGCCCTTGACCCTTTCGGAGTGGCCCGCGCGGTGATCGTCGACACGCTGGCCCGCAAGCCGCTGCAGGGTGGCAGCACCATCAGCCAGCAACTGGTCAAGATCACCGTGCTGCAGTCGGACAAGACCTTCAGCCGAAAGCTGAAGGAGGCGATCATCGCCAATCAGCTGGAGCACAAGTACTCCAAGGACCAGATTCTTGAGATGTACATGAACCGGCTCTATTACGGGCACGGGGCGTACGGCATCGGGTCGGCGACCAAGACGTACTTCGGCCAGGCCAAGCAGACCAAAGACCTCTCGATCGGCCAGGCGGCCTTCCTTGCCGGCATGATCCAGGCGCCCAGCGGCAACGATCCGCAGGTTCACTTTGACCGCGCCCGCGGGCGCCAGATGTACGTGCTGGGGGAGATGGTGAAGGCCGGATTCATCAAGCCGAACGAGGCCACGGCGGCGGCCGCCGAGGACATCCAGAAGGAGTTGGTGTATGACACCAGCTACCGCGAGTCCAGGGCGCCGCACTTCATCAACTACGTGATCTCCAAGCTGGAGGGCCAGTTCGGCGCTGACGCCATGCAGCAGGGCGGCCTGTCGGTGTACACCTCGCTCAACCCCGACCTGCAGTCGCTGGCCGAGCAGTCGGTCGCCAGGGGAACCAAGGCGATGGCAGGGATGGGAGTCAACAATGGCGACCTGCTGGCCGCTCGTCCCTCAACCGGCGAGATATTGGCATGGGTGGGTTCGGCCGACTACGCCAACCAGAACATCGGTGGCCAGTTCGATGTCATCCGCTCGCCCCGGCAACCGGGCTCGTCGTTCAAGCCGTATGCATACGAGGCGGCGCTGAAAGACAAGAAGATAACCCTCAGCACCTGCCTGCAGGATCAGCCCTACACCTACCCCGGCACCAATACGCCGGTGCACGACTTCGACAACAGCTACCAGGGCCCAATGACCGCCCGCGATGCCCTGGTCCTGTCGCGCAACGTGCCGGCGGTCGAGGTGGCCCAGAGGGAGGGCATCGGCAACGTCATCAGCCTCGCGGACGCCATGGGCATCCGTTCCGCGCTGCCTCCCTACCTGTCGACGTCAATCGGCGCCGGCGAAATCACCATGCTCGACCACCTGCAGGGTTACCAGGTCTTTGCCAACGAGGGCCGCAAGATGCCCCTGCTCAGCATCCTCAAGGTCACCGACAGCAACGGGAACGTGTTGTTCCAGGCCACGCCGGGGAAACAGGACAACCAGAAACAGGTTCTGACGACGGCCGAGGCGTACCTGATGACGGATACCCTCAAGGCCTACCAGAGCCAGTGGAGCCTCGGCTGGCAGCGGCAGATGGCCGGGAAGTCCGGGACCACCGGCGGCTCGGCCCTGGGGATTCACTCCGACGCGTGGATGATGGCCTACAACCGCGACATCGTGGTGGGGGCCTGGGCCGGCAACACCGGTGCCGACGGGCGCTCCAGCACCATGAGCGCTTTCGGCGTGAACACTGGCGAGACCACCCTCGCCAGCTTCATCAACGGCTTGCCGGCGGACCTCAACCACTGGTATCAGAAGCCCACCGACCTGGTCCAGAAGGGCAGTGAGATCTACCTCCCCGGGACCGAGAACCTTCACCAGGCATGCACCGCCGCGCCGCCGCCCGGGGGCAACCCGGGCAATGGGGGAGGCGGAGGCGACCACAAGAAGAAGAAGGGTGGCGACAACAATCCTCCCCCGCCACCGCCCGATAACGGCGGCGGTGGAGGTGGCGACTGACGAGGTTGTCCACAGGCACCTGTGGAACATGTGCAGACCCTGGTATCAGCTTCCCTGTGAGCACCGGCCGCTGCTTGCTAGGCTGACCAGGTGCCAAGAACAGTCCTGACGACAGGCGCCAACTCCGGGATCGGGCTGGCGACGGTGATCGAGGTTGCCCGCAAGGGCTTCCACTCCGTCGGCGGAGTGCGCTCCGAGGCCAAGGCCCGCGTGGTGCGCGAGGCGGCCAAGGATGCCGGGGTGACCGTCGAAACCGTGATCCTCGACGTCGACAACGCGACCAACTGCCGCGCTGTGATCAACGACCTCAAGCCGTTCGGGCTGGTGAACAATGCCGGCTTCCCGGCCACCGGGGCGGTGGAGGACGTGCCCGACAAGGAGGTCCGCGAGGTCCTGGAAACCATGGTGGTGGCGCCGATCCGGCTGGCTCGCCTGGCTCTGCCCCACATGCGCGAGGCCGGCGAGGGCCGGGTGATCAATATGTCGTCGATCTACGGCCTGACCACCACCCCGCTATCGGGCTGGTACCAGGCTTGCAAGCATGCGCTGGAGGGGGTCTCCGACGCCCTGCGCATGGAGGTCGCGGCTGACGGCATAAGGGTGATCCTGGTCGAGCCCGGAGGCTTCAAGACGGGGATCTGGGAGCAGAACGATGCCGCACTCGCGCAGCGCCGGGACTCCCGCTACAAGAAGGCCTACGAGCGCCTCAGCACCGGAACCCAGGTCTCCCAGCCGCTGATGGGCAATCCCCGTACGGTGGCCAAAGTCGTGGTCAAGGCGCTAACCGGGAGTAACCCCAACGCGCGATACCTGGTCGGCTATGACGCCATGATGCTGGCGTTGATGGACCGCGTGACGCCAACGGCGGTCAAGGACCGCGTCTCGCGGCTGACGCTGGGGCTCTAAGATGTACAGCTTCCGAGACAAGGCGACAGCGAAGACGCCACAGCCGGGGCCCTGACGCCCCTGGCGCAACCCCCGGCGGCGGACGGGGCCGAGCGGTTGGCGACGACCCCCGATGAAGTTGGACTAGCAAGGTCACCGCGCTCAGTTTCAAATAGCTGCCCTGGATGCACCCTGGCGGGGTTCTCCGTGACTAATCCTTGGGGTCGTCTGCGCGAAACCCAAGGATCGGGAATATCCTTGGAATTCATGGCAGCTGAGCCAAGGATCCCCTGGGGTCGCTTCGTCGAGCGCCTGCGGCCGGCGAACCCGACCGGTATGAGCAAGGCCGACCGGACACCGCTGAAGTATCGGGCCTTCGTCCCGGATCGGATCGCGGATACCGAGTTCGTATTCTCGGGCTCGCTGGCGACCACCATGGGGGAGGCGGAGCGGCGGATTGGAGCGCTCCAGGGAACGGCCCCGCCTGCCGGACTCGAGCAGCTGGCGCGACAACTGCTGCGCGCGGAGAGTGTCGCGAGCTCGCGGATCGAAGGCCTGGTTATGTCGCACAAGCGGATCTCGTTGGCTCTGTTCGACCCCGGGGTCGCGGACGCCACCGCCGTCTCCATTGTCGGCAACATCCGGGCGATGGAGGAAGCGGTACGGATCGGTAGCGCAGGCCGGGCGATCGGCGTGGACGACCTGGTCGAGATGCACCGCGCGCTCCTCAGCAGTACCCGGGACAAGTATCTTGCCGGGGTGGTACGTCAGGAGCAGAACTGGATCGGGGCTTCGAGCCTGGCCAGGGCGAAGTTCATCCCGCCGCCGGCGGAGGAGGTGGCGGGTCTGCTGGGAGATCTGTGCAGGTTCGTCAACCGCCTGGACGTGCCGCCGATCGCCCAGGCGGCGATCGCCCATTCCCAGTACGAAACAATCCACCCCCACCTCGACGGCAACGGCCGGGTTGGGCGGTGCCTGATCCACGTGGTGCTGCGGCGCCGTGGCCTAACGCCTAGGTACGTGCCGCCGGTGAGCCTGGTGTTGGCGACCGAGGCGGACCGCTACGTCGCCGGGCTAGGGGAGTACCGGCGGGGCGACTTCGAGAGCTGGTGCGACCTCTTCACCAGCGCCGCCGGCGCCGCCGCGGAACACGCTGTCGAGCTCGGCGAGCAGATGGCGCAGGCCCAGCAACGCTGGTTGGAGCGCCTCCCGACGCGGCCGCGGAGGGACTCGGCCACCGCACGATTGCTAGACATCCTGCCCGGCCACCCAGTGATCGACGGGGCGACTGTGGCCAAGCTCCTGGACGTCTCGGACGAGGCCGCGAGGATCGCGCTGAACAACCTCGAGGCGGCCGGGATCCTCAAGGAGTCGACCAGCCGTCGCTGGGGCCGGGCATATGCGGCAACAGAGGTGTTCGAGATGCTCGACGGATTTGAGAACACTCTGGCCACTCCCGCGGCGGCGGAGGCGGCGGTGCGTCCTGCGCCGACCGTCCGTCGGCTTCTCTAGCCAAGCTAACTCGTCCTCGTCCGTCGGAGCCGGCGGACCGCATATGTGACCAGGAGAACCAGGACAAGGGGAGGCCCCACAAAGAGCAGGAGGTAGAGCAGCACCAGGCCCGCGCTGGTGCCAACGATGGTCGCCCACGCCGCGGTGCACTCGACCAGCGTGCCCTCGTGGCGAGGAAGGAGGTCTGTGTGGCCGCTGACCCGGGTCGTTACGCTGGCATGCCTGGCACAAGCGACAGTCTGGCCCTCTAGGGACGCGCGCTGTCCTCAAGATCCCGTAAAAAGCTACGAAGAGATCGGTTTCTCCAGCCAGCCGTCGATGTCCATGAACACCTGCTCGCGGTCGATGTCGTTGAAGGTCTCGTGGTACGCGCCGTCATAGCGCTTGACCTCGTGCGGCCCGGTGGAACGGCGCTCGAACTCATCCGCGACCCGCGGCGAAACCAGCCGGTCGCCGGTGCCCTGGATCACCAGTAACGGGACCTTGAGCTCCTCGATCCGCGCCAGGGCGTTGGGGGCGGCGGAGTTGTAGACCTCGTGGTAGAAGCGGGTGCTGATGGCCTGGGTCACCAACGGGTCGTCCTTGTTGGCCGCCACCACCGCCTCGTCGCGTGACACCGTGCCGGGGTCGAAGCCGGCGTTCAGGCTGACCCTGGGGAGGATCGAGGACAGCGTCCTGCCCATCAACTCCTTCCACTTCGGTGGCTCGTAGGTCAGGATCAGCGCGGGGGCGGACAGGATAAGCCGGTCCATCCGCTGCGGATGGTCGATGGCGAAGAGCATGGCCAGGATCCCTCCAGTCGAGTGCCCGAACACCACGCGTTCAAGCCCCGGCTCGGTCTCAGTGGCCAGCGTCAAAAAGGCGTCGAAGTCCTCGCCCAGCTCACGGTAGGCCATGACGTGACCGCGCTGGCCGGGGCTCTTGCCGTTGCCTCTCTGGTCGTAGCTGTAGACCGCCGCGCCGCGGCGCGCCAGGTGGTCCACCAGGAAGGGGATGCGCCCGGAATGGTCGGCGAAGCCGTGGATGGTGACGACCAGGCGCTGGGGCGGCACCGCCGGGTCCCGCCGCGACACGTAGTGAAGGTCGAGGCCGTCGCTGGTCTTGAACGTTCCCACGCGCTCCTCGAGCGCGTTCACCGACTGGGTCATCTGGTCCCTCCTGCAGCGCAGGAAGTTTACGGCCGCACGGCGCCGGCCATCTCCAGCTGAAACGGGTTGGCCGCCACGCGCACCCGGTGGCGTCGGTCCCCGGCAAGCAGCAGGAAGTCGCCGCGCTGAGCGGTGGCCAGGAACTCCACCTGGCTTTCGGTAAGGCCCAGGGCGCGCTGCAGGCGCTGCGCCTCGGCCTGCCGCTGGGCGCCCAGGAAGAGGGTCGCCGGGTTGGTGGCCAGGACCAGTCCCTGGTCCGAGGCCAGCAGGTCGCCGGCGTTCTGCGTCACCAGGCAGAGCGAGCCCTGGTACTTCCTGACGCGACGGGCGAGGCGCACCAGGAAGCGACGCACCAGCGGGTACTCGAAGACCAGCCCGACCTCGTCGAAGAGCAGGCGTCGCCGCCGCGGCGCCGAGCGAACCCGAGCCCAGATCCACTGGGCGATGAGGAAATAGGCAACGGGCAGAACCTCCTCCTTGAGGTCCCGGAGGCTGAAGACGACAAACTCGGCGTCGAGGGCGACGTTGGTGGGGCGCGCGAAGAGGTCTCCCATCGGGCCCTCGGTCCAGCGCCGCAGACCGCGCGCCACGCGCGGCGCCGCACCGTCAGCCACCAGCCGCGCACGAAGGTCCATCAGCGTCTGCCCGGCAGAGCCCAGCAGCTCCCGCAGCACCAGGTCGAGGTCAACGCGCTCGTCGTTGGACAGCGCACCGCACATCGTTCCCAGGAGGTCGAGCAGGTCGGACACCTGGTCACCCACGGGGTCGCGCTCGGCAACCGCCGAGAGGGCGGCGTCAAGCACGTTGATGCTGGTACCCGCGCCCAGCGCCAGGTCGACCCATTGCCCCCCGACCGCCCGGCACACCTCGCCGTACTCGGCCTCCGGGTCGATCACGAAGCCTCCGATGCCGGCCTCGTGGTCGGAGAGCAGCAGGCCCTTCATCAGGAAGGTCTTGCCGGCGCCGGAGTGGCCGAATATGCCCAGATTGGCGTTGCTGAACCGCGCCTCGTCCCAGGTGTCCAGCAGCACCGGTGAGCCCCCGCGCCGGCGGCGCCCGATGAATGCTCCTGCGGGCTGCTGCAGCTCATCCCAGAGCCACGGGTAGAGCGTCGCCACAACGCCACCGGGGAGAAGGCGGTCGTCACCCATCGGGTCCTCCCCCACCGGCAGGGTGGCGACGCGCGCGGGCGCCATCTCGAAGGTCGCCGGCAGCAGCCTCAGCATCGACCTTGACGCGCGGTCCTGGAGGGCCTCGGTGGCCGCCTCCAGCTCGTACGTGTTGGTCGCCTCGAGGGTGACGTAGACCCCGATCGAGTAAACGTGCTGCTGGTTGCTGGCCACCTCGCGGCGCAGACCGATGGCCTCCGGAAGCCCGGCCTCGACCATGGGATCACCGACGGCATGCGACGCCAGGTCGCTGAGGCGCGCGGCCTGGAGGTCGCGGATCCTGGAGCTCAGGACGCGAAGAGCGCTGCCGGCGGGGACCCGGAAACCGTGGAGCGCAAAGTCGTACGTGGCGGGTGTCTCCAGCAGGGCGCTGAGCCAGCCGGGCTCGAGGTCCAGGCCAGGGTAGGCGTCGAGGACAAAGCTGCGGCTGAGCACGTCGTCGATACGGAGAACGCCGGCGGCCTCCTGCCAATCCGTCTCGACCCCCCTGCTGATGCAGCCGGGCAGGCCCTGGTCCAGGAAGCGGTCGAGGGCCCGGCCCTCAAGCAGCTGCGGATCCAGTCCCATCAGGCCAAGCGTGCGCGCTGCCGATTCGGCCTCCGCTCTCACCGTGCGCGACGGGTCCTGCATTGGGAACCGGGCCGCGCTGCGAAGGGGACTCCAGCGCGCCGCCAGGCGCGCCGCCACCGGCTGGGAGTCACTCACCACCAGCGCCACCTGTCGCCGAAAGGTGGGCTGCCCCGGCGCCGCGGCCAGGAAATCGGCAACCCGAGCCCGGGTCGATGCGACTCCTCCCGCCGGACGGCTGCTGACGTGGAGCTGGAACCGTCCCTCGAGACCCGCCAGCAATTGCTCGAACATCAATACCTGGCGATGCCGGGTTTCGGGAGCCGCCTCGACCAGGTCGAACGTCCCGGTGGTCAGCACGCAGTGTCGATTGACACCGTTGGTGGTGAACAGTCCCGGTTCGTCGTCACGCTGCAGGGTGAGCCGAAGCGGCGACCGGGCCGCGTGCCGCAGCCGGGGCTGGACCATGCAACCCTCCCGTGGGAGGCCGGCACCACACCGGACTCCGAACCGTCAGTGGTAGTGCGGCGTGCCGTCCCCCCACACGTCCGGCCCGCCGCTGGTGTATCGTCTCGCGGCTACGAGGACATCCGGGGGACAGTGGCTACTGGACGGCCGACATCGCCCGCGCCAGCCCGGTCTCATCGGGGGCGACGATCACCATTCCGCTGTTGCCATGCCCCACCACGCCCACGGCACGGCCGTCCATCATCCGCGTCTCCGACATCGGCCAACCTGGCGGCGGCGGCCCGCCCAGTTCGGTGACCTCGGTCTGCCCCATCACGCCGGAGTACACGAAGGTGGCTGCCTGCGCTCCATCGACTGACCAACCGCGCACACCGGTCAGCGACGCGCCTTCCACGGTTGGCGGTGTCACTTCGCCCAGACCGTGTGCGGCCGTCCAGCCCGCCACCACCCGCGGATCCGACGTGGCCATCGACGGCGGGCTGCCGTAGGCATGTGCCGCGGCGGCCATCAGCGTCTCCGCGTTCTGCGCCGGATGACCGCCACCGTGGCGTCCCAGGGAGAGGACGCCGGCAGTAGCGACCAGGACAGCTGCGGCCGCAATGCCCGCGACCAGGGCCGGCGCAGGAAGGAGCCGCTGCCACCGACGGCGCGCTACGCGCGCGGCCAGCGGCTGCTCCTCTGCCGCTTCGGCAGCCAGCGCGCCGGCCAGGCCGAGGTTGACCTCACGCTGCCACCTCACCTCGACGGCACACACCGAACAGGACCGGATGTGGGCCAGAGACTCCGCAGGCACCAGGTCGAGCTCACCGTCCGCGACCGCACCGGTGTACTGCAGCGCCGCCTCGTGGATCACGATTCTTCCTCCAGCAGGAGGCGGGCCAGCTGGCGCCTTCCGCGGTGAATCCTCGACATCACCGTGCCCAGCGGCACGTCCAGCACCTCGGCAATCTGGCGGTAGGGCATGTCCTCGCCGGCGAACAACCTGAGCGGTACCGCGTTCTCCGTCGGTAGACGGCTCAACGCCACCATGATCTGCTCGCGTTTGAACCGGCGCATGACCGTTGGCTCGACGTCCATTGGACTTACCGGGTCGATACCTGCGGACTCTTCATGCTCCCCGAGATCGCTGATGGAGATGACCCTTGGCCTGCGGCTGTCGGCCCGCCAGCGCTTCTGCTGGATGCGCCGGGCGATGGTGAAGAGCCAGGCGCGGGCATCGGTCCCCGGCGTGTAGCGATCCTCGAACCTCAGCGCCCGGGCCATGGTCTCCTGGACCAGGTCGTCGGCGGCGTCGGGATCCCTGGTCAGCGCGCGGGCAAAGCGCAGCAGCGACGGTTGCACGGTGAGCAACTCGTCACGCAGCCCAAGGGGCGGCGGTTCGGATCCGCCGCCGCCCTCAGGCACCCGACCGGTGACGTGCGGACCATCGTCCATGACCCGAACTGTAGTGGCCTGCGGCACACTGACTGCTACCCCGATCGGCGCCTGATATTCCCTTGGGCTCTGTTTCGGCTATGGTCGCCTGCATGGCTGAGCCGAAGCGCGGGGGAGGGCGCCGTGGCACCGACGCGGCCGCGCTGATTCCCGCCGGGGTCCTGGCATGTCCCCAGTGCCATCGCCCGATGAGGCAATCGGCGGGGCGCCTGCGGTGCTCCCGGGGCCACCATTTCGAAAGCGTCGGCGGCATCTACGACCTCTGGCCAACCAGCGTCCCCACTCCCGATGTCGACTGGTTCGCCACCCCCTATGGGCTGCTCTACGACGCGGCGATCAAGGAACGGTGGCTGGCGCGACTCGGGGCTCGCGCGGGGTGGGGTACTGACATCGACCGCATGTACCGGATGATGGACGCGGGCGTCAATACCGGTCCCAGCGAAGTGGTGCTCGACGTCCCGGTCGGGGGGGCTCCGCCGCTCCGAGCCGCCCCCGGGCGGTTGCGCGGAACCTACATCGGCATTGACCTCAGCATGGAGATGCTGCGCCGGGCCGACACCGAGAGAAAGGCGGAGAACCTGACCAACGTGGTCCTTGCGCGTGGTGATATCACGCACCTGCCCCTGGCCGGCGGGTCAGTCGACCGCGCCCTCTGCTTCAACGGGCTGCACGTGATCCCCGACAAGGCGGCCGCGCTCGGCGAGTTGCACCGTGTGTTGAAACCCGGTGGCCGGCTCACGGGCAACGTGGTCATCAGCGACACCAGCCCGCGCGGGATGCTGTTGCGGCCGTGGTTCAGCCGCAGCTGGCTCTTCTTCCACCCCCCCGACCCCGCCGAGCTCAGGCGTCTCGCGCTGGAGGCCGGATTTTTGCGCTGGGACCAGCAGCGCGAGGGATCGATGCTCTATTTCGAGGCTGAGCGGGGCAGGGTCCGGTAGGTAAGGCCGGCGACTGCCAGCGCCCCGAGGACCAGGAGCAGCGCCGCCCCGGCCAGCAGCGCGACGCCGCGGCTCCCAGGTGGCGCGCCGGCAGCGGTGTTGGGCAGCACCCGGGGAACGGTCGCGCTGGTGGTGACCGGGGCCGGGATCGTCGGGATCTGGGTCGAGTCGACCGGCAGGCTGAAGGTCGCGGCATCCGCCCCACCGGTGGCCAGGGTGATGACGTCGGGGGCCCGGTTATTGCCCGACGTCATGTCTGTCGCGGCAATCTCCAGCCGGACGCGGTGTCCGATCGCAAAACGGTGCGCGAAGCCCGCGAGTTGGAAGTCGACCGCTCGGCCCGGGTCGAAAACACGCACCGGCGAGATCAGCCGCTTGATCAGCTCGGCGCTGCCGTCGGGCGCCACGTCGAACACCTTGCCGTAGAAGACGACCGCAGACCCGGTGGCCGAGCCCAGGTGCAGATGGGCGGTGGGGACGCCGACCGAGACCACGTCGCGAGCGAATGCCGGGGAGGTGAAATCGGCGTATTCACAGGTCGGCGAGACGCATGGGGGGTTGGTGGGGGCGACGCCGCTGAAGGGGGAGGGCGCTCCGCCCGGCAGGCTGCATGTCGAACACTGGAAGTTCGAGGTCTCGGTGTAGCTGGCCGGCTCCCCGCCGGCGGGGTTGATCAGCGTCGCGGTCCCCACCACCACCGGCTGTCCGGGCAGCACCAGATCTGATGCGCCGGAGAGGGACATGACCACCGAGGACTGGTTGGGGAAGGTGGATGCCGTTCCATACGCGGTCGCCGCGGAGCCCTTATGGTCGTAGGGAACCCAGTCCCGGAAGTAGGCGAACGTGGGCCCGGTGTCAGTGCCGGTGTCCAGACGCAGGTAACGGTTGAACCAGGCCAGCAGGCGCTGCGGGATGTAGTTCTGGTTGGGGTTGCTGACGTCGCCACCAAAGGCATCGTCCTCACCGGGCTGGTCGGGGTACCCGTGGCCGTTGGAGTGCCAGAGCATCTTCACAGGGACGCTGCGCGCTTTGATCGCGCGGTAGCTGGCGATGGCGTCATTGAGATTGAACAGGGTGTCCTCCTCGCCCTGGCCGAGAAGGGTGGGGATGTTGAGCCCTCCGCTGACCTGGTCGAAGCTGCTCCCCCCGTTGAAATAGCTGGCCGGTGAGGAGTTGTCGACCAGCGCCTTGGCGGGGCTCGGCGAGTTGGTGGCAACGGCCTGGATATACGCATTGCACAGCCGCGGGTCGTAGCCCGGGCAGGGCAGCTGGCCCGGTAACCCGCCCTGGCCGCTGCCATTCCCGGAGAACGGTTGGGTCAACCCAGACGCGAAGAACAGCGAGGTCCACTCGGTCTTGAGGATTCCGCAACAGGGCAGCGTCTGGAACTGGTAGTTGGAGCGCAGGTTGTTCGGTCCCAGTGAGTACTCCAGCGAGTTCCAGGTCCGGAAGGGTGTGATGGCGTCCACCCGCTGGTCGAACTCGGCAACCTCGAGCTGGATGGCGCCGCCGTAGGATCCTCCCGTCAGCCCAATCCGAGGATCACCAGCGGCGTCCTTGAGGACGTAGTCCTGGGCCGCCAGAACGTCGATCAGCCGGCGGGCATTCTTGACGTCGAACTCGGGCGAATCGAGCTCGATCGTCCCCGCCGAATGCCCAAATCCCTCGCTGGTGAACGGCAGGTAGACATAGCCGTGACTGGCGAAGAACTTGCCCAGGGGCGCGCCGGAGCTGTCGTCCTTGGCCCCGCCAAAGCCGTTGAAATACATGATCGCGGGTTGCGGAGTCGCCGCGGTCGCGTTGTCGGGTAGGTAGATGTCGTAGTCGATGTCCGCGCTGTTGGCGTTGGTCGGGCCGTTCATGACGTGGAGACGGGCCGGGTGCAGGACCACGTAGTGGCAGGTCCCGAGGGCGGCGCAGCCGCTGGCCGGGGCGGGGACGCCGCTGCTGAAATGCGTCGTCAATGTCCGTGGGGCGGCCGCGCCGGGAGCGCTCGCCGGCAGCGCCGAAAAGACCACGGCCAGCGGGATGGCGGCCACTCCCCTGGCCCAGAGGCGATTCATCATGGTGTCATCGTAATCCGCCGTGGTCCGCTCCCGGGCGGCTCCGCTTGCGACGGCAGTTGGCCCTCAGGCATAATCGCAATCTCCTACTGATTAGGTAGGAATTGCTTTGGGGTGGCGCGACGCCGCCCCCTTCGGTAGGCATGGAGGCCAAAAAGTTATGAATCAGTACGCAAACCCCGACGCCCTGGTCTCCACCGAGTGGGTTGCCGACCAGCTCAAGAGCGGCAATATCAAGCTGGTCGAAGTCGATGAGGACACCGAGGCCTACGAGCGCGGGCACATCGCCGGGGCCACCTCCCTGCATTGGCGGGATGAGTTGCAGGACGAGCTCATCCGTGACGCCGTCAGCAAGGAGAAGTTCGAAAAGCTGATGAGCCGCAAGGGCATCGGCAATGGCGACCTGGTGGTGCTCTACGGCGGCAACAACAACTGGTTCGCGGCGTACGCCTACTGGTACTTCAAGCTCTATGGCCACGACACCGTCAAGCTGATGAACGGCGGCCGCAAGAAGTGGGAGCTCGAGGGCCGCGAGCTGAGCGGTGAGAAGCCCGCACTGAGCGCGACGCGGTACACCGCCCAGGAGCCGGACATGTCTATCCGGGCCATGCGCGACGAGGTCATCAGCAAGGTGGGCAAAACGCCGATGGTCGACGTCCGGTCGCCTGACGAGTTCAGCGGCAAGCTGTCGGCGCCCGCCCACCTACCCCAGGAGCAGGCCCAGCGCAAGGGTCACATCCCGGGTGCGAAAAACGTGCCCTGGTCCAAGGCCGCCAACGAGGACGGCACCTTCAGGTCGCTCGAGGAGCTGCAGCGCCTGTATGTCGACGAGCTGGGCCTGGACAAGGGAACCGAGACCATCGCCTACTGCCGGATCGGCGAGCGCAGCTCCCACACCTGGTTCGTGCTTCGGGAGTTGCTGGGCTTCCAGAACGTGAAGAACTACGACGGCTCGTGGACGGAGTACGGCTCGCTGGTCGGGGTGCCCATCGCCAAGGAGCACGTCGACGAGCCGGCCTCGGCCTGATGAGCAGCAGCTGCGTCGCGGCGCCCGCCGACTTCGTCGGCGATAACGCCATCTTCGGCACCGTGGTCCGGGACGGCCACCCGGTCGACGGTGCCTACGTGCGCCTGACCGGGTCCCAGGACGAGTTCGTGGCCGAGATCCGCACCCTGGACGACGGCACGTTCAAGTTCTGGGCCGTGCCGGGTGAGTGGCGGGTGTCCTGCCTGGCCCCCGGCGCCGAGCGGCTGGAGCAGGTCGTCTCGCTGGCCACCAGGGCATCCGCCGAAGTTAGCTTCCAGCTGGGGGCTCAGGCTGCACAGATTCCAAGGTGACGCGACAGGTAGGGCCCTCGGCGGGGCCTGACGCCACGGGGGCGTTGCACCTGGCTTGACGGCCGGGTGGCAGCGCCCTCTGACGTTTAGTTCGTGACGTTCCCGGCCTCGACCTCAGC
>JBPCPW010000005.1:0-44193 GCA_050998755.1 Candidatus Dormibacteria bacterium
AACCGGCGGCGCGCGGTGCATGCCCGCGCGCACCGCCCATGCCCGCGGTGTGCCACGCCCATCGCGGTTCGCGCCCAGGGCGTGCTTGGGCGCCTCACCTACTACTGCCCGCGCTGTCAGGGCGTCGGGCGTCGCGGCAGGGTGCCGGGAACTGTGTGGTCGGGGCGCAGCGATGCGCACTGACCCGAGCGCTGCCGATGCCGCCGCCGTCGCCGAGGTCTCGCGGCGCGACCCGGTGATGGCGGCGCATATCGCCAGGGTCGGCGCATTCGACGTGGCGCCCGGCCAGGGCGACTACTTCGGGGCCCTGGTCCGTTCCGTGCTCTACCAGCAACTGGCGGGCAGGGCGGCGGCCGCCATCCACGCCCGGGTGATCAGCGCCGTCGGCGGGGCGGTGACCGCGGCCGCCATACTTTCGACACCTCCCGAGGCGCTCCGAGGCGCCGGTCTCTCCGCCGCCAAGACGCTGTCGATAATCGACCTTGCCACCCGGGCCAGCGATGGCTCCCTTCCTCTGAAGGGATTGGAGGCCTTCGACGACGCCGTCATCGTTGAGCGCTTGGTCGCGGTCCGCGGAATCGGGCGCTGGACAGCGGAGATGTTCCTGCTTTTCGAGCTGCGCCGGCTCGACGTGTGGCCGGTGGGGGACCTTGGCGTGCGGCACGGCTGGAAGCTGATCTACGACCTGCAGGAGATGCCCACCCCGCGGGAGCTGGATGCGCTGGGCGAGAAGTTCCGCCCGTATCGCACCATCCCGGCGTGGTACTCATGGCAGGCGGTGCATATCGCTCGCGGCGAGGTCGTTCTCCCAGAGGCGCCGCCCGCTGGTGGTGCGTCTGGGATCTAGCTCCACAATCTCATCCGCTGTGACTGCCGATTCGCCCGCTGCGCGGGCCGCCGGCGTCGTCTCCTGTGCGCGTTCAGTCACGCACCTACCGCTGCGCTCCCTCGCGTGCTCGTCACCTCCTTGGCTTCGGCCCCCACAACGGCGGTCTTGTAGACCCAAATCCCAGACGCACCACTAGATAAATTTGGGGTAGGTGGACATTCCTCCGTCGACCACCATCGTCGTTCCTGTCATGTAACTCGCCTCGTCGCTGCAGAGCCAGGCAACGGCGGCGGCGATCTCCTCGGGCTGACCGAACCGACCGAGGGGGATCTCCGCCTCGACACTGTGCCGCGCAGTCGGGTCGTCCAGTACGAAGTTGTTGATCGGTGTTGCTATCGCCCCGGGGGCCACGTTGACCACGCGAATATTCGTCTTGGCCTCGGCCAGCTCGCGGGCGGCGGTCTGCATCAGCATCTTTATTGCGCCCTTGGATGCGCAGTAGTGTGCGAACCCCGGCCACGGGATGAATTCGTGCACGCTGGACATATTGACGATCACGCCCCCGCCGCCGTCGCGCATGACCTTGCCGCACTCCCGCAGGCAGAGAAATGCCCCCGTCAGGTTGGTGCGCAGGACCCTTTCCCAATCCTTGAGCGGCATCTCCAGCGTTGGCACCTGGTTCTCGATCCCCGCATTGTTGACCAGGATGTCGATGCCCCCCAACGTGGCGCGCGCCTGCTGCACCATTCGCACCACGTCGTCCTCGTCGCCGACATCAGCTTGCGCGGAAAATGATTGCCCGCCGCCATTCTTCACGCACTCCGCGGCGACGGCATCGGCGTCGGGCCTGTCCTTGTCGGAGAAGTAATTCACGCAGACCGATGCGCCCTCGGTGGCCAGGCGCAGGGCACTTGCCTTACCGATCCCGCTCGATGCTCCGGTGACGATTGCCCGGCGTCCGGTTAACAACATCTGTTTCTCCTCACGGTCCGGCGCGTCCAGGCGGCGCCGGCTTTTTTTTGACATTTGGCTTAAAGGACCGATTGTGGTCTCGGTTGCGCACGATGGTGTTGTTTCGCTGCCGTTCGATATTGACGGCGGCTGATATCAGCGCGAGGTGACTGAAGGCCTGGGGAAAATTGCCCAACAGGGCGCCGGTGTCGGGATCCACCTCCTCGGCGATCAGCCCCAGCGGGGTGTTGAACGCGAGCAGCCTCTCAAATCGCCGCTCGGCCTGCTCGAGGTCGCCCACCAGGGCCAGCGCGTCGGCCAGCCAGTAGGCACAGATGATGAAAGAGCCTTCCGGGCTGCTGAACCCATCGTCGGTCTGGGCGGCGTGGTAGCGATAGACCAGGGGGCCGGAGCTGAGCCCGGCATCGATGGCGTCAATGGTGCTGCGTAGGCGGCGATCGCGCAGCGGCAGAAAACCGAGCTGCACGAGGCGGACCGCCGAGGCGTCGAGCTGGTCGGATCCGAACGACTGGGTAAAGCTCTCCAGCCGCTTCGACCAGCCGTGGCGCATCACCGCCGCGTGGATCAGGGCCCGGTTCTTCTCCCACAATTCCTTGTCGTGAGGCAGCTTGAACCGCTCGGCCAGCCGCAGTCCGCGGTCCACGGCAACCCAGCACATGGCCTTGCTGTAGGTGAACTGCAGGTACTCGCCACGAACCTCCCATAACCCGGCGTCGGGCTCCTCCCAGCGCCGGCAGGCGAAGTCCACGATTTTGCGCAGCTCGCGCCACATTTCCTGGGAGATCTTGCCGCCGTTGATCGCCCAGATGAAGACGGTGTCCAGCAGCTCCCCGTATATGTCCAGCTGCACCTGGTCCTCGGCGCCATTGCCAATGCGCACGGGCGCCGAATTACGGTAGCCAGAGAGGTGCTTGAGTTCGGTCTCCGCGCCCGCGGAGCGCCCGTCGAGGTTGTAGAGGATCTTCAGGCCCTGGTCGACGGTGAGGCGGTTGACCCACTCCATGAAGTCGGTGGCCTCCTGCTGGAAGCCGAGCTGGAAGAGGGCGTACAGCGTGAAGGACGCGTCGCGCACCCAGGTGTAGCGGTAGTCCCAGTTTCGCTGCCCGCCGATCCATTCCGGCAGGCTGGTCGTCGGGGCGGCGACGATGGCGCCGGTGGGGGCGTAGGTGAGGAGCTTGAGGGCCAGGGCGGAGCGCCACACATGGAGCTGGTATGGACCTGTGTAGGTGCACTGGTTGATCCATTTCCACCAATACTGCTGGGTGGCGCGCTGCAGATCACGGCCCGATTCGACATCATCCATCGGGCGTCCACATCGGCCCGCGCGGTTGATGGTCAGCGCGAACACCTGGGTGTCCCCTGGCCGGACGGTGAACTCGGTGGTGCGCGCCCGGATCGGCCGCGTGCCGCTGATGCAGTAGTGGTGCTCCCTGGAGTCGCCGTGGAGCTTGCCGCCCTCCGCGACCAGCGGGTTGCGGTCGGTCCCGTAGTTGGGTCGCGCATCGACCTTCATGCGCATGCGCACGGTGCCCGCCAACCCGGTGACCATGCGTACGATCCTCGGATGGCGGTGGGGCCGGGCGTGTTGTTTGACGTCCCCCTCGTCCACCGGCATGAAATCGGTGACCACCGCCAGGCCGTCGGCGGTTTGGAAAATGGTGCGCAGGATATTCGTCTTGTCGGCGTACTCCTGGCGGCTGGCGAAGTCCCCAATGGGGGAGATCTGCCAGGAGCCGCCACGTTTCTGGTCAACCAGCCTGCCGAAAATCGAAGGGCTGTCAAAGCGCGGCAGGCAGCACCAGTCGATGCTGCCGTCGACACCGACCATGGCCACCGACCGGCAATCCCCGATGATCCCGTAGTCGCCGATGGTCAGGTAGCCATCGACCCTCAACGCCCAGGACGGGACCTTGCCTCCGTGGGCCCTGGGCAACCCGGGTGCCCGGCTCTTGGCTGCCGCATCCGCGATGATTCTGGTTCGTGGTGGCACATCGGCACAGTAACAGCAAGGCCCCGCACATTCCGCCTGGGCTGCACTGGCAGGAGTGGGCTGCGTAGATGGCCGGCACTGCGATCCTCCTGACGGTCGGGCTGAGCGCCGTCTGCTTCGATTTCGGCCCTGGCTCGCCGATGGTCCGCATTCTTCCCGCAACCTCGCTGCGCCTGCTGGTCACCGGCCTGGTGTTCGCGGGGTCTGGCAGTTTGGTGGCGATCTCGCCCCTCGGCCGGCGCTCGGGGGCCCATCTCAACCACTGGGTCTACGTGGTCGGACCGGTAACCGGGGCGGCACTCGCCGTGGGGGCGTCGCGGCTGGTCCCGGGCCACCACGGCCCGCTCACCGCCAAGATGTTCCACGACCCCTCGTACCCCTCGGTGTTCGACACCGCGATGTAGCCGCAGTCAGCGATCTGCCATCATCCGCCCCAGATGCAGTCAAGCCTGGAATCGGCCACCATCCTGGTCATCGACGACACCCCGGTGAACGCCGCGCAGCTGAAGCAGATCCTGGCCGCGGCGGGGTGCCACAACGTGGTCATCGAGGCTGACCCCTGGAAGGCCGTCGAAGCGGTGGCCACGGCAGAGCCGCAGGTCATCTTCCTCGACTTCGAGGTGCCGCAGCTCGACGGTTTCGGGTTCATGCAGTTGATCACCAAGGTGACTGGGTTAAAGGTCTCGATCCCCATCCTGGTGATGGTCGGCGAGCGCGAGGCAGGCCTGACGCAGAGGGTCATCTCGGCCGGGGCCTTCGACATCGTCCGCAAGCCCTACGACCCTGACGAGGTCGCGGTGCGCGCCCGCAACGCCATCCACCACCGGCTGCTGGCGACCCAGGTGGCGACTGGAAATGTTGAGCTCGAGGCCCTGGTCCGGGCTCGAACCGAGGAGCTCGACGCAGCCCAGGTGGCGGTGTTGGAAAAATTGGCGCTGGCGGCCGAGTACCGTGACGACGACACTGGCGACCATGCCCGCCGGGTCGGTGACCTCGCCGCGGACATAGCCAGGGCGCTCGGAGTCAGTCCGGGGATCACCGAGATGATCAGGCTCGCTGCGCCCCTTCATGACCTGGGCAAGGTCGGCATCCCGGACGCCATCCTGCTCAAGCCCGGCAGCCTTGACGCGGAGGAGATGGAGGTTATGAAGACCCACACCACGATCGGTGCCCGGATCGTCGGTGGGTCGCACCCCGTTCTCTGGCTGGCGGCGCAGATCTGCGCAACCCACCACGAACGCTGGGACGGGTCAGGCTACCCGGCCGGGCTGATCCAGGAGGACATCCCACTGCCCGGCCGCATCGTGGCCGTCGCCGACGTTTTCGAGACCCTCCTGGCCGCGCGCCCCTACCGCAAATCGTGGCCTCGCCACCGTGCCATCGCCGAGCTGCTGACCCAGAGCACCCGGCATTTCGACCCACGGATAGTGGAGGCGTTCCTGCGCGTCGAGCGCGGTGACGCAGACCCGCGCCGGAGGCCGTCCCGCACTGGCTGAGGAAAACCAGGTGAGCGTGGTGCGCGCTGACATCACCACCCTGGACGTAGATGCAATTGTCAATGCCGCCAACTCGCATCTTGCGGGTGGCGGGGGAGTGGACGGTGCCATCCACCGGGCGGGCGGCCCCGAGATCATGGCCGAGACGCGGCGGCGGTTTCCTGAGGGCTGCCCGACCGGGGGCGCCGTCACGACCGGCGGCGGCCGGCTCAGGGCGCGGTGGGTGATACACGCCGTCGGACCCGTGTGGCGCGGCGGAAATCGCGGTGAGGACCAGATGCTGGCGTCAACCTGGCACTCCGCTCTGCGGGAGGCGGTCGCGCTCGGCGCGCGAAGCGTCGCCTTTTCCTCCATCTCGACAGGCGTCTACGGGTTCCCCGTGGACCGCGCCGCGGCGATCGCGGTCGCCGAGGTGACAGGTGCGCTGGCGGCAGGCGCCGGACTCGAGGTGGTGATCTGCGCTTTCAGCGAGAGGGACGAAAGGACATACTTGCGAGCCTTGGACCTTCGGGCGTTGGAACAGAACAATTGAGCCGCCGCGGGGCGGGCGCGGTGGTTGCCGTGATCCTCGTCATGCTCGCCGCCGCCCCGGCCCTGGCGGCGTTCGATCCCGGGGCCCCGGGCACCGACCCGCGGGACCACCGGCCCAACGACCCTGGCTACGCGGCCAACGAGACGGCCAAGTTCCCCAGTTGTCCGGTCGGGTCGCCGACCGTTTATGGCCAGCAGTACGGCTGGTTCAGCTACGCCCCGCTGGGATCGGCCTGCCAGGGCAATACCCAGGTGTCGGGCGTGAGCCTTGACGCGGCGTTCCAGCTGAACCTCGGCCGCCCGGACGTGGTCATAGCCCAAATCGACACCGGCGTCGACTGGGCCGAGCCCGACCTCCGCCGCCAGGTCCACCTCAACTGGGGCGAGCTGCCCCCACCCGAGCGCGCGGACGGCACCAACGCCTGCGCCGGGGTCGACCTCTCCGGCTACTCGCCGCGTGGCCCCGCGCCCTCGTGCTACGCCAACGGGCAGACCTACGGGAACCCGGGGAAGCCGTTCTTCAACGTCGACTCGTACGCCTCCGACCCGCGGGTAAAGGACTACAACGAGGGCCCCGGCCGCACCCTAGGCGAGGCGACCGACCCGACCAAGGACCACGACGGCAACCGCATCAACGCCGCCGACCTGATCCGCACCTTCTCCACCTGGTGCCGCCAGAACCCCGGCGGGCCGTGGGTCGAGGACGTCGCGGGATGCGCCGGGAAGGACAACGATGGCAACGGCTACCCACACGACATCGCCGGCTGGAACTTCCTCGATGACAACAACGACCCCTACGACGTGAGCTCGTACTCCACCGCGGACGACCACGGCACCGGCCGCGCCACGGACGCGGTGGCAGAGGCCAATAACGGCATCAGTGGCGTTGGTTCCTGTCCCCAGTGCACCTTCCTGCCCCTGCGCCTGCACAGCTTCTTCATCAACGACGTCAACGGGTACGGGGTGGCCGCGGCGTACGCGGCGGACAACGGGGCAGCGGTGGTCGAGCTGGCGTTCGCGTCCGCCAACAACACGCCCTTCGCCGCTGCCGCAACCCGATACGTGATCGACCACGGTGCCGTTCCCATCAGCATCACCCAGGACCTCAACACCGCCGACCATCTCTTCCCCGAGGGCTACACCGACGTCTACACGGTCGCTGGTTGCGTACCTGACACGGTGGGGCTGGCGTCGAACGGACAGGGCCTGCAGCCGCGCACCTACTTCCGCAATTCCAACACCACCGCCCCCGGCGACCACCTTGACGGCTGCATGTCCCAGGCGACCACCGGGTCCCAGGCCAGCGCCGAGATCTCAGGTGTCCTCGGCCTGCTCATCTCCCATTCGCGGGACCTGGCGGACCAGCACTGGCTGGCGTCACCGCTCACCCCGCTGGAGGCAGAACAGGTGCTGCGCATGACCTCGGACCCGGTTTCCCTGGCAGAGGCATTGGGGTCGCCGCCGGGCACAGCGATCGGGCTCCCTGACCCAGCCGCCCCTGGTGATATCCAGCCTCGGGTGGCCAGTGCCCAGGTCGACGGCGCCTGGTCCAGCGCCTTCGGCTACGGCCGCATCAACGCACTGCGGGCGCTGCGCGCGCTGGGGTCCCCGGCGGACTTCAGGACCCCCAGCGGGGTGTTCGCCCCGGCGCTGCCGCGGGCGATCAGGCCGGAACTTTCGCTCGCATCCCCCGGCTGGTGGGACCAGGTCGACCCGATGACCCATCAACAGCTGCAGCTCACCGGTTACATCGCGCACAACCGATGTCCCGGCCCGGCGACGTTTCGAGTCGATGCCGCCCCGGGTGCCGAGCCGGCCAGCGGGCAATACCGCCAGGTGCTGTCGCGCCCAATGACATCTGACAGTGAGCGGGGGGTGCTGGGCGCGCTGAACGTAGCCGCGCTGCCGGTGCCGCAGGCGTCGGGCGCGGCCTCCAACCGCGAAGCCTTCACCGTCACCCTTCGCCTCGGCGTCGACGACCAATGCGGCAACCACGGCGAGATCCGGCGGATCATCCACGTTCACCACGAGGCGGGCCTGCACCCCGGCTTTCCCATCAACTACCACGCCGGGATGGTGGCCGGCGTGCACAACACCGACCTCCGCGGCGACGGCACCCTGGAGTCCGTGGTTGCCAACGATGCCGGCGAGTTGCACGTCCTCGATGCCGCCGGCCATGACGTCTCCTGGTTCAACCACGGTCAGCCCTTCCTGACCGGCGTCTCGGGCTTCTTGACCCACCCCGGTGCGCCCGCGCTGCACCCCGGAATCCTGCCCTCGCCGCACTCGAGCATCGTCGCCACGCCCGCGCTGGGCGACCTCTTCGGTGACGGCCGGCAGGAAATCGTGGTCGCCGATGTCGACGGCCGCGTATACGTCATCGACGCCAACGGGAATGTGCTCCCCGGTTTCCCGGTCAAGCCGGACCCGGCGCTGTCGCCCCCTTCGCGCGCGAGCAAGCTGAACCACCAGCAGAAGGGCGACACCGCGTCGCCGGCGCTGGGCCACCTGGACGACGCGAACCCCGACCAGCTCGACATTGTCCTCGGGGCGCTTGACCAGCGCCTCTACGTGTGGCGGCCCGACGGCGCGTTCCTGCCAACTTTCAACGGCGGGCACCCAAAGGAACTGGTGGACCGGAGCGTCGGCGCGGCCCTGGTACAGGGCGCGCAGATCACCTCCACGCCGGCTGTCGGGCCGCTGTTGGGTGACGGGCACGATGCCATCGTCGTTCCGACCACCGAGTACTACGCGCCGCCCGCAGCGGACATCAACACCCTCCGCGACGCGGTGATCAACTCGCTCAAGCCGAGCGGCTCGGGGACCCTCGTGGACGCGGCGGCGATCGCCGCCCTGTCGCGGGTCGTGGGGGCCTCCAACCGCACCTACGCGGTGGATCGCACCGGCAAGATCGCGCCGGGCTGGCCGGTGACCACCACTGGCCTGGTGCCTGACCTGTTGGCCCCGGTGGGGACGGTCCCGCCCCTGATCGCCGACTTCGGCAACGGCCCGCGCGCGGTGCTCGGCCTGCTCAGTGCCCCCACCTACGTGTACAAACCTGACGGCACTTTGGACTTCGGGTTGGCCCTGCAGCAGGGCCCGGCGGCGAACACCACCGACAGGAGCATCAGTCTGCCGGTGCTGAGCCACGCCGCCGTTGGCGACATCAGCGGGACTGGCCCGGGCATCTTCCAGGGGGGACTCAGCGGCAACGGGCTGCCCAACCTGCTGCTGGTGGGTCAGAACCTGCCCTTTGACCACGTCATCAACGGTTGGGACGCGCACACCGGACAGATGTATCCGACCTTCCCGCGGACCATGGAGGACTTCTCCGCGTTCCTCGAGCCGGCGGTAGCGCCAGTGGGCGACCCGCTGGGCAACAGCGTGATCAGCGGCAGCGGGATGTACCTGGTCCACGCGTACAACCTGCTGGGGCTGGAGGCGCCGGGGTTCCCCAAGTTCACCGGCGGCTGGGCCAACCAGGCCCCGGCGCTGGCCGACATGGACCACGACGGCACTCTGAACCTGGTGCTCGGCACCCATGAGGGGTGGCTCTACTCCTGGACCACCGGCGGCAACGCCTGCGGCAACACCCAATGGTGGTCCAACCACCATGACGAGTGGAACAGCGGCAGCTACGGCAGGGTGACCAGGCCCCCGGGCGCGCTCACCGACCTCCGCCTCGCCGGCAACGGGGTGCAGTTCAGCTGGTCGGGCGCCGAGTTCCGCTGCGGCACCGCCAGCAGCGCCGACATGAGGGTCAGCTCGGCTCCGATTACGCCGGCGAACTTCGCCAGGGCCACGGAGGCGACGCGGCTCACGCCGGGGGCGCCGGGAAGCCCCGCCAGCCAGGCTGTGAGCGGTCCAGGACCCTGCCTGTACGTCGCAGTCCAAACCCGCAATAGCGCCGGCCTCCGCTCACCCCTCGCCGAGGTCGTCCGCGGCGCGGGCTGCGCCCCCGTTCCCAACCAGCCAGGCATCACCCCGGCGTCGGCCACGATAGCGTCATTGCCCAATACCGGCGGCGCGACCTCCGCCGTGGACCTGGGCCTGCTCCTGGTGACCATGGCGGCGGCACTGGCCTTCCGCCGGCGCCGCCGCGCCGGCCTTTAGCCCTCTCTTTCCTCGATCTCGATCTTGTCCATCTTGTCGCCCTGGCGCAGCTGCTTGACGACGTCGATGCCATCGATGACGTAGCCGAAGAGGTTGTAGCTGGGCGTCAACTTGTTCTGGCAGTCGGTGTTGCAGATGAAGAACTGGCTGCCGTTGGTGTTGGGCCCGGAGTTGGCCATGGCCACGGCGCCCTCACGGTAGCCAGCCTTCACGGGCTCATCCTCGAACTTGTAGCCGGGGCCACCCGAACCGGTCCCGGTGGGGTCTCCGCCCTGGATGACAAAGTCGGCCACATAGCGGTGGAAGGTGAGGCCGTCGTAGTAACCCTTCCGGGCCAGGTTGACGAAGTTGTTGACGGTCACCGGGGCCAGGTTGGGCATCAGGTCCATGACCACCTGGCCCTTGGTGGTGTCGACGGTGGCGCGATAGGTCTTGGTCTTGTCGATGTTCATCTCGGGCTTGTCAGCCATTCATCTCTCCTTGAAATACAGGGTTGCAAGGCTACCGGGCCGGACCCGCGGCGGGCTTAGCCGCGGATCAACTGGAGGAATTCACCCCTGGTGCGCGGGTCCTGGCGGAAGCGCCCCAACATATTGCTGGTCACCGCACGGCTGGTCTGCTTTTCGACCCCTCGCATCATCATGCAGAGGTGGTGGGCCTCCATTACCACCCCCACCCCGCGCGGGCGGACCGCCTCCTGGATCGCCCCGGCGATCTCGCCGGTCAGGCGTTCCTGGACCTGCAGCCGTCGGCTGAACGCGTCCACGACCCGGCCCAGCTTGCTCAGCCCGACGATGTGGCCGTCGGGGATATAGGCGATGTGACACCGTCCATAGAAGGGCAGGAGGTGATGCTCGCACAGGGAGTAGAACTCGAGGTCCTTGACCACCACCATCTGGTCCACGTCGCTGTCGAAGAGCGCCGTCCGCAGCATCTCCACCGGGTCCTCGGCGTAGCCCCCGGTCAGGAAGCGCAGGGACCGCGCCACTCGGCCGGGGGTTTCCGCGAGTCCCTCCCTCTCCGGGTTCTCGCCGAGCTGCTCGAGGATCCCCAAGACCAGGCTCTGCATCTCCGCGTCTTCCATGGTCACGTCGCGCCCGGTCCCCCCGGGACGTTGACAGGGAACGGCAGCGCCTCCTCCTGGGGCTGGAAGCGCGGGTGGTCCAGCACGTAGAGACCAAGGAGCAGCACCGCCATGGAGTTGATGGCGATGGTGACCGTGATCGTGAACTGCGAAAGGCTGGAGTGGAACATCGCGATCCCCCCGAAGAACATCACCGCGCCAAACGCCATGGCGAAGACAAAGCGACGCCGGTGGACGCCGACGAAGTAGTAGACCAGGACATTGGAAATCGCCAGGCCGAGCATGGCCAGGGCGTAAATGCCCAGGTTGTTGCCGATCTGTGCGAACTCCGCGCGCCGTAGCAGCAGGCGGATCACCAGGCCCGGAGCCAGCGTGTAGGCGCCGACCACCACCAGCCCGGCAGCCAACACCAGCGCCAGCGAGAGGTTGACGATCCTGTGCGGGGATCTGCCCTGGGCGTGCAATGCCGCGACTCGCGGGAACATCACTGCCGAGATGCTTATCGTCCCAAAAAACAGGATCTTGCCCAGCAGGGACATGCCGCTGTAGAGGCCGGCCTGAAGCGTGGGCAGGAAGTGCTTGGCGAGCAGGACGTCCATGTTGTAGAAGATCGTGATCACGCTCAGGCCGGCGGCTGCGGCGGCCGAGCTGCGGATCACAGCGGCGAGCGCCAAGCGGTCGTGGTGACCGCCGCGGGGCAGGTTTCTCAGGCTCACCGCAGCGAACAGGTTGCAGATGCAGAGGCCGAGGACGATGGCCAGGGTGGCTCCGACCGCACGCAGGTGGAAGTGCAGGAGCACGGGCAGGAAGACCAGAGTGGTGCTGCCGTACGTGAAGAAGTTGAAGGACAGGGGAAGGAAACGCTGCTCCCCCTGCATCACCCCCCGCGCGAGACCCACGAGCAGGTTCAGTGGCACGGTGGCCGAGAGGATCAGGAGCGGGCCGAGGCCGATGCCCAGGCCGCTCCGCAGCGCAGGGGCGAAGAGCATGAACACCAACATCCCGGCGCCGCCGATCAGCAGCGCGTAGATGGTCATGTCGCGGTAGGCGCGCTGGACCTCGCTGTGGTTGCCCTGCGCCGCCAGCGGGGCGGTTATCCGCGCTGCCACCGCCATCGATACAAAGTGCAGGATCTGGACGATGTAGAAGATCGCCAGCAGGCTGGCAACCTCCGCGAACTGGGCCGCTCCCAGGGCCCCGGCGAGAAGCGCCTGGAAGGCATACCCGGCCAGGCCGGCAAAGAAGTTGCCGGCAAAGTAGACCAGGTTGTTGAGCAGGAACGGGTCCCGCAGCTGGGCCGGGAGGCGCTGCATGACTGGCGTCTGCGCCAGCCTCTCGACTGCGGTCAGCGACATTCGGGCAATCATAGGTAGCCCTCTTCGCGTCTCTAGAATGGGCGTGATGACCGAGGAGCTCTTTCCCATCACCCGGGCGCTGGCAATCGGCGCCCATCCCGACGACAACGAGTTTGGCTGCTTTGGAACGCTGGCCAAGCTGGTTGAACAGGGGGTCGAGTGCACCCTGGTGGTGGTCACCAACGGCAATGCCGGCGGCGAGGGCGACCGCTCTCGCGAGGAGCTGGCGAAGGTTCGAGTGGAGGAGCAGGCCGCAGCGGCGAAGATCATCGGGATCGAGCGGATCATCAACCTGGGGTACGACGACGGATCGGTCACTCCTTCCCTGGAGCTCCGCAAGGACATCACCCGGGTGATTCGCCAGCAACGCCCGGACCTCGTCATCCAGCCCAACGCCGTGCGCAACTACGGGTTCATCGGCGGCAACCACCCGGACCACCTGGCGGTGGGTGAGGCGACCCTGGCGGCGATCTACCCGACGGCCCGCAACCCGATGGCCTTTCCCGACCTTCTGGAAAAGGAGGGCCTGGATAAATGGGTGGTGAACTGGGTGTACATCACAGGATCGACGCTGGAGCGGCCCAACCACTGGGAGGACATCACCGACACCATGGAGCGCAAGATCCAGGCGCTCCTCGCCCATAAGAGCCAGCTGCCGCCCGAGATCGGTGAATGGATCAAGGTCATGGCCGCCGATTCCGGGGACCGGGCGAAGAAACACGGCGGCAAGGACTATCAGTACGCCGAGGAGTTCCTCAAGCTGTTCACCGGTGAGCTTCGCAGTGAAGGCGGGCGCGAGCTGGTGGCGCGGGAGCGTGAGCGCTCAAGGAACTCCGCGCGCACCTGAGATCCCCGGTCAACCGCGGCGGTCAATCCAGCAATAGAGGAATGCCGGCGAGGGGGGTGGTGCTCCCGTACTCGAACGCGGCGGCACCCGGCGCCGTCAATTCCTCCTCCAGGCTCCAGGCGCTGCCGGCTGACGCGCGCCGGTAGTAGCGGAGGGAGAAATCGGCAAGCTCCGAGTGATAGCAGTAGACCGGGCGTCCTGAGGGGTCGTGGTAGGTGATGCCGATCAGGTCCTCCGGCGCCGGCGTGACCCTTCCCCAGAGCCGCTCCCGTGAGTACTCGGCGTCGAATTCCCAACCTTCTGGCGAGTGCTGGGTGACGGGCTTGAAGAGGTCCAGTGTGCCGGTCCTTTTGACGCTTGGGGTGCCACCGAGGAGGGCCAGGGAGGTGATCGTGCGCGGAGGCAGGCGCGGCCAGGCGGCTACCCCCGTGAACGCCCGCCCCGCCCCCAGGTGTTTGCACTCCGCCCAGTGCCAGCGGTCGCTGTGCTTGGCGCCAAAGACATGCGCCTGCTCGCCCAGCCAGCCTTCGACCGTTCGCGTGCGGCCGTCCTCGGTGACCTCGCCGCTGACCCGGATCAGCGGCTGCGGCTCCTGGAAGCAGGTGGCGATTCGTGCCCCCCACTCAGGCGTTGGCGTGAACCCCGGAAGCAGTGCCTCGAAGCGGAGATTCCAGCTGACGGTCCCAGCCTCGTCCTGCAATGAGCCGCTGCACCCATCCTCCGCGAGGCGGTTGCCCGCCACGTCGACACCAAAGGGCTGGTTGGTGGTGATCAATTGCTCGATGGGGAAGGTGGTTCGCAACGCGCGATTGGGCGTCGGCCGGCCCCGGTCGGTGCGCATCAACCAGGTCTGCGCAAAGGGCTCCCTGCCCGCGTCGGTGGGCGCCACCATGCTGTACCGGATCCAGTACCCGGCACCTTCGGTGGGGTTGTTGAAGGCTACGAACCAGCCTTCGTAGTGGCCCCTTTTGCCCGAGCGCCACCGCATCGTGTTGCCGCTCATATCATTGGGTCGCCGGGGACGCGGACCCGGTATTCGGGGAAGCGCAGGCTCCGCCGCGGTGTTGTAAATGTCGTAGCGATCACCACGCGGCCTGTCTCAGGCCGCTCCCATCAATGAAGCGAGGAATCAATGTCAGCCGACCAGCAATACGACGTCATCATAGTGGGGGCAGGCCCGGCCGGCCTGGCTGCCGGGCTCTATGCGGGTCGAATGGAGTTGAAGGCCCTGGCCCTGGAAATGAAGGCGCCCGGCGGGGAGCTGCTGAACACCCTGGACATCGAGGACTACCCGGGGTTCGAGCACATCACCGGCCAGGAGCTCTCCGACAAGATGGAGGCTCACGCGCGCAAGTTCGGTATGCAGATCGAGTACGACCAGGTCAAGGAGATCTGGAAGGACGGCGACGACGTGGTGGTGGCGACGGAGCTGGACAAGGAGTACCGCGTCGCCGCGGTCATCGTGACCGCCGGCGGCAACCCCAAGAAGCTGGGGGTGCCCGGCGAGGAGGAGTACGCCGGTCGTGGCGTGTCCTACTGCGCGATCTGCGACGGGGCGTTCTTCAAGGAGAAGGAGGTCGCCGTTGTAGGGGGTGGGGACAGCGCGGTGGAGGAGGGCACCTTCCTCACGCGCTATGCCAGCAAGGTCCACATCATCCATCGCCGGGATGAGTTCCGGGCCCAGGCGGTGGCCGTGCAGCGGGCCAAGGCCGACCCCAAGGTCGAGATGGTGATGGACACCGTGGTCGAGGAGATCGAGGGCAGCGGCAATCCCGAGGATGGCGGGGCTGTGAAGAGTCTCAAGCTGAAGAACGTCAAGACCGGCGCAACGTCGACCCTCAACGTGGCTGCGGTGTTCCCGTTCGTGGGGTTCCTACCCAACAGCAACATTTTCCGCGACCACATCGAGCACGACGAAGAGGGCTACATCTTCACCGACACCAGCATGGCCACCAACATCGAGGGCATCTTCGCCGCCGGCGATGTGCGGCATCAGCTGACCAAGCAGATCACCACTGCCGTGGGCGACGGCACCACCGCGGTGGTCGCGGTGACCAAGCTACTCGCGGAGCGCAAACAGGCACAGGCCCAGGGCACCGCGCCCGCGGCCGAAGCGGCGTCGGGCCAGGTCTGAGGCCGGCCGGCTCTTGAAGTTCTCCCGCGCCGTCTCGGCGGAGACGGCCCAGGTAGACGTGCTGGTTCTCCCGGTGGTGCTGGGTGAGGGTCTCGACCCCGCCTTCGTTACTGTCGATCAGCGGCTGGATGGCGCGTTGACGCGCGCGTTCGGGCGCGGCTACCAGGGCGCATTCGCCTCCACGGTGGTGCTCGACACGATGGGCGCGATCCCCGCGCAGCGTCTGATGCTCCTGGGGTTGGGCGCTCGCGGCGACCTCGACCGCGCTCGACTGAACAACGCGCTGGAAATGGGGATCCGGCAGGCAGGGGCGCCGCTGCCCGGGAAGCTCGGCATTGCCTGGAGTGAGCGGTTGGGGCCGGAGGTAACGGCGTCGGAGGTGGCCTCAGCCGCCACCGAAGGATCGGTGCTGGCGGCCTTCACCGAGGCCACCCACAAGAGCGGCCTCAGGAAGCCGTCGGGCGGCGTGGGACGCCTCACACTGTGCGCCTTCCCCGACGTCCGAGGCGCGCTGCTGACGCGCTCGCTGGTGCTCGCCGAGGAAACCCTGGCGGCCCGCGGTGAGGTGAACCAGCCGGCCAACGACCTCTTCCCGCAGGTTTATGCCGAGGAGGCCGTCCGGCGCGGCCGGGCCGCCGGCCTGGCCGTGGAGGTGCTCGATGACCGCGATCTCAAACGGCTGGGATACGGCGCGATCCTGGCTGTCGGTATGGGCTCGGCGCGGCGGCCGCGCATGGTCGTCCTGACTCACCGCGGTCGTGCCGCGTCCAGTAAGCGCGGCCGCACGGATACCCGGCCGCTGCTCGCGCTGGTGGGCAAGGGAGTGACCTTCGACAGCGGCGGCATCTCCATCAAGCCATCCGCCGACATGGGCAACATGAAGGGGGACATGGGAGGGGCGGCCGCGGTGCTGGGGGCGATGTGCGCCATCGGACGATTGAAGGTCGATGCCGACGTCGTGGGCATTCTCTGCATCGCCGAGAACATGCTGTCGTCCACCGCGATGCGCCCCGGCGACGTCGTGCGGTCGGGTAGCGGGATCACCATCGAGGTCATCAGCACCGATGCCGAGGGTCGGATGGTCATGGCCGACGGCATGCACCATGCGGCCACGATCGGCGCCACCCACATCCTCGACATTGCCACCCTGACCGGCGGTCAGCGGATCGCCCTGGGCCAGGTGGCCGCTCACGTACAGGGCAGCGACACCGAGTTCACCGAGCGGTTCATGGCGGCGGCCGGTGCGGCGGGCGAGCGGATGTGGGAGATGCCGAACTTCCCCGAGTACCGCAGCATCCTTGACAGCCCCATCGCCGACCTGATGAACTCCACCGTGCGCGACGGCATGGCGATCACCTCTGGACTCTTCATGCGCGAGTTTGCCGCGGGGCGGCCGTGGATCCATGTCGACATGGCCGCACCAGCCTGGAACCGGACAGGTGCGATCAAGGACATGCCCAAGGGCCCCACCGGTTTCGGCGTCCGTACGCTGGTCGGCCTGGCCGAGCGCTTCGCCAATCCTGATAAATTCAGTAGGAAATAAACCGGCCGGCGGCCGGGGTTGTATTGGAATGGAAGAACTGAGCTGATGGCGACCTATCGCGACGTGCTGGCGCAAGCCAAAAAAGAGATCAAGCAGGCCTCTCCCGAAGAGGTGAAGGCCTGGCTTGAGCAGCCATCGGCGCCGGTGTTGATCGATGTCCGGGAACCTGACGAGACCGAGCAGGGGATCATCCCTGGGGCGATGGTCATCCCGCGCGGGTTCCTTGAGATGCGCATCGAGGACAAGGCCCCGCAGCGCGGCCAGCCTGTCGTCCTGTATTGCGCGGCCGGGAACCGCTCGGCGCTCGCCGCCAAGTCATTGCTTGAGCTCGGGTACACCGACGTGACCTCGATGTCCGGCGGTTTTGGTGCCTGGAAGGAGCGCGGCTACGAGTTCGTCAAGCCGCAGGTGCTGAAGCCGGCGCAGTTCGCGCGCTACAGCCGCCACACCCTGCTGCCCGAGGTCGGAGTGCCGGGACAGATGAAGCTGCTGGGCGCGAAGGTGCTATTGGTGGGCGCTGGAGGCCTCGGCTCACCCGCCGGTGTGTACCTCGCCGCGGCGGGCGTGGGCCAGCTGGGAATTGTCGACTTCGACGTGGTGGACGAGTCGAACCTGCAGCGCCAGATCCTCCACACCACGGACCGTGTCGGAATGGCCAAGACCGAGTCGGCCGCGATCGCCATCAGGCAACTCAACCCCGACGTCAAGGTCGTCCAGTACAACACCCGGCTCGACTCCACCAACGTCTTTGAGGTGATCGGCCCGTACGACATCATCGTTGACGGCTCGGACAACTTTCCCCTCCGTTACCTGCTCAACGACGCCGCCGTGTTCACCGGCAAGACCATCGTCCACGGGAGCATCTTCCGCTTCGACGGCCAGGTCACCGTGCTGGACCCAAAGCGCGGTGGTCCCTGCTATCGCTGCCTCTTCCCCGAGCCGCCGGACCCCGACTCCGACATGGCGCCGAACTGCGCCGAGGCCGGCGTCCTGGGCGTGCTGCCCGGGACCGTGGGGATCATCCAGGCCACCGAGACGGTGAAGCTGATCCTGGGCATTGGCGAACCATTGATCGGCAGCCTGCTGATGTTCGATGCGTTGGACATGACCTTCCGCAAGTTCAAGGTCCGCAAGGACCCCAGTTGCCCGGTGTGCGGCGAGCATCCCACGATCACCGAGCTGATCGACTACGAGGAGTTCTGCAACATGCCCGCTTCGCGGAACGGGCACCACGCCCTGGAGACGGCGAAGGCCTAAGCCGCGACAACGACCTCATCGGGCAGGCGGCGGCCGCCAAAGATGCCGCAGAGCAGGCCGATGATCAGGCCCACGATCAGGAAGGCGAGGCCCAGTTTGCTCAACGGGTCGAACGAACCGGACTGGACGAGGTACTCGTAGAGCCCGAGCGCGGCCAGGAAGCCTCCGAACGCACCCACCAGCGATGCCGGGAACACGTTGGTCCCGGGCGGGCGGCTGCGCACCACCACTGCGATCAGGATCAGGAAACCCACGATCAGGAGGCCGACCGCGATCTTGCCCACCAGGGTGTCGATCGCGCTCACGTCGTCAACCACTACTGTGAGCGAGCCGCTGCAACTGTCGGACGAGCCGACGCCCGCGAAGACCCTTACGTACTGGGAGTACTGGCTGACGTCGAGCGCGCCGGTCCCGGTCTTGCCGGAGCCGGTTCCGCCGGCGATCTGGATCACTCCGAAGCCGAACGCCGCCGCGCTGGCCTTGCCGAACGTCTGATCGCTGGGGGCCGAGCCCTCACCCTCGAGCTTGGAGTCCTTGCTGACGTGCCAGGTGCTAATCTGGGCGATGTCTATCGAGGCGGGGTTGGCCTTGCCGGCCGTGTCTTTGGCGCTGGCTTTACAACCGTCGCCACTGATATCGGCCAACGCCGGCGACGCCGCTGCACCGAACAGGGTCATCGCAATCGCGGCGACCGGAAGCAGTCGTGCCAGGTTCGAGGTCTTGATGGGCATCTCCTCTCCTCCAAACTGGCGCCCGGTTGGCCGCCAACTGTTGGCGTCATGATAGATCGCGCTGGCTAGACTGGCGCCTGTGGCACCCGTGGCCGAAGGGCTGACCGCGTCAAGGGTCATCGAGCTGGCGCTGGCCAACGGCTGGGCGGCGGCCGGGATCGCGGGAGTCAGCCCACTCCCTCGCGCGCGGTCGAGGGCCCTGGATGCGATCGCCGCGGGGCGGATGGCGGGTATGGACTGGATGTCGGCCGAACGTATCGAGGCGGCCGCCGACCTCGGAGCGCGGTATCCGTGGGCGCGATCAGTAGTGTCATTGGCCTGGCCGTACCAGCCGGCGGCGCCGCTTGCGGGCCTGCTCGCGGGACAGGTACCGAGCACCCCCGGCGGTGAGCCGGGGAGGCCGCAGGGACGGATGGCGGCCTACGCTTGCCTGCCCGGTCCGGCCGGACGCCCTGAGGACTACCACGACGTCATGGCCAGGGCATGCGACGCCCTGGTCGCCGGGTTGAGAGAGCGAGCACCCGGGCTACGTGCCAAACGGTTCATCGACCACGGGTGGGCTATGGACCGCCCCCTGGCGGAACGCGCCGGGATTGGCTTTGCGGGCAAGAACACCACCCTGATCACGGCTGCCGCCGGCTCGTACGTACTTTTGGCCGAACTGTTGCTGTCCGCACAGCTGGAGTCATCCGCGCCGACCTCGCGCAACTGCGGCACGTGCACCGCGTGCCTCCCGGCCTGTCCCACCGGCGCCCTGCTCGAGCCCGGGGTCATGGATGCGCGGCGCTGCATCTCCTACCTGACCATCGAGCACCGGGGCGCCATCCCCACCGAGCTCCGCCCGCTGATGGGCACGTGGATCTTTGGCTGTGATCTATGCCAGGAGGCCTGCCCGATAAACCAACGCCTGGCGCCGCGCCCCCTGAAGGAGAGGGCCGCCGGGGTGTCGCGTGGCCCCGTGCCGTACCCCGACCTCCTGCAGTGCCTGGAAATGAGCGAAGACGAGTTCTCTGAGATGTTTGCGGGCACGGCCGTCACGCGCACTGGCCGGGCCCGGTTGGCGCGCAACGCGGCGATCGCGCTTGGCAACGCGGGCGATCGTGCCGCGGTGCCGGCGTTGCAACGTGCCGCGACAGCCGACGCCGACCCCGTGGTGCGCGAGTCCGCGGTATGGGCGATCGGGGCGCTGGCGGAGTCAGCCCTCGAGCAGTAGGCGGACCTGGTGCTGGTTGTGCCATCCCAACAGGTGAGCTGCGGTGATCTCTCGCTGACGCCACAGGTGGGCGATATAGCCCACCTCAGCGATCTCGCAGGTACGGCACCGGCACCCCGGCACCAGGCTCCCGGCCGCGGCTGAATCAGCCTCAGCCGCAACCTCGGCCCAGCCTGCGGACGTCCAGTACCTGCCGTCGCGGGCGGCGGCGGCGGGGACAGCGCTGACGACGAAATTCGCAGACGGCAGGGTCTCCTCCGGCGAGTCCCACCAGGCCAGGCGGGCCACGATGTCCTCGGCCGGGGTGGCTCCCAGGTCGACTGCCGCGCGGGCCAGGCCACTGGTGGTCAGCCGGTGCGTGGAGCCGTCAATTGATGACCGCAACGTCAGCCCATCCCCCTGCTCGTGAACCAGCGTGGGCCCCCTCCGAGCCCGCCAGCCTGTCGCGCCCTCCGCGACCGTGCTCCGCCGCGAATCGATTCGAGTCAGTGCCAGGATCGGCCCGGTCCAGCCGGTGAACGCCGCCAGACCGCCGGCCGCAAGGATCAACTCAAGGCCCGGGGAGACGGCCAGCTCGAGCAGGTCGACGGCCACCATCTCGATGCCGATGGCCTCGAGGTCAGCCGGCCCCAGGCTGCCGGCTGCCCCACCCTGCAGGAGTGGGATGTAGCGACGAAGACTCAGGCCCGGACCTCTTCCTCTGCCTCGTCGAGAGCGTCCAGGAGCTCCTCCACGATTCCCCCGGTGGCGCCCCAGACGACGGTCCCGCCCACCCGAAAATAGGTCAGCGGAATGGGGATGTTGAAGCCGGGCACCTTGCCGCGGTGGCGATTCCGGCGGTCGCGCAGCGCGTCCAGCGGCACCTCCAGGACCTCGGCCACCTCGAACGGCTGGGCCGTGAAGACCGGGTCGGCGTCCACCAGCCAGCCGCAGAACGGGCTGACCACGAAGTTGCTGACAAAGGTGTCGAAGGGTTTCAGCGCCCCCAGCATCACGACGCGGGTCCGCTCGATGCCCAACTCCTCCCAGGCCTCCCGAAGGGCGGTATCGGCAAGGTCCAGGTCGCCCGCCTCGCCGGACCCCCCCGGGAAGGCCACCTGTCCCTTATGGGTGGGGACTTTTTCTGTTCGCCGGAAGAAGACCAGGTGGAGCCGGCCTTCCCGCAGGTAGAACAGGGCCAACACACCGGCCGCCCGGCGCTTCGGTGAGGGGGTGACGTCGTACTGGCCGACGCGCCGTTCCAGCACTCCTGCCAGGGCCTTGAGGAGGGGCGGCGGTGGCGCCTCGTCGGGCGTGGTCGGTACCGGGGCGGCATTCATTCGAAGAATCTTAGGGCGGTTGCCGACCTCGACGGACCGGCATAATCCGTGGGCGTTGCAGACCTACGTCGAGTCCGATTACACCACCGCCGAGCGGCGCGTCCTCAGCCGCCATTTCACGTCGGTGGACGGCCCTGCGGCGGCCCTGACCCACCTGCCCGATGCCACTCGTGCAGCTCTGTTCGCCCGATATAGCCGCACCGCCAAGCCACTGAAGCGGGTCTTCCTCGACGAGTTCTACAGGGAGGGCGAGGACTCCTCGGAGACCGCCGACGTTGGCGTGGCACGGGCCTCCGACCTCTTCAGCCGCGTCCTCTCGGATTACGGGGACGACTCGGTCGCCCAGTTGGCGGGGGTGCATGTGAGCTGTGAGCAGGTGAGCAACCTGCTCACCAAGGTGCTGGAGCGCGGCCGGCTGATGGGCTACCTGGAGCAGTCCACGAGGTACGTCTACTACGGTGACCGGCCGGGGGGGCGATATCGCTACTACCGCGACCCCGATCTCTTCGCGGGACCCCATGCGCAGGAAGTGGAGGCCGCGCTGGACGGACTGTTCGACGCCTACGCCAGGGTCAACGACGCGGTGCGGGATTTCCTCCAGGCCGACATCCCTGCAGAGGATGCTGCTGCCCGGCGCGCCGCCCGCGCCGCCGCGTTGGACGTGTCGCGCGGGCTGCTGCCGGCGGCCACCGCCTCCAATGTCGGCATCTTCGGCAGCCCCCAGGCGTACGAGCAGTTGGTCCTGCGGATGCGGTCCCACGAGCTCCCCGAGGCCCGCCACTACGCTGAACTCCTGCTGGCGGAGCTGAACAAGGTCATCCCGGATTTCCTGACGCGGCTGGAGCGGCCGGAGCGTGGCGGGGTCTGGGTCGAATATCGTCGGGAACGCAGCGACGCGATGGCCGCCGCCGCCGCCGACCTGGGCCTTGCCACCCCGTCCACGGGGCCCGCCACGGCCCAGGTCAGGCTCCTTCACTGGCGTCCCGGCGCCGAGGACGAGATCGTGGCCAACGCGCTGTATGCGCACAGCGCGCGGTCGCTCGAGGAGTTGAGGGAGGTGGTCAGGGAGCTGCCGATCGAGCGTCGCGTGGAGCTCTTCGCCGCTGCCCTCGGCACCCGTCGCAACCGCCGCCACCACCCCGGGAGGGAGTGGGAGTCCGTGGACTACGAGTTCGAGGTGGTCTCGGACTACGGCGCCTTCCGAGATCTTCAACGCCATCGTCTATTGACCATCGAGTGGCAGCACCTGGGACCCGAGCTGGGCTTCGACATACCCGCGGAAGCACAGGCTGCAGCTGTGGATCGCGTATGGAGCGACGCCGTGGCGAGGGCAGAGGCTGTCTATGCTGCGCTGTCAGCTGGGAACCCGGCCCAGGCGCAGTACCTGATGACCATGGGTCACCGGATGCGCTACGTGATGCGTATGAACGCCCGTGAGGCCATGCACCTGATCGAGCTCCGCAGCTCGCCCCAGGGTCACCCCAACTACCGGCGTATCGCCCAGCAGATGCACACCTTGATCCGCGACGTTGCCGGCCACCGCCTGGTCGCGGATGCCATGAAGTTCGTCAACCAGGACGATGTCCACCTCGGCCGCCTGGAGGCCGAGCAGCGCGTGGAGTCCCGGGACGCCGCCCCCCAGGGGTCCACTTAGACTCCCTGAACCCATGCCGGAGATCCAGGTTTTCAATTCCCTCGGTCGTGAGAAGCAGGTCTTCCGCCCGCGTGAGGAAGGCAGGGTGTCGATGTACGCCTGCGGGCCGACAGTCTACAAGTACTCCCACATCGGCAACTTCCGGACCAACCTCTTCACCGACTTCTGGCTGCGGGCGTTGGAGTATCTCGGCTACGAGGTGACACTGGTGCAGAACATCACCGACGTCGGGCACCTCCAGGACGACACCCAGGACACTGGCGAGGACAAGGTCCTGGCCTCGGCCCAGGCCGAGGGCAAGACGCCGGAGCAGATCGCCGAGTTCTACACGGCCGCCTTCCTCGAGGACGCTGCCCTGCTGCGGATCCGCCGTGCCGACCACTATCCGCGGGCGACCGAGTTCATACCGGAGATGATCGAGCTGGTGCAGGCGCTGGAGGCGCGGGGCTTCACCTACGAGGTCGACGGCAACGTCTTCTATGACGTCCAGAAGCGCGACGGTGAGTACCCCAAGCTCTCTCACAACACCCTCGACCAACTCCAGGCGGGCTACCGCATCGACCCCGACCCCAGCAAGCACCACCCCGCCGACTTCCTGCTCTGGAAGGCGGGCGGCCCCCGTCGGCTGCAGATCTGGGACTCGCCATGGGGCCCCGGCTTCCCGGGCTGGCACCTGGAATGCTCGGCGATGTCGCTGAAGTTCTTCCCGGAGGGCTTCGACATCCACACCGGCGGCGTGGACCTGGTCTTCCCCCACCACGAGGACGAGATCGCGCAGTCGGAGCCCGTCCTCGGGCGGCAGGTCGTCAACTACTGGATCCACGGCGAGTTCCTCGAGATGTCGGGCCGGAAGATGGCCAAGTCGACCGGCAATGTCGTGCGCATCCGCGACCTGCAGGAAGCGGGCCACGACCCGCTGGCGTTCCGCTTCCTGGCGATGACCGCGAAGTACCGCGCCAAGCTCAGCTTCTCCGAGGAGGTCCTGGAGGGCGCCGAGCGCGGTCTCAACTCGATCCGGCTGCGGGGCTCACGGCTGCCCGCGGCGCAGGAGCCGAAGGGCGGCCCGGGGGCGGTGTTCCTGGACCGCTTCCGCGGCGCGCTTGCCGACGACCTCGACCTGCCGCTGGTGACCAGCCTGCTCCAGGAGCTGCTCCGCTCGGAGGTAGCCGACGGCGAGAAGCGCTGGCTGCTCGAGGACTGGGACCGCGTCCTGCAGCTCGACCTCACGATGGCGCCTACGATCGCCCAGGATGAGGCCCCCGCCGAGGCTCAGGAGCTTGCCCGCCAGCGTGACGCGGCCCGGGCCGAGAAGAGCTGGGCGCTGGCGGACGTCCTGCGAGGGCGCATCGAGGAGCTGGGATGGTCGGCTGAGGACAGCCCCACCGGCACCAGGTTGCGGCCGCGCCGGTGACGACCGCTGCCGACGGCCTCGCCGGCTGGGTACCCGCCGAGGCGAGGAACCTCAGCCGGCGGCAGCGGGAAACCCTTGACGCTCTTGCGACCACCCTGCTGCCGTCGGGCGTGGGCACAGTCCCGGGGGCGGCCGAGCTCGGACTCTGCGACCGCGTCGACGCCCAGCTCGCCGGCTACGATCGCGCCACCCGCGGACTGATCAAGGTGATGATCAGCGGCTTTGACGCCCTGGGAATGGCATCCAGGCACCTCAAGCCCTTCCGCAGGATGGCGCCCGAGCAACGGCTCCGCTTCCTCGAGGAGCTCGAGGAGGGCCGCGTGGCGGCGCGCCGCGACCTCACAGTGGGGCTCAAGGCGCTGATCCAACTGGCCTACTTCTCAACGCCCGAGGTGGAGGCCGCGATCGGCTACGACGGCCGGCCCCTGGTTCCAGTGGTCACGGAGCAGGAATCCACAAGGCTGCCGTCGATCGCCTACCCTGATGTCCAGGATGGCGCGCGTGACGACGCCGACGTGGTGGTCGTGGGCACCGGCGCCGGCGGTGCGGTCGCCGCGTACGAGCTGGCCGAAGCGGGGCTCTCGGTGATCCTGGTGGAGGAGGGGACGACCTACGCCCGGGAGGACTTTGACGGCGTGCGCCTGCTGGATCGCCTGGACCGTGCCTACCGCGACAACGGCCTCACGTTCACCACCGGGAACGTGACCATCTCCCTGCCGATGGGTAAGGCCGTGGGCGGGACCACGGTGGTCAACTCGGGCACCTGCTACCGCGCCCCCGACTGGATCCTGGACAAATGGACGAAGTCCATGGGTGTCAAGGACACCGACCCGACGACCATGGAGCCGTACTTCGCGCAGGTCGAGGAGATCCTCAACGTCACGCCGGTGCCGGATGAGGTGCTGGGCAACAACGGGGCGGTCCTGCGCGACGGGGCCCAGGCGCTGGGGTGGAAGGGCGGCCCGATCCCGCGCAATATCCGCGGCTGCCACGGGTCAGGGCAGTGCGCCTTCGGCTGCCCCCGCGACGCCAAGCAGGCGATGCACCTGAGCTACCTGCCGATGGCGGTCCGGCGCGGGGCGCGGATCTACTCCAGCTGCCGCGTTGAGCGCGTACGGCACGACGGTGTGCGGGCAACCGGCGTATCGGTGCAGATCCTCGACCGCCAGGGCCATCCACGGGGCACGCTGGAGATCCGCGCCCGGGCGGTGGTGGTCGCGGCCGGCGCGGTGTATACCCCCCTGCTGCTGAGCCAGAGTGGCCTCGGAGGCATCAGCCGTCAGCTGGGGCGCAACCTCAGGATCCATCCCGGGGCCGGGGCGCTGGCGCTGTTCGACCGCGACCTCCACGCCTGGAAGGGCACGATGCAGTCGTATGGAGTCGACGAGCGCCTGGAGTCCGACGGCATCATCCTGGAGGCGACCATGCCACCACCCGGGATCTCCTACAGTGCCGGCGCGCTGCCCTTTGTCGGCGAGAAACTGGTTCGTCACGTTGCCGAGTACCCGCGCATGGCCGCGGTCGGGATGATGGTCTCAGACCACTCGTCCGGGCGGGTGTTCCGGCGCCCTGACGGCCGGCCGCTGATGTACTACAACATGGGTGCGAACGAGACCTTCCGCATGGCCCAGGCAGTGATCATGGCCGGCGAGCTTTACTTCGCGGCCGGTGCCAAGGAGTTCTACCCGGTGGTCCACGGCTTCCCGGTGGTGCGCTCGCTGGCCGAGCTTCGCCGGCTGGACCCGGCCAGGGTCAAGGCCCGCGATCTCAAACTCTCCGCATATCACCCCATGGGAACGGCGCGCATGGGTGAGGACCCCAGGCGTGCGGTGGTCGACAGCTATGGCAGGTCATTCGCCTGTGAGGGGCTCTATATCTGTGACGCCAGCGTGCTCCCGTCATCGACCGCGGTGAATCCCCAGCTGACAATAATGGCCACCGCCCACCGCATCGGCCGCCGCCTCGCGGCCGACCTGGTCGAGCACCGTCGCCGGTAAGGATCCGGTTTGGCACCAGACCGTCATAACTCTGCTTGTTCCCAGGCCGGTGCCGGCAGTACGTTAGCTGCATGACTGCCTTCTCCTGGACGGAGAAGGGCGAGAACGGGGAGCCTGCGACCTCGGAACCGGACGCGCCGGACCCTGCCGCGGGCTCGACCGCTGCCGCCCCCTCCGCGGCTGATGCCCTGGCACCGTTCGCGCACGCTGTGCGGCAGGTGACCATCCCCGAACCCGACCCTGCCCGCGCCGCGCCCGGGAAACGACCGAAGCAGGATGGCCCGGGCTCCACCGCCAACGCCAGGCGTGTGCGCGACTGTTACGCCGCGCTTGAGCGGCGTGACCTGGAGACAGCCTTCAGGGATTTCAGCCCCGGCTTCAAGCTGGAGGTCCCCGCCCAACTGCCCTTCGACCCCGGAGACGTGAGGGGGCCGATGGTCGTCATGGGGCTGATCCGCAAGATGCTGGAGCTGACCGGCGGCCAGTTCAAGAACGAGCTGCTTTCCGTCAGTGCCACCGACGACCTGGCGGTAGCACTCAACCGCGTGACCGTGACCCGTCGCGGCAAGAGCCGGACCTACCACACGTCGTGGACCTACCGGGTGGTGGGCGACAAGTTCGTCGAGGGCTGGCTGCACGTCAGCCTCTCGCCGGAGGACCTGCGGGAGGTCTTCTCCTAGGCTGTACAGCCTCCGAGATAAGGCGACAGCGAAGACGCCACAGCCGGGGCCCTGACGCCCCTGGCGCAACCCCCGGCGGCGGACGGGGCCGACCCGCGCAACTGCCGCTTGCAGCAGCGGAATTTCACGGCCCCTCGGAATCTGCGCTCGCCTGCGATCGTCATTGCCTCCTGGAGAGCCACTGGCGTGCTCGATACGCCGCACCGGGGGATTACGCCAGGGACGCCACCCCGGCTACCGGCAGGGTTCTCGCTGTCTCCGTATCCCGAATCCGCTGCGGAGATCAAGGGGACGGGATGTCAGGTCTCAACGGGGGCGGGTGGCGCCGCGGGGGCGTTGCGCCTGGTTGCGTCCGAAGCGATCCAGCCGATCTGGCGCGGCTGACACCTCGCAGGGATCGCTGAGGTCGAGGCCGGGAATGTCACGAAGTTAACGTCAGAGAGCGCCGCCTCCCGGCCGTCAAGTCAGGTGCAACGCCCACGTGGCGTCAGGCCCCGCCGGGGGCCCTACCTGTCGCGTCATCTTGGACTCTGTTCAGTTTAGGTGCGGTCTACTTGATGGCGAGGATGGTGACGGTGCTGGTCCCGCCGGGGGTGGTGACCTTGACTTTGTCGTCCTTGCCGTGGCCCATCAGCGCTTTGCCAACCGGGCTCTCGAGCGAGATCAGACCCTTTGTCGGGTCGGCTTCCACCGGACCGACAATCGTGTAGCTGGACTCGCCGAACTCATCCTTGACCTTGACCTTGGACCCCAACTGGACCGCGGCCGACGCTTTGCGAGACCCCTCGGGGATGAGCTCCGCGTTGCGGATCATCTTGTCAAGCGTCATGATCCGCCCCTCGACCCAGCCCTGGTCGTTCTTGGCGTCCTCGTACTCGGCGTTCTCCGAGATATCGCCGAACTCCTTTGCCGACTTGATCCGTTCGGCGACCTCAGGTCGCTTGACACTGAGGAGTTCGTCGAGCTCCGCCTGGAGCTTGTCGAGGCCTTTTTGGGTGATTGGAACCGGTTTGTCCTGGAGCATCTGCATACCTGAAAAAACAGCGTCCCGAGCCGGATATTCCGGGCCGTGGACGCCGGGTGGGCGGGCGGGTGTCCCCGCTAGAGGGAGCGGATTATACGACAGCTAATCGACCCCTGCGAGGGCCGCCTCGCGGGCCGATCCGGGAGGGGTCAGACCCGCCCGGTAGCCGGCTCCGAGGGCCCGGTCGAAGCCGTCGCTGGCTGGGCTCAGGTCCTCCAACCGGCCCCAGAAGGCGTCGAGGTCATCGCGGGTGTCGATGAACTGCACGGCATCCCGCATCCGCGCCGCCCCGGGGACACCACGCACGGCCCAGGACACGTATTTGCGCGCCAGCTTGACGCCCAGCCGCTCCCCGTAGTGGTCCACCACGTACCCCGCGAGCCGCCTTACCAGGGCCACGTGGTCAGTCCACTCCTGGTCGGGCACCTCCTCGCCTCGCGCCAGCAGGGACGCGCACTGGTGGATCAACCAGGGGTTGCCCATCATGCCCCTAGCCAGCAACACGCCGTCGCACCCCGTGAGGTCCATCCGCCGGCGGGCCTGGGCCGCACTGCCGATGTCGCCGCTGCCAAAGACCGGGATGCTCACGGCCGCCTTGACCCTGGAGATATCGTCCCAGTCTGCCAGCCCGGTGTAACCCTGCACGCGAGTGCGGCCGTGCACCGAAACCGACGCCACACCCACCTGCTCCAGCGCCATGGCCAGGTCGACGCAGTTTCTGGTGCTGTCGTCCCAGCCCAGGCGCATCTTCACCGTGAGAGGCACCGGCGCGATGGCGCGGATCATCTGCCGGGCGCACTCCACAGCGAGTGGGATGTCGCGCGCCAGCCCCGCGCCGGCACAGGTCTTCTTCGCCACCTTGTCCACCGGGCAGCCCATGTTGATGTCGACAATGTCGGCACCCTCCTGGACCACGATCTCGGCGGCGGCGGCCATGGAGGCGGGTTCGCGGCCCATCAGCTGGACGCTGACCGGGTGCTCATCGGGCCAGACGCGGGTCAACTCGCAGGTGGCGGGTCCCTGCCGCACCAGGGCCACGGCGCTGGCCATCTCGGTGCAGAGCAGGCCCGCACCCATCTCCGCGGCGATGCGCCGGAAGGGGCGGTCGGTGATGCCGGACATCGGGGCGACGACAACCGGGTTGGGGATCTCCACGCGGCCAATGCGGATCATGCTTGCAAGGGTAGTGATCGCCGGCGCACCGCGCTGCGTAGTCCTGTCCCAGGAGGGCCTGATATGAGCCAAGCAACCAACCCGCCGATCATTACAACCGACCTTCCGGTCGTTGCAACCGACGATCCGGTCGTTGTCACCGGGGCCAACGGCTTTGTCGGCAGCCACGTCGTCCGTCGCCTCGCAGAATCGGGACACGCCGTCCGCGCCATGGTGCGCCGCCCTGCCGCTTACACCCCGCCGGCCGGGGTCGAGGTTGTCCAGGCAGACCTGACCCGACCCGAGAGCCTGGGTGACGCGCTGCACGGCGCGGGCGCGCTGGTCCATGCCGCCGCGATCACCGCCAACTACAAGCAGCCCTACCCGGATGCCTACCGGCAGATCAACGAAATCGGCACCGCCAACCTGGTGGCGCAGGCCTCCGAGGCAGGCATCAAGCGGGTGGTGCTGGTGTCCGGGCTTGGCACGCGTCCCGCCGCGGCGGGCACCTACATGGCGACCCGCTGGGGCATGGAGGAGGCCGTCCGTGGGAGCGGCATCCCGTTTGTGATCGTGCAGCCGTCGGTCCAGTTTGGCGGCGACGCGGAGTTCGTCTGCGCGCTGGCCCGGATCGCTGACGTGTCACCCGTGGTCCCGGCGATGACCGGGGCTCACACCCGGTTTCAGCCGATCTGGATCGAGGATGTGGTGACCGCTGTTGAGATGTCGCTGACCGACGACCGGCTGCTGGGGCGCGAGATCGCCATCGGCGGGAGTGAGTACGCCACCTTCCGGCAGATAGTCGAGTTGATCCTCGAGGTCTCGGGCAAGAAGCGCCTGATTGCGCCGTTACCGGTCGGATTGGCGAAAATCCAGGCGGCGCTGCTCGGCTTCCTGCCCAGGCCACCGCTGACCGCCGCGACCCTTGAGCTCTTCGGCTTCGACAACACCACCGAACTCGACTCGGTCAAGAAGAACTTCGGGTTCGAGCCGCGCGGGTTCAGCGAGTACCTGAGGGCCAACGGGCTCCACGGCTGACCGGCAACCGCGTCAGCTCGTGGCCGTGTTCCGCGTCGACAGGCGGTCAACCTCGGCGCTGAGTTCAGCCAGGTGGAACGGCTTGGTCATGAACGCGTCCGCGCCCACCTCCTCGGAACTCTGGCGGAACCCCACGTTGGCTGTGAGGATGATCACGTGCGAGTTCGAAAGGTCCTTGTCGCTGCGCACCCGCCGGCAGACCTCGAGGCCGCTCAACTCCGGCATCATCGCGTCCAGCACGACGACCGTCGGACGCCGCTGGCGGATCTGAGCCAGCGCGTCCTGACCATTGGTGGCGGTCAGCACGTCATAGCCCTCGGCCTCCAGGTGGATGGCCAGCACCCTGACCAGGGCACGTTCGTCATCAACAACCAGGACCGTGCCCTTGCTGGGCGGCGGGTCCCCCTGTTCGCCGCTCATGCCGGTATCGACTCCGCTATTCCCCATCTCGACGTCCGCAGCCACGTTTCCAGCTCCTCTGCCGGGAGGGCCCGGCTGATGTACCAACCCTGAGCGTAATCGCAGCCCAGCAGCGACAGCATCTTCCACGTCGTCTCATCCTCGACACCCTCCGCGACCACCTTGATTCGCAGGTTGTGTCCGAGGTCGATTGTCGGTTGGACGATGGCGGCATCATCGGTATCGACGGCCATGTCCTTGACAAATGAGCGGTCGATCTTGATCTCGCTGACCGGCAGGGTCTTGAGATAGCTCAGGGACGAGTACCCGGTTCCGAAGTCGTCAATCGAGATCCCGATGCCCATGTCCCGCAGCCGGCGCACGGTGCGGTCGGCCTGGGCCACCATGATGGCGCTCTCGGTGATCTCCACTGTGAGCACCGAGGGGGGCAGCCCCACGCTGTCCAGCAACTCGTGGGCCAGTTCGGGCAGTGTTGCCTCGTGGAGGTTGGCCGCTGACAGGTTGACGGCTACATTCAGGTCGATTCCTTTGCGGTGCCACCGCTGGCACTGCTGCAGCGCCTCGGTCATCACGTACTTCGCGAGCAGGGTCATCAGGTCGGTCTGCTCCGCCAGGGGAATGAACTGGTCGGGGCTGAGGAGGCCCTTGGTCGGGTGATCCCAGCGGATCAGGGCCTCCACCCCGGTGGTGCGGCCGCTGCGGAAATCCACCTTCGGCTGGTAGTGAAGAACCAGCTGGCGGGTGCGGATCGCCTGGCGCAGCTCGCCCATCAGGGCCAACCTGCCGGCACTGTGCTCGTCCTGCTCTGAGGAGTACACGGCGTATCCACTCTTGGTGCGTTTGGCCACGTACATCGCGACGTCGGCGCGGCGCATCAGCGTCTCGGCGTCCCGGCCGTGCTCGGGGTACTGGGCAATTCCAATCGACAGCCCGACCTCGACCGTGGCCTCGCCCAGGGTGAATGGCACGTCCTTGGCACCAAGGATCTTCTGGGCCGCGAAGACGCTGGCCTGCACGTCTAGCACGCCAAAGGGCAACACACCGAACTCGTCGCCCCCGAGCCGGGCGACGGTATCCGACTGCCGCAGCGCACTGCGCAGCCGGGCGGACATCTGCTGCAGGAGAAGGTCGCCGCTCTGGTGGCCCAGGGAATCATTGACCTCCTTGAAGCGGTCCATGTCCATGATCAGCAGGCCGAAGCCGGCGCCGTCGCGCCCTGCGGTGAGGATCGCCTGCTGCAGACGGTCTGTGAAAAGGGTCCGGTTGGGCAGGCCGGTCAGGGTGTCATGAAGGGCGAGGAACTGCATCTCCTGCTCGGCCCGCTTGCGCTCCGTGATGTCCTGCAGGACGCCGATGGAATAGAGGGGGTCACCGCTGTCCCCGTGGACCACGGAGACGCTGAGCTGGACCCAGACCACCTCCCCGGTCTTCTTGAGATAGCGTTTCTCGGCGCGGTACGAGGCAAGCTCACCGGCGAACAGGCGCTTGGACATGTCGGCGGTGGCGTCGAAGTCCTCCGGGTGGCTGACGTCGCGGATGCCCAGCCGGGTCAGCTCGGCCTTGGAGTAGCCGAGCATCTGGCAGAGGGCATCGTTGACGTCGAGGAACCTGTAGTCCGATCCCACGATCGCCATCCCCACCGCGCCCTCCTCGAAGACCCGCCGGAAGCGCTCCTGACTCTCTTTCAGCTCTCGGTCGACCTTCGCCCGCTCGTCGCGGAGAACCTTCTGCGCCAGGGCGTGGTCCACGGCGGCGCCGAGCCGGCCCAGGCGATCCTTGAGCAGGTAATCGGCCGCACCCTCGCGCACCGCAGCCACCGCCACGTCCTCACCGATGCTCCCGGAGACGATGATGAACGGCAGGTCCAGGTGGCGGCGGTTCATCTCCCGCAGGGCGCTGACCGCGTCGTACGCCGGGAGATTGAAATCGGCCAGGACCAGGTCCCACGACGCGTCGAGTGCCGCCTGGTAGGAGACCTCATCGTCCACGCGGGTGACCATCGGGTCATATCCGCCGCGGCGCATCTCGTGGACCACGAGCTCGGCGTCGGTGGCTCGGTCCTCCAGCATGAGGACTCGCAGCGCTTTCACGTGAGGGGGGTCGCGGCCGTCTCTAGTCGACGAGCGGAGGCTTGTTCAGCAGTAGCCAGTACATCCCCAGGGTGCGCACCGACTCCGTGAACTGCTCGAAGTCGACAGGTTTGACGATGTAGCTGTTGGCCCCATTGCTGTAGCCGGCAAGGATGTCTCGCTCCTCTCGCGATGAGGTGAGTAAGACCACCGGGATCTTCCGGGTGCGCTCGTCGCTCTTGATCTGCTGCAGCACTTCCAGGCCGTCGACCTTGGGGAGTTTGATGTCGAGCAGCACGACCTTGGGCCCATTCTGGATATTGCGGTTGGAGTACTGGCCGCGGGCGAAGATGAAGTCGAGGGCCTCCTCGCCGTCGCGGACCACCTGCAGCCGGTTCGTCAGGTGGTATTTGCGGAAGGCATGCAGCGTCAGCTCCTCGTCGTTGGGGTTGTCCTCAACGAGAAGGATTTCGACGACCTCGTCACTCATCATCCGGTGCGGCTCCTAGCGTGAAGTAAAAGGTAGCGCCCTGTCCCGGGGTGGCATCGGCCCAGACGCGCCCGCCGTGCCGACTGATTATGCGTTGCACGATCGCCAAACCGGCGCCCGTCCCCTCATAGTCGTTGCCCCGGTGCAGTCGCTGGAACACCCCAAAGATCTTCTCGGCGTAGCGCATGTCGAACCCGATCCCGTTGTCACGCACAAAGAAGGCGAGGTTGGCGGGTTCGTCGGGGGACGGCTCCACCCCCATCTCGATCACTGCCGAAGGGCGGTCGCGGGTGAACTTGATCGCGTTGCTGATCAGGTTGGTGTAGACCTCCTCCAGGAGTACGGGGTCCGACCTCACGGGGGGCAGGTCGTCAACCCGGAAGTCCACCTGGCGTCCGTTCAGGCCGACCCTCAGGACGCCTACCGCGTGCCGCACAACGTCGGCCGTGGCCACCCGCTGGCGCCGCATCGGAGCGCGACTCAGCCTGGAGAAGTTCAGCAACCCGTCGATCAGGTTGCCCATGTCCTCGGCGTTGCTGCCGATCAGCTTGAGGTAACGCTTACCGTCATCGGGCAGGTATCGCTCGTACTCCTCCAACAAAATACGGGCGAATCCGTCGACCGCGCGCAGGGGTGCCCGCAGATCATGGGAGACGGTGTAGGAAAACGCCTCGAGTTCGTGGTTACTGGCTTCCAGCTGGGCCGTGCGATGGGCCACCCGGCGCTCCAGGTCGTTGTTGAGGGTACGCACCTCCTCCTCGCGCTTGCTCAGCGACTCCACCAGGGTCACACGCTCCAGCGCCGCGGTGGTCGCCGCGACGTAATGCTCCAGGCGGTTCATCTCGTCAGCGCCGAAAACCGGGCTGAAGGCCCCCGCGACGACAGCCAGCCCACCGAAACCCTGCTCGGGGTGGCTGGGCAAAAGTACGGCGCTGAGGCTGGGGTCGAGCGGGCTTCTGACGACGCGGTCGCTCGACTTCCTCAGCGCCCGACGCAGCTCCTCAGCCTGCGCGGCCTCCACGCCTGTCTGGGCCAGCACCACGCCGTCGCTGCCGACCAATACCCCGCCCTCCCCGCCAACCAGGCGCACTGCCCATTCGATGGCGCGAGCCGCCAGTGCCTGGCGGGTTGGAGAGAACAGCAGCAGGTCCCGCATGGCGGCGCCATACGCCTCCTCCTCGGGCTGGCGCCAGAGCCGCCGCAGCCAGCGCGGTGGGGCGAAGCTGACAAACATGATGGGAACCAGGCCCAGGGTGAAAAGCTGGAGCGCCAGCTGGGCAGCGGGTGTTGCGCTGGCGGAGTAGCCGATGGTCTCCACCGCGGTGATCACGATGATCCCGATGTAGGCCAGCGACAGGGCACGAAGGCGGGCCTGCTGCACCGCGGGCCGGCTGGACGAGAACCACCAGAGCCGAACCACGGGCTCGCCGGCACAGGCCAGCCAGGCCAACAGGACCAGGAGGCCGTCGACGAGTTGGACCGCGGCTCCCTGCACGCGCGCTGTGACGACTACCGCGGTAACCAGCGCGGCAAGGATGCACAGCGCCGCCAGCAGCGCCAGGACATAGTCCGGCGCCGGCAACAACTCATGCCGGAAGAGGAAGAGGAAATACCCCACCCCCAAAAAGCACGCCACCTCGACATCGGTGACCAGCGCCATCGGCAAACCGTGCAGTTTGGCGGCCACCAATCCCAGCAGCGAGACCAGCGCCAGCAACATCACCGCGACGGCCAGGTAAGCGCGCCCACGGCCTCGCCATGTCCGCCAGTCGCGGTACGCGACGGCGGCAACCATGAGGAACCCGGCTGCCGCCAGGTACTGGAGGACGTTGACCGCCGCAGACATCCGCTCACTGTAGGTTTAGAGGCGGGCTCCTGTGCGCTGTGTCAGAAGTGACAATCCAGTGACGGCTCCTGACGGTTTCGGGCCTATTTGGCGGTATTGAGCTCGTGCAGAATGCGCAGGCCGTCGAGCGTCAGGTTGTCGTCGACAATCTCTATCACGCTGGCGTGGGCTGCGATCAGTCCTGCCAGGCCACCCGTCGCGATCACCCGGCACTCGCCGCCAAGCTCCTCGCGCATCCGCCCGACAATGCCCTCGATCTGCCCCGCAAACCCGAACACGAAGCCCGCCTGCATCGACTCAACGGTGTTCTTGCCGATCACCCCCTCGAGTCCCGGCGGCACCGCCAGCTCGAAGCGCGGCAGCTTGGCGGCGCGGTTGAAGAGCGCATCCATCGAGATCCGTATTCCCGGCGCGATCACCCCGCCGAGGTAATCGCCGTTCTTGCCGATGGCATCAAAGGTGGTGGCGGTACCAAAGTCAATGACCACTGCCGGGCCGCCGTACCTGGTGAACGCGGCGACACTGTTGACGATGCGGTCGGCACCCACCTCACGGGGGTTGTCGTAGCGGATCTGCATCCCCGTGCGCACCCCCGGGCCAATCACCAGCGGCTCGATTCCAAGCTGACGCAGCGACACGTCGGCGATCGCCTGGTTGAGGCTTGGAACCACGCTCGACACCACGACATGCTGCACCTCTTCGAGACGCAACCGGGTGGCCCCGAAGAGCCCGCGAAGGATAACGCCCAGCTCGTCCGCGGTGTAGTCGATCCGCGTCGCGATCCGCCAGTGCTCCGTCAGCTCCTCGCCCTGGAAGGCGCCAAGGACGATGTTGCTGTTGCCGATGTCGATAGCCAGCAGCATCGGATCTACTCTGCCAGCGCGACGCTGGTGCGACGTTGCGCCCACACCCCAATGCGCAGGAGGAGCCCCAGCATCAGGATGAAGAGCGCGAGCGCGACCAGCGAGAGCACCAGTTGGGTCAGGCCGAAAACCGGGGGCAGCCCGGCGCCTGACGGACTGACGAGGTTGATCACTCCGCCCGCCAGGCTGGGGGCGCCGGCAAGGAAGAGCACGACCATGTCGACGATGAAGATCCACGCATAGCGCCGGAAGAGCGACAGCGCACCCAGCGCCAGGTAGGCGACGGCGAGGACCATCGTGATGGCCGTGATCACGGTCACACTGCCTTCGACACTGGCTCCCAGCTGATCGGAGGGCAGTCGTGCCTGCTGGTAAACCTGCGTGTAGTGGTTGCGATACAGGTCGCCGAATGCCAGCACGATCACGGTGTTGACGACAGCGCTGACCAGAAAGAACGCCGCCACCGCTGCCTGCAGAGGTTCGGTCCACTGGCTGGCCTGGCGCCCGCGGGCGGTCGCTGAATCCTGCACCGCACCAGTATTGCGCGCAGGTTCAGCCGGCAGCGGCACCGCGGGAAGCCAGCCAGGTGCGGTTGCGCCTGGTCGCCGCCTCGGCGCGCCTGATCGCCCGGCCCAGGGGCCGCGGCCCGGGGCTTCCCATCATGGTCCGCGCACGCAGGGCGCGGTCCGGCTCGAGCGCGGCGAGGCCGTCGGCTCTAAAGGCCGGCTCGATCGCCTGCCATGCGGGCAGGGGAAGGCCCGCCAGCGTGGTCCCGTCGATCGCCGCCTGGCGCACGGCGCGCCCCACGATCTCATGGGCGCGGCGGAATGGCAGACCCTGGCGCACGAGGTGGTCGGCGACCTCGGTGGCGAGCATCGCCGGGTCCGAGCCCGCACTGGCAGCACGCTCCAGGTTGAACGTCGATCGGGCAACCAGCTCAGTGGCGATCTGCAGGGACGCCAGGGCGGTGTCGGTGGCGTCAAACATCCCTCGCTTGTCCTCCTGGAGGTCGCGGTTGTATGCCAGGGGAAGTCCCTTGAGCGTGGTCAGCATCGCCACCAGGTCGCCGATCACCCGCCCGGTTCGCCCACGGATGAGCTCGGCGATGTCGGGATTCTTCTTCTGGGGCATCAGACTCGACCCCGTGGAGTAGTCGTCGGGGAGCTCGACGAACCCGAACTCCTGGCTGGACCAGAGCACCCATTCCTCGCCCAACCGGCTGAGGTGGACCATCAACAGGGCGCACGCCGATTCCAGCTCGACCACGAAGTCCCGGTCGCTGACCGCGTCCAGGCTGTTCTCGGAGATCGACGCAAAACCGAGGTCTTTAGCCACCATTTCACGCCGCAGCGGCAGGCTGCTGCCGGTGGCGGCGCCCGACCCCAGAGGCATGACATCTGTGCGGCCGTAGGCGTCGCGCAGGCGCTCGAAGTCGCGCTGCAGCATCGCCACGTATGCCAGGAGGTGGTGGCCGATGGTGGTCGGCTGGGCCCTTTGGAGATGGGTGTACGCCGGGATGATGTCGTGAAGGTGGTCTTTCGCCTGATTGAGCAGCCCCAGCTGCATGGCGCATATCGCCTCGCCGAGTTCGACCACGCGCCGCCGCGCGAACAGCCTGGTGTCCAGGGCCACCTGGTCGTTGCGGCTGCGACCGGTGTGCAGCTTGCCCCCCACGTCCGGTCCGGTCAGTTCTGTCAGCCGGCGCTCCACGGCAGTGTGGATATCCTCGTCCCCAGCCTGGAACTCGAATGTACCGGCGGCCATCTCCTTGAGTACCGCGGCCAGGCCTCGTTCCATCGCCCGGCCCTCCGCGGCGGTGATGATGCCCACCGCCGCGAGCATCCGCGCGTGGGCCGTGCTACCGGCGATGTCCTCGCGGTAAAGGCGCCGATCCACCGCCAGCGAATCGGTGTAATCGGCAACCTGCGGCGCCGGGCCGCTGGCGAAGCGGCCTCCCCAGAGCCGGACTGATTGTTTCTTTGGCCCACTACTGCTGCGGCGAGGAGGCACCTCAGGCATCTTCGACGTCGCCCGTCAGCCCCTTGAGGCCAGGGGGCAGGAGGCTCTGGGCCGCGGCACCCCCGAGCAGGCCCTGGGTCCTGGCCTGGGTCCGCAGGGGGAGGCCCCAGAGCTGGATGAAGCCGGCGGCGGCATCCTGGTTGAAGGCGTCCCCACTACCGTAGGTCGCCAGGTCCAGCTGGTACAGCGACTCCGGCGCCTTGCGTCCGACCACCTGGTGCAGGCCGCGGTGCAGCTTCAGCCGAACCTCGCCGGTGACGTGCCGCTGGGTGCTGACGACAAAGGCCTGGAGGTCCTGGCGCAGGGCCGAGAACCAGAGGCCGTTGTAGGTCAGGTCGGCCCACTCGGCGGCAACCCTGGCCTTGAACCGCGCGACATCCTTACCCAGCGTCACCGTCTCCAGCGCGGCGTGGGCCGTCGTCAAAATGACCGCCCCGGGCGCCTCATATATCTCCCGCGACTTGATCCCCACCAGCCGGTTCTCGACCATGTCGATGCGGCCGACGCCATGCTCCCCGCCTACCGCGTTGAGACGGTCCACCAGCGCCACGGGGTCCAGCTCCTCCCCGTCAACCGCGACCGGGATCCCCTCCCGGAAAGCGATCTCGACGTAGGCCGCCCGGGCCGGCGCGGCGGAGGGCTCCGCGGTCCACTCGAAAACCTCCCCGGGCGGTTCGACCCAGGGATCCTCCAGGGGACCCGCCTCGATCGAGCGCCCCCAGATATTGACGTCGGTGGAGTATGGCGACTCGATTGACGCCGGAACGGTGACGTCATGCTGGCGAGCGTATTCGATCTCCTCGTCGCGCGACATCTTCCACTCGCGTACCGGCGCGACCACCTCCAGCTGCGGGGCCAGCGCCCCGGTGGCGACGTCAAAGCGCACCTGGTCATTGCCCTTGCCGGTGCAGCCGTGGGCGACGGCGACGGCGCCCTCCTCCAGGGCCAGGTCGACCATCAGCTTGGCGATCAGCGGGCGCCCAAGCGACGTAGCCAACGGGTACTGGCCCTCGTACAGCGCCCCGGCCTGAAGGGTGGGCCAGACGAAGTGTCTAAGGAACAGGTCCCTGGCATCCACCACGAACGCCTTCGTCGCGCCGTGTTTGAGGGCCCGCCGCTGGATGGTGTCGAGGCGCGTAGCGCCGCCCGCCGCGGCGCGCGCATCGGCAGTCCGCGGGTCCTCCGTTCCGCCAAGGTCGGCGGTCAGGGCAATGACCTCCCAGCCTCGCTCGGCAAGCCAGTGGATCGCCACCGAGGTGTCCAGTCCGCCGGAGTACGCCAGCACCAGTTTCTGGCTCACGACATGACCTTCAAATCCGCCGGGCCGCCACCCTGCCCCAGCCGTTGTTCGACCCGCTGGCGGGCGCGGGAGTCGGCGCAGACCACCATCACCGTGTCGTCGCCGGCGACGGTGCCGACCACCTCCGGCCAGGCGGCCGCGTCGAGGGCGACCGCGACCAGGTTGGCGGTGCCGGGCGGCGTGTGCACCACCGCAATGAACTGCACGCCGACCGTCCCGGTGACAAAATCCCGCAGCACCTGGGTGCCGCGCACGCCCAGGGCCGGGCCCACCGCGTAGCGGCTACCATCCGGGCCGGGCTCGCGGTGCAACCCCAGCTCCCGGATGTCGCGGCTCACGGTTGCCTGGGTGACGGTGTGGTTCTGGCGGCGCAGTTCGTTGACCAGCTCTTCCTGGGTGTGGATGGGCCGGCTGCGCACCAGCTCCAGGATGGCGCGCTGGCGATGGCCCTTCTCGCCAATCATGCTTCGGACGCCTCCGGCGTCCGGGCATGCGTGGTGACCCCGTCCAGCGCCCTCTCCAGGATGTCGACCGCCTGCTCCACGTCGGCGTCTCCGATGGTCAGAGGTGGAACCAGCCGCAGAACATGATCGCCTATGGCGTTGACTATCAGGCCCTGCTCCAGAGCCGCGGCCTGCGTCTGCTGCGCGATTGGATCGTGAAGGACGAGCGCCTGCATCAACCCGCGGCCCCTCATCGCGCCGTACGGTGCGAGCTGTTCGGCGGCACGGTGGGTAAGGTACTTCCCGGTCACGCGCGCGTTCTCGACCAAGTCCTCGCGCTCGATGACCTCCAGGGTTGCCAGCGCCGCGGCGCATGCCAGCGGGTTGCCACCGAAAGTGGAGCCGTGGTCGCCTACCTCAAAGACATCTGCACGCTGCCCGGCGATGCAGACGCCGACTGGAACACCGCCGCCGAGCCCCTTGGCCAGGGTGACGATATCGGGCACGACGCCGTATCCCTGGAAGGCGTAGAAATCACCGGTCCTTCCCATCCCGGTCTGGATTTCGTCAAAGATCAGGAGCAGGTTCTCGCGGTCGCACAACTCGCGCGCTGCCTGCAGGTACTCGGCCGTCGCGGGTATCACACCGCCCTCGCCCTGGATCGGCTCGAGAAACACGGCCACCGTCCGGTCGGTCACCGCGGCGCCCAGTGCGTCGATGTCGTTGAACTGAACGTGCGTAAACCCATCCGGCATCGGCGCGTAGGGCGCCTGGTACTTCGGCTGCCCGGTGGCCGCCACCATCGCCAGGGTCCGGCCGTGGAACGAGCCCAGCGCACTGATCACCTCGAATGCCCCGCCGCGGTTGTGTTTGCCCCATTTGCGCGCCAGCTTGAGGGCCGCCTCATTGGCCTCGGCGCCGCTGTTGCCAAAGAAACAACGGCCCGCGAACCCCAGCGTGTTCAACCGTTGGGCAAGTTGCACCTGGGGCTCGGAGTAGTAGAGGTTGCTGGTGTGGATCAGGGTTGCCGCCTGCGCCGAAATTGCGCCGACCAGCGCCGGGTGCGCATGGCCGAGGATGTTGACCGCGATCCCCCCGACGAAGTCCAGTAACTCGCGTCCGTCGGCGTCCCAGACCTTTACGCCATAGCCCCGCACCAGCTCGACAGGTTGACGCTTGAAGGTGTGCATCATGTACCGTGACTCGGTCGCCGCGACCTCCTCGAGCGTCACCCGGGCAGGATCATGGTGCCGATCCCCTCGTTGGTCAGCAGCTCGAGGAGCAGGGCATGGGGCACGCGGCCGTCGATGATGTGGGCCTTCTCGACCCCCGAAAGAGCGCGCACGCAAGCCTTGACCTTGGGGATCATGCCGCCACTGACGGTCCCGTCGGCGATCCGATCGCTGACGTCGTGGGCCACGATCTCGCTGATCAGCTTGCCGCCGGCATCCATGACACCTTCCACGTCAGTCAACAGGATCAGCTTGCGGGCGTTGAGCGCGACCGCCAGCTCGGCGGCCACGGTGTCGGCGTTGACGTTGTACGACTGCCCGTCGTATCCCAGTCCGATCGAAGCGAAGACCGGGATGTAGTTGCGGTCCAGCAGGGCGGTGATCGGCTCGGCGTTGACCTGCGCCACCTCTCCGACCAGCCCGAGGTGCTCGGCCCCCTGGCTGGCCATCGGTCGCACCAGCACACTGGGCCCATCCTCACCGGACATGCCCACGGCCTGGCCCCCGAGCTGGTTGATCATGGTCACCAGTTCAGGGTTGATCTTGCCGGTGAGCACCATCTTGACGATCTCCATCGACTTCTCGTCGGTCACCCGGAGCCCATCGACGAACCTGGTCTCCAGGCCCAGCTTCTCCTGCCAGGCGGAGATCTCCCGGCCGCCGCCATGCACCACCACCGGGTTCATCCCGACATATCGCAGCAGCACCAGGTCCTCGAGCACGTTGTGCTTGCTGTCCTCCAGCGATGACCCCCCGAGCTTGACCACGATGGTGTCTCCGTGGAAGCGCCGGATGAAGGGCAGCGCCTCGACCAGGATGTTGGCTTTCTGAATTGCCGCGTCGCGCTCAACTGTCATTGCAAATTCTCCCAAGTCATGTCGTGTAGTCGGCGTTGATGTGCACGTACTCGGGGGTCAGGTCGCACCCAAAGGCGGTGGCCCCCCCCTCCCCGACGCCCATATCGCAGACGATGGCCAACTCGTCGCGGGCGAAGGCGGCCGCGACCCCGGCGAGATCGGTCTCGGGCAGCCCGCTGCCATTGCTGAAAACAGTGGTTCCACCGATGTCAACGCGGAGGCGGTCAAGGACCATCTCGCAGCCGGCGCGCCCCAGCGCGGCCACAATGCGTCCCCAGTTGGGGTCGGCGCCGTGGATCGCGGCCTTGACCAGCATCGACGAGACCACGGTGCGCGCCAGGGTACGCGCGTCCTCCTCTCCGGCGGCGCCGCGCACCTCGACGGTGAACATTCGCGAGGCCCCCTCGCCGTCCCGGGCGATCTGTCGCGAGAGGTCCTCGCATACCGATATCAACGCCGCCTCGAACTCTTCGAGACCAGCGCCGACAAGCAGCGGCGGCCCGCCGGCGGCGCCGTTGGCCAGCACCGTCAGCATGTCATTGGTGGACATGTCACCGTCGATTGAGATCATGTTGAAGGTGCGGTTCGTACAACGCTTGAGGGTGGCGGCGAGGTCGGTCGCATTGATGGCGGCGTCGGTGGTCAGAAACGCCAGCAGGGTCGCCATGTTCACGTGGATCATCCCCGAACCCTTGGCCATCCCTCCGACAGTGAAATGACGCCCGCCGAAGTCAAACGACGCCGCCGCCTGCTTGGGGCGGGTATCGGTGGTCATGATGGCCTGGGCCACGGCGTCACCTCCCAGCGGGGTGGTGGCGCGGGCCGCGGAGATCACGCCTTCGCGGATTCGATCCATGGGCAGGAACCGGCCTATCACCCCGGTCGACGCCACCAGTACCTGCGACGGGTCGAGGTCCAGCTCGTCGGCCGCCAGCTTGCCCATCAGCAACGCGTCCTTGAACCCCTGGCTGCCGGTGCAGGCGTTGGCATTGCCGCTGTTGACGACGACCGCGCGCGCCGCGCCGCCCGCGAGGTTGAGCTGGCTGATAACCACGGGCGCCGCCTTGACCCTGTTGGTGGTGAATACCGCTGCCGCGGTCGCGGGACGCTCCGAGTAGATCACCGCCACGTCCAGCTTGCCGCCGGACTCCACTGGCATACCGATTTTGACCCCGGCGGCGGCGGCGCCGGCGACAAACCCTTGGGGCGCCGTGACCCCGATCAGCGGGCGCTGCAGGGTCTCGGGCGTCGCCTCGCTCACGGCCACCGGGGCGCCTGCTCCAGGCCGGCCGTCTCGGCCCACCCCATCGCCAGGTTGAGGGCCTGAACTCCCTGCCCCGCGGCTCCCTTGACCAGATTGTCAATTGCCGAGGTGACGATCACTCGGTCTCCCTGAAGGGCGAGGTGGACGTGGCAGCGGTTGGTGCCCGCAACCTCCTTGGTGCGCGGCGGCGCGTCGACCACCCGCACGAAGGGGCACCCGGAATATGCATCGCGGTAGGCCTTCAGGAGGTCATCGAACTCGGCGCCGTCGACCAGGCTGAGGTAGCAGGTGGCCAGGATGCCGCGGATCATCGGGACCAGGTGAGGCACAAAGGTCAGCCGGGGCGGGTGCCCGCCGCGGGCCAGCGCCTGGAACATCTCGGCCTGGTGACGGTGTCCCGTGACCGCGTATGCCCGGAAGTCCTCGGCCGCTTCAGCGAAGTGGTATCCCACCGCGAGGGAGCGGCCCGCTCCGCTGATGCCGCTAGCCGCATCGACGATGAAGTCGGCCTCCACCAACCCCGATTGCGCCGCGGGGTGCAGGGCGAGGATCGCCGCCGTCGAATAACAGCCGGGAGCGGCGAGCAGCCTCGCCCCGCGGAAGCCGCCGGGGAGCAATTCCGGGAGCGCAAAGATGGCATCCTCGAGCAGCTGCGGTGCCGGGTGCTCGGTGCCGTACCACCGCGCGTAGGCGGCCGCGTCCCGGAGCCGGAAGTCGGCACCCAGGTCGACGACGGTGCGGCCCTCGTCCAGCCACTTCCCGGCCATCGCACCAGCCAGCCCGTGGGGCAGCGCGGCAAACACCACCTCGGCATCCCCGGGGTCGGGATCGGGTGACAGCTCGAGGTTCAGCGCCGCCGCGGGATAGACGTCGGACAGCTGCTGCCCCCCGTACGACCGAGAAGTGGCGCGCACCACGCGAACGTGGGGATGGCGCGCCAGCAGGCCGATGGCGGTCCCGCCGGCATAGCCGGTGGCACCGATGACAGCAACTGTGGTCCGGGCAGGCATCGCATCAGTA